>DAOSWM010000160.1:0-1543 GCA_035380045.1 Tenuifilaceae bacterium | reverse complement strand
TAGTCTTAAGCTTTTTGTTTAACTCTGATAGTTTTGATTTAAGTTCTTCTGTATCTGTATTAGCCCCCCAATAGTATGAAATAAAATTGGTAAAACAGTTTGACACTTTAAATTTGTAAATTATGACAAGAGAAAAGCGTCAATGGAGTAAGGAGCAGAAGCTTCAAATTATTCAGGAAGTTGAAGTAAATGGCTTACAGCCAACACTTCGCAAGTATAATCTTTCGCAATCATTGTTTCATAAGTGGAAACGCAAGTTTAACGAGAATGGAATCATGGGTCTGGAGTCGAGATATTCACGTATTGATCCGGAAAAGCGAAAAATGGAACAAGAAATCAAACGATTGCGAGAACTTGTGGGCGAGCTCAGTTTAGAGTTACGTTTTAAAGATGAGCTTTTAAAAAAAAGCCGTTATTAAAAAAGGATGCCATGCAAGTTATAGAGTCGTTTGATAATCATATTTCCATTGCTAAAAGATTAGCATGGAGTGGTCTTAACCCAAGTAGCTATTATTATGTTCCGAAGGATGGAAAACCTGGACGCAAACCAAGTGAAACATGCCTTAAAACTGATGGTAGTGTTGTTTCAAACACCGTAGTTATTGAAGAAATTAAGAACATTCTTGGTATTGAGTTCTTATGCTATGGGTATCGACCGATTACTGATGAGTTGTTTGATAGGGGTATTATTATAAATCACAAAAAAGTATATCGCCTTATGGATGAACACAAACTGCTGTTTGGTAAATCTATCTCAACACATTTTGGTAAACGTAAATTTGTGCGTTTTCGTAAAATCAATGCACAATATCCACTGCAATATTTGTGTATGGACATTAAGTACATTCCGATTAATGGAAAATTTGCATATCTGCTTTCCTTAATCGATGTATATTCGAGAAAAATTGTAGGATATGTATTCAAACAAAGTATCCGACAACACGATGTGTTGTGGCTACTGAAGAATACTTTGCCTGAAAAGGCTAAGATACCAATCACTATACGAAATGATAATGGCAGCCAGTTTATTGCTACATCAGTTCGTTCGTATCTTGATGAAATTAATGTGTTGCATGAGTTTACTCATGTAGCTACACCAGAAGATAACGCTTATATCGAAGCTTTTCACAGCATTATGCAACGAGAATTAGTCTCCCGTTACGAGTTTGAATCTTTTTATCATGCTGATATGAAAATCGCACAATACATATTTACTTACAATTATATCCGAAAACATGGATCATTAGCACGTAGAACACCTGCTTCGGTATGGAATGAGTACTTTTATTCATTTGTATCAGATAAGCAACCTATTGACCGTAAACCGGAAAATTTAGCAAGGTTTTTTGAAGAAAAAATCGATACAAAATTTAATACATCCGATTTATCGAGTTTTTCTTCAAAAATTCATTTTAACCTTGATATATTTTCCGGTGGGGCTAAATTTGATTATCTGATGGCGAATGAATTTATTAATAACTATATTTGTAAAAACAGTCAAACTGTTTCTGATTTTTTATCCAGTTAATTGGGGGTAGGTACA
>DAOSWM010000159.1:0-1571 GCA_035380045.1 Tenuifilaceae bacterium | reverse complement strand
CCAACCTGCACTTTTGCAAGTGCATCCTTGGATTGGCCATGCAACGAGAATACGTTAAACCACCTATAAAGTTCATCGTTCGAAAAGGGTTCCGGCAGATTAAACACTATGGCACCTCCCTCGGCAGTTGTAAGATTTTTAACAGCATGGAAAGAGAAAACCGTAATGTCGGTCAATAATCCTGTTGATTTCCCTTTGTACCATGCTCCCAACGAATGGGCAGCATCGGAAAGCACAAGAATTCTCCCCAACTTTTCTTGCTCTTCGGTTTCGGGGTTGAAAATTGCCCTTTTCGACCTACAATTCACAAGAGAATTTATTTTATCGTAATCGCAGGGCATTCCTCCAAAATCGACTGGCATAATAACCTTTGTGTTTTTGGTTATGGCCTTTTCAATTTCTGTAACTGATATTAAAAAATCATCGGGGTTTACGTCAACAAAAACTGGCTTTGCACCACAATGTATTACTACATTTGCGGTAGCACAGTAGGTGTATGCGGGTAAAATAACCTCATCGCCTTCCTTAACACCAAACCATCGTAGCACAAGTTCAAGCCCCGAGGTAGCAGAACTTAAACAAAGGACTGTGCCTCCGCCACAAAAAGCACCCAGATCCTTCTCGAACTGCTTGGTTCTTGGACCCGTTGTAATCCATCCCGATTGAAGGGCCTCTGAAACCTCGTTAATAATCTTTGAATCTACACGAGGAGGGGAAAATGGAACTTTCATTTTAAATAAATTGAGTAGGAAAAACTATGAGATGCCCAGAATTCGTTGAATCGAAAGTTTAATCCTATCTTTCTCTTCGGTGGTTAAGTTTGATCCCGACGGCAAGCACAAACCATTCTGAAAATATTTTTCAGAAATACCATTTACGTAGCTAAGTGCATTAGAAAAAACTGGCTGTAAGTGCATTGGCTTCCACAAAGGACGAGTTTCTATATTCTCCTTTTCCAATGCAACCCTTATGTCCTCACGTGAAAATCCAATCTTTTCCTTGTTAACCAAAATTGTTGTCAACCAGTAGTTTGAGAAGTGGCCAACCGGTTCATTCTGAAAAGCAATTCCTTCAATACCATTGAATAATGACCTATAAAAACGATTATTTTCTCTTCTCACAGCAATTCTGTTTTCCAGCACTTCCATTTGTCCGCGCCCAATACCAGCAACAACGTTGCTCATACGGTAATTGTAACCAATTTCACTATGCTGGTAGTGAGGAGCATCGTCGCGTGCCTGGGTGGCAAGGAACCTTGCTTTCTTTATGTACTCATCATCTCTTGAAACGAGTGCTCCTCCACCCGAGGTTGTAATAATTTTATTCCCGTTGAACGAAAGGATTCCCATTAAACCAAAAGTTCCACAGGCTCTTCCTTTGTAACGGCTACCAAGTGATTCTGCTGCATCCTCAACTATTGGTATCTCATATTTTTCTGCAATACTTACTATCTCATCAATTTTTGCCGGCATGCCGTATAAATGAACCAGAATAATCGCCTTGGGTTTCCTCTGTTTCGAAATCCTGTCTTTTATCGCTTTTTCAAGCAATTCCGGATCCATGTTCCAGGA
>DAOSWM010000158.1:0-1666 GCA_035380045.1 Tenuifilaceae bacterium | reverse complement strand
TTCCTGAATCCGCAGAGTTCACTCCAAAAATCAATAGGCTAATATTGGAGATGTAAATTAGCCTATTATTTAGTGATTACTCTATGGTTTCATGATAATTTTATTAAGTTTTAAACACTTTTTCCTTCGTTAGGGTATAGTTACCCCTTACCCCAAAAAAATGCGATTTTATTAAATTATATTGCAGCGAAGGCCTTGTGGATTCTAATAAATGCATTTGCCCATGGATTACTTTTTCCAAGTGCAAGTTTCATTCGCCTTGCATGAACGGTGAGATGTCCTGCAATGAGAATTAAACGATCTATTACTGTCCTGATTCTTCGACGCTTAATTGTTTTATGACGTACAGGCATATCGTTCTGCTTCATAGCTTCAGTTCCGATAATACGAAGAATATTATAAGCAAGCATACCGAGTTTTAAAATCAAGGCATTTGTTGCAAATTTGCCACTTGGAAGTCTCTCAATATCCATATCAGTTTTGATTTCGCTGTGATACTGCTCGCATACAGCATGGTTATGATAAAGTTTGATTACTTCTTCATCAGAGAGATCAAGGGATGTCAGATAAAGATTTATTTCCTGTTCCGGTTCAAGTAAAAACTGGCCGTTTGGATCAAGTGTTCTTTCTATGATTTCATAAACAGCTCTGACGCAGATTTCGCCTTTGTTTTCGGTATTTATATTTTTCCATGTTGTTCCGATATATATAGTTTTGCCTTCTCGTGGTTTATTGACATTCTGGCATACTTTCTTCAATGATTCAGCAACTTTCTCTTTGTTTTCACGTCTGAAATTATGCTTTACAAGAAATTTTATCTGTGGGTCATCCCAGTGGAGTATTTCCATATTTTCAGCAGCATCATTGCCTGAATCCATTCTGAAAAGAAGAGGCTTGTTTGTCATCTGTTTTGCTGTTTTTATTGTTTTCTGCAGAAATTCAGGTGTTCCATTTTGACAGTGCTGTTTTCCTTCTCTAAGTTCAAAGTTGCATCCATATCCTTCTGTTCCGATATACGCCATCATCGGCGCATATCCGTCAAAATTTTTGTATGTACGGGATACGCCTTCCTTGTGAGTTTTTGAGTTATCAAACGGAGTTACATCAAGATCAACCGGAACATATCCGCATAACAATGCAGATGGTTCAACTTTACATGCTTTAAACATACTTACGTTTCCTTCAATTATGTCTGCATCCATGCTTTGACCTATTGTATCCAGTCTCATTCTAAGTGTTGATTCTGATGGAATACCATATGCTATACCAAGGGCAGCTTTGTAATACTCTGGATCAGAATGAAATTCATTGATGTAATCAAAACTTGTTTTTCCAAGAGTAAGCATACCTATTTCACTTAAAAGAATATCTCCGTTTTTTATTTGTGGCTGGGATCTTTTATCTGTTGTCATTCTTGCTGCTTTCTTTGCAAGACTTGACTTTCCGAATATCTGACCTACCATGCATAATCCACTTGGAGTTATTAGTCTTTCATCGCTGAGCGTAACGATAATATCCTTGTTAAAATGATTTTTGTATGCTTCTTTTTTCATGTTTCTTTTTCACCTTTCGGGTGCTGCTTTTTGCAGCATTTTTAATACGTTTATTATACCATATTTTCGACGTTTTTGAAAGGTTTTAAGAAAATGAGTCTTGCGGATTCAGG
>DAOSWM010000157.1:0-1729 GCA_035380045.1 Tenuifilaceae bacterium | reverse complement strand
AGTTTGCCAGCAACATACCATCCTCAATAATAAAGCCGGAGAAAAGGAAGTCCTGCTCAAATTCCTGCGCCCAGATTTGCTCGCCTGTTTTTACATCGTGGCAAACAATATTGTTACCAACGTTGGCGTAAACTCTTCCATTATATATAATTGGCGTATGAAAAACACTAGTATTCCATAAAGGGTCCGCTAAAATCTTTCTTTCATAAATCCATTCCTGAGTTTCGGTATTATACAAACCAAACATGGAGCGGACTTTCCACTCAGGAAGGGGTTCGGCGTAGGTTACAAGCAATAAATTGCTACTAACAGGGAGTTGGTTAATGTAAATAATTGCACCAACACTTCCATTATCTGTTATAGGAGCGACATATTCACATGAATAATTTGCTCGTAAAAATTCAAAAAGATCACCCGTTTCTAAATTACCAAGAAAGGCTACTTGCTCATCGTGGCCATCTGATCTTGTAGCAAAACTATATGCAAAGAAATTATCATTAAAAGGGTTAAGTCTAATATCATAGTATCTATCTCTTTGGTATTTCCAGAAGGTTGAACCGTCTTTTAAATCTACACAATAACTCCTACTTGCTACTTGCCAAGTCATCAATCCATTGCGACACACTAACCAATCAATATTTAAATCAGCCCCATAGGATTGCTGAAAAACATCACTCCAATGCCATAATGATTTGCCAGTTCTTGAAGAAATCATTGTCATACACTTTGACCCATCAGTTTCTGTTGTGGGTATGGCAATATTACTATTGTAAACAATAGGAGAATCGAAGTAACTATTGCTATGGTATTGACCGCTTGCGTGTAAATGGTATTTCCATTGGATAGGTTGAGAAATTATAACTCCGTATTCATCTGTTTGAGTAGGAGGAATATCCTCCTTGCAGCATGATACTACAAGGAGGAAAAATGGAAAAATGAGGAAAATAAATCTCATAAAAAGAATTATCTAGTGGGTGTATAGAAGAAATCATAAGTCGGTCTCTTCCATATTTTATCAAACTCTTTCCTCGTATTATCCCCATTAATTCCTTTATGGCTCATATTGCGCACCTCAATATGGTTGGCATTTTTAATTTCGTAAACGTTGCCTTCCGGCAACCCCGGGATAATTTGTGTGTATTTTGGGTTAAAACCATCGGAGGGGTAGTGAACGGTAACATAGGTCAAAACTTTATTTAATCTCGTGTTCATCATCATAAAAAACTATAGGAGAACCACTATTTTTGAATCCTTATTCAGAAACTGACGGCTTGGGTTTTTGCTCGAAATTAAGTTCTCCTTCTTCGCTCTGCTCCATCCCTTCAACTGCTTTTCACGGGCAATGGCCTCATTTATATCGCTAAATTCTTCGTAGTAAATTAAATGGTGACAGTTGTACTTGTACGTAAACCCTTTAATGCGTCCAGCAATATGCTCGTGTAATCGCCTCACCAAATCGTTTGTAACGCCAATATACAGAACGGTTCGGTTCTTATTCGTGAGGATGTAAACAAAGTAGCTGTGCAACTTCATCTATTGAGCATTATTAAAGGTAAAATTATGAAATGTTTTAATGAAAAAATTATTAGTGTCTGTTTAAATTTGTTGATTGAGAATTTTTGAACAATTGATTCCTCGCTTCGCTCGAAATGACAGGTTGTTACGTTTTAGATTGGTGAGGGGTTGGTGGCGGCTTCGCCGCCACCAACCCCTCACCTTATTTGACCTT
>DAOSWM010000156.1:0-1768 GCA_035380045.1 Tenuifilaceae bacterium | reverse complement strand
GGAACTCCCCAATCCAAATCGCGACTTACAGCTCGTGGCTGCAATCCCATATCGAACCAACTCTTACACTGTCCGAAAACATTGGTTTTCCAATCTTTATGCTCTTCTAAAATCCATTTTTCCAAAAATGGTTGAAACTTATCTAGCGGCAAAAACCAGTGCTTCGTTTCCTTTAGTACCGGAGCCGATCCGCTCAAAGTTGATTTTGGACTTATCAGATCGGTAGCATTCAAGCTGGTTCCGCATTTCTCACACTGATCGCCATACGCATTCGGATTTGAGCAATGCGGACAGGTTCCTGTGATGTACCTATCGGCAAGGAACTGCTTCACTTCCTCGTCATAGTATTGCTGGGTTGTATTCTCAACAAAAACTCCGTCGTCGTAAAGCTTGCGAAAAAACTGCGAGGCAGTTTCGTAGTGCATTTTCGATGAGGTACGCGAGTAGATATCGAAAGCAATGCCGAAACGTTCGAACGAATCCTTTATTATTGAATGGTACTTGTCAACAATTGCCTGTGGCGAAACGCCTTCCTGGCGGGCTTTTATGGTTATTGGCACTCCGTGCTCATCCGATCCGCAGATAGAAATAACCTCCCTTCCTTTCAACCGAAGGTAACGCGTGTAAATATCCGAAGGGATGTAAACGCCTGCGAGATGGCCAATGTGGATTGGTCCGTTTGCGTACGGAAGCGCCGATGTAATAAGGTATCGTTTGGGTGTATTCATCACAAAAAAGATTTGTTTACTCAAAAAAACAAGCCCACATTGGGGCTTTTGTGCCATTTTGTATTATCTTTCATTCCCGTTTGGGTTGAAAAACAACTTACAAAGATATTAATTTTTTATGGAGCTTATAACCCCTCCCACATTAATTGAAGGCGATTTGGTTGGAATTGTGGCACCTGCCCGTAAGGTGAGCGAAGAGGAGGTTCTTCCGGCCATTAATCTACTGAATAGTTGGGGGTTGAAAGTTTTGTTGAGTAAAAATATTTACGGTTCGTACAATCAATTTTCCGGAACCGACGAAGAGCGCGCTGCCGATTTTCAGGAGATGATTGACGATTCAAAAGTGAAAGCAATTTTTTGCGCTCGTGGAGGCTATGGAAGTATAAGACTTCTCGATTTGCTTGATTTACGTGCCTTACAGCGAAACCCGAAGTGGGTTATTGGCTATAGCGACATTACGGTTTTCCACGGAATGCTAAACACCTGGTTCTTTCTGGAAACCATCCACGGAACAATGCCGCTTAATTTCCCGAAGGACGGAAGCGAAAATCTTTCAACCCAAAGCTTAAGGAGAGTTCTATTTGGTGAAAGTCCAACCTACCATGCCCCATCCCACGAGTTTAACCGATTGGGAACTGCCGAAGGTTTGCTTACCGGTGGGAACCTTTCGATACTTTACAGCGTTGCCGGAACCGATGCTGACATTACCACCGATGGCAAAATTCTTTTTATTGAGGATTTAGACGAGTACCTCTACCACGTTGACCGCATGATGATGAACCTGAAGCATAGCGGTAAATTCACCAACCTTGCAGGATTGGTGGTTGGCAGCATGAACTCCATGAACGATAACACCATTTCTTTCGGGAAATCAGCCTATGAGATCATTAAGGAGTGCGTTGCCAGCTACGATTTTCCTGTTTGCTTCGGATTTCCTGCCGGGCACGAGGAGCCAAACCTGGCGCTGGTTATGGCTCGCAAGGTAAAGCTCATAGTCGATGAGAACGGAGCAACCCTTTCATTCTCCCCTCCCAGCTGTA
>DAOSWM010000155.1:0-1822 GCA_035380045.1 Tenuifilaceae bacterium | reverse complement strand
AATCACCATCTCCTGAGGAGTATCAGTACGAACCATAACGGAGGGATCACCAAAAATGGTCCAAGTATTAGTCATGTTATACCCGCTTGTAGAATATACATCATTCATATTCATACAACCATTCACTGCGATTCCACCAAATGTTCTTTTAATATTATTTTCGTGTGACTCAACCAAAATATCATTCATCTCATCCTGTCCCCTCATTGGTGGTGACCAATCCTGATTTATTGTTGAAGCAATTATCGCTAGAGTTCCTGTAGGACCACTAGAATTTGCTCTAATAAAAGCTTCTGCGAAGCAGGTTTGCCCAACAAAATTCCCATTCACGCAGGCTACATCGAAGATAAACGGCCACATACCTACGTTTGTCAAACTGCTCATATTGCTCACTCCAAAACCTGTGGTACTCCATGAATAGTCTGATCCATGCCCAACATAGTTAATAATTCCTCTACCTGCATTTAAACTATTCACTACCATGGTGGCTGTTGCTCCCGGATCGTAAACCTGATCAACTAAAGTATAATTATAACCGAGAAGTTTGCCACGAATAACATCCATATGCTCAATATCTGTTTCTCCATCATCACCTGTACCCTGATCGGAAGCTAATCCTAAACCATTCTTCAACCAAGTAGCGCTAACTCCTAAATCCCTTTCGTAAGTAATTACTCTTTCAACCTGAGTTTCAACGTGAGCAACAGATTCAGCAGAAAAACGTCCAACTATAACCTCCGCGTATGAGTCGGTACCAACTATATGCCCATAGGCTGCGTCACTATCACCCGACTTATACAATGGTGGAATATGTTGGCCATCGCCAATAATTAGGAGAAACATCAAACCATCTTCGCTATTGTACTGGTTGGTTACATACGTTTTTAGGTTTGCTGATGAGCCACCAGCATCGGCATAGCTGATTAGCACGGTTGGCTGTCCCTTCTGGTTTTTCCAGTCAACCAAAGGTTGAATTGCATCCATGTAGCTTGGGTCGGAAACTACCAGCATCAAACCTTGCTCAGGAACAATATCGTACTTAGCAGTTCTCTCGTAGTTAATGAAATGCCTGCTATACATTTCATCAAACTCTTGGTAAACTTTTTTATTTACTCTAGTATCAACCCTTTCGTTTATACCCTTCGAATTTGTACTAGAAATTTGTACAGTAATTTCTGAATAAACCCTTAGCACCTTGCTAACCGGATTATACTGGAATGGATAGAAGTTTACGGTTTGTCCTCTAAAATCTCTTAGTATGTATGGTTCGTTAACATTTGCAGCCTGAGAAGGATAAAAAGCATCGTTGCTATACCATTCGCCGTAAGTGTATGGAACCTTGGCTGGGTCAACGTTACGCATAAGATTTCCCTTCGATGGGGCAATGCTGATATTTTCATAATCGACATATTCAGCCGAAAGGATTTTCACTTCCGTTGTGCCATTGTCAGGTATTATTACTGACTTAACAATTTTAGGAAGATCGGGGGCACCCTTCTCAAGAATTGGATACGCATTCTCAGCATAAACAATTGACTCTCTTCCATTTGGTGTTTCAACTTCGAAGAAGTTATAAGAATCAATTTTAACAGTTAAAATCGTTTCGGATTGCTTGCTGGAAACGAGTGTAACTTCATTTTCTGCAAAGGTGCTGGTGTACAATAATACACAAGCAAAACCTAGCAGGCTTTGTAAAAGATGCTTCATGGTAAATGGATTTGGTTTGTATTTAGCTTATTGGTTTGCAAAAAGTGTAGCTAGTATATCTTATAAATACTTAATTGTTTTATTCAATACAATATCTTAATAAATTAAGGAGCGC
>DAOSWM010000154.1:0-1826 GCA_035380045.1 Tenuifilaceae bacterium | reverse complement strand
GTTTATTCTCAATGTTCAAAGTTGTAGCAGTTACCGGACCGCGGCAATCCGGAAAAACGGTACACGATGAATTCTTTAAAAACTTAAGATATTGGTTAAAGCTTACTGGGGAAAAACAGGGTAAAATTATATATGCCGGTAATGAAAACCAAAAACGTTCTGAAGGCATAGAAGTTACAAGCTGGGAAAAGCTATCTCTCTTTGATTAGTTTTGTTATCTCTTTTTCTCGATAATTCCCTCGTTCGGACGAGGCTCATGCTTAGTTTTCACGAAAAACTAGCTAATAAAATCAAAACGCATTTATACCCTTCCTAACTATTTCCCAAATTTAGTGAGAATAAAAAAAGGCTTTTTATCTTAAAATATTGTTATATTTGACAATAAAATAATACGGAATGACTTTTGTTGAGTTTCAGAACACCTTTAAAGGTTTTCCTGTAATCTCGTTATCGGATATTGAGAAAATTTACCCCAACTTCGATAATCGAAGACTGGTTGAATGGCAGCATAAGGGCTATTTGACCAAAATAAAGAACGGGTATTACATTTTAACCAATCACGAAAAAAGTGAAAACTTTATGTTTCTTGTAGCAAACAAAATATACAAGCCTGCCTACGTTTCACTTGAAAGTGCTTTAGGGTATTACGGCTTGATTCCCGAAGGTGTTTTTGCTGCTACATCCATAACAACCAACAATACGGCCACATATAACAGTAAGCTGGGTCGATTTATTTATAGGCATCTGAAGCCCCAACTGTTTTTTGGTTACAAGCTAATACACCATCATGGCTATTCAATTAGTATTGCCGATCCCGAAAAAGCCCTTTTAGATTTTTTGTACTTAAACAAGCTAAACGATAATGATTCGATTAGAGAACTTCGCATAAATTATTTGCAGATGAAACAAGTAATTGATTATTCGAAGTTAGAAAAGTACTTAACGCTATTCAAATCAAAAGTTTTAACCACAAGGGTTGCATTATTTAAAATGATTTTCTATGCTTAGTTTATCACAAATAAAGACTTTTTATCCTGAAGAACTGCATGTTTTTGAGCGTTTCATGATTAGGGAATATTTGCAGTATAAAATCCTGGAGTTGATATTCGATAGCAAATATGCTTCGAAACTCTCGTTTTTAGGCGGAACTTGTTTGCGAATAGTTCATGGTAACAATAGGTTCTCCGAGGATCTTGATTTTGACAACTTCAACCTTAGTCAGAAGGAGTTCGATTTAGTAACCAGAGATGTAGAAAGGGGGCTAACAAAGTTAGGCTTTGGGATAGAAATAAAAAATGTTACAAGAGGTGCCTACCATTGCTACATACGGTTTCCTGAATTGCTTTTCAGGGAAGGGTTATCGGGTCATACTGGTGAAAAGATATTAATTCAACTTGATTCAGAGGCACATAGTTTTCAGTATAGAACCGATACTACACTAATTAACAAGTTCGATGTTTTTACCCAAATAAATACCACACCCGCGGATATCCTTTTATCAATGAAGTTTTATGCTGTTATTAACCGAAAGAGGAATAAGGGTAGAGATTTTTACGATATTGTATCGCTTCTTGGTAATGGTTTTAAGCCAAACTACAAGTATTTGGAGCACAAATTAAGCATTAATACGCCAAAGCATTTAAAGGTAGAGGTGTTAAAAAAGTGCACCAACTTGAATATGAAAGAAATGGCCCTTGATGTAAAACCCTTCCTTTTTAATCCTAACGACGATAAAAGGGTGCTTTTATTCGAGAAATATCTAGAACAAGTTGATTTGTAAACCACCAAATTTCCCGCCCACACTACCCCACCAGCGCCCGTGTGAT
>DAOSWM010000153.1:0-1944 GCA_035380045.1 Tenuifilaceae bacterium | reverse complement strand
CATCAGGACTTCCTTCAAAGAAACTACCCGCGTTAGAGAAAATGAGTTTATCAATTTTCTCGGTTACAATAATCCGGCTATCTAATCCATAATCCTGATGTGCAATGCAATTGTGTAAGGCTTCCAAAATAGTACGGGTGTCGTATTTATTGACCGTGGTCGCTAGTAATTCGTTATCGGGAAAGAACTTATATTTGACATTTCTGATGTTTTGCAAAACCTTTGTTGTATTCAACAAAAGGGGGGGTCCAAAATGTTCGTAGGCTTTTTCTTCGGTTTCCAATTTCCATGTAATCTCACTCAACGCAGGTAATAAATAATGTGATGATTCTTCTTTCCCTAGCAACAGGATTGCTGTATTTGTAATTTTCCCGTTGATGGTAATTTTTGCTTTGTCGAGAAACTTTTCGGTTTCCCATGAATCAATCTCGTTATAATATGATGCCCGAGTACTTCTTTCTTTGAATTTTTCCCTTGCTACATGGACGGCTTCCTCATCAATGTCTTTTAAGGTTGCTGATTCAACGATACCTGCACTCCAGTCCTCAAGGGAATTATAAATTAAGCGTACATAGCTTGGGTGGTTCCGCAAATCAGTTTTATTACTACCAATGCGGATGTATGGTATTTTTTTGAAGTGTGTAGGTTCTCCTTTGGCTGCCGGAATGCGCATCAACACAATGTTTTTATCATAAAAATCGAACTCGAATATGGCAAAATTGATTTTGGGGTGAAGCAGGTTTCTTACCCAAAGTTCCAAATCCTGATTTCCTTGCTTAGCTGTGGAGAACTGAAAGTTAGTCCCTTTGATTTCATGCGTTTTGTCGTGTACTCCCCATACCAAATAGCCAAAAGGTTTGTTTTTAATGGTAGCACCGTTACTCATGGCCGAAATATATTCGCCAATTTGGTCGTTGGTTATGCTTCCGGCTCCCAACTTAAATTCAATCCATTCTGTTTCTGCCGGATATTCAACCAGTTCTTCAAGCAAGCTATGTAAATCTTCGGTTCTCATTTCAGCGCCTCCTTAATTATCCACACTTTCCGCACAGTGTCATCGGCAATGGAATTTAAGTCGCCAAGATGGTTTAGGATTTTATTTCCAGTGGCTTTTATCATTGTCATTTTAATATTAAGTGAGTGGTTTTTATTTCGTTAATTTTTTTGTGCAAATGTTCCGTTATAATCTATTTAAACTTGTCCGACCAACCATAACGTGAGTAGTTCACCTTTATCGGTTCCCAGCAAATCAGCCAGTTTTATCACATGCTCGCGTTTTGCCCGACGTTCGCCGCGTTCAATCTTGCTGTACAAGGGAGAATCAATTTTCAATTCGGCAGTCAGTTGATGTTGTGGTAGTCCTTTTTCTTCCCGTAATTCTTTTATTCGTTTTCTCAAAAACATATTGATGGTATTAGTGACTTGTCAAAGAATGGCTAATTTAATAAAGAAAAGCTAAACATAAATAAGAACATACTGGAGATTTATCAATAGGTGAGAGGGGAAGTGTAGGAAATTTTCAGTTTACTGGAAACGAAACACTGTCAGGTCCTACCGACGCTGACAGGTTAATGAAATCCATAGAGTTTGTTCCTTGTTCAAATTATTGATCTCGAAAGGATGTAGCTGATGCGCATCAATGAACGATTGGTTATTTGTCACTTCAAAAAATCGAACAGCATACTTTTTTAAAAATCCGTTATAGCCTTTTCCATATGACGAATGATCGTTTTGATTTCATTTTCTGTTTTATGTGTCGTATTGACAATTGCCAAGTCTACATTTTCCGAGAACCGGTCAATGAGTCGGTATCCTTTGGAAAGAGATGTTCCTCCTTTGAAAACCGCCTCATCACTGTATTTGCTGCCTGATAATCTTTGTAGTACCAAAGTAATCCAATAATCCTTCTCCACAAATCCGAGGTTGATCTTCAGATGTTGGGAT
>DAOSWM010000152.1:0-2053 GCA_035380045.1 Tenuifilaceae bacterium | reverse complement strand
GAATTTTCCACCTTTTTATTTTAGGTGGAAGCATTTGCCACTTTTTTGCCGTATTATTCCTAATATAAGTTTGTGAAACTTTAAATAAATTGCAATATGGACTTCAAAACTCATACACTAAAGTGTTTGATGGTTGATGCTTCAAATGGATATTATAGGATTAACCGATACAAGTTGGGCGACTTTTTTGGGCCAGTTGATCTAGGCATACATTTATCATACAAGTATAATAGTCTTAATGTAGGTACTGGAATTCTAGCTGGATCAATATTTCCAGGCTCAAATAGATTGATATTTAACGGAATATCTCCTTCGTGGCACGGATTCTACATTTCATCGATGGGCGGTGCAGGTTTAGTTTTTGATAACCTGGGAATAAATATGTTCAGCATTGTAGGTAAATCGTTCACTCCTTCGCTACTTTACTTAAACCGAATTCATGGAGAAGAAATTGAAGTTGAATTAGTTCCAATAAGAAGAAGAGAGATTTGGGATACTGGGCGAAAGGGAATTTATGGAGTAATGGAGTATGCGCTAAATCAATTTGGTGATCGCTATGAGAACGATCCCAGAGTTCTTGCTACTGGACCTGCATCAATGTTTACCGATTTTGGAGGAATTGCATCAGCACCCATAAAAAAGAGAGAAATTACTTTTGTTGATACATGGGCAGGAAGAGGTGGTTTTGGAACAAAAATGCTTCAGGAACACGGAATTATTGGAATTATTTATGGAGGAACTTACATTGACGAAGACTTCAGGGATAGAAATGTTGCAGACAGCTGGTTTCAGGATAAATATCAAAAAAAGTTAGCGGCAAAAGATTTAGAAGCAACTACTAAATATCGATTCGATCCAAATTTTGATACTGGCGGAACATTTGGCGTTAACTACGCAACTTTGGAGGAACGAATTATTGCTTTTAACTACAAAAGCATCTACATGAGCCGTGAGGAAAGATTAAGAATCCATAAAGATTTTATTGTTGAACATTATCTTAAACAGTTCAACGAGGAAACTATAAAAACAAAGCAGCAAAAAACCTGTGGTGAACCTTGCGTTGCCGTTTGCAAGAAAATGCAGGGAATATATAAAAAGGATTATGAGCCTTACCAAACCATGGGACCGCTTTGCGGAATTTTCGACCAACGTGCAGCAGAACTTGTAAACCATCATGCTGATACACTTGGTTTTGATGCTATTTCTGTTGGTGGAATCCTTAGCTGGCTTTTGGAATGCATAGATGAAGGATTAATAAAACCCGAGGAACTTGGTGTAACCGATTTTCCAGTTTTTGAACCAAAAGATTTTAATGTTGTGGATGATTCCATGCACAACGCCCAGATTTGTATTCAATTGTTAGATCAAATGGTGAAAGAAAACGGAAAGATTGATCTTTCAAAGGGAGCCAGAAAATATGCTCGTCATTTAGCAAGGGTTAAAGGCAAGGAAGTTTTGGATAAATTTGTTTACGCTGCATTCGCTCGTCAGGGCTGGATTGTTCCGAATCAGTACTGGAGCCCAGGAGTTCTTTCTCCAATGGCAATTATGGGAAAATACTACATGAATTATGGGAAAGATTTTATTCCTCCTCGCGAACTTGGACGCGAAGATGCTCGCAGACTGATTAAGGAATTGCAGATGGATAATCTAGGAATTTGTCGTTTCCACAGAGCATGGGCAGAAGATATTATGCCAGAGATAATTGATTCATTATTCGGAATCAAAAATGAATTTTTGAAATCACTTTCTCTTACTGCAAGCAGAATTACAAGCCGAAACGCATCTGTTTTTTGGGAAAGCGAACGCAACATCGATTTTGTGCACTCATTCCTTCTAAAAAAGAAGAATGAAGACAGTGTTAATAACCAAGAACTTGATTTCTGGTTAAGCAGATTTGATAAAAACAAAAACGAAGCTGCCTTGGACTTTTGGTATGAAATACACAAAGGAATTCACGAAACGTTAAGAGAATTCTAGTAGCAAAGTTACATCCTGTCCGGAACGTCAATTCCTAAAGTCCACATTGCCAAGCGAATTACGTTTCCAACTT
>DAOSWM010000151.1:0-2147 GCA_035380045.1 Tenuifilaceae bacterium | reverse complement strand
ACTGTGTAAGTTGCTTCAGCAGCAACATCTAGGTTGAATGTAAATACTTTATTGTTTGTTGTTGTAAATCCAGAGATTGACCCTCCCGAAATACTAATATCACCCTGTACAAAACCGTTTACAGTTTCGCCAAAATCTACTTCAATTGGAATGGATGTTATATTTGTTGGGCTACTTACTGTACTGGTTATTTCCGGTTCAGGTGCTGTTCCATCGTAAACAATGTTTAGTTGGGATGCAGCAGTGTTAGGATTGGTTGCCAGGTCGCTATAAGTACCAACAGGAACATTTAGCGTAATTAAGCCTTCGTTTGGATTACTTACAGTGAAAGTGTAAGATGTAGGGCTATTTATAATGAAATTATCAACATCTGCATTTGTAGCAACAATATCGCTCCACTCAAAGTCGTTGGTTGCCTCACTTACTAACGCAGTAACAGTAAAGGATGGAGAGTTTGTTGGACTTGATACCGATGAGCTGTACGAAAGCGTTGGTGGAGTTTTATCGCAAACCCAGGTTAATGTTGAGTCTCCTTCGCTACAGGCTCCAAACCTATCGCAAATACCTTCTCTCACGGTTAGCATATAAGTTCCCTCGTCTCCTGTTAACCCAGAAAGATTGAGGTAAAAATGCTTGGCAGTTACCGGAGGACTATAATTCACATCGTCATATGTAATTGCAGGTATTCCGCTTAGGTCAACCGTTTCTCCATTACGAGTAAGGGTAAATGCGGTGTAAACTACTTCGCTAACCAATACCCGCCAACTAAAGGTTAAGTTAACATCATCTACCAATGCATTGGGGCGGGGGTTTACTGCAATATTCTCGAAAAGTGGTGCAGGTTTTCCGTAGTTAAAACCAGAATGGGTATCCGAACTTTTAGCGTTACCTAGCGAATCCTCGTACTCGATGGTAACAGTGTAGGAATGTCCAGAAAAGAGTTTAATTCCATAACTTCCGCCAGTTGCATCGAAAACAACGGGGAATGCATTTAGGGAATTATCCAATAAATCCTCACCGTTTATTATGGCTTCGTGAGTACCTGCCTCCTCAAAAACAGGCATGAATACTACAACCCTGTCACTGAAATCTGTATTGTCATCAACGAAGATCATCTTTACGGTTTCGTTTTTAGCCTTCTCGGGAATGGTAAATTTTACTGTTATATGCGAACCTGATGATTTATTCTCCTCTGGAAGGAGGAGTGTAGGCGCATCGGTTTGTGTGTCAATAACTATTGCATGACTCCCACTAAGTGACCAGTTGCCGTAATCGTCTGTTTCCTGGACATAGAGGGTATAGCTATTACCATGGCTTAAATTGCTACCATGGGTGTAGGTTTTTGATGTTGTTACAATGGCTCCTACCTCAAGGTTCGGGTCGTTGAACTTGTAACGGAAGGTACCATTCCCACCTCCTCCAGTATCCCAGTTCCAGGTGGGCTGAACAATATTGGTGGGAGTATCACCCGTAACAATTGGTGCTGCTGGGGGCTTTTTAAAGTTAACCATCGAAGAGTTGGTTGTTGTGTTAACATTGATTCCTTCAACCCCATTCTGATCCTCAAATTCTATCAGAAACTCAACCTCTCCTTCAGGCTCGGCGAGGGTCATGGTGTACTCAGCCGTCCAACTTTTTTGGTTTGCTGTTGTTGGGGTAACTATGTTACCCGCAATTGTTACTATTACATTCTGTAACTTTCGAGTTGAGGAAAAGTCTAGGGTTATCTTATCGTCAACTTTTGCTTTTGTTGGATCAGCATTGCTTGAATATATTTCAACTAAGTTTAGGGTAGGAGGATCGGCTGTATAGTATTCAACCAATAACTCATTAGAAATATCGTTACCATTCCCGGCTAAATCTTCACAAGCACCGGCATTAACAATCATTGTAACAGCACCCTCTCCGCCTGGGGTAATATCTGCTGTAAAAGTAATATTATCGGAAGTTTGAAGATTTGATGGAGTTCCGTTGGTAACCGAAATATCGCTTGCAATAAAATATTGAACCGCTTCACTAAACACAATTGTAATTTCAAAAGGCGACAAATTTGTTGTGGCTCCTACCAAGGTTGAAAGTATTACAGTAGGATTCCCTTCATCAATTACTAATTCATTGCTTGTTATATCAGTTGATGAGTTCGTGGC
>DAOSWM010000150.1:0-2395 GCA_035380045.1 Tenuifilaceae bacterium | reverse complement strand
ACCGGAACCATAACTTTTTCCTGCCAACGCTCAAGGCCTCCGGTGCGGAAATTGTACATGTATCCGTTGTCCATGGGGGAACCCAGCAAATTTTTAACCTGTAATGCCCAAATACCTGAATACCTGCTTTTATTCATTCGGTAAGTGATGCTCAAATCGAAATTGTAGGTTGCAGGGCTTTGCTCTTCGAATGCACGGGTTTCATCGTAAACTACCTGTGCTTGCTGGATTGATTCTTCAGTAAGAATTGGGCTAAACCTTTCACCGCCAATCAAACTTAGTCGGGCATTCAGACCAAGAACTCTATTTTTCGATAGAAAAAACTCTTTTCCAAAGAGTAAATTTACTGCAAATCCTTTGTCGTAGCGGGTATTTCTTAAAACCCCATCATCGCCTTTGTACTTTGAATCAAAAACCGATGCGGTAACTAAATAGTAATAGTTATTATTTAGGAATCGTTCAAAGGTGATATCAATACCCAAGTTTTTTCCTGTGCTGTTGTTTGCAAGAGAATCACTCAAACCCCAATCCTGCTTGAAGTTAATCATTGAGTACGAACTGTTTGGAATTCCAGGAATATCATACAGATACTGGAAGTATGGTTCAGTTTTAAGTCTCAGTTTTTCATTGATTAACCAATCGTACGCAAGTACAAAATGGTGTGCTTTTGATAGCTCCAGATTTTTATTTGGGAAATGATTTTCTCCGTTTACATCATTATAAATTAGGTAGATTTTCAGTTCCTCGAGCTGGCTGTGTTTTCCGTAACCAAAGGCGATAGAATGATTTTGTGCAAAATCCCATTTCAAACTTGCACGAGGATCGATGGAGTAGTTTCTGCTGAGCTCAAAATAGTTGAAGTTTATGCCAGTATTCAACGTTAGATTTTTTGTTACGCTATATTTCGATTGTGCGTAAAGTTCAGCGTATCCGCTAACTCCATCGCGATCAACAAAGTTTTGAAAGTTATCGGGATTGTAATCTACCGTTCCGCTCATTTTAAGATTATAGAACAACGAGCTGTAGTTTACTCCTGTTTTAACCGTGTGTCGAGCGCTGATTTTATGATTTAGGAATGTACATAGCGTCAGTTTGCTTGACTTATCAAGAAAATATCCATTTGGTTGAAGAATCAGGTTGTTATCGAACCGTTTTGAATCCATAATATTCTGTGTTCCCGAACCAACCAGCGCAGTGTTTATGTATGTTCTTTCCCCGGTTATTATCCTGTGGTTAATACCAACTGCGCCCATGTTCAAATTCCAAACGTAGGCAATCCTGTCCCAATCGAAATTCCAAGTTGACGAGTCTCTCTCTTCCGGTTCAACATTGTAGTCAACAGCACCAATTCCCCAAATGGAGAATGTTCCTGCTTTTTTTGTTGGAAAGTTGAGTTTGAAAGATAAATCCTGATACTCGGGAACCTGCGATGAAGGAATAATGTTCATTCTGTTTAGTAAACCGAAAGTTGAGTAACGGTAATTGAAAAGGTAACTCGATCTTCCTCCTTTTCTGAAAGGACCTTCCGATGCGAAATCGATTCCCATAACTCCTGCCTGAAATGTATGCTCCCAGGTTTCGTTATTTCCAACTCGAAGTTTCATGTCGAAAACACCAGCCAAAGCATTTCCGTATTCAGCGGGGAATGCACCGGTAAAAAAATCGGAGTTTGCTAGCAGCTGTCCGCTCATGATTGTAACTGCGCCGCCACCTGCAACATTTCCTCCGGCAAAATGGTTTGGATTTGGAATTTCAACACCTTCCAATCGCCACGAAACTCCTTTGGGCGAATTTCCGCGAATAATAATTGCGTTATCCTGAATGTTGCCAACGGTAACTCCGGCAAAAGCCGAAACCATTCGTGCGGGATCATCCAAACCTCCGGCATAACGACGAGTTTCCTCAACCGTAAACGATTTTGCGCTTATTGAAGCCATAGGATTCATGGGCTTATCCTTGCGCGAGTGTGCTTTTACAACAACTTCGCTTATCTGGTTTATTGTTTGCTTAAGCCCAACATTCAAAACAACCTCTTTCCCTGATGTAATCAGAATTTCCGGAATTACAACCGGATCGTATCCAACAAAGCTGATTTGGGTTGAATGTCGTCCCAGCGGTGCGTTTGGAATTTTAAAATTTCCATCAACATCTGAAGTTGTACCCAGAAGAGGATTTGTACCTACAATAATTATGTTTGCGCCCGGTAAGGTTTCCTGCGATTCAATATCAAAAACTTTTCCTTTTAGTACCTGAGTAATTGGTTGTGAGTACGCTTTGCCAATTGCAAGTAAAGTAACTGCGTAGATGAAAAGATAGAAGAAAAGTTTGGTTAAAAGTTTAAAAGTTGATTTCATAGGATTAAATAATTTAACATTTACAACCCTATGACAACTCA
>DAOSWM010000149.1:0-2537 GCA_035380045.1 Tenuifilaceae bacterium | reverse complement strand
GTCAGTTTTAAGAATCCAATATATTTGTTTTGAAAGACCCCTTGAGAGTCCATGTATTCGGTATGATTAACAATGAAATACAAGTAGCCGAATGGTGGCTTAAATCGCCATCCAGTTAAACCATAAACATATATTTTGTCATTGGAACTATTTGTTTGAAGAATGAATTTTATCCAGAGATTATTTGTGAAATTATAAGTAGTTGATATACTGTTTATAAAAGCAGTTTTAAAATCCTTTGTCTCGGGAGAAAATTGTATATATCGTGGTTTGAATTCAACCGCAAGTTTATTAAATACCTTTAATTGCAGACCAGACTCAATAGAATAATAATCAGAACCAAAACTACGACCCTTTCTTACCATCAGTGTAGCACGATTATAGGCTTCAGTATTATAACCAAGTGTGGCAGAATAATAGAAATTATAGTAGTCCGTATTCTCAGAGGTTATATGCCTGTATTCATTATTATACCTGAAGTCAAGATTAAATTTATTAGTAAAATAAAATTGGACTGTCTCATTAATGTTCCAACTCATGAATTTTGAAAAATCATCATTCCAGTAAATATTGTTAGCAGTGCTAAAGTTGATGTATTTAAAAACTGATTCTTTAATCCACCATTTATATGACAAATCTGAATCAAATTCGTTTCGATTATCATCATTAAGGTATCCTGTCTCATTGAAAATATCTTTTAGTCCATCCCCTTGAAGATAAGAATACCTTATATGCCAGTGGAAAAAGTTATTTTCTGCCGCAAACCTTGCATATCCAGTATTTCGTAAAACATTCCAATCATCTATTGCAGCAACATATTGACCAGTAAGTTTCCAGAGCGAACCGAGGTTCAAAACATAATCAGGACTAAACGTTGAAATCATCCTGTCACCAATGAGTTTATTGGTTGCCGTGAAACCAAGACTTGATGATTTCAAAATATCTCTCTTTACTCTGAGAGCGGTATACATTGGCTTAACACCAGACGAATCAATGGCATTTTTATCAAAGGCATTAATAAGATTGATGTTGGTTCTGCCTGCTTTTCCTGTTAATTTTATACCTGCTGATATATCTCCAACTCGTCTCGAATAGAAAGTTTTTAAACGTGTTTGATACATCTCGTTGCCTTCCTGAAAGAAAACTCTTTTCTCAGGGTATTGTACCTCATATTTTGTAAGGTCAATAACATCTTCGTCAGCCTCAACTGTTGCAAAATCTGGATTTACAGTTATGTTTGATGTTAAATTTGAATTTATTTGCCAGTTAATATCACCACCAATCTGATTTTCAAATATATATTTGTCCCAATTGGCATTTGTAGTTGTGACTTTCCCCATACCATACGGAACAAGTAAAATAGTATTTTTTGTTGCCTTGGGATTTAGATTAAGCAATTTCCCAGATGACGATATTTTGTATTCATCAGTAACACTATTTGCCCAATAGGAGATTTCCGATTCTTCCCGCACCATGCGCCTGAAGTTTATTTGCCAATCGGTTTGTTTCTTGTTGAATTTTATGCTATTAAATGGAATTACCATTTCGGCAAACCAACCCCAATCATATATTTGTGCGCTGGAATTCCATTCAGTATCCCAATTGTAATCAATTGTACGACCATCATCCATTATTCTCGAATCAGTTTGAGTACCTAATGGATTCAGCGCAAAGCAATAAGCATTCCTGTTGTCATTAAAAGTTCCAAGAATAATAAATATCCCATCGTCACTTTGAGCAAATCTATCACGAACCTGAATTTTGCCTGTAACAGGTACGTCCTGATAACAAGCGATACCGAAATAGATTGCTTTTTCATCCTGCATGACAATGATTCTTGTGTTTGATATGGAAGTGTCACCATTTACTGGCTCAAGTTGAATAAAATTATAATTCATCAGGAGTGAATCAATATCATCATATTTACCATCAATTGCAGGTAAGGTTTTTACAGGGAAGACTTCTATATTCCGTTGCCCTGAGACGGTGGCAAATAGTATGAATAACACAGCAGTTAAAATTGCTCTCTGCATGGTAAGTATAAGTAAACAGGATTTTACTTCTTTTAAAACAATTGGGCAATATTAATATATCTTTTTATTAGAGAGAAGTTTGTGGAGTAAAAATTCTCACCTTTCAAGAAGTAGAGTTAAATCACACTAATATTTCTCCGATTGGCTTGAATGTTATATTTTTCTCTGAAGTAAAATGTTAAAAAAAATAAAACTATAATTGGTTAAAAAGGAATGTGTTGTCATATGGCTTAATACCTATGAGTGTAAACTATATCGTTCCGTATCACAAATATTGATAAACGCTCCCCCTGCTGATTTGTAAAGCATTGGCAATACTAACGATACTGCTTCCGTCAGATTTCATTTGCCGTATCTTATCAATTTTGGATGCATCCAATGAAGGACGACCACCAACACGACCCTGCTGCCGTGCTCTGGCTAATCCAGCATGTACTCGTTCCGAAATACGAATCCTTTCCTGCTTCGCCAGTGTTGACAACAATGCGATAATCACGTCTTTGA
>DAOSWM010000148.1:0-2574 GCA_035380045.1 Tenuifilaceae bacterium | reverse complement strand
TCGGGGGATTCTGACTCGCGTCCGAATCCAGCGCGAAAACGCACCACCAACCGTTAGCAATAAGGTTGAAAGTGCATCAATCTAAAACTTAAATCTAAACTGACAGATGAATAAAATGATTAATAAAAAAATTTTGAATAAAAGAAGAATTAAAATTTCTTATATCAATTTATTGATTGGATTTATTTTCCTTTTCTTTTTTAACGGCAGATGGATTTTACCGATTGCTGCTTTTGTCGCACCGATATTTCTCATTCGCTTTTTACGGTTTCAAAAACCATTCATAGGATTTCTGATAATTGTTCTTGCGGGTTGGGTATCAAACATATTCGTCTGGAAGGGAATGTTGCCCATGTCAGGGTTTTTCTACTACTTGGTTTCTTTTATAATGAGCGTAATAACTTCGCTGACATTTTTGTTAGACCGAATTTACGCTCAAAAATTTAAGGGAATCGTTTCGACACTCATATTTCCGTCTGTTTATGTGATAATGGATTATATTAACATATTGGCCAATCCTTCAGGTTCATACGGAACTTTGGTTCACACCCAATCATCATTGCCTTTATTACAGCTTGTCTCAATTACTGGCATTTGGGGAGTAATATTTTTAATTACGTGGACTGCATCAATTATAAATTGGCTTTGGGACAATCATTTTGAGAGAAATAAAGTTTACTCGGCGTTTGGGGGATTTGGCATTCCTTTTCTCGTAGTAATTCTATGGGGGCAAATAAGATTGTCAACAACCATTGATTCACCAACTGTAAGAATAGCTTCAATAAACAGCACTAAAACAGAGTATCATCATCGCTTGACAACGAATTTTGACTCTTTGGTAGAAGAGGCAAACCAAGAATTTTTAAGAAATTGTGAAACAGCAGCTTCTTCAGGCGCTAAAATAATATTTGGACGAGAAACAATCATCAGTTTGCCCGTTGATAAAGAAACTGACTTCATCGAAAAAGCTAAAACAATTGCATTATGCGACAGTATTTACATTGGAATTCCTATGCATGTAATACCTAAAAAAAACTCCAATGAAAATCCTGAAAACAAAATAATTTGGATTTCTCCAACAGGAGAAATACTATTTACATATCATAAGGCAAAGCCAACTTATCCGGGGGAATGTGATTATGGAGATGGAATAATAAAATATTTTGATTCGCCTTATGGAAGAGTCGGTTCAGCCATTTGTTTCGATATGGATTTTTCATCTTTGATTAGTCAAACTGGTAAAATGGATATTGACATTATGTTAGTTCCAGGCAGCGACTGGAAAGAAATTTCGCCATATCATACTTACGTTGCATCTTTAAGGGGCATTGAAAATGGTTTTAACATCGTTAGGTCAACATTCAAAGGATTTTCTGCCTCCTTTAATTATAAAGGACAACTTTTATCGTCCAATGACTTTTTTAATACCGATGAAGTAATTTTATATTCGGATGTGCCTGTAAAAGGACAAAAAACGATTTATTCATTTTTAGGAGATTATTTTGCATGGCTCTGTATTATATTCTTTCTCTCAATGAGTTTTGTTTACATTAAAAAGAAATGGATTAATATTAAAGAGAAATGAAAACCCAGCTGCTAACAAGCGTTGGGTTGAAGTCGGAATCGATTTTGGGAGTTGAAACTTTTTGGTAAATTCGGTTCGGGTTCGGTTTGGATAGATGTTCGTTTCAATCGCCGTCCGACAACCCACCCCCAGCCGTTGTGTGCAACCCTCAAAAGCTGCATCGTAAATATATTACACCTTGATTTGAAAGACAAAAGACAAATATTCCAACCCACAAGCAACAGTCTTGCAGCCCTTCCCTACAAGCTTGCCTTCGCTACTATACACTGGTTTCTTTCTCGTAATCAACATAATACTTAATTGTAGATTAAGAAAAGGAAATTGTCGATTAGTTTATGGAAAGGATATATCTGATTTTAACAATTGTATGGAATAAAGAATTTTTGTAGTGAATTATTAATTTTAAAAATTACAATTATGAAAAAAACAATTCTTTATTCACTACATGGGTTCGTATGGTTTTGCGACCTAAGTATGATTTTCCTGGTTACTCTTGCAGGAAATTTGTGGGCTACTAAAGGCGCACTGGTAAGTACAGCTATGTTAGCTGGAATCTTAGCATGGTCTCTTACTATTTTTTATAGTGGCTATTCTTTTATTGTTCCTAAATTCTTTTTAAAAAACAGGTTTGGAACAGGTGTTATAGCAAGTTTCGGAGTTTGTATAATTTTCCCAATTCTTCCGCATATGGAAAAAGTATTATCTGCCATATCCGGAAAAGGATGGATGGGATATTCCTTAGCGGGCTACATGCAAGTTTTTTTCCTTTCCTTATTTATCTGTGTTGCCGGAATACTTTTTAGGGCATTTATAAATTGGATAGATAACCAGCAAAAGAAAAAAGAACTTGAAAATGAAAAACTGCAATCGAAATTAATGGTACTGGTAAACCAGAACAATCCCCATTTTATTTTCAACGTTCTGAATAATATCGATTCATTAATTACATCAAAACCGGCAAAAGCTTCTGAAACTATTAATAAATTGTC
>DAOSWM010000147.1:0-2599 GCA_035380045.1 Tenuifilaceae bacterium | reverse complement strand
CCTTTAACCTTGTCCCTTTAACCTTGTCCCTTTAACCTTGTCCCTTTAACCTTGTTACAATTTTTATCAAACCTATCTTTCCCCCAAATTTTCTCCATAATACGAAAAGAGTGGTCGGGGTGAAGTTTTCTGCTTTGCTCCATTGTTTTTTGTAGAAAGATACAGTGCGACATCGCAGCCTGACCCTGAACAATATCCTCGGCGAGAGCTTGGCACGAAGGTGCACCGCAGGCTCCGCAATCGATTCCCGGGAGGAAACACATTATTCGATGAACACGTTCCATTTTTTTCATCGCCCGAGCCATATTCTCATCAAGTTTAAGTATGCTCCGTGGTTTTATAGGGTAAACCGAAAGGTTCCTGAAAATAAAATCTTTGTAGTTGTTAATTGAGTTAATCTGGTACTTGGTATCTAAAGCATGTTTCTCCCTCATCACATCAGAGCGTTTCTTTAACCTTTCAACTGCCAGGAACCTATTGCCCGAGGCCAAGACACCTCCAGCGCAACTCTCGTCGCAAACACGAATTTCGATAAAATCGACGTCGGTTATCTCCTCATTCTCCAATTTTTCAAGAAATTCGATTACGTTATGCAAGCTGTCGATTGCCAAACTCCGCCCATTGATATTATTTGCCTCTCCATTTGTAAGAGCCCATAAAACACTCCGAAAATCAAGCGATTCGCTTGCTCCGCCCGGAATTGGCTTCACCTCCTTCTGTTTAAGAACCTTAAGTGCCTTGTTATAAATCACATCCATATTTATCACACCGTTCACCTCGGAGTAATCCTCCCCAACAGGACTTTTTATTGCAGCAATCTTTGCTGCGCAGGGTGTTATATAAAAAATTCCAATCTCAGAATCTGGAATCCCTTTATCGGTAAGCATCTTCTTATAGTAAATGGCCGACAAATCGAGAGGTGGCTTAAGTAACATAATGTTATCAACCAGTGCGGGGAATTTAACCTGAATAAGCCTTACTACAGCAGGGCAAAACGATGAAATAACGGGTTTTGGGTTCTCATTTGATTTCACGTACTGATTTATTGCTTCTGCGAGAAGCATTGCCGATGATTCCACCTCAAAAACATTGGTGAAACCTAACTCAACCAGCGCACCATACACTTCATCCGGAGAAATATTATCGGGAAATTGGCCAACCAAAGCAGCTGGCACAAGAGCAACCCGGTATTTAAAGTCGAAGATACGAGAGAAATCGTCCTGCTCAATTATAATTGCATTAACCGGACAAACGCGGAAGCACTCTCCACAGTCGATACAACGTTCGGGATACAGAGTAGCCTTACCGTTCCGAACCCTTAGGGCTTCGGTAGGGCAAACCCTCATGCAGTTTGAGCAACCGATGCAAACCTCGGTTTCGATTCTCAGTGCATGATGAAACGCATTGCTATCTCCCTCTTTCATAACTTTCTCCATCAAAGTAAACTACAATTTCAACGTTAGTTCCTTCTCCAACGATACTGTTTATCTTAAACTCATCGGCATTATTATTGATATTTGGCAAGCCCATTCCTGCGCCGAACCCCATCTCCCGAACCTCAGCTGATGCCGTAGAATAGCCCATTTGCATGGCCATAGGGATGTCTGGAATCCCCGGCCCCGTATCCTGAAGCCTCATCACGATGCGCTCGGTATCGATATCGACGAATATTTTCCCACTAAAAGCGTGAGCCACAACGTTAACTTCTGCTTCGTACAAACATACAACCACACGCTTAATTACCTTAGGGTCAACGTTCAGCTGCTTAAGAACCTTCTTCACGCTACTTGATGCCTGCCCAGCATTGGAAAAATCGCCACCAATTATTTCGTAATCAAAAAACATCGTGAAAGATAACTAATTTTAGAATACTGGTTTCAATCCCTGCTGAAAAAGAATACCTGAGGTTTTAAACATCGAATAGGGACACTCAATTAATATGGTATCATTTTCACGTGCCAGCTCAATCATCTCAGGAGTTGCTTTCTTGTTTCGAACAAAAACGATACAGGACACATCCGACATTTCAGCTGTTCTAACGGCTTGCACATTCGCCAAACCCGTGAGCAGCATCATACCATCACTTTGAATCGTGAGCACATCGCTCATCAAATCGGAAGCAAATGCAAATTCAACCTCATTCTGGAGCATCCTCTCTCCACACACTACTCTGCCATTTATGGCGTTAACAAGTTCTGCTATTATCATGTCCGTGTTATATTGAATCCTATTATTTTTATAAAGCCAACCCTAAAACAAACTTTTAGAACTACAAAAATAATTATTTTATTGTTTTTTATATAACACTGTTATATTTTTAACACATGTTTAATAGCATCCGTTTACTACAATCCTCTTTCACCATACTCTTCTTATAGTTAAATTTTGATTAAAAAACACTAGTGTCCGACTAATTTAAAAAGATTACCTTCGGAGAGATCGCCTGTCTGCCGACAAAGGCAGGCTGCGCTAAGTTCTTCGCTTCGCTCAGAATGACAGTTTGTTATATGTTCTTAGGGGAAGGGATGTGTTGGTGGCGGCTTGGCCGCCACCAACACATCCCTTCCCCTATAAAATAAAAATTAATTAACTGTCATTC
>DAOSWM010000146.1:0-2693 GCA_035380045.1 Tenuifilaceae bacterium | reverse complement strand
ACTTTAAATCAGAAATAAAATCGATATCCTTTATAAACGATTCTTCACTAATTTTCCATGCTAACGCGTATGATGGGAATAATCCCCAACGGTTTTCAGGGGCAAAACGTGAGGTCCCATCATTTCTTAGAGTGAAAGTGAAAATATACTTATCGCTGAATATGTAGTTGAAGCGACCAAAAAAGGATAATAGATAGTACTCACTTGGAGTTGTTTTATCTTCAATATCAATTTTTGTTTCTTCACTCTGGTAATCGTTGGTTTTAAAAGAGTAACTATTTTCCCAAAAATGCTGCCATGAGTAACCGCCCATAACATCAAATTTGCTGGAGATGCTACTAATCTCTTTGTTGTAGTTCAGGTAGAAATCCAACAGTTGGTTCTTCTTTTCCTGTTCGTATGCTGAACGTGTGCCGCCATCTCTATCTTCATTCTTATCAAAACTCCATGAAGCATAATATGGTACATACACATTTCCTTCACTCTTTGACTGATCTAACGCAAGGTTTAGGTTTGCCTTCATATCGGGAAAGAATGGCATGGTATAATCAGCCTGAAAATTTCCTGTGAAACGCATAGCATCAGATTCGTCAGAGCGAATGTCGAGAAGAGCAACAGGGTTGCTTGGTGCAAGCCCATTGGGGTATCCTTCTGAGTCAACCCATGTGAAGTAGCCGCCGTAGTTTTCACCGGTAACATTGTCCATAACTGGTTTGGTTGGGTCGAATGAAACGGCGCTTCCAATTGCACCTCTGTCGGCAAAAGTGTTCGACATTTTCGTTCCGTTCGCATTAATGGTAAGTTTCAGGTTGTCGTCTAGTAGCGATGGTGTTAACGATACTGAGCCAATTATCCGGTTCATGTTGTCGGTTTGGAGAATACCATTCTGGTTACTGTAGTTGATTGATGTTCTAAATGGAAGATTTTTTATTGAGCCGGTTGCAGAAATATTGTGCTCATGGCTCATGGCGCTTGTGAAAACTTGGTTCAGCCAATCGGTAGAAGCATCGCCTAGCAAATCAATTGCACCTTCAGGAATGAAGCCTTCGTCAACTTTTTCCTGGATAAGGGTTCTGAATTCATCTGCTGAGTAAACCAAAGGTTTTTTAGCAATGGTGTTTAGAGTAAGGTTTGTAGAGTAGTTTAACTTGAGCGGAGCGCCCATACGTCCCTTTTTGGTTGTAATAATAATTACTCCGTTGGATGCTCGTGAACCATAAATTGCGGTAGCTGAAGCGTCCTTAAGAATCGTGAAAGATTCAATGTCGTTGGGGTTAATGGTACTCAGCGGGTTTCTCACTCCGTTAATTCCACCGTTATCAAGTGGGGTTCCATCGAGAACTATTAACGGGTCGTTTGATGCTGATAACGATGATCCACCCCTGATTCTAATTGTTGCACCATCACCGGGTGCACCACTATTGGTAGTAATTTGTACTCCAGCGGTTCTCCCCATAAGTAGCTCCATAGGAGTTGCAATGGCACCCTTATTAAAATCGCTTGAACTTACTGTTGCAACCGAACCGGTAGCATCCTTCTTTTTAACTTGTCCGTAACCAATAATAACAATCTCTTCAAGCTCAGCAAAAGCTTCCAGCATTGAAACATTAATTAGAGTCCTTCCGTTCACTTGTTCTTCAACGGTTTCGTAACCAATGTACGAAAAAACAAGCGTGGAATTTGCGGTTGTTTGAATGGTGTAGTTTCCATCCATGTCCGATGATACTCCCGTAGTAGTACCCTTTACAATAACAGTAGCACCAATAATGGGGGCACCATTCTGGTCAACTATTTTCCCTGTAACTACAACCTCTTGAGCCCAGGCTACTGCAGCCAAGGTGGTTAGAAGTAGTACTAAGGAAAATCGTTTTAATAAAAACGAAATGAAATGTTCCATAGAGTTTTGGGGTTTATTGTTAAACATAATTTTTGGCTTTTAAAAGCCACTAGCTTGATAAATATTTTTATTGAAGTGTTATTTTTATTACCTCCTTACGATTCCCGAAATCAATTACACACAAATACAATCCTGAAGGAATTCTGTTCGTTCTGTTCCAGGTAATCAGATTCTCACCTTTATTAAAAGACCCCTCGAAAATACTTGCAACCCTTCTGCCAGTAATGTCAACCAACGATATTTTAGCATTCGTATATTCTGGAGAATTTACAGAAACATTCAGACGGTTTGATGCTGGGTTTGGCCAAACTTTAGCATTAAGTGGACTTTCGTTAGTATTTGTATTTATGCTGGTTACTATGTAATCGTCTCTGTTAATCTCAACGCTTGAGTACATTCTGTACTCACCGGGATTCAGAGTAATGCTAGTTTCGGTTGATTCTAGCGTGGTGGAACTTTGCGAGAAGTACTCGTACCAGGTTCCTGTATTTGGGAAAGCTACTGATACCGACTGTTGTGTTACATCGAAGTTTCCAACAATCACAACATCCATGTCGTTGTGGTACAGCTTAATCTGTTTGCCAGCTCCGCTAAGTGAAACGGAGAAGTTATCGGTGCTGAATACGGGTAACCCTTTACGCAGGGCAATAATTTCGGCCCAGGAGTAGAATAAGCTCTTCCGATTCTCGTGCCAGTTGTAGTCCCACCTTATTGGTTTGCGTGAAACCCTGCAGTTATCGCTTAGTGTACCGTCTGGACAATGGTTTATGGAGTAGTCGTAACCCAGCTCTCCGAA
>DAOSWM010000145.1:0-2854 GCA_035380045.1 Tenuifilaceae bacterium | reverse complement strand
ATATGAAAACTAAAGTTACTCTTCTCCTACCATTAACTTTTGTTTTTCTACTGTTAAGCCCCAAAATCACATTTTGCAACGAAACCGGATACCCATTAGTAACTAACTACAATTCTGTAATATACAAAGCCCACCCACAAAACTGGGGTATTATTCAGGATGATAGAGGCTTTATGTACTTTGCTAATGGTGATGGTGTTCTGGTGTACGACGGGAATAGCTGGGAACTTATTGAGTTACCGAATAAAGTTCCTGCCAGAGTTTTTGCAAAAGATAGCCTGGGAGTTATTTATGTCGCCGGTCCAAGCGAGTTTGGTTACCTCGAACCCGACATGTATGGTAAGTTAGGCTACGTTTCGTTAACTGATTCGATTGGAGTTAGCAATTTTGGAATTGTAAGAGAAATAAATAATATAAATGGTGTACTATACATAAGAACCGAAGAGTACCTTATTTCTTTAGATAGAAACACGTTTACCCACTGGAAGGCGAAATCAGTATTTTGCATTTCATTCGTGTACAACAACGAACTGTTTATACAGGATGAAGAACACGGCCTATTCAAACTTGTAAACGATTCACTTACCCTTGCCCCCTCGGGCAAAGAGTTTATCAAAAAAAACTTCTTCGTTGCGAAGCAGCTTAACTCCGAAGTAATTCTCGCCAACCGAATTAAAGGGCTTTATCGTTACGAGCCTAACTCAAATAAGGCTACCAAACTAATCCACATTCCTTCTGAGGCCAATAGAATTCTAGTGAACGATTTCGTATTTTCAGGCACCATCTCAAAAAATCACGAAATTATTTTAGGGACAAACAGCGGCGGCTGTGTTATTGTTGATAGGAACGGAACAATCCACTCACTAATAACCAGAGAAACAGGAATCCTGCAAAATAAGATTCATAACCTTTACATAGATAAAGATGACAACCTTTGGCTTGCCTTGGATAAGGGGATATCGAGGTGCGATTATTTTGGACCCGTAACATTCTGGAATGAGCAGCACAACCTCGAAGGAACAGTTGAAACGCTAATCCGGTTTAAAGGTACTCTCTTCATTGGAACACTTCAAGGACTTTTCTGCATAAAGGATAAAAAAATACAAAAATTCCATGCAGGCATCTCTCAAACCTGGTCATTCCTAAGCTACAAAGTTCCTAATTCAACCGACGAAATTCTTTTAGTTGGAACGGTTGAGGGTATTTTTATGCTTGAAAACAATGAGTTAACCAGGATTCCAAATACCCCCGTTGCATATAAGATATACCAATCACCATTAAGTCCAAACATCATCTACTTTGGCTCAATAGAAAACACGGGAGTTGCTGAATACAAAAACGGAAAATTCACTTTTTTAGGGCTAATTCCAAATACAGGCAATAATGTACGCTCAGTTGAGCAGGAAGAAAACGGGGATATTTGGATTTCAACATTCCGCGAGGGTGTTATAAAAGTTACTCCTTCTGAAAACGTTCTCAAGCCGGAAAAAATTGAATACTTCACCATAAGTTCAGGGTTTTCATCACTAAAAAATATTCTTATATATAGGTTCAATGGAAAACTTGTTTTTGCCACTGAAGATGGGTTATACCATTTTAACAATGAAACCAATCGCTTTTATCCGGAACAAACCCTGCGTAAAGTATATAAGAATAACCTTAAGGATATATTTAGTTTTATTGAGGACAGGTATGGAAATGTTTTTCTCTCGCAGCTAATGAATGGTAATGGCTTCATTGGGTACCTAGCCTCACAACCCAATGGGGGTTACACATGGAATTCTGAAGTTTTCAGCAAGATCCCCTCAATGATGCTACTGGTTGCCTACCTAGAACCTGACAGTAATATTTGGCTAGGCGGTTCAGAGGGGTTATTCAAAGTCGACTTATCGAAACATCAGAAGTACAGCAACAAGTTTAAAACCTACTTAAGAAACATCTCCATTTCAAACGATTCGTGCATTTTTTACGGGAACTTCTTTACAGAATTGGACGGAAAAAGAGTACTGTCTTCTACTCAAAATGAGAGCCTAAAATACAACATCAATTTTCGTGATAACTCAATCACCTTTCAATTCGCTACACCCGAATATAGTAACGAATCGGACTTATTGCACCAGTGTTTTTTAGAGGGTTACTCGAGTAAATGGACCGAATGGAGTAGCACAACCATAAAAGAGTACACAAACCTAAGAGAGGGTGACTACTGTTTCAAAGTTCGGGCAAAAAATATTTACGGCATCACTGGCGGTGAGAGCACCTTTGCTTTCACAATTATCCCCCCCTGGTATCGTACAACATATGCCTTTATTTCCTATGCAATCCTATCCATACTAATCGTTTTTTTAATTGTAAAATTGAGTATTCGAAGGCTTAAAAACATCAATATTTACTTAGAAAAAATGGTTAAGGAGCGAACTGAAGAGATAAACCAACAGAAGGAAGAGTTGCAGGCCCAATCCGAGGAGCTATTAGCCCAATCCGAGGAGCTGGCAAAGAATAATTTTGAATTAGAAAAATTATCGGTTGTTGCTAGCCATACCGATAACTTTGTTACCATTCTTAGTCCTTGTGGTGAAATTGAATGGGTTAATCCTGCATTTACACGATTTACTGGTTATAATTTAATGGAAATAAAGGAGCACAAGGGTATTACCATATTCGAAGCGAGCACATTTAAAGGTATTATGGATGTATTTAATCAATGCATTGAAACTCAAAATTCAATAATATACGAATCATCAATAATTTCAAAATCAAATGAAACAATATGGCTACAAACAACACTTACACCCATAGTTAACTCCGAAAAAAATGTCACAAAAGTAATAGCCATTGATTCAAATATTACCGA
>DAOSWM010000144.1:0-2859 GCA_035380045.1 Tenuifilaceae bacterium | reverse complement strand
TCTTTGACCCTTGCTGTGGCTCGGGAGGCATGTTCGTGCAATCGGAGAAATTCGTGACGGAACATCGCGGAAGGACAAATGACATTTCCATATACGGACAGGAAAGCAACCAAATTGATATTAATTGAACCTTACAATAATGAAAAAGATTGTCTTTCTGCTTTCAATGGGAATGCTTTTATTTTCCTGTCGCCCTGAGGATAATCTTTCTGTCAGCACAGGTGAAGTAACCGACATAACTGCCACAAAAGCGACCTGTGCTGGTAATGTGACTGCGGATGGTGGTACGGCAATAATAGCACGGGGTGTTTGTTGGAGTACAACAGAAAATCCCATAATCATAACAGGGTAATAATGAATTCTGTATATAAAATGGGACAAAAAATAAATTAGTGGTTAGTTAGTAAAACAAATGCCCACAAGCAGTTACGCTCTACTTTATCCAGTTATTGAAAACGGAGATCATAGAAGAAAAGAACGAGATTAAGAATTAGTCAAAGGTGGTAGAATTTGATTTCATTAATAAATACAGGACAAATATAAAGAATAAAGTAACTTAGACAGTTGATATAATTATTGCTAAATGTGGCTGAATTGAAGAAAAATATGAAGATGGACAAACAGCTTAAATCCAAAAAGCGGGTTGCAGATCACGGTGAAGTGTTTACCAATGAGAGAGAGGTTAATGCAATGCTCGACCTTGTTAAGCAGGAAACAGAAAGAATTGACTCTCGATTCCTTGAACCTGCTTGCGGAAACGGAAACTTTTTAGCAGAAGTATTAAGACGAAAATTGGCCGTAGTAGATGCTCGATACAGCAAAAGCCAAGTGGAATGGGAACGTTATTCTGTGATTGCAATATCCAGCATTTACGGAGTTGACATTTTAGAAGACAATGCCCAAGAATGCCGAGACCGTTTACTTGGTATTTATACCGATTTGTATTCTAAAGTATTCAAACAGGTGAAAAATGAGTGTATTCGTTCTGTTCGTTTTTTATTGAGCAGAAACATTCTTTGGGGTGATGCCTTGGACTTTACCAATCCCGAAACAAAACAACCAATTGTATTTTCAGAATGGAGTGCCGTAAACGGCTCTATGCTGAAACGCAGAGATTATATGTTTAAATTTTTGGTGGAGAAAACGCACCAGTTTTCACTTTTCAATGATGAAGGCAATACCGCTACCATTGATGAACCTATAAAAGATTTTCCGCTTATTCATTACTTAAAACTTGGCGAAGATGATACAAACGAACTATAACCCAGACGTACTCTCCTGCCTTGCCAATTTGAGCAATGACGAAGTATTTACCCCACCGAGTTTGGTAAATGATATTTTAGACTTGCTCCCGACTGAATTATGGAGCAACCCAAACGCCAAGTTTCTAGACCCAGTTTCTAAAAGTGGGGTTTTTTTAAGGGAAATGGCAAAACGACTAATGAAGGGTTTGGAAACTCAAATCCCCGACAAACAAGAACGAATTAACAACATTTTTAGCAAACAACTCTATGGAATTGCCATAACAGATTTAACTGCTTTGCTTTCTCGCAGAAGTGTGTATTGCTCCAAAACTGCCAATGGCAAGTATTCCATTTGCAACACCTTTGATGATGAGCAAGGAAACATTCGCTACAAACGAATGAAACACACTTGGCAAGGCGGAAAATGCACATACTGCAGTGCAAGCCAAGAAGTGTACGACCGTGATGATGCTTTGGAAACTTACGCTTACAATTTTATTCACACAGACAAACCTGAAAAAATATTCAATATGAAGTTTGACGTTATCGTTGGAAATCCACCATATCAATTAAGTGATGGGGGAGATAATAATGAAGATACAAGGACAAGGGGCGGTGCAATTCCCCTATACCATAGATTTGTTCAACAAGCAAAAAAATTAAATCCCAAGTATTTAACAATGATTATCCCTTCAAGATGGTTTGCTGGTGGTCGTGGGTTAGATGAGTTTAGAGATGAAATGTTAAATGATAATAGAATTTCGAAAATTGTTGATTTCCCAGTTTCTTCTGAATGTTTTCCAGGCGTTGAAATCAAAGGCGGTGTATGTTATTTCCTTTGGGAGAAAGATTATAAAGGACAGTGTGAAGTTGAAACAAGGCGCGGTGAAAAGGTATCATTGATGAGTAGACCATTATTAGAAAAGAATAGCGACATCTTTGTTAGATATAACGAAGCAATTTCTGTTCTAAGAAAAGTTAGAAAGTTAAATGAAAAATCATTTAGTGTTTTAGTAAGTACTCAAAAACCTTTTGGATTCAGAACTTTTTTTAAAGGCAAAAGCAGTTCTTTTAAAGGCTCAATAAAAATATATGGTAACAAAAGCGTAGGATTTATATCCCCTGACGAAGTAACTCAAAACAAAGATTGGGTAAAAGAACATAAAGTATATATAACAATGGCTTATGGTGCAGGAGAAGACTTTCCGCATCAAATAATTAACAAGCCATTTTGTGGAGAACCTAATAGTTGTTGCACTGAAACTTACTTAGTTATCGGTCCATTTTCATCAGAAAAACGAACATTAAATGTAATCTCTTATATACAATCCAAGTTTTTTAGGTTTTTAGTTCTATTGAGAAAGAACACTCAACACGCTGCCAAAGGTGTATACCAATTTGTTCCTGTTCAAAATTTCGATGAACCGTGGACTGATGAAAAACTCTATTCCAAATATGGTTTAAACGAAGAAGAGATTGCTTTCATTGAAAGTATGATTCGCCCTATGGATTTAACAAACAATAAAAGTGATGATGAGTAAAAAACAATTCTTTCCACCACGACCGTCCACCAATCCAACCATTTATGCTTATGAGTTGGTGGGCGTGGCTACGC
>DAOSWM010000143.1:0-2916 GCA_035380045.1 Tenuifilaceae bacterium | reverse complement strand
GTAATAATGAGAAGGAAAGACTGCAATCAAATGAATTCTTTAAGAGAATTTATAATTGTCTCGATTTCAATTGTAACCTGCGTGCGAATGTAATGGAACTTTTTGTACAAGAATTTACTTCAAATCAATTAGCTTGTATTGACCAAGTATATAAGCATTATACACGATGTGGAGGAAACGATGATTTGTATCCAAAATGGCTGCTATTCGATTATATTGACAATGAGGGCAAGAATACATATGATTTGGGCGATAAAGGAGCATTGAAAGCCAGAATTCAATCCATCAATCAAATAGAATATGAGGTTTTCGTAAACTCAATAATCGAAATTTTTGAAATGGAAGAAGATTTAAAAGCATTGGAACTCGAACATCTTGTATCAGACGGGCGTGTTAATAGGGAAATTAGAGAGAGACGAGAAGAGGACTTTATAAATAAACATTTAAATGAAATCAAGGAGATTTGGGAAGCCAATAAACATAAGAATGGATATTTACGAATAATTGTTATGCCTGATTATACACCAATTGATTATGGTTTTCAATTTATTGAAGATACGATTGAAAAGTATTCCTTCCATTTGTTAGGCATATCCAGAAGTAATTCATATGTACTGGTACATTTCTTATGGTTAGCAACTGTAACTCACCTTAGTTTGGCAATTCCATATGAGATGACCTATATTAAAATAGAGAATTAAGATTTTGCCTTGTTGAACCAAGAGTGGCATGGTAGATATTTAATTCTTGCCATGCCACTTTAACATTCGATTCTAATTCCCAAAATCATTAATAAATACTGCCATTCAGCAATAAAATCGTAACTATTCTTACAAGCAATCATAATTATTTCACCTACTTTCTCAAAATTCCTTGCACCCTGTTGGTTTCCTGAGTAATTTTGTGTCCACAACGCTACCAAAGTCTGCTACATAGCAAAAACAAAAACAAGAATTGTAGCCAATTCTGGTCACGGGAACAACTAAAAAAAAGAAGCAATTTGTGCCAACATTGCATACGTTGGTGCATAAAAGGTATTGGTTCTTTGAATGCTAAGTTGTTTAATTTAATTATTAAGAGGTAGGTACAAGGACAAGGTAAAAACCGATTTTCAAACATTAAGGAACATTCACACTGGAAATTCAGTGCACCATTTTGCCACTGTAAATGTTTTAAAAAGTTTCAAAATAGTAGGTTTTATCTTGTACCTTGTCCACCCCCCTCAGCAAAAAAACAAAAAAAGAACACTAAAGGTTAAAAATTCCTCTGGTTACAGGGGTTTTTTGTGAATACTGAAGTATTTATATGTGTAAACGGATGTTTTAAGCATCAAAAAATAACTTTTATTAAAACCATTTTAAAATGAAAAAGGTTAAAAATCAACAAAATGTAAAATTAAATCTGACCCTTGACAGGAGTTTCTATCAGGTGCTCCAGAAAAGAGCCAAACAAGACTATGTGGCAACAGCTACATGGGCAAAGCAGTATCTCATGAGACATCTGCTTGAGAAAAATAACAGCGATTCTAAATGTCTAACTCAAAATGGAACTAATATGGGACTTTAACAGTGAAATTGTAACAGGCGATAGTATTACCTTAGGTTTATCTATTATTCCAGTATCATCAGCAAAACAGCCATTCGGCAAATGGAAAGAATACCAGAGCAAAATCCCCCCGATTTCACTCTGGCATAATCACTATCAAAATCAAGGCACAGTCGGAATCATTACAGGTAAGGTTAGCGGAAATCTTGAAATCATCGATATCGATGTCAAGAATGACCCCAAAAAAACGATAATGACCGAATATTCCGACCTAATTCCCGATGACCTACTCCGCAAACTAATTATCCAAACCACACCAAACAACGGCTTTCATCTGATTTACAGGTGTCCAGAGGTAGAAATTGACTGCAATCAAAAACTTGCTCTGAACTCACTGAAGGAAGTTATTATCGAAACTCGTGGCGAAGGTGGATACTTCTGCACGAGCAGGGTCAATAACGAAATCAAGCAAGGCAGGTTCGACCTTTTAAATCTGGATGTTGAAATTCCTGTTATAACCAAGCAGGAACGTCAACTTCTTCTGGATTTAGCAAGAAGCCTGACCCGATGGTTTCCTACAGAAGGCGATGACAATTCAAAGAGCGAAAAGCAGTTCATCTATACTACTGAACCAGCTATTAATGAATTCAATAATAAATACTCGATAATTGATATATTTATTAAGCACAACTGGTCAGTGGTTAAGCAGGATGACCAGAAGGTGTTCTTGAAACGAGATGGGTCTTCAGCACCTTATTCTGGATATTACTTCAAGGATACCAAAACCTTCTTTTGCTTTTCAACATCAACGGAGTTCACTCCATCAAAGCCATATAATCATTATCAGATATTAAAGCTGCTGGAAGGCAAGAATGATTATAGAACTACCGTGAACCTGTTACCATCCTTTGGATTTGAAATACAATCAAAGTCTGATAAGATAACTTCAGATGATATTGCCCATTACCTTAATGATATCGGAGTGAGGTATGATTTATTCATACAGGATTTGACTTTTAATGGTGATATTATTGACGAAAGGCTTTATAATACAATCTATATCAACCTGAAAAAACATTTTGAAAAGGAAATATCCCGTCAAAGGTTTGAAGAGGTAATAAAGTCAGAATACATCAATACTGTAAATCCGATACTGGAATTTATTAAAACAAACAGCGATAGGAATCCAATTGGAACATTTGAAAAATGGTTGGATTGTCTGGAACTGAAAAACAAATCGGTTGACAAATCTATCGTCCTTGAATATTTAAAGAGATGGTATGTCGGGATGATTGCACAGGCATTAGACGGTCAGTATCCAAATGAATACTTCCTTACGTTAATATCCGTGGAACAAGGTGTTGGAAAAAC
>DAOSWM010000142.1:0-3168 GCA_035380045.1 Tenuifilaceae bacterium | reverse complement strand
TTAGCACGGGTTGCGCGTGATTTAAGGTTGGAACATAAGTTTAACGGGTACATCCACCTGAAAGCAATCCCCGGAGCAAGTCCAGAACTGGTTAAAGAAGCCGGACTTTACGCCGACAGGCTAAGCGTAAATATTGAAATTCCCAGCGAAACAAACCTGAAAATGCTGGCGCCTGAGAAGGATTACAGCAGCGTTCTTACCCCAATGACATTCATAAAAAATGGAATTATTCAGAATAAGGAGGAACGTAAAATTTTTCGCAAAGCACCGTTGTTCACACCCGCTGGACAAAGCACGCAGCTAATAATTGGAGCCACGCACGATTCTGATAAACAAATACTCTCGCTGGCAAGCGGACTTTACAACGAGAATCGGCTGAAAAGAGTTTACTACTCGGGCTTCAACCCAACGAATTTATACGACAGCAGGCTACCAGCCATTGAAGCGCCACCGCTAAAACGCGAAAACCGGCTTTACCAAGCCGACTGGCTTATGCGCTTTTACCAATTTCGGGTTGAGGAAATTGTGAACGAAAAAAATCCGGACCTTGATTTGGCAATCGACCCAAAACTTGCCTATGCGCTTCGAAACCCGCACCTATTTCCAATTGATGTAAATCGGGCCGATCATCATATGTTGCTTAGAATTCCGGGAGTTGGCCCCAAAAGTGCCAAAATGATACTTGCCGCTCGTAGGTACCGCAAGCTAAACTCCGAACACCTGCGTAAAATTGGAGTGGTTATGAAGCGCGCCCAATTCTTTATCACGTGCAATGAGCTGCCATCGGGAACAATTCTGGAACTGAAACCTGATAGAGTAAGGTCGCTCCTTACAACCGACCTTCGCAAGAAGAATTTATCAAATGCAGTGCAGCTAAGCTTATGGTAACAAATGCTACTGCTACAAACCGCGAGATGCTCGAGTATCTCTACGATGGAACCTTCATGGGGCTCCTTTCGGCAGTTTTTCACGCATTTAATCGTAAGGAATCGCCCGATGTGATTCTTCGTCCACAAGGACAAAGATTGCTCTTCGCCAGAACCTATGAGGTTGAAACCGATGAAACACTATCGAACAGAGTGTGGAACGGAATAATGAAGGTTGGCGGAAACCCAACCTGCGAGCAGCTTTTCCACGCTTACTTATCGCTCGAAGCTGACATGGAGCTGCATATTCTAAGCTATATCCGGGAACTTTTTTTTCGCAAGCGACCAATAATGACTGATCTAGGAAATAAAAGCGTGCTAAAGGTTCACCACCTCGACCGAAAAGTTGTGCGAGAATCGCACAGATCGCTGATGTTTATTCGTTTCGAGAGAGCCGCCGATGGAACCTACTTCGCCCCTTTTGCCCCAAAGTACGATGTGCTTCCGCTGGTTACCGGACATTTCAAACACCGTTTTGCCGATCAACGCTGGCTGATTTACGACACTATGCGAGATTACGGATTCTACTACGATTTAAAAAACCTTGAACAGGTAAATATTCAATTCCCATCATTTTCCAAAATGAACGGAAATCTTCAGAAAGGTATGGAGCATGGTGACGAGGACAACTACCAGGATTTATGGAGATTATACTTTAAATCGATATCCATTGCAGAGCGAAAGAATCCAACCCTGCAACGTAACTTCATGCCTAAACGATTCTGGAAGTACCTTACTGAAAAGAAAATCTAGAATTTAGTTGGCAATTGGCAATTAGCAATTGACAGTTCTCAGTTCTCAATTGGCATATTGAAGACTGCAAACTGCCAACTGATTACTGAATCTAATACTCAACTTTCCCCTCAAACTCATCCCATTTCCGGAATGCTTGCAGGGCTTCATCCCTAAGTAATTGGGTTGTTTTTATTGCCCTTTGGTTTATTGGCTTTTCAATTTCTTCGTAAATGAACGAATCGTCGAAACCAATATTTTTTGCATCGGTTTTTGTGTTACCGAAGTATATTCGGTCGATTCTTGCCCAGTAAATTGCTGCCAGGCACATGGGACAGGGTTCGCACGAAGTAAATATTTCGCAACCTTCAAGGTTGAATGTATTTAGAACTTTTGCTGCTTCGCGAATTGCAGTTACCTCAGCATGAGCGGTTGGATCGTTTGTTGATGTAACCCGATTTGCCCCACGGGCAATAATTTCACCATCCTTTACAATTACAGCGCCAAACGGTCCTCCTCCCTTCTCAACATTTTCAACCGAAAGCCTAATGGCTTCCTTCATATACTTATCATTCTGCTGGCTCATATGCGTATTTTGATAATTCCAAAAATGGTAAAAAAATGAAAAACTTCAAACTGAATTCATCGATATTTCAAAATTGAATCGTATTAAACTGGGAATTAATTCTCATTTTTAATACCTTGCAAAGGTAGTATTGTATTTAAAATGTTTTCAACTTAAAAATATAATTCAATCAAAATGAATAGATTAATAATAATCATTACAAATATCCTACTTCTTTCATCATTAGCATCCATTGCACAAAAAAACGATACCATCGCCGATGGGAAACAACTTATTGAACTTATTTACAAAAAATACTCCCAAGACTGGTATCATAACATTACCTTAAAATCGGAACTCTTCCGCTATAAGGATGACAGTTTGGTTAGCTCTGAGGTTTGGTTTGAGGCATACAGCGCTCCCAGCCGGCTTCACATTCGGTATAAAGACTTCGATACTGGACGAGGCTGGCTAATTGTAAACGATACGCTCTACACGTTCAGTCATAAAAAAATGGTGGGTAGTAGCCCCAGATTGCACGAGCTGATGATTCTTGGATTCGATACGTATGTTGTTAGCCCCGTAATAGTTGCCGAAAAACTTGTGCGAATTGGATTCGATGTTTCAAAAATTGTAGCTACCACAAAAAATGGCAAAAAAGTAATACAGATTGGAAATCCCGACACACAATGCTTTTGGGTAGATAAGGATAACTTTCTATTTTACGGAATGCGGAAGGTTGCCGAAGGCAGCGTTAAGGAAACCTTCTTCGATAAATACGAAACCATTTATGGGAAACCTGTTGCTACTCAAATTCAGTACTTTCAGAATGGCCATTTGGTTCTTTTTGAGAAGTACTTCGACATAAGACTACCCTCATCGCTGCCAAATGAATTCTTCCTTCCCGAAAATTTTGCAGAAACACGCTGGTAAATTTTTTTTCAA
>DAOSWM010000141.1:0-3247 GCA_035380045.1 Tenuifilaceae bacterium | reverse complement strand
TCAATTTGCTTTTTATCGCTCTTTAAATAGTGGAACGGTGTGTTGCAGTATGTGAAATGAAGTTCTTGATTAAAATCGTTTTCGTTGAGTAGAATTGGGTTGATTTTTATTTCACCATTGCAAACAGTTAATCCTAATTCATTGAATCGACTAAGAATATCCTCTTTAACCTGCCCGGTCATTCCGGGTTGCTGCGCTCCCATCATCGATGGGGTGTGGGAGTAGGGATCGGTAGGGAATGCACCGTAATTTTTAGGATTCTTATGAACGCCAATCCCTTCTTTCACTCTGTGATAGAAATCGACAAGTTGCTGCAAACCTTCATTGCTTTCTCCTTCGAGGGAAAATTTTATGATGGATTCGCCAAGATTTAGCAGTAGTTTTGATACCAGATGCCAGTAAATAGATCCAATTCCTTCGTACTTGTAGAACGATCCGGAGCGTCCGGTAAAAAATCGATGCTGAAATACTGATTCGTAAATACTACAGATTAAATCAACCTCGTGAGTAAAATTATCAGAATGAAATTCTGAGGGAAGAGAGTTTAGCTTGCTTTTTAGAATGTGAACATTCTTTATATCTGCGCAAAAGTGGAAATTCTCTGCAATGTCCTTTTTTATTACTGGATTGTTTTTGCTTGCGACTAGTTCTTGTAAAAGGAGCGAGCTTTCAACCAGCTCTTTTGGAATTATATTTTTCTCAAGAAAACTTGGCAACTTTTTGGTTGGGTAAAGCATAAAACTTTGCTGATTGGGCCGCCACAGTTCGCTCCTGAAAAGAGCATCCATAAGTTTTGTAGTTTCTTCAGCGTTAAGGAATTCGCTGCTGATAATGGCTGCCTGACCCTCCAGCATTAGCTGCAGATTTTGAACCTGAACCGAATCTTCGTTGAATTCCAAAAGGTTGTAGGAATGGTACAATCCGTCGTAACGCTTGTTGGAGGAAATGCTTTGATCGATATACTCAACAACCATATCGAAAAAATTAAGAAGTTTTTCTTTCTCAATTTCAGATTTATCGCCGCTAAAATTATTGTAAACTTTTTGCCTGTAGTTGCTACCTGCTTCGCCAAGTTCAAATAGAATTGATTTTCTATTTGTATTGCTAAAACCCTTATGTAAATGAGGATAATGCTTTAGAAAAGTTGATGAAATTCCGAGCCAGAAAGCATGAACCTCCGATGAAATTGCAAAAGTTTTATCCTCTGTGTTAGTAATAATTTTTGAAAGAAATTTTACGAAACGGCGCATGTGGTAGAGCGTAACCATAGATGTTCCGTGGCCAACCAGCGCGTTGTTTGCATCGTTCCACTCTGGACGTTGCGTGTTGAGCCAGATTCCTGCATCGGGAACAAAGTTGCTGAGTTTGGTTAGCAGGCTAACCAGAATTTTCTCCATAAAAGTTGCCCGTGCAATATTTCCATGACGATCAGTAAAAAGTTTCCCATCGGAACCAAGGGTTTCACTTTTCTGAATAAGCTCGCTGTGCTTTTGCCTATCGAAAATTATTGTATCCTGCGGATTCTTAATTATTTCTTCAAAATTTTTGATTTGGTAGGGAACGTTGGAGTATACGAAAATTGAGTCGTTGAATAATTTAAAAATTTGTCCCGGGTAGAACTTCTCGAAGAGTTCGAGGAACTTTAGCAGGTAAATAATCTGGTGGTCGCCCCAGTAACCAATATATGCCCAAGGATTATCGGGCTCGGGAACTTCCCAGTCGAAGCCATCGCGGGTAATTCGGTAAGGATTGTAACCATCAGCGGTTGAAGCGTTGAGGAAACGGCAAATCATTCCGGGAAGAAACTCGGGGAACGAGAAGCCAAGCGTTTCCCAGTTCTGGAAAATATCGCGCCAGTTTCCTTGGTAGTTCAGCGATGGAGTTCCGTCGGGATTTTTTATGTTGATATCGAAGAAATTCCAAGGGCGACTTGGGTCGCCATGCCTGCGGCTGAAGCTGATAGGGAGATATTCGAATGAAATTCGAATCAGATCGGCATCATTACTTTGCCTGGCGATTCCATAAATGGTTTCGATATCGGCTGATTCGATTCCTGAAAATCTTTCCTTGTGAAGTTCAAAAACCAGCTTGTTCGACTGCTCAAGGTGTTTCAGAAAATCGTTTATGTTAACTTCATATCCGTTCTCAAAAATTCCGCCGCGCATAATGTTGAACATCACGTTGGCAAAGTGTCTTCGGTCGTTAAGCGTATCGCCAGTTTTCTGAATTCCATCGGCAAGAGAAACCAAATTATGCAGCTTCTTTTCGCTATCAGCAATAGATTTCTCAATTAACTTTTCGAGATTTTCTGCACTCTGAATTTTGCTCTGCAGAGCAACTATTTCAGAACTATCCTTGGAAACTTCCGCAACGAAAAACCAGCTTTTGCTTTCGTTTGAAGAGAGAGTAATATTGTCGCTAACAAAAATTGCCGTTTTTTGTCCAAAAATTTCAAGTTCCGAATCAACCTTTCCTTCAAATCTGAAATTTGAAATTTGTTTTGAGCTGAGAAGAATCCTTTTTTGATTCAACCCGTGAGTCCAAATGCAGTTGGTTTTGAGTGCTTCGCTCGGTTCGGCTCTATCGACTGGGATTGATGACATTCTGAAAAGTGCCAAGTTTGAATAGGGAATCCACTCGGCAACTTTGTACGCATCCATCAGGGTGCTCATCATGCTCTGCGTTTCGCGGGTAATTCCGTAGGGAATAACATTTTGCAAACCGTCGAGAATTTCAATATCGATAGATTTTGCAGATAAATTTGAAATGGAACATTTCCGAATCCATCCCAACTCCTCGCTGCTCGACCAGCTGTAGGAAAATTTTATTTCCAAATCGTGATTGATCTCTTCAAAGATGATTCTGCTTCCGGCAGTATTTTTATACAAATTCCGGCTGATATTGTACACGCCCGGAAAATATTTCGAGAACGGTTCCCAGATCAAAATTTTATCACCGAGAGTAACTCTAACAATGGTTTTTGGTCCGGTGATTTCTGATGAATCGTGAATTTTATCGTCGGTGTAGTAGGGAAAAAGAGCGTTGTTGCAGTTTTGCCTTCCGGCAGTTAGTCCGCCGCTGCTTGACACAAACATCCAGAGATCGGAGCTGCTTACAATGCTCATCAGGAACGGTTCCATTTGGTCGAAATTTTCGATGCAGTACATCGATTCGCCATCAATTTCCGTTAGGAAACCGTTCACCTTCTTCTTTTTTTTATGAACCTGCTGGTTAGCAATATGTGGAA
>DAOSWM010000140.1:0-3524 GCA_035380045.1 Tenuifilaceae bacterium | reverse complement strand
CTCACGGGTCAGAACGGCGAGAAGCTGGTGAAGAAGCTGGTGAAGGAGTAAGAAAAAAGAAATAGAAGAGAGGCCACCAAAAAAGGTGGCCTCTTTGCTTTATGTAAATTCAACTTTCATTTTAAAAATTTCCATGATTAATTCGTTTAAAAATAGTATTTTTGAAAAATTTTTGATTATCAATATTTTGTCGAATAAAAATACATGTTTATGAAAGGTTTTTACAAGTTTATTTTCTTAATGATGCTAATTACTGCGGTTAGTAGCAGACAAGAAATGAATGCAGTTCCTGCATACCCAAATCCAATTGAATTTCGTCAACCCGATGGTAGTATTATTAATATTATAATGCGTGGCGATGAAAAGGTAAGGTGGGCTCAGACTCTGGATGGGTATACAATTCTATTTAACAAGGAAGGAGCCTATGAATATGCAATTATTAACGAAAAGGGAGATCTTGTTCCATCGGGAATCATTGTAAGCTCAAATCAAAAGAGAACCCAAACTGAAATTTCCTTATTATCGAAACAAGAAAAAGGATTGTTCTTCAGTAAGGAGCAGGTAAGCATTATGAAGCAAATATGGGATATTAAAAATCAAGAATCGAAAAACGCATTTCCAACCACTGGTGATAGAAAGTTAATATGCATTCTGGTAGGGTTCAAGGATAAGGATTTTACAAAAACTCAGGATGATTTTAATAACCTGTTCAACCAGGTTGGTTATAGTGCTGGAGGAGCAACTGGTAGTGTTAAGGACTACTACCTTGAAAATTCGTACCAGCAATTTAACTTAACAGTTGACATAGCGGGACCCTATACCATTTCACAGAATATGAGTTACTATGGAGCAAACGATGAGGATGGTAGTGATAAAAAACCTCAGGAAATGGTAACAGAGGCCGTTTACAAGGCAAATGCTATGGTTGATTTTTCACAGTACGACAACGATTCTGACGGGTATGTTGATGGGCTATACGTAATTTATGCTGGGTATGGTGAAGAAGCAGGGGGCGGCGCAGATGCAATTTGGGCTCATGCATGGGCAATTTCACCTCTCTATTGCGATGGGAAATACGTTTCAAGATACTCCTGCTCCGCAGAATTAAGAGGTAACTCAGGAACTAACATTACCGCAATTGGGGTGATTTGTCATGAGTTTGGTCATGTACTTGGTGCTCCCGATTACTACGATACAAACTATCAAACCGGCGGTAAATATGAAGGAACCGGAGATTGGGATATGATGGCTGGTGGCTCCTGGAATAATGGTGGTGTTACACCTGCCCATCATAACGGATTTACTAAAACAATGATTTATCAGTGGGCTGAAGTTAATATGTTAGAGCAGGATGAATCAGTGGTTTTATTGAATACAATAGATGATAATTCCAGCTATTATAGGTTTGATACCCAAACCAGTAATGAGTATTTTTTAATTGAGTATAGAGAAAAACAAGGATTTGACAGTGCTATTCCGGGAAGTGGAATGTTGATTTACCATGTTCATAAGGGCGTAATGTCGGCAATGAATTCAAACTCAATAAATAACACACATCCACAGAAGATGTACCCCGTTTCAGCCAACGCTCAATCGGATCCAACAAGTAGCGCCAGCAGCTATGGAAACATCAATAGCTCAACCTGTGTTTGGACAGGTTTAAACGGGAGCACAACTTTTTCTGATGAAACAATTCCCAGCACCAAATCATGGGATGGAGAAGTCTCAAAGAAAGCCCTGCTTAATATACATAGAGATGCAGATGCAAAAACAGTAACCTTTGATTTTGTGATTGTTTTTACTGACCCTGAAGATTTTGTTGCAGTTCCAGTTTCTGGAAATCAGATTGATATTTCCTGGACAGTGCCCGAAGGGCAGGAGGTGCTGCTTGCATATTCTGAAACCGGCGAATTTGGTGTGCCCGTTGAGGGAACAGATTATGCAGCAGGGGAAATGATTCCCGATGGAGGAATAGTTCTTTTTCAAGGAGCAGAGAATGATTTTTCACATATCGACCTTAAATCAAGTAGCAAGTACCACTATAAAATATGGATGAAACTCAATGATGGAAATTGGTCCGAAGGTGTTGAAACCGATGCAACTACTCTGGTTCATGTAGTTGATTCCTTTCCATGGGTTGATAGCTTCGAGGGTGAGGTTGCTGAGTTTTCACACTGGTGGCTTCAGGAGAATGTAGATGAGGGATCCCAGGAGTGGATGGTGGTTGCTGAGAACGAGACAAACCCCTCGCAGGCATATGATGGAGATTACTTTGCGCTGCTAAAAAAAGTTGACAGAGAGGAATTTACAACACGTTTAATTTCGCCAGAGTTCGATTTTTTAAGTTTAGTATCTGCAGAACTTTCGTTCTGGTATTTTCTAGAGGAGAACACTGAAGTTCAGGATGAGCTAAGGGTTTACTTCAAGACAACAATTGATGATGAGTGGGCGCTAATTGAGAATGCAGAGTATACTGCAAGTGTTGCAGAGTGGACAAAAGTCACCCTGGAACTTCCTGAACCTTTAACAGCTACGTACTACCTGGCTTTTGAAGGGGTTGCCAAAGGGGGTCACGGCGTTTGTATTGATAGCGTTGCCGTTTCGGGTGAACTGAAAACATTATACTCACTTTCACTTACCATAGAAGGAAACGGAACTGTTTCAATAGATGATACTGACTACACCGAACCAATTACCGTGTACGAAGGCCAAGAATTGAACCTAACCGCAAGCCCCGATTTTGGATGGAACTTCGATAGCTGGAGTGGCGATTTAGAAGAAACGGAAAACCCATTGAGCATTACTGTTGAGGGTGATTTGTCGCTGGTTGCCACGTTCCTTGAAAAGCTGAAGTACTCCTTGGAAATTAGCATCGAAGGGGATGGTGTTGTTGAGATTGATGGAGAAGTGTATGCAGAGCCCCTGGAACTGTACGAAGGAACCGAGGTGAGTATTGAGGCATTGCCAGATGAAGGATGGCGTTTTGATGGCTGGACTGGTGATATTTCGGGAAGTACGAACCCACAAACCCATACAATTACTTCGAACACATCAGTTAGTGCTACATTCTCAAAGACAACCGATGTTGACTTTGAGCCAGCATCTTTACCTGTAGCGTACCCAAATCCTTTCAATGGTACTTTATCGTTCTCCAATCTAAAAGGAGCATCAGTAATAACCATCACCAATATAATTGGACAAAAGGTTTACCAGCGAAGGTTGAATGGTGAGGAGGCTACACAAATTTCTACCGATACCTTTGCAAAAGGAATTTATTTAATTTCGATTGCGAACAGTAATGGCGAGAGACGAGTTTTAAAGGTTATAAAACAGTAGAATTCCTGAGCAGCAATATATGAAGCAGCCTGAAAAGGCTGCTTTTTTTGTGGATATATCCTTGGGTTCTCATAATTTCTGCCATGGTAAAAACTCAGCCAATAACACGGGGTGCATCGCACGCTGGCTGCCAGCCGATCAGCGAGCTGATCGTTCCGCTCCGGCTCGTTTTCTCGGGGGATTCTGAC
>DAOSWM010000139.1:0-3659 GCA_035380045.1 Tenuifilaceae bacterium | reverse complement strand
GATTTTGAGTATATGCTACCTAGAATCTTTTTCAGTTGCTCTGATTCATCCTCAAGCCTTACCCAATCTTCCTTTATGTCTGATATTGAAAGAATTAATCTAATCCAATAATTTGATTCCCTCATTTCTTTTAGTGATATTCCTGTTTTATTCGAAAAGTCGGCTTTTGAAACTGCTGCTTGTGCTTCTTCATAATTTGCAGCAGAAGAGGATGATGACTTAACAAGTTGGTATGTAATTACCTTATACTCTGGACCGACAGGTAGCTTCCGTATGGCTTTTATTACATCAACAGAGAATTTGAAGAGTCTTTCCCTCAAATCACCACTTACATATATAGCCTTTTCTTCCTTAACAAAATTACTTACTGATAAATTTAAACCTGCCTGCACCAGCCTGCCGGCAGGGCAGGCAAGCTTTATACTTGGAAACTTTAGCCTTGTTTATTTTCCAATTGCTTTAACTTTAAAACCAATATTTGTTAACTTACTATGATCAAGAATATTTCTTCCATCAAACACGAAAGCTGGTTTCATCATACTGTCGTAAATTCGTTGCCAGTCGAGGGTTTTGAACTCATCCCACTCGGTGATTACTGCTACTGCGTGCGCATCCTTACAGGCTTCGTAAGCATCATCCACAACGGCTAATAGTTCATGATTTTCATCGCTGCTTCTGGTTTGAAGATAATCTAAATCGTCATACATGCTCTTTGCAGGAACCTTTGGATCATACACAGTTATTCTTGCCTTATCATTCATTAAGTGATCAGACACGTAAATTGCGGCTGATTCCCTAGTATCATTCGTGTCCTTCTTAAACGCCCAGCCAAGCATGGCTATTTTTTTCCCTGAAACGGTGTTAAACAGCGTATGAATAATGCTGTTAGCAAAACGTTTTTTCTGGTAATCGTTCATAATAATTACCTGCTCCCAGTATGCAGCAACTTCAGGTAAATTAAAGTGCTCGCAGAGGTAAACAAGGTTTAAAATATCTTTTTGAAAACATGATCCACCAAAACCAACGGATGATTTTAAGAATTTGGATCCAATTCTAGAATCGGAACCAATTGCAAATGCTACCTCATCAACATCGGCCCCGGTTGCTTCGCAAAGTGCAGATATACTGTTTATTGAAGAAATTCGTTGTGCCAGGAATGCATTCGCGGTTAGCTTTGAAAGTTCCGATGACCATAAGCGGGTTTGAATAATACGTTCACGTGGTACCCACGATGCGTAAACCGAGGTTAATGCTTCAATAGCTTTAAGCCCCTCAGGGGTTTGGTCGCCGCCAATCAGAACTCTGTCGGGTTCAAGCAGATCCTGTACGGCAGTACCCTCGGCAAGAAACTCAGGATTTGATAGCACCTGAAAGTTAACTCCATTCCCTGTCTCTGACAGAATTGTCTTAACTGCTTGGGCTGTTCTTACTGGCAGGGTCGATTTTTCAACTACAATTTTATCGGTTTTTGACACCTCCGCAATTTGGCGAGCACAAAGTTCTACGAAACGAAGATCGGCAGCACGTCCCTTTCCCATTCCAAAGGTTTTAGTGGGAGTGTTTACGCTAATAAAAATCATCTCGGCCTCGCGAATTCCTTTCTCAATATCAGTGCTAAAGAACAGGTTTCGTCCGCGGGCTTCTTTTACAACATCTAACAAGCCTGGCTCGTATATGGGAAGTTCATCAGTTTGCCATGCGGCAATTCGTTCGGGATTAATGTCAACAACATTAACCTCAATATGTGGGTTCTTTTGTGCTATTACCGCCATGGTTGGTCCACCAACGTAGCCAGCACCAATGCAACATATCTTACTAATTTTCATATTATCAAAGTGTTATTTTAAACTATTTCTTATAATACTGTAAATACCACTCAACAAATTCCTTAATCCCTTCTGTAACGGTTGTTTTGGGGATATAGCCTAAATCCTCTGCTAAGTCATCGACATTTGCCCAGGTTGCAGGCACATCGCCTGGTTGTAGAGGAAGAAAATTCTTTACTGCTTTCATTCCAAGGGAACCTTCTATGGCTTCAATAAAGTTCATCAATTTAACAGGACTGCTGTTGCCAATGTTGTAAACTTTGTATGGTGCAACAGAACATGAAGGATCAGGAGTTTTACCCGACCAATCAGATTTTCCCTTTGGTGCGTTATCTATAACGCGGATGATACCCTCAACAATATCATCGATATATGTGAAATCGCGCTGCATATTACCATTATTGAAAACATCGATGGGCTTACCTTCGAGCATAGCTTTGGTGAACAGGAAAAGCGCCATGTCGGGACGCCCCCAGGGGCCGTAAACAGTAAAGAACCTTAGTCCGGTAGTTGGTAGTCCAAACAGGTAGCTATACGTATGAGCCATTAACTCATTGCTTTTTTTGCTAGCTGCGTAAAGGCTTATGGGATGGTCAACGTTATCGTGCGTTGCAAAGGGCATCGACTCGTTCAACCCGTAAACACTAGAACTACTAGCGTAAGCTAAATGTTTTACTCCATTATGCCGGCAACCCTCAAGTATATTAATAAATCCAACTATGTTACTATCTATATATGTAAATGGATTTTCGAGGCTGTACCTCACACCGGCTTGTGCTGCTAGGTTGCAAACCTTATCGAAATTAGCTGTTTGAAAAAGATTAAGAATATTCTCCCTGTCCTCTAATTTTAGCTGAATAAACCTATAGTTTGAGTACTTAGTACTCTCAACGAGTTTGCCATAACTAACTGATTCCTTTTGAATTCCAGTTAATTTCAACCTATCATACTTAAGGTTAACATCGTAGTAATCGTTTATACAATCAAGGCCAACTACTTCGTCACCCCTTTCAATTAACTTCTTTGCTAAATGGAAACCAATAAAACCAGCGGTTCCGGTTACAAGTATTCTACTCATTTATGGTATAATGTAATTTATATTATACAGCTTCGCCCAGTCAGTTACAGGGAATGTTCCGTAACCAATTAATTTACAGTTTATTATATTTAAGTCAAAACTATCAAAAATGCTAACAAAAATAGTACAAATATGCCGTATTCCCAACAAAAAAACTAATATGGCATGCAACTACCGTACATTTAAAACACAAAAAAGGCTACCATCAATTTAGTAGCCTTTTCGTATAATGCATGCTATTACAAACTCCAGTATATGAATCCTTCTGGACGGTTATTCCTGAAAACTCCTTTCACATCAACAAACACACAATTATTTGAAGCTAAATTATGAAAATACGAATGAGGTAGTTTCACAATCTCCTCATGGTTAACAGCCACAATAATTGCATCGTACTTGCCCTTTGGTTCTGAAACTGTATCGATGTTGTATTCATGCTTTGTTTCAGCAGCATCGGCATGTGGATCGTAAACATCGATGCTCTTAATGCCATACGATTCGAGTTCGGATACGATGTCAACAACCTTCGAATTTCGAATATCGCTCACGTTCTCCTTAAAGGTGACACCCAGTACCAGTACCCTAGAATCTTTCAGATTTTTGTCGCTTGACACGATTTTCTTTACGGTTTGCTTGGCAACGTAACCTCCCATGGAATCGTTTATAAAGCGTCCAGCGCTAATAATTTGCGGATGGTAGCCTAACTCTTTTGCTTTAAAAACCAGGTAGTAGGGATCAACGCCTATACAATGACC
>DAOSWM010000138.1:2285-3690 GCA_035380045.1 Tenuifilaceae bacterium | reverse complement strand
GTTAGGTTACGAGAATAACATTATTCTTGAAACTGATGTTCTTGAGAATGAGGTTACTCTGGGTGTTATGGCATACAGAATGGGAGTTGACTGTGACCCAGTTTACTCAACCTACGACCAAAATATTGCGGTAATGATTTACAACCTAACTATTGAGGTTAGCGGTAACGTTCTAATGTCATCGATTCTACCTTACGATTACTACGAGAATCCATTCGGAGCAATCGCATACCAATGGTACAGGAACAATGTAGCAATTCAGAATAACGGCGATGGTCAGTCAATTACCATCTACGATGAGGCAGAATACAGCGTTAAAGTTACCACTCGTGAAGACGATGGTGGCATAGGCTGTATCCTAACAGCTTCAACAGCTAAGGATGGTGAGGAACCAATCGTTGACGTTCCTTCAACTCTTGCAGTTAGCCTGTATCCTAACCCTGTACAAAAAGGTGAACTAAACGTTACATTAGCTGGTGAGTACATTGGACAAATGCAGGTTCGCGTTATTAACCTTGCAGGTGTTATACTCTACGAAACTATCATTAACAAAAATGAAGTTAGCGTTAATGAGAAAGTTCCAGTTGAGAGCCTAACTCAAGGTGTTTACATCTTGCAGATAACAGGAGGTGAATATTCTGAAGTACAACGTTTCATTAAGAAATAAAACTGAGATAACTATGAATAAGTACAAGAATCTAATTTTTGTGATGGTGGTAGCGCTCATTCTGGGTGCATGTGCAAAACCAGAATCGCCAACCAATGTTCAGCTAGCAACTGGTGAATGGGTTGTTGAGAACGTTATCGCCAACGGGGAGCAAAACCTTCCCGCAGGAAGCTACTACAGTTCCGGCTCAGTGCTGCACTTGGATCACAATATGTCCTTCCTGTTTGTTCATCAAAACGGAACGGCTACTGCTGGTACATGGACAGCCGATGCTACGAACCTAACTCTCACTGTTACTAGTCCCGATGCAGCTACTCAAACCTACACCATTGTGTACCTGGGTGCTGATAAGATGCATGTTTACAGGACTATGACAATTGGTGAATATACGGTTGAATTAAGGTACCTCTTTGCAAGAATATAAGAGATAACCAATAGATAGCATGAAGGGCTACCCATTTGGGTAGCCCTTTTTGTTTAACATTTATTCTACAAGTAGCTTGGAAAGTTGTTAACTAAGAATAAATTTTATTATTTTCGCAGCCAAATAGGCCCCGTACCTGCCTGTCGTCAGACAGGGTTCAGCTGAATACCTGCCTGCCTGCAGAGGCAGTCAGTCAGGCAGGGAACGTCAGATTCCGGTTCTGAAGTTCGGGGTAAAGAAAAAATGTAAATTGTTATTTGGCCCCGTACCTGCCTGTCGTCAGACAGGGTTCAGCTGAATACCTGCCTGCCTGC
>DAOSWM010000138.1:0-2185 GCA_035380045.1 Tenuifilaceae bacterium | reverse complement strand
TCCGGTTCTGAAGTTCGGGGTAAAGAAAAAATGTAAATTGTTATTTGGCCCCGTAGTTCAGCTGAATAGAACGTCAGATTCCGGTTCTGAAGGTCGTGGGTTTGAATCCCGCCGGGGTCACACAGAAAACCAGTCGATAAGGCTGGTTTTTCATTTATAGCACCATTAAATTTATTTGTACCTTTAAGCCAAAATAAAAAGGTTATGAAAACACATTTTTTATTCGTTTTTACGGCTTTATTTTGGTTCGTTGGAGTTCTTCCTGCCCAAGTAGTTTTTCGGCTTCAAATACCCGAAAACACCCCTCGTGGCTCGTCGTTTTATCTGGCAGGCTCAATTAATAATTGGGTGCCAGGCGATGCGGTTTTCCAATTTAAGGAAAGCCAACCCGGAGAGTTGTTGCTCACCATCGATTCTGTGCCAAAACATTTCGAATATAAAATTTGTAGAGGAACCTGGAACGATGTTGAGGTTGATTCAACAGGAATGGATATTAAAAACAGGGAATACTCCGATTCGTTAGGTAAAAACATACAGATTTGTGTTAAGGCTTGGAGAGACCGTATTCCTGCCAAAAATATTGTTTCTACTGCTTCGGAAAATGTTCATTATTTGCCTACAAGCATTGAAATACCACAACTTAAACGAAGACGAACGGTTAGGGTATATTTCCCTCCAAACTACTCTTCATCGCAAGGTTTTCCTGTAATATATATGTTCGACGGACAAAATCTGTTCGATAACTCTACCGCCTTCTCAGGCGAATGGAAGGTTGATGAAACGTTAGATAGTTTGTATCGAAACAGGGCATTCTCATGTATTGTTGTAGCAATTTACCATGGCGATGCGGAGAGGTTAAACGAATTAACTCCTTGGCCCAATACAAAAAAGGAGGGAGGAGATGGTGAAAAGTTTGCAAAATTCATTGTAAAGGATTTAAAGCCATACATTGACGAGCATTACAGAACATTACCCGACCGTGATAATACCGTAATTATGGGAAGTTCTCTGGGTGGGTTAATGTCCTTATATATGGCCTTAGAGTATCCCGATGTTTTCGGAAGGGCTGGTGTGCTTTCTCCTTCACTTTGGTGGAGTGATGAAGTTTACGAGCATGTAGATAGGTTTAAGAAAAAACGCTTTCAGAAATTCTATATCTCTGCTGGGTTGAATGAAAGCCCTGAAACAAATAAAAACATTGAGAAAGTGAAGAAATTACTTGAGGTAAAAGGGTATTCAGAAAACGAATTAAAAGTAATTGTTGACCCTGTTGGGGAGCATAACGAGGAATTTTGGTCAGGTGAGTTCAAAAATGCAGTAAAATGGTTGTTCGATTTATAGTAAAGAATATGAAAAAAGTACTTTGGCTAGTAATTACTATTCTATCACTTCACGCTTTTTTAGGATGCAACTCAAAAAGTAATTCAGATATAGAGCTACAAAAAACATACTATAAAAGCGGTAAGCTGCACGAAGTAATACCATTAGTAAACGGAATTGTGCAGGGGGTTAAAAAGGAGTTTTATGAGGATGGAGCATTACGATTGGAGGTTCCATACGATAGTGGCTATGTGAATGGAAATGTAAAATACTACTACCAAAATGGTAAGTTATACTCACTAACCCCACGAAGAAAAGGTCTAATTCACGGGGTTGTAAAAAAATACTATTCAACAGGGAGTCTTCAGAGCGAAACTCCATATTATGATAATAAGTTACAACCTGGACTTAAAGAATATGATAAACAAGGGAATTTGATAATTAACCCAGAAATAGTATGTAAAACAAACAAATCAAGAAGAGGGAAGGACTTACAGGTAACGGTTGAGGTTAGTCTTTCAAAGTTTGCTAAAAACATTGCATACTTTCAGGCGGTTCATTATGAGGGAAAGGATACAACTTTTTCAAGGATCCCTTCGGAGAATGGGGTAGGAAGACTTAGTGTAATTCTTACAAAAGGTAGTTCAATAGACCAGGAAATATTAATTAAAAGCGAATATTTAACCCAGCTAAATAATAGGGGGGTGACTCAAAAGAAATATCGTTTTTTCGCTAAAAATTAAATTACAAATCACAAGTGTCCAATTAATTTTATTAGTATAAAAAAGATTGCCTTCGGCGAGCTAAAGGTTCTTCGATACACTTCGTTTCTCTCAGAATGACAGTTAATTAATTTTTATTTTAT
>DAOSWM010000137.1:0-3761 GCA_035380045.1 Tenuifilaceae bacterium | reverse complement strand
CCAAAGCGGCAGTTCAGGCAGGGATTTACGCTGATAAACTAACTTAAATATAAGAAAAAAATCCGTGATTATCCGCTAAGACCGTGTTATCTGTGTTCCACATCCCTCATATTCCACTCTTCCAAAAACTGTTCCACAAACTGCTGCATGTAGTCATTTCTTTGCTCTGCAATTTTCCTTGCAGTATCGGTATTTAGCATATCTTTCAGGAGTAAAAGCTTTTCGTAGAAGTGGTTCAGCGTATTTCCTTTTGAATTTTTATACTCCTCAAAAGAAGCATGAAGTGTTGGTTTTACCTCCGGATTGTAGAGTTCCCGGTTCTTTGAACCGCCGTAGGCAAAAGCCCGAGCAACTCCAATGGCTCCAATGGCATCGAGCCTGTCAGCATCCTGCACAACGCACGCTTCCAACGAAGTTGGAGTTGTATCAACACCTGCGCCTTTGAAGGAAACCTGTGAAATTACCTCAACAACTCGCTCAACCAAGGAACTATCAGCACTCAAGTTGAGCATGGTTTTTCGGGCATTGGGGAAATTTATCGCATCGGCACCGGGAATTTTATGGTCGTCCATATCGTGGAGCAGTGCTGCCAATTCAACCACCAGGCAATCCGCATTCTCTTGCTTCGCAATATGCTTCGAGAGGTTCCATACGCGGAATACGTGCCACCAGTCGTGACCGGTAGTATCCGATAAATGAAAATCCTTGGCAAATCCTGCCACTCTTTGAACTAAATCGCCACTCACAATTTAAAAACTTTTCTATTTAAATGGCCAGGTAACCAAAGAGAGAACTATATACAAAACAATAACTGGAGCCAATGCTGCCCTTCCAAGGGCAAAAATGGTGAGTAGGGTAAGCACTATAAGCAGCTGCTGTTTCCAGGTTTCCCTAAAACGGAACGACTTAACTTTAAGCGAAAACATTGGAATTGGTGAAACCAGCAACGCCGACTGCACCAGCACCATGGCAATAATTATATACGATGACGAAACTACCGATTGGAATATACTTGCAAACGGACTATTTAACCCCAAAACCAGACCAACAGTAAATAGTGCATTTGCCGGCGTTGGCAAACCAATAAACGATGTTGTTTGGCGAGTATCGATATTGAAAATTCCCAGCCTTAGCGATGAGAACGCAGCCATAATAAAAGGAACGGCAAGAATTGTGTGTCCGCTGGTAAAACCTTCTTCGGCAGCAATTCCCAACGAATTCTTCAGCAGCTGGAACATGATAACCGAAGGAGCCACACCAAAGCTAACAACATCGGAAAGTGAATCGAGCTCCTTGCCCAGCGGGGAGTATGCTTTTAGCAACCTGGCTGAGAAACCATCGAGGTAATCGAGAACAGCTGCCACAAGAATGAAGTATCCCGAAAGCAGCAGCTCGCCCTCAAAGGCCGAAACTACCGAAAGGCAACCCATGAAAAGGTTGAGCAGCGTAATGGTATTCGGAATATGTTTCAAAGGATTTGGTAGATTCATATCACTGTTTTTTATGCAATAATTCAAGCAAAAGTAAGTTATTTGTATTGAAAAAAAATGTTGATTTGAAATTAAAAGATGTAAGTTTACAGCCTTTTTCTTCCTTTGTTGAAATGAAAGCGATTAGGTTCACATATCTACTACTTTTACTTGCTTCTGCCAGTTTCAGTATTTTTGCCCAGTCGGCCAAGTACAGCAACGATTTTTTGAACATTGGCGTTGGCGCAAAGTGGATGGCTATGGGAAGTACCGGCGTAGCCATGGGAACCGATGTTGAGTCGGCCTACTGGAATCCGGCTGGATTAGTGAACATAGAGAAAAGTTACGAGGCGGGAGCAATGCACGCCAGCTACTTTGCCGGAATGGCTGCATACAACCACCTGGGCTTTGCCCACAAACTCGACTCCACATCGGCGTTAGCATTCACTGCCATTCGGTTTGGCGTTGACGATATTCCCAACACAACCGACCTGATTGATGCCGACGGAAACTTTAACTACGACAGGATTAAGCTTTTCTCTGTTGCCGACTACGCCTTCCTGGTAAGCTACGCAAAAAAGTTACCCATTAATGGGCTAAGCATTGGCGGAAACGCCAAAATTATTTACCGAAACGTTGGAAAATTCGCCAACGCCTGGGGGTTTGGCGTTGACATTGCTGCCCGCTATACCATCAACAGCTGGATTTTCGGCGCTAACTTCAGAGACGTTACCACCACGTTCAGCATGTGGAGTTTTAACTCTGAGGAACTGGAGATTACGGTTAGCGACAGCACATTCAATCAGGCGCCGGAAAACAGCCTAGAGCTTACTCTCCCTCAGCTAATCATTGGGGCTGCACGTAGATTTGAGCTATCGCCAAACATGCAGCTTGCCACCGAAGCCAACGCAGCCATCTACTTCGACGGGAAAAGGAACACTCCCATTACAACCAGCTTTGCCAGCATTGAACCGCGGCTAGGGGTTGAACTGGGGTACCAAAACAAGTTCTACGTGAGGGCCGGTGTAAACAACCTTCAAAAAGTTAAGCAGTTCGACGATAAAACCGGGATTACCCTTCAGCCCAACCTTGGACTTGGTATTAAAATTAAGAACGTTGCCATCGACTACGCCCTTACCAACATTGGTAGCGTGGGCGTATCGAAGTACTCAAATGTTTTTAGCTTGCGCTGGCAAATTAGCCACATTTAATTCTAAAAAATATTCTTTTCGTACATTTGGAGGAAAGATTGCATAGCATGCTTCCTTCCGATTTTATGTTTATCGCCCACAGGGGCGAATCGTACGATGCACCTGAGAACACCCTGACCTCAGTAAACCTTGCATGGCAAAAGGGAGCAACCGCCGTTGAGGTTGATGTTCACCTATCCAAGGACAATAAAATTGTTGTAATTCACGACTTCTCCACAGCTCGTACCGGAGGAAAGAAAAAGAGGGTGAAAGCCCAAACCTACGATGAGCTTCGCCAGCTCGATGTTGGAGTTTACAAAGGGGAACGGTGGAAGGGCGAAAAAATCCCGCTGCTATCAGAAGTTTTGGCTACCGTTCCGCCCCACGGAACGCTAATTGTGGAGATAAAATGCGGAAAAAGAGTAGTACCATACCTCCGTGAAGAAATTGAGAAAACGAACCTAAACCCGAACCAAATCGTTTTTATTGCCTTCAACTTTAAAACCATTTGCGCCGTAAAGGAAGCGTTTCCGAACCATAAAGCTTACTGGCTTATGCTGCTCGACTACTTTTGGCCGAACCGCTGGTTCCCCTACTCCACCCGAAAAATTTCGAAAAAAGTGAAGCGGAAAAACCTCGATGGCATAAACGTTTGGGCAGGAAGGGTTGCCACAAAAACTTTTATTCAAGGTATAAAGCGGCAAAACCTTCAGGTTTTTGTTTGGGTTGTTAACAGCCCCGAAAAAGCGAAACGCTTCATTGCGTTCGGTGCCAACGGCATTGCCACCGACAGGGCAAGTTGGCTTAAAAATTCCATTGAAAGTTTAGACCAGTAAACCACCCCTCTCAATCGATTGATATTCAAATTTGGGCTATTTATCACCCCGTTGCAATTCTACATCATTTTTCTCACTCTTTATTTGATTTTCAAACACATTTTTCTTTATTTTTACTAGAGAATTACTTGTAATCGTAAAGCGGTGATTTCTAACTTTGAATAGAATACATTTTTAAAACGTTTGTTCTATTTTACCATTTGTGAAACCAGGCATTTAATATCATATACCATGATTAGAAAATTTTACACTCTCCTGCTTTGTAT
>DAOSWM010000136.1:0-3820 GCA_035380045.1 Tenuifilaceae bacterium | reverse complement strand
TGCCAACTGCCAACTGCCAACTTTCTTTACTGACCACCGATTACCGATTACAATTCCATATTAGACAAAATACTATCAATCACTTTCCCCTGCCGGTTCATCCCTAAACTCAAGAATATCTCCAGGCTGACATTCGAGTTCCTTACAAATTGCTTCGAGGGTTGAGAAACGGATTGCTTTGGCCTTCCCCTTTTTCAGGATTGAAAGGTTTGCCATTGTAATGTCCACTCGTTGCGAGAGTTCTGTAAGCATCATCTTGCGCTTGGCAAGCATTACATCTAAGTTTACTATTATTGCCATGGCGCTAAACTGTTAAACGGTTTTCTTCCTCCATCTCGGCACCCTTCTGAAAAATATGGGTTAACACCCAAACAAACAGAGCGATAAAAAGCAAACTTCCGAACGAACCGTTTTTAAAGGTAAATTGTAACCCTTCAAAATCAAACCGTTGAACAATAAATAGGTTGTAGAACGTTACCGTAAGCTGTAGGTATAACCATACTCCTGCAATTATGTAAGCCATCCTTTTTAGATGCTTAATGTTAACCGGATCGAATGCGTTTCCTAACCTAACATTCTTTGTAAAACCCTTAAAGAGCCAAAGAATGTAAAGTAGGGCGGCAAGCAGCGGCACTACGAAAAGCGGAATAACAACCGAAACCAATCTTGGCGCATTTTCGAAATTTATTGTTCCGCTAGCCTCGGAGATTGTAATTGCTGAAACATTTTCGCCCAACGTAAAGGTCCCCTTCTCGTAAACCTTAAAGTTAGTTGGGAATTCAACGCTTAAATCCAACTCCTTAGGGCTAAACCCTAAAAGATGAATAATTAGAAATACTAAAAAAATGGCTGAAACAGCGGCAAAAAACCAAAAAACAAAGCGCGACAGGTTGTCAATCAGCCAGATACTGGTGTGTGTTTTCTGTTTTTCCATAGCAATAATTATTAAATTGTTTGCTACAAATATACAACACATTTTTAAATAAACAATATTTATTTATTGTTTATCAATATTTATTTAATTTTTATAAATATATTATTGTTGATTAACTTTAATTAATCTAATTTTTGCTTCTCTATTTGCTACTTGAAAGGGTTTTAATAGTTTTACATTTCAAATTAATTAGGACGTCATCTAACTTCAAACACCTACTTTTCATTGAACTACACGATAGAAATCATCCGCCTTGTTGCTGTTGTTTTAATAACCTTCACTCATATCAGGCATAACTTTACTGAAGGTCCAATGTATTACATGCTGGAAGTAATTCCAAAGTATGGCACGTTGATTCTATCGCTCGTTTCAGGATATCTTTACAATGAAATATCCAGCAAGAATGTTCAATCGAACCTTACCATTCGAAAAATAAAGAGTTTGCTAATTCCTTACCTAATTGCCAACGTTGCTGTTTTGCTACCCGTTTTAACTTTTAAATATTTTGGATTTAACTTTTTAAATAGGTTAAGCTTTGATTACACTCTGTTTACTGAAGGTTTGCTTTCGTTAAACTCCGCTCCCATAAACCCACCAACCTACTTTATTCGCGATCTTTTTGTAATATTTCTACTGGTTGATTTGTTTAGAAATAAAAATTTCTGGACCCTAATAGCAATTATTCCACTTCTATTTTTTGGGAAGATACTTCTTAGGGTAGATATTCTGGTTCTATTTATTATAGGAAATGCCTTTTCAATGTTTCGAGAATACTTCAATAAATATATTCTTACTATTGCTTTAACTGTACTGGCTGCTTTCCTTTTTATTTTTAATTATACGTTTCTCCTAAAATATACAATTGTTGTTTTACTATTTATCAATGTAATGCGACTAAAAATTGATTTTGTAAAAACAGGAGGATTTACATATCTACTTCACCTTTACCACTCCCCCATTATTGTTTTTTTATTCCCGCTAGTGAATGAACTTGTTGAGAACAGTTACTTGAAAGTTTTCCTTCAAATCTTTCTGGTTTTAACAATTATTACTTCAGGTCACCTGATACTAAAGAAATTAAATATCAGATTTTTAACTGGAGGAAGGTAGAGTTCAATAATTAATATTTGAATTTACAATTCAAAAGGTAACACCCCAACCGGTTCTATTCCCTCTGGAGTAACTTTTACTTGTAGCGGAATAATTTCAACTCCGGCTGCATGTGCCTTTGTAAGAAGTTTTGCGTAGTTTGGGTCGATGTCCGTTGCCGGAGCGAAAATTTTCACATCAATCCGCTGAATTATGTAAAGCATAACCGCTCTCATCCCCTGCTGTTTAACGTTTATAAGCGTTTCGAGGTGTTTCTGTCCGCGGGTTGTTTCGGCATCAGGGAAACGTGCGTAATCGCCCTCCTTCAGGGTTACGTTCTTCACTTCAACAAAACACTGCTCTCCGGGTTTTTCGACAAAAATATCGAAGCGGCTATCGCCGAATGTTACTTCACGTTTTACATTTTCATAACCTTCAAGTCCCGGGACAATTCCAGCGCTAATCCACTCGAATGCAATTCGATTTGGGTTTGAGGTGTTTATTCCAACCCAGCTCCCATTTATTTTAATCATTTCCCAGGTAAACTTGGTTTTGCGTTTTGGGTCGTTCACCGGCGAAAGGTAAACCTCGGCTCCCTCCTCAATGCAACTTTTCATCGATCCGGAGTTTGTACAGTGCGCTGTAACAACCTCGCCGTTATCCAGCTTCACATCAGCCAAAAAACGCTTGTAGCGCTTAATCAAGTATCCATGTGTAAGGTTTGAGAATTTCATGTTAAATTATTTATGATGTCAAATGGCAAAAGTCAAAAGTTGGTGATCACAAATATTATCTCCTTACACATAAAACATTTGACATTTGACTTCTGACGTTTGACATTATAGGAACTTCACCCTCACACTTCCTCCAATGCTCAAATTGAGAAGTTCTGCAGCATATCCATTTCGAATGGCAATTTCAAGAAGATTTGCAGAGTTAAAGATTCCAAGCAGTTCACCCAAATCAACCTCAGTGTACGATTTACTGATGGCGGTAATTTTATTGTAGTTACTCTGCACGTAAATCTCGTAGCGCCTTCCGTTCCCCACCCTTTCAAACAATTTCTCCGAAATATTTGTAATGGCATTGTTGTACGAATCGATATATATTATGCTTCCGTTAATAATCGACTCATCTATTGGTGCCCTGAGGGCAATTTTCAGATCGGGATTTTCAGCAACAGGTCCAATTTCGCTCAGCGGTTTCCCCTCGTAAAGTTTCTGAACTGTAGGAATAATGCAATCTAACGACCCGAAGCTTCCCTGCGATTCGTACTCAACCCGATGCACCACTTCGGGTGGTGAGCTGAACATCAACCCAAGGATTCCATTGTCGGGAACCACAAAAAGATGGTTATTCTGCTCGGTGAGCAGGATTCTGGAATTCAACTCCAATTCGCTGTTAACCATCACTAAGTGAATGGTTCCCTCGGGAAAAAACTGATAGCTGTGCCGAACTACAAACGCTGCGTGATGGATATTGAAGCTGGGGATATCGTGCGAAAGATCGACAATGTTTATATTTGGACAAGCCGAAACCAACCGTCCCTTCAGCATTCCGCTGTAGAAATCGTGTTGTTTCCAATCGCTTGTAACTGTTATGGTTCTATTTCGAGCCTGAGTATCGACCATGCAACGAGTAATCTTTCACAAATTTGGTGAAAAATAACGGATTGCTCAACAACCTAGCAAAAAATTCAGTTGGCAATTCTCAGTTCTCAGTTGGCAAAGGGCAGAGAGCGAAGAGCGAAGAGCAAATCCCAAACTTCACTAGTTTACTTTTTCACCAGTTTACTAT
>DAOSWM010000135.1:0-3998 GCA_035380045.1 Tenuifilaceae bacterium | reverse complement strand
AGTTTATCAGCAATTCTGCGGCGAGCAGCCATAACGTTTACTCCCTCAACGTGGGTAAGAATCTTAACGGCTTTAACAAGCTTGTGAGCCTCTTCGCCATCGGCGAATGAGTATATTGCATCCTTCGCATTCTTGCGGATAATATGCGCAGCATCGTAGGTAAACACGTCAAGCATATCGTGGTAAACGGAGTTAGCACCCTTCATGCCTTCCAACTTCTCTATTCTTAGCGCCATCGATTCTGCTTCGTAGAGTTCCATAATCATGTTCGCCAGGTTGTTAACCACTTCCTGCTCAGCCATGAACTTTTTGCCTAACGCTTTGGTTGCCGTGTGTACAGTTAGCATAACTGCCTTCTTGAAGTTCTTCATGTACCTGCGCTTCTGCTCGAAGTAGCTTTCTCCCTCAACGGCTCCGTCGGTAACGTTATCAATGTTGCTGTAAATTTCCTCAGCGGGTCCGGCTATGTCGTACTCGCCTTTCTTAGCGTACTTGGTAGCTGCCTCAACAACCAGCAAACGGTTAATTTCGTTCGTTCCTTCGAAAATTCTGTTGATACGTGAGTCGCGGTACCCACGGTCGATATTCATCTCAGCGGAGTATCCCATACCGCCGTGAATCTGAACGCCCTCGTCAACTATGTAGTCAAGCATTTCCGATCCCCAAACCTTTACAATCGCGTCCTCAACAGAGTAGTGGCTAATGCCGTCGATGGCGGCTCTTCCGTGGTCGCAACCTTCCGATTCGTATTTTTGAATCATTGAATCAACATCGTTGCTAACGCGGTAAATGGCCGATTCGTGAGCGTAGGCCTTCATTACCATTTGTGCAAGCTTATGCTTAATGGCGCCGAAGGTTGATATGAGTACACCAAACTGTTTGCGCTCATTTGCGTAGCGAACGGCATCGGTAATGGTTTGCTTGGCTGCGCCAATAACGTTGGCACCCAGTTTCATGCGTCCCATGTGCAGAATGCTGAGCGCAATCCTGAAGCCTTCACCTCGGTTCCCAATCATGTTTTCAACGGGAACTTTAACATCGTTGTAGTATATTTGGGTTGTTGACGAACCCTTGATGCCCATCTTGTGCTCATCGGGACCAATTACAACTCCCGGCCAGTTGCTCTCAACTATGAAAGCGCTAAGGATTCTGTCGTTGTCGATTTTTGCAAAAACAACCTGAGTGTCTGAGAATCCACCGTTGGTAATCCACATTTTTTGTCCGTTCAGGATGTAATGTTTACCATCTTCGCTGAGTTTTGCGGTGGTTTTTCCTGAGTTCGCATCGCTACCCGCACCCGGCTCGGTTAAGCAGTATGCACCAATTAGTTCACCGGTTGCTAGTCGTGAAACGTAATTCTGACGTTGCTCTTCGTTTCCGTAGTACATAATTGGCATTGTGCCAATTCCACAGTGACACTGAAATGCAACCGAGAATGAATACCCTGCGCCAGTAGTTTCTGCAACAAGCATTTGGGTAACGAAGTTTTGTCCGAATCCATTGTACTGTTCAGGAACTGAAATTCCCAGCATTCCCAATTCACCTGCCTTCTGCAGGATGCTTTTCATTAGCTGCCTGTCGCCTTTATCAATGTTATCAAGATTTGGGAAAACTTCTGCTTCCATAAAATCGCGGCAGGTTTGAGCAATCATACGCTGCTCTTCGTTAAACTCTTCCGGGATAAATATATCCTTGGCATCAATATCTTTTACAAGGAATTCACCACTTTTCATCTTAACAGTTTCCATGTGTTTATAGGGTTATAGTTTGCTTAATGATTAATTGATTAGAGGTTTAACGACATAGCTATTAGCTCTGCAATGTCGTAGTTTTTAATTTCTTCCTCTTTATTCTTATACTTAATTCCATCGGTCATCATGGTCATGCAGAACGGACACGATGTTGCAATTACAGCTGCGTTGGTTTTTAGCGCATCCTCAGTACGCTCAATAAAAACTTCCTTGTCGCCCTTTTCGGCTTCCTTAAACATTTGTCCACCACCAGCACCACAGCATAGAGCAAAACTCTTGTTACGATCCATCTCAACCAAATTGTTGGTTACAGATTTGATCACCCTGCGAGGCTCATCGTAAATATCGTTGGCTCTTCCAAGGTAGCAGGGATCGTGAAAAGTTATTTTTGTATCTGCAAATTTGCTTTTATCAACTTTCAGTTTTCCTTCGGAAATATACTTATCGAGCAGCTCAACGTAGCTGATTACCTCGTAGTTTCCCCCCAAATCGGGGTACTCGTTTTTGAAAATATTGTAGCAGTGAGGGCAAATGGTGATAATTTTTGTTACCTCGTACATTTTAAAAACTTCGATATTCTGCATTGCCTGCATTTGGTAAAGCATTTCGTTTCCGGCTCTACGGGCAGGATCACCTGTACAAGTTTCTTCCTTACCAAGAACTGCGTAGCTAACATTCAGGTGTGTAAGAATTTTTGCAAATGCACGGGTTACTTTTTTGTACCTGTCGTCGTATGCTCCGGCGCAACCTACCCAGAAAAGAAATTCTGGTTTTTCGCCTTTGGCGAAAAGATCGGCCATTACAGGTACTTCAACTTTGATGGTTTCCATATTGTTGATTCTTAACTTTTACATTCTACATTCATTGTTCTACATTTTACATTCAATAAGAATGTAAAAGTTGCATTATATTTTATTCATCTCCAGTCCTTCAGCCCAAACAAGCCTGTCTTCAGGCGAGTACTGCCAGGGAGCGCCGTTGTTCTCAATATTGCTGAAGGTTGCTTTCAGCTCGCCCGGAGCAGAACCTTCCTCCATTACCAGGTAGCGACGCATGTCAACAATGAATTTTGGATGGTCGATATTGATTGGGCACTCTTTTGCGCAAGCGTTGCAGGTTGTACATGCCCACAACTCCTCCTCGCTAATATAATCGCGAATTAACGATTTCCCATCACTAAAATCCTTCCCTTGTTTAATGAGGCCATCGCGTTTTTCCTTCATTCTGGCCCGTAAATCCATCATAACTTTACGTGGGGAAAGTTTCTTCCCAGTGATATTTGCAGGGCAAACAGAGGTACACCGCCCGCATTCTGTACAAGCCAGCGAGTCTAAGTAGTTTTTCCACGAAGCATCCTCGGCGTCAAGAACGCCGAAACGTTCTACCGGTGCATCAGCGGGTGCTGCTGCGTATGCAGTTTCTGGATTCATCATTAGTTTCACTTCACGGGTAACGCTTTCCATGTTGGGAAGTTTTCCAAGGGGCTCGAGACGTGAAAGGAACACGTTGGGAACCGACATGAAAACGTGGAAGTGTTTTGAGTAGGGGAGTAAGTTGGCAAATAAAAAGATAAGCAGTATATGCGACCACCAAAATACTTCGTGGTAAGTATGCATAGTTTCAACACTTAAGCCACTGAACAGCTTGGTAATTATTGCTCCAAATGGGAAAACGCCATATATTTCGGTATTTGTTGATGTAGCATGAGCAACGTATGCTGCGTTCATTCCTGTGAGTGAAACCATTAGCAGTAAAATAATGGTAAGGGCTACGTTGGCATCGATATGAGAAATGTGCTTCATTTCGATACCCTCGAATCGTTTCACGTGCATAAACAACCTACGCGATAGGAAAATTATTATTGCCACAGCAATTATTGGTGCAAAAATATCGCCGGTAGCCATTAGGAAATCGTACAATCCGCCCAGAAACTTTAAGGAACGTTCTGTTCCAAATAGCCCATCGATAACCATCTCAATACTTCCGAAGAGAATTACCAGGAATCCCCAGAAAACTAATGCGTGAATTAAGCCAAGTATTGGGCGTCGGAACATTTTGGTTTGGCCAATGGCAATTTTCATCATCAAACCGAAACGCTTGCCAAAGTCGCGAACAGGGAATGCAGGTTTGGTAAGCATGAAAATCTTCACATATCGCCATGTTGTGTACCCAAACACCGCAAATGTTATGAGAAGTGCTAGGGCGAAGAGAACTTGATTTATCATAGGTGAAATTTTAATTCAGAAA
>DAOSWM010000134.1:0-4024 GCA_035380045.1 Tenuifilaceae bacterium | reverse complement strand
AAAGGGTGCAATTTTGATATGCACCCTTTTTGCTTTTTTCCTGTTGACTATTTAATAACGCCTAGTGCTTTGCCAACCTTGGTGAATGCTGCAATGCATTTATCCAAGTCCTCGCGTGAATGTCCGGCAGAAACCTGAACCCTGATTCGCGCCTGATCTTTTGGAACAACCGGATAGTAGAACCCAATTACGTATATTCCCTCGTTGAGCAGGGTTGCAGCCATATCCTGCGAAAGCTTCGCATCGTATAGCATTACCGCAACAATGGCGCTTTGCGTTGGTTTTATGTCGAAGCCAGCTTCCTTCATTTTTGCAGTGAAGTAGCTGGTGTTCTCCATTAACTTGTCGTGCAGCTCGTTGCTCTGCTCAAGCATGTTGAACGCCTCAATTCCTGCGCCAACAATTGCCGGAGGCATTGAGTTTGAGAAAAGGTATGGGCGCGAACGCTGGCGAAGCATGTCGATAACCTCCTTTTTCCCGGTTGTGAATCCACCGCAACCACCGCCAAAGGCTTTTCCTAAAGTCCCAGTGATAAGGTCAACTTTTCCCCGGCAGTTGAACTGCTCGGTAACTCCACGGCCGGTTTCACCAACAACACCAGCAGAGTGGCTTTCGTCAACCATTATTAGGGCATCGTATTTTTCGGCCAGCTCAACAATTTTGTCCAGTGGAGCCACGTTGCCATCCATTGAGAATACGCCATCGGTAACAATAATTCTGTAACGTTGGGCTTGGGCTAACTTTAGCTTTTCTTCAAGGTCTGCCATGTCGGCATTGTTGTAGCGGTAACGTTGCGCCTTACACAAACGAACACCATCAATTATTGAAGCGTGGTTTAGTGCGTCAGAGATAATGGCATCCTCCTCACCAAAAATTGGCTCGAAAATGCCACCGTTGGCGTCGAAGGCTGCAATGTACAGAATGGTGTCCTCCATGCCGAAGTACTCAGATATTTTCTTTTCTAGCTCCTTGTGGATATCCTGCGTTCCGCAGATAAACCGAACCGACGACATGCCGAAACCGTGCGATTGAAGAGAGCGGGTTGCCGCATCGATTAAACGAGGGTGGTTGGAGAGGCCAAGGTAGTTGTTGGCGCAGAAGTTCAACACTTCCTGCCCTGTGCTAACCCGAATTTTTGCCTGCTGAGGAGTTGTAATGATGCGTTCCTTTTTGTACAAACCAGCTTCGTCGATAGCTTTCAGCTCGTTTGCTAAGAAATCTTTTATTTTACCGTACATAAGCCATTTTAAGTTTTTGGGGTTAAATAACCTTCAAAGATAATTCATTTTGATGGATTGTTTTTTTTCGTGGTTTGATATCTGATTGTGAGAATATGCTTGGCATGCAGGTTGGTTTGTGCCGTTCGCAATCTAAGTTGCTGTTAAACAATTTGTAAAAAATCTGAAAATATTTTGCGAATAGCATTGTTTTTTTATTTTCAATAGCTATATTCGCACTTTATCAACACAAAACTAACAGCCGCTGCTATGCCGTATCGTCGTCTCCCTAACACCGATAGTGCCCGTTTGCGTGCGTTGAAATCAGCGCTAAAAAAGGGTAAGGAGCTACCACCCTTTAACCTTGCATACTCCCAGAGTACGTTCACCAAAGTGGAGCTATTTATTAACTCTTTCGAGAAGGCAATGGCCAACTACAAGGCAGCCTACAACAATCAGGTGGAGAAAAACAAGGAGTACCAGGCGGCGCACAAAAAGGCAAGGCTTTACCTTTCGCATTTCATTCAGGTTTTGAACATGGCCATCGCCCGGGGAGAACTTCCCGAGAAGGTGAGAGAGGTTTACGGCATGGACATTGATGAGCGCAAGCTGCCCTCGTTGGCAACCGATAAAGATTTGATTGAATGGGGCAAGCGTTTAATAAATGGCGAAACCCAAAGAACAAGTAAGGGACAATCGCCAATAACCAACCCAACCATTGCTGTGGTAAAGGTTCGATACGAAAATTACGTTGACGCATACAACCACCAGCGCATTCTTCAGCAGAATACTGCCAGAGCCCTGGCAGAACTCGACTCGCTGCGAACCAAGGCCGATGAGCTAATTCTCAGCATCTGGAACGAAGTGGAGGATCACTTCAAGGATTTATCGGACGATGAGCGTAGGGAGCATGCAAAGGAGTACGGGCTGGTTTACGTGTACCGTAAAAATGAGCTGCATGGCTTACAGCTCCTCGAGCGAAGCTTCACCGACTTCATTAAGAGCTAAACTTTCTTTGTAAATAATCCAGGTTAATATTCCCGCAGCAAAAAGGCTAACTAGCCCGGCTTGCCAGTACACACCAATTTCTCCAAATGTTTCAGCTTGGGCGGGTACACTACCCTTATCGATTAGGTAAAACACAATTACAGCCAGCCCATTGTTTACAAAGTGAACGGCTATGGGAATCCAAATCGATTTTGTCCAAACATACAGGTAGCCAAAGAGTAACCCTAGCGCCATTCGGGGAATGAAACCCTGGAATTGCATGTGAATTGCGCTGAATAAAAAAGCTGTAAAGATAACTCCGGCTAACGTGCTCTTAAAGGCATCGCAGAAGAACCGCTGGAGAACTCCCCTGAAAAGTAACTCTTCCGCCACTGCGGGCAAAATGGCAACCATAAAAAAGTTAACCAGCATTACGTTGATATTGTCGGTTGATAGGAGCGCCTTCACAGCATTCTGAGCGGCCATTTCCATGTCAACCATCCATTGAGCCATTGGGATTTTGGCGTTCAACGAAGCAAGCAGGTTAATGCTTGGCAGAGCCACAACAATCAGTATCACTGAAAGTACAAGGAACTTGAATGATGTTTTTTTGAATCCCAAAAAAGCGAAAGGTTTTTTCGAAATAATAACTGCAATAAGCAGAGCGGGGAAGAGGAAGATGCCAAAGGATTGGCAAATTTGTATAATTCGCATGGCCGCTAACCCTTCCTCTGAAAGCAGATTCCCAGAGAAAAATGACATTATATCCCAATTCCCAGTGTAAATCGCAGCGGTTACAACGCCAACGAATGCAAAAATTATTAAACCGGCAAGAACAAGTACGATTGTGAGAATAATTAGTGTGAGCGGAGAAATATCGCTGAAAGCTTTTCGTATCATTTCGTAATCTTTAGATGGCAAATATAGCTATGCTTGCTGTGAATTGAGTATATCTCACTATTTTTGTGGCTCGAAAAGATACAAAAAGTGAAGATTAGCGAGATTGATTTGGGTTACCGGCCACTTTTCCTAGCTCCCATGGAAGATGTTACCGATCCTTCGTTTCGGTACATGTGCAAGCATTTTGGCGCCGATATGATGTACACCGAGTTTGTGAATTCCGATGGGTTAATTCGCGATGCATCAAGTTGCCAGGTAAAACTCAATGTATACGATTACGAGCGACCGATTGGCATTCAGCTTTACGGGCACATAATTGAGAGCATGGTTGAGGCGTGTAGGTTAGCTACGGCTGCAGAACCTGAGGTGATTGACATTAACTTCGGTTGCCCGGTAAAAAAAATTGCGAACCGTGGCGCAGGATCGGGAATGATGAAGGATGTGCCCAAAATGGTGGAAATGACCCGGCAAATTGTGAATGCAACGCATTTGCCTGTTACCGTGAAAACTCGACTTGGCTGGGACGATGAGTCGAAGTTTATTGTTGATATTGCCGAGCGGTTACAGGACGTTGGCATTAAGGCGATAACAATACACGGACGAACCCGTGCTCAGCTCTACAAGGGCGAAGCCGACTGGACACTTATTGGCGAGGTGAAAGCGAATCCACGGATGCGTATTCCGGTAATTGGCAATGGCGATGTAAATGGCCCCGAGAGGGCCAAAGAGATGTTTGACCGTTACGGAGTTGATGGCGTGATGATTGGGCGAGCCACATACGGAAGACCCTGGATTTTCAGGGAAATAAAACATTTTCTGGAAACGGGCGAATTGATGAAACCGCTTACGGTTGAGGAGAAGGTGGAAATTGCTAAAGAGCATTTTTCCAAATCGTTGGAGTTTAAACCCGATAAACGAGG
>DAOSWM010000133.1:2011-4059 GCA_035380045.1 Tenuifilaceae bacterium | reverse complement strand
AAAGTTGATTTCATAGGATTAAATAATTTAACATTTACAACCCTATGACAACTCAATTTTTGGCGACCCCTAGTCCGGAATTAAATTTTTTTAAACTTTACTACTCAAGGTTTGAATTGGTTTCATGTCATGAACTGATTGACGTTTCCATGTCCGCCAAAAAGCAGGCGAACGATGGAAAGTCAATCTCGTAAATATATTTTTTGACTTTCCATCGTCCGGAGGACATGGAAACGTAAAAAATATTTTCGATACGAAGAAAAAGTCCTCCAATTTTGATTCATATATTTCAATAATCGAACTTAATAGGAATTTTTATGCTGACTTTTGTACCTGCTGGTTGATTTTTACAATATAAATCTTCAATATTGTAGGAAATATTGTCTTTGAATTCTTCGAATAGTAATTTTAACCTTTCCTCTGTAATATTGGTTCCGTATGATTTATGTCCTATTCGCTGTTTGCTATTTATTTCTTTGGATTTTTCACGACCAACGCCATTGTCCTCAATTGTAACATTCACAAACTGCATATCGCAATTAAATGAGATTTTTAGGACTCCAATTCCATTAAGATGTCTTATTCCGTGGTATAATGCATTTTCAACAATAGGTTGAATAAGCATTGGAGGAATTTGAACACTGGACTGATCAATACAATCATCAATATAAATGCTAAATGAAAAATTTTTCATTCGAATTTGTTCAATGTTTAAATACTCATTTAAGTACTCAATTTCCTGAGCAAGGCTAATAGCCTTTTTTGTTGAGTTATCAAGAGTTTTCCTAATTAACCCGGAAAACTGTGAAAGGTATTTTAGGGCTTGTCGGGTTTCATTCTCAAGTATCAATTTTTGCAATGGGTTAAATGCATTAAAAACAAAGTGTGGGTTCATTTGCGCTTTAAGCGCATCAAGACGTAATTCGGATATTCTATAATTAATAGCGGCCTTCTCTTCAAACTTTTTAATACGATTTTTGTAAGCAAGAAATATCATAGCAATAAATCCCAAAATTAGAAGTAAGTAAAACCACCATGTTTTGTACCAGGGAGGAGCAATGTGGAATGAAAATTCAAGGTATGAAACCTGGCTTGGGTTTGAAAGGTTATAACCCTTTAGCATGAACTTATACTTACCATGATTTAGATAGGTGAACACCGCCCTGGGTTCCGCCGAGAATTCGGTCCAATCCATGCTTGTTCCTTCCAAGCGGTAGCTGTAACGATTACTGGCATTGTTTGAATACTGTAATAGGTTGAATTGTATAGTAATACTATTTTGATTATGCCCAAGCTTTATTACTTTTTGGGGAACATTGCACCACTTCTCGGCACTGGCAAAAGAGCACCAGTCAACACGTTTATTGTTGATAAACACCTCGTTTAGTTCAATATTTCCAGATTCCGATAGGTTGAACTTACTGCCAAACCCCGCTTTGATTTTGGTGATGTTATCCTCGGAAGCAACATAAATATTCCCCGAGCTATCAGTTGTTGCTTTATATCCATTGTAGTCAAAAAAACCATTTTGAGCGTTAAAAAACCTGAAGTTAGCATCAGGATTATATGGGTTAAACTCGAACAAACCTTTATTTGTTCCTGCATAAAGCAAATTATTACTCATGGCAAGCCACTTTACCTTGCTGCCAGTTAGGTTAGTATTTATTCCAATAGTTTTCTCAACAATTAAACTATCGTTTCTGAGTATAAGTTGGTATATACTCCCCGTTGTTGTTCCAATAAAAAAATCGTCATTCGCACCAGCGCAAATTGCGTTTAGGTTAGGTTCAATTTGACCTTGCAGGTATGGGAACTGCATTATTTCACCGTTCTCGAATTTGCAAATCCCATCGGTATCGGAAATAATCCAGATATTTCCGTTTAAGCTAAGATGCTTCCCAAAGCTGGAGTAGGTAATATTCTTCCGGAAAAGAGCAGGCCCGTAGTGGTATTCTTTTTTAATTAAATCATAGCTTTCGATATTGTAAAACGACATAACCGATATTACACTACTACTCGGGAAAAAATATTCAGTATTTACAACAATA
>DAOSWM010000133.1:0-1911 GCA_035380045.1 Tenuifilaceae bacterium | reverse complement strand
GTACCAGCCGAAACCCAAATATTTTGCTTATTATCCACAAAAACATCTCTAATTACCGGATCGTCTGGGTTTACTTCCTTTGCAGGGTAGTGTAAGATGCCATTGGTTGAGCATAGGTAAATGCCCTTATCAACGGTTCCAACCCACATTAATTCTTCGTTGCTATCGAAGTAAAGGCTCCAGCACTGCTCCGTTTCAATGCCCAACTTTTGGTTGTAGTGCTCCTCCTTGTAGTTTTTTACGATGTAAACACCTCCTTTATCGTCCTTGTTATGAAGATCGTAGTTATTCCACGAGGCCAGCCAAATATTACCCTCATTGTCCTCCGCAAAGTCGAAGATCTGCCCCACGTTTTCGTTTACAATCAGCGTATCTTTAGCGTAGAACTTAACCCCGTGTATATAGAGGCCAATAATAGTGTCGTTATTTTGGGTTATGTATGCTCCTGTTGAATATGGAAATCCCTTATGAAACCTATGGTTGTTAGGGAGGTACGAAAAAGTGTTTTTTTGAGGGTTGAACGAGAGAAATTGCTTGCAGTCCCAGTAGGTTAAAAGGTATATCGATGTGTCGGTTTCAATAAACGATGTTACCTGCATTAAATTGCGGTCATCGGCATGCGCTTCGGCAAACGAGGTAAAACTACTATCCCTGAAAAAAGAGAAACCAAATATTGTTCCTATCATCAGCCCCTTGTGCTTGTGAGAATATTTTACTACGCGAACATTCTCGTTTACAAGTCCATCGGGGGTTGAGTAGTTGGTAAACGTTCTGCCATCGAACTTTGAAATTCCGTTTCCGTAGCAGGCCAGCCACAAGTTGCCTAGCGAATCCTCGGTTATGGACCAAATTTTGTTGCCGGGCAAACCATCTTTTGAAGTGTAAGTAGTAAACTCTTTGCCGTTGTACCTAACTAGCCCTGCTTCGGTTGCAAACCACATTAACCCGCGGGAATCCTTATAAATATCCCTTATTGTATTCGATGGCAGTCCATCGTCCATGGAAATCCGTCGTGTGTAGTACCGCTGGGCATTGAGCAACAGCGGCAGGAGAAGAAGAATGCAAAAAAAATTGACCCTCATAATTCTAGGCTACTTTGAGAGCCTCTCCATCAGCTCATCGGTACGGCGAATGGCAACATCAACTTTATGATTTCCAGAAAGGGTTACCGTTGAGTCTTTACGCTCAAAGCCTGATACGTGGTTAAGGTTTATTATGTACGATTTATGCGTACGGAAGAAAATATTGTTGGGTAGCAGCTCCTCAAGATTTTTCAGGGTTGTTGCCACCATATATTTTGGGCCGCTAACGGTATGTATTTGCGAATAGTTTATCTCGGCCTTGCAGAAAAGAATATTATTAACCTTTTCAATTTTGTAGCCACTTTGCACGGGGAACATTATCTTTCTATTAACCTCTATATCGTTCTCCAGGTTGCTAATGAATGTTTTAATTTTTAGCTTCGAGTAGTTCCTGTTTCTTTTCCTGAACCGTTCAATTGCTCCCTCCAAATCATCGGGGTTAACAGGTTTTAGCAGGTAGTCGAGCGCTGCAATTTTAATGGCTTCCAGCGCATACTGTTGGTGTGCCGTTGTGAAAATTACCTCAAACTCGGGTTCGTGGAAGTATTCAAAAAGTGAAAACCCAGATTCGTTTGGCATTTCAATATCAAGAAAAACAAGTTCAGGGTTATGCCTGTTAATGGCTTTTACTCCCTCCTTAACCGACCCAACCGACTGCATTATTTCTATATCATTTGGAAAGTAGCTCTTGAGCATCATCTGCAACGATTTTCTAGCATCAGGCTCATCGTCAATTATTATTGCCGTAATCTTCATTTTCCATTAAGTATTAACATTATAAAGTTAAACAATTTTGGCAATTTGAAGTGGTATTGGCGATTTTTTTGTA
>DAOSWM010000132.1:0-4385 GCA_035380045.1 Tenuifilaceae bacterium | reverse complement strand
CACCTGCAAATGAGTGAATGGATGGGTGACAAGTCGGTATGCTGGTTTCTAATATATTGACGTTTCCAAGTCCGCAAAAAAGCGAGCGGACGTTGGAAAGTCAAGAGGGGCAAGACTTGGAATCGTCTCGTCATCGTTTTGACGAGACATTCCAACGTCAAGTGGAGGGAAAAATCGCTTCACGTTTCCAATATCTTGACGTTTCCATGATCCTCCTTCGTCGGAACGATGGAAAGTCAAGAGGGAAGGAAGACTTGGTATCGTCCGCCCGTTTTTTGGCGAACATTCCAACGTCGAGGGAGAGAGAAAATTTTTCACGTTTCCATGACCGGCAAAGAACAGCCGGACGATGGAAAGTGAATGAAAAGGAAGACTTGGAATCGTCCTGTAGGACATTCCAACGTCAAGGTGATGTAAAAAAAGAAAAAAAGTATTTTTACTACAGTAAAAATTATTGCTTCTCCATGAATCCTATAATCGAGTACGGTAGTTACTACCATATTTTCAATCGCGGGAACAACCACGAAAATATTTTTACCGAAGAGGAGGATTACCTGCATTTTCTCGACAGGATGGATTTGTATATTACTCCCATTGCCGAAATATATGCATGGGCGTTACTGCGCAACCATTTTCACCTGCTTGTGAGAATTAAGGAGGAGGAAGAGATTGGGTATTTCAACTCCCAACATGCCAAATCGGAAAATCCCGACCTAAAATGGAAAACATATTTTCCTGAAACCCCTGATGAAAGATTTGTTATAAAACCCAAGCCTATCGAACAGTTTAAGCACTTCTTTAATGCTTACTCACGATGGTTCAATAAAAGGCACGAGCGTACAGGTTCGCTTTTCCAGAAGAACTATGAACGCCGCGAAATTACCAGTGAGAGATACTTTACTAATCTGGTTGTGTACATACATGGCAACGCGGTGAAGCATGGATTTGTAGAGCATATTGATGATTACCCGTGGACTTCCTACAGAATAATTAAAACAACAAAGCCAACCAACATCAACCGAAACGTAGTGCTAAGCTATTTTGACGGAGTTGAGAATTTTATTGCAACGCACCGAATGTCGCTCGATGCTATTGAAGAAAATATTGGGGAATTGATAATTGAGTAGTTGGTTTTATTATTGCTTGTCTCTTCACGTTTCCAAGTCCAAAAAACGGACGTTGGAAAGTGAAGGGCTAGACTTGGAAACGTCCGTAGGACTTTCCAACGTCGAGAGGAAGAAATTAAACTCTTTCACTTTCCAAGTCCGCAACAGGACGAGCGGACGCCTGTCTGGCGACAGGTAAAATGGAAAGTGAAGAAAGTCAGTGGAAAGAAATTTCTAACGGCATCCTTTCCTTTTCTTTTTATCACTATATAACCGGTCAATCGGGCTATGCGTTTTAATCACTTCGCTTTGTGCAACATGAAGGTAGGTGAGGGTGGTTTTAATATCGACATGACCTAAAAGTTCTTTGATAGTTACAATATTTACTCCCTGCTCCAGCAAATGTGTTGCGTAGCTATGGCGTAAGGAATGCAGGTTAACATCCTTTTTTATCGATGATTTCTTTTTTGCTTCGCACATAATCCACCTTAAGCCTGTGCGGCTAAATTTGCCATCCTCACCATTCCCATTGAAAAGCCAGTGGGTTGGATTTTCTGTTCGTAGATACTTTCGTAAATCGCGTGCAATAAGGTTCGAAAGAGGAACTATCCTGTCTCTGTTGTGTTTGCTCCGGTGAATATGTATCGTTCTCCTTTCAAAGTCGATGTCAGCAATACGAATGTTTACCACTTCGCTTGAACGCAGTCCTGCGGAGTAAATTAGCGAAAGAATCAGTCGGTGTTTAAACAGCCTAGGTGCATTAAATAGGTTCCGGAGTTCTGTTTGATTCAGAATAACGGGTAACCTTTGCTCTTTCTTAATTGGAGGGAGACAAATTTTTCTATCCTCTTTTGCGAAGTTTCGAAAGTAGTAGCGAAGTCCAAAAACGGTATGTTTAAACTTGCTAAGTGAGGGGGAATTTCCTGAGGACGAGAGTTCGGTTAGGTACTCTCTAATTTCAGCATCGGAAATGTTATCGGGAATTCGGTTAAACCATAAGCACAAGGATGATATAGCCCGTAAGTAGTTGCAAAGAGTGCTTTGGCTGTGGTTGCTAAGTGTCTTTTGCTGGTTCATGGTTCGAACAACCTGGTCGAATCCTTTAATTTGAAGTGCCTTTTCTACAATCGTAGGTTCGCTTTTGCTTTTTGCCATTTGCTTAAAATTTAATTGCTAACTTTGAGTTGTAACTGTTATTTTATTGTTTCATGCTGTTATCAGCTTTTGTTACAACAGACTAAACTCGCATTTTGGAAAATTATTTATTATGAAGTTCATAGGAGCACATGTTAGCGCATCGGGAGGAGTGGAGAATGCACCGGTTAACGCCAACGAAATTGGAGCAAAAGCGTTTGCCCTTTTTACAAAAAATCAACGTCAATGGGTTGCAGCTCCACTTACGAATGAAAGCATTTCAAAATTTAAGAAGAACTGCGAAAAGTTTGGTTTTCTCCCAGACCACATTCTTCCTCACGATAGCTATTTGATTAACCTTGGACATCCCGAAAAAGATCCGCTGGAAAAGTCGCGGGCGGCATTCCTCGATGAGATGCAGCGCTGCGAGCTGCTTGGGCTTAACAGGTTGAACTTCCATCCGGGAAGTTCGCTGGGAAAAATTTCCGTGGAGGATTGTCTGAACACTGTTGCTGAAAGCATCAATATAGCTTTGGACAAAACCAAGGGAGTTTCTGCGGTTATTGAGAATACTTCGGGTCAGGGAAGTAATGTTGGATTCACCTTTGAGCATCTTGCCTACATAATCGAGAGGGTTGAGGATAAATCGCGAGTGGGAGTTTGCATTGATACTTGCCATGCGTTTACTTCGGGCTACGATTTGAAGTCGGAGGAAGGTTACCGTGCAACGTGGGAGAAATTTGAAAAAACCATCGGTTTTAAATATCTGATGGGAATCCATTTGAACGACAGCAAGAAGGAGCTGGGCAGCCGGGTCGACCGGCACGATAGCATTGGCAAAGGGTTTTTGGGAATCGACGTTTTTAAGGGGATGATGAGCGATTCACGCTTTGATAGTATCCCAATTATTCTGGAAACTCCCGACGATTCCATTTGGGCAGAGGAAATACGGATGCTGTATGGGTTTATAGGTTAATTTTGCAATGCTAAATAAATGAATATCGAACAAGGAATTTCGATTTGTGATTTTAGAAGGGAAAAAATAAAATTCTGTTTTCTTTCTCACTATAATAAGTTGTTTGAGATTCTAAGATATTTTCAATCTGACTTACTTGAAGGTCTGGTTTTTAGGCTTTCCCTTAAGGGGGCAGGGGGTAAAAAGGCTAAAAATCAGTATTTCAAACAACTCATCATTTCTTTACTCATTATTTTATTTTTTAGCTTTAGCGCTACCGCTCAGGATACCGGGTTTCCCGATACCTGGGGACGATGGAAAACGCGAATTGTTCTTACCGCTGAAAATCTTGGACCCAACGCATTGCCCGTACCGGAAATAAGGAATGGGTTGGTAAACGAAGCAGCATTCTTCTCGCTGTCGGGGAATTACCATTTTTCTGACTACGATAAAACGTATTGCCCCGATTTTAAGTTTTCGTTGCCCTTGGCAAACGGCAGGGTTGCGTTGGAGGTTTGGAGTCCGTTTGTTGAGTGGTTCGAGGCCGACTCACTGTCGCTCCTTGAGCGAAAAGCCCGCAATTTAACTCCAACGGGTTATAGCGGTGGCGATGTTTACGTTGCAACCCTTATTCAGGTTTTGAAGAATCATGAATTCCTGCCCGACATGCTGGTTTCCATAAGCCTTAAAACTGCATCCGGAAATAATTTAGAGCAGCTCCGACACACTGACACGCCAGGCTACTACTTCGATTTATCGTTGGGGAAAAATTTTTCAGTTTCAGAGAAGTTGAACGTGCGGCCATTCGGATTGATTGGATTTTATGTTTACCAAACCCATCAGGTAATGGCGCTGCAGAACGATGCGCTGCTTTGGGGCGGGGGAGTTGCGTTTTCAACCCCACGGGTTGACATTTCAGGGAATGTGGGTGGATATCGTGGATACTTTAATCAGGGCGATAGGCCAGTGGTTGCTAGAATTTCTTCCAAAGTAAAAATTTTAAAAAATGTAAGCGGAACTCTAAACTTTCAGAAGGGGTTAAACGATTTTCCATTTAATTCTGTAAGTATTGGAGTTAAATATTTGTTTTTTAACTCAAAAGCAAACCTTATTGAAAATGATTAGTCAAATTTTTTAACTCTACTAACCCTAAAACTTTTCAAAATGCGTTTAAAACTATCACTATCGTT
>DAOSWM010000131.1:0-4425 GCA_035380045.1 Tenuifilaceae bacterium | reverse complement strand
CGACCCCCTGATTATGAGTCAGGTGCTCTAACCAGCTGAGCTATGGGCCCTGAATGTAAATGCAGCAATATCTTTATTTTCTACGTCCCCTGATTATGAGTCAGGTGCTTAAACAACTGAGCCTGCCTGTCGGCAGACAGGCTATGAACCCTGAAAAATGCTTATGCATTTTTTTATTGGTTGGCAAAAGTACATATTTGTAAATTAATTTTCAACAATTAATTTTTATTTTTTTATGAGCAAACCTTTTTTTATCCCATTTCGTCACCGTCCCATTAAAAATATTATTTTCGATTTGGGAGGTGTAATCCTCAATATTGATTACCATTTAACCATAAACGCCTTTAAAAAACTAGGGATTGATAGCTTTGAAAGCTACTTCTCGCAGGCGCAGCAGAATGGTTTGTTCGACAAGCTCGACAAAGGACAAATATCGCCACAGGAATTTCGTAATAGTTTACGAGAATTGGTAAACCTTTCTCTTTCCGATTCAGCAATTAACCAAGCATGGAATGCCATGCTGCTCGATTTTCCAAAACACAGAATCGAGCTACTAAAAAAGGTTAAGGGGCACTACAAAACGTTTCTGCTGAGCAACACCAACGCAATACACATTGAGGAGTACAACAAAATTCTTGACCGAACATTCGGGTATAAAAACCTTTCGTTCCTTTTCAACAAGGAGTACTACTCACACGAAATTGGCATGCGCAAACCCGATGAAGAGGTGTTCCTCCATATTATTAAGGAAAATCTTCTTCATCCTGAAGAAACTCTTTTTATTGATGATTCGATTCAGCATGTTGAAGCCGCACAAAAACTGGGGATTAATACTTACCACCTCAACATTCCTGAGGGCGAATCGATAGAAAACCTTTTCCAATAAAAAAAGCCAGCAATCAAAAAAAATGCTGGCTTGATGTGGTTTTATATTGTTTTAGATCAGCCCCTTTTCATGCTTCCGGGCAATAACCTTAAGCATATCATCGGTCATGGTTTCGAGGTTCCACTGCGGATTCCATCCCCACTCCTCACGGGCGCAGCTATCGTTCATGTAGTTAGGCCAGCTACTGGCAATGGATTTCTTAACCGGGTCAACGTCGTAGCTCATTACAAACTCAGGAATGCGTTTTTTTATCGCCTCCATTATCTGGGAAGGTTCAAAACTCATGGCAGTTACGTTGAAGCTATTCCGGTGAATTAGTTTAGCTGGGTCGGCTTCCATGAGTTTCACGCAGGCATCCAGCGCATCGGGCATGTACATCATATCGAGGTAGGTTCCCTGCGGTAGCGGACAGGTAAACTTTTTCTCCTTTACCGCTCCGTAGTATATTTCCACTGCGTAATCGGTTGTTCCTCCGCCTGGCAAGGTTTCGTTGGAGATAATACCAGGGAAACGAACGCTACGCGTATCAACGCCAAACTTTTGGAAATAGTAATCGCTAAGTAGTTCGCCGGTTACCTTGCAAACTCCGTAAATGGTGGTTGGTCGCATAATGGTATCCTGCGGAGTGTTGTCGAGCGGAGTTGTTGGTCCAAACGCCCCAATGGAGCTGGGAGTGAATAGTGCACAATTGAATTCCCGAGCAATTTCTAGTGAATTCATTAACGCTCCCATATTTATTTTCCATGCTAACTGTGGATTCTTTTCCCCTGTTGCGGACAGAAGAGCCACCATGTTGAAAATAGTGTCAATCCTATACTTTTTAACTACTTCAGCAAACCTGTCGGCATTCAATGCATCGAACTCCTCCAGGGGGCCAGATTCTCCCAATTTTTTACATGTGCAGCAGTTAATATCGGAAGCCACAACGTTAGAATTACCGTATATATTACGGAGGTGAGGGATTAACTCGGAGCCAATTTGCCCACCGGCTCCTACAACAAGTATTTGTTTCATTTAAAGGAAAGTTAATTGGTTCTTATCAAATTTAAACCGATTGAGGTTTTGATTTCCTTCGCAAAATTATACTATTAATTTAACTAGAACAAGAGATTTGTCATGATTGAATTTTTTATGCTTAAAAGTATTTTTTTGAAAAAAAGTTCTATCTTTATTGATTAAAATAAAAACTAAAGTACAGGGTTTGTTAGGAATAAGTTCCTGTATTTTCTTGATTTTTATGGTATTGTTTTTGCATGCTTATTGAAACGCTTTAGAATTACTAAACCAAAGATGAAACAATTAGCACTTCTGAGCACAATTTTTTTTCTATGCTTTAATTCTTTTGGACAACTTAACCAAAAGGGGAACCCTATTATAACAAACTACACCCCCGAAACCTACAATGCCACTCCACAGAACTGGGCTGTTGTACAAGATAAAAGGGGTGTTATGTACTTTGGGAACAACGATGAGGGAGTAATTGAATATGATGGTGTTTCATGGCGTAGCATTCCCGTTCCCGGAAAAGTAAATGTTCGTTCACTTGCTGTTGACACAGCAGGAACAGTTTATGTTGGCACTGTTGGTGACTTTGGATACCTTGCTCCTGATGAAAAAGGGGAGATGCAATTCAACTCCCTGTTCCAACTTGTTACCGATTCACTGAAGGAAAATTTTACTTTCGTATGGAAAACATACTACTACAAGGGTAAGGTTTACTTTTACTCGGCAACATACCTTTTCTGTTACGATGGTAACACCGTACAAAGTATACATATTGGCCCATTTGATGAATATTTTAACTTTTTAGCATTTGTTGTAAATAACCGTTTTTATATAGGTTCATTCAAGGTCGGTTTAAGAGAGGTAGTTGACACCGCCGTTTCGTTAGCACCTGGAACAAGTTTCTTTGAGGGGAAGAATATTTTTTCAATGCAAGCTTCTTCCGATTCAACGGCTCTTATTGTTACGAACCAAGGGCTTTTCGATTATAACCAAAGAACTGGTAATTCGAAATTACTTGAGCACAATAATACTTTTTTTAAAAAAGCGCTCGAGAACGATGCTACTCCCTACGGTTCAATAATAATGAACGATTCTAACGTAGGCATCGGATTTATCCTAAGCGAGAAGTACAGTTTTGCAAGTCTAACCCCTACGGGTAAGCCTCTCGAACTAATTAACAAATCGAATGGCCTACAGGACGAATTTGTTACTTCACTTTACCAAAGTAAAAGTAACCAAGGTTCCTCCCCATTATGGTTTACGCTAAATTCGGGATTAGCAAGGGTTAACATCCATTCTCCGTATAGAGTTCTGGATGAGAATGCTGGGCTAAGTGGTGCCATAAATGATATTATTGAGTTTAACAACACTATTTTTGTTGCTACTTTCTCTGGGGTTTACTATCTCACATTCAATGAAGATAATTTGCCCTACTTCCAAAATATTCCTGAAATAAATATTATCCCCTGGAAGTTCTCAATTTTTGAGGATCCTGTTAAAAAAACAAAAAGTTTGCTTGTAGGCTCAAATGGAGCCGTATATGAAATTGATAGCAAATTTAACGTGCTTAATATTAATGAATTAGAGGGATTTAAAGGGTACAAAGAGTACATTTGCTACTCTATACATCAATCACATAAAAATTCAAGCATTGTTTACTTGGGAATTCGTGGGGGATTGGTAAAAATTGAAAAGCAGGGAAACACATGGATTAACCACAATGTGATAACCTCAAACAAAATTAGTGGGGAAATTAGAACAATTGCTGAATTGGAGAATGGAGATTTATGGATAACAACCTACCAGCATGGAATAAAAAAGATTAGTTTCAACAATGACGAAGTGGAGGTAATTGATTATGGCACTGATCGTGGAATTACAGATCAAAAGGACAACTATGTCTATAATCTTAAGGGGAGAATATTGTTTGCTACAAAAACTGGAGTAAAAAGTTTCAACCCCACCACCAACCAATTTGAGCCAACCAGCCTGTTCAATTCATCTTCTCAAATCATTACTAACGAAATTTCGAGAATTTTACCATTTAATGATGGGTATATTGTTGCTATAGTTAATGAGTATGGGATTAAAAAAACCGAGTACCATAGCTTAACTTCAGATAACGAGTACAACATTTTCGACATCCCCTTCAAACCATTTGCAGGGATGATTCCAGATGCAATTTTTCAGGATCAAAAGGGTATATTATGGATTGCTTTAGCTTCTGAACTATACAGCTACGATCCTGACGTAAAAAGAGATTACAACGAGGAATTCAATGCTTTAATCCGAAAAGTAATTACCCAAAATGGAGATTCAATTCTTTTCCATGGAACATTTTTCGACGAAACTTCAGAAGGGAAAAGAGTAGTAACACTTCAACAGAAGCCAAACCAAGTACCAACGCTACCTTTTAGCCTAAATAATTTAATTTTTGAAGTGGGGGCTCCATTCTACGAATACGAAGAGCTAACCCAGTTTAGCTACCTGCTCGAAGGGAACGACAAGGAGTGGTCCAAGTGGGAGCACAATCC
>DAOSWM010000130.1:0-4515 GCA_035380045.1 Tenuifilaceae bacterium | reverse complement strand
GGTTGAGGTTGAGGTTGAGGTTGAGGTTGAGGTTGAGGCGCTACGTTGGGCTTGTCGAAGTGTTGAGGCTGAGGTTGCGTTGTGGGTCGTGGATTCTTTGTTTCGGGGTTTTCCTTCGGCTTTGAAGGAGGTGTTTGGGGTAGTACGTTGCCTTCGTTATCAAGAACCTCTATTCGTACATCGGTAACACCTTCGCTAATAAATCCTAACTTTTCGGCTGCTGAGCGACTCAGGTCGATAATACGGTTGGGCACGAAGGGCCCCCGATCGTTTACCCTTACCACAACCGATTCTCCGCTGGAAATTTGAGTTACTTTTACTAGTGTACCAAAGGGAAGCGAAAGGTGGGCACAAGTACTTTTCGCATGGCTGTACCGCTCGCCCGATGCGGTTGTTCGTCCTTCAAACTTATCAGCATAGAACGATGCTTTCCCCTCCTGAACGTAGCCCGACTGGGCAAAAAGTGTTACTGAAGTAACCATTATTAGTATTACAGCTGAAAATGCCCTCATGGTTATATGTTTTATTGGTTATCAATTTCTGTTTTTCTTCTTTTACGCTCAGTTAGCTGCTCTCGAAGTTTTGAGAGGTTTAGGTAGTAGCTAACCGATACGCTTTCAACCGTTGACCTCGATTCCTCTGGCATTTCCTCGTAATCGTGGTCAAAGAGGTCAGCAAAACCATAGAAAAGTCTTGCATCAGCCTGTAGGGTTCCCCACTTAAACTCTTTGCCCAACCCAAAACCGCCAACCAAACCAAAGTCGAATCGTTCATCGTAAAGTATGTTGATTTTGTATGGTTTCAAATCGAATTCGCCGGTTGTGTTTAACCCCTCTTCAGCCCAAAGCAGGTATGCACCATAGCATCCTGCATTAAGGTGAACAAAGTAGCCCTTATACATGAATCGACCTTGTAAAAACATTGGTAGCTCAATGTAATGGTTCAGGTGCATAAATATTTCCCACTCGCCGTAGGGTTGTCTGTAACCACGCTCTACGTAGTTAAGTTCTGCCTGAAAACCAACGTAATCATTATCGAAATGCTTAACCGTAATTCCATAGTCGCCTCCCATGCGGTAAACCATTTTGGTATCCTGCCAGGGTTTGAAGTTGATTATGGACATGTTGTAGCCAGAACGTGCACCCACATAGGTTTGTGAAAACCCAAGCAGAGCAGGCAGATTTAAAAAAATAACTAGCGTAATCCTTTTTTTCATTCCAAAATCATATTCAATCACTTAATGAGTTTCTCCTCAACCGATGCAATTTTACTTTTAATCCTTCCCATTTCACCCTTCTTTATATCGAAATTGACAGACAGGTAAACTCGTTCACAGTCGGGTTCGAGCGCCCGGTTCGATTCTGCAAGAATTTGAAACGCCTCCTCAAGGGTTGTAGTTTCAACCTGGGTTCCCATGGAAGTGAGCTGATACTCAAATCCTGCAGAGCGAACAACCTTAATAATCCTAGCTACGTATGGGCTAACGCTGGTACCCTTATCGGTTGGGAACATGGCAAAATTCATTAGTACCGACATTATTCAAGGTTTTCAAGGTTAAAACTATACTCCAAATCATACTCCCAAAATGCTCTCACGGTTGATATTTTGGGACTTCCATTCTCTTCGAATATTAGCACAATTTCGGGCTGAATGCCCTTTTTGTACCAACCTGTATCCCAAACACCATTCTTGTTGGAATCAATAATGAAACGGAAGTAGTACTTGCCTGGGGTTACGTAATTGAACGTTACAATACCATCGGTACTAACAATCTTCCTCTCAACAAAAATGCCCTTATCAGTTAAAAGTTCAACAATTACGTTTGGAATCACGTTGGTTAGGTTAAGATTCAGAATTCCAAACTGCTCGGGATCAGCACCAGTAAAGTACAACCTAAGTGTATCGTTTGGAAGCCCGTCGAGATTAACAAAGGTTCCTGGTAAAGCGTTAAACTTGTAGTTAACATTACTTTGCCATGGATAGTCAACGTAAAGGATTCGAGGATTTAAGCTATCAACTACAAACTGGCAGCTATCAATACTGCTTGTGTCAACAAGGTTTTCAATTGAAAGTAGGGTTGTATCGAAACTTTCTATTGGCATATTAAAAACTAGGCGCAGCCTGTCGTTCGGCTTAGGGGAGTTTCCTTTTGGGAACGAAACCTTCACTGGCATAGTTTGAATTTCGCTCTCTTCCTTTGCCTTTTCTTGCTGTCGTCGTTGTGCAATAGACAGAAGAGGTTCTTTATAAACGAGTTTAATAGTATCAATTCGTTCAACCAAATTCTCCATCGAATCGGTTTTCGAGTAGGTTAATTCAACATTCAATGTATCTAGCCCGCTTAAGTAGCTGCTTTTAATCCAGCATGTTAACGTATCACCCTTTAAGTTTCTCTCCTCAATATACCAGTTTTCATCAACCTGAAAATTGGAAAGGGGCCTGACTGCTAGTTCTCCCTGAGGTTTTCGAGTAAAACCAAACTGAATTTTCCTTCTTTCCTTTCTGGAAAAATCGGTTAACGATTGGATTCTGCTTTCCTCCATAAACAATCGCATGGAAAACTCTTCTCGTTTTGCTAAAAGAGTTGTATCAATCCTTAGAAGTGAGTCGCGTTTTGTTGAATCGCTCAATTCAAACAGTTTGCTTGGCGAAAGCAACATGTCATGAGTAACTGGTTGTTTTTTAAAGGCAATAGCTTCGCTCTGCTGGTCGAAAATATAGTTTGAATTCATATCTACCAGGGCAAAAATTTTGTAATCATCCTCCTTGAGGTTGCTAAAGGTAAACTTACCCTCCTTATTGGTTTTTGAAACGTAGCGTGGTCGGGTTGTAACTGGCAAGGAATCTTCCATGCTATTGTATATCATAACAATTACACCTTCCTGAGGTTCGTGAGAGTAGGCATCAACAATTTTTCCTGAGAAGGTAAGCGAATCGATGGTGTTTCCTGTTGAAAAGGCAAACTCGAAGTTGGGAATCTTGTTCCCCTCGTTGTTATCGGCAATGGCGTCGGAAAAGTAGAGCGTGTAGGTTGTGTTTTCGAGGAATGGCTCCTCGAAACTTAACTCCAAACTTTTCCCCTTCTGGGTAATCTTTGGGGGCTTCTCCTGTGGAGGCGAAACAATGAGTTTCTGGTTGATCTCAGGAATTTTGATGTACTCATCGAAGGTAAGCACCACCTTCTTCTCGTTAAAATTCAACGCATTAGGCAGTGGGGCGCTTTTTAGCATTACTGGCGGAGTTTCATCTTTTGGACCACCCTGCGGGGCAACAATTTTTGCGCACTGTGAGAAAGCAAAAAGAATGATAGTCAAAAATAAGATTGACTTAACAGTTCTCACATTGATTTTTAAAAACATACCTCTTACTTTTTGCTTTGTTATGATATTGAAACCTACGCAACAAATTTTTATTGTGTTACTTTATTTCCGAACCGTTTGCCACACTTTCGTTTGGTTGCACAAAACGAAGTTTCCCGTCGGCATCCTCAGCCATCAGAATCATTCCGTGCGACTCAATTCCACGAATTTTTCGTGGAGCCAGGTTAATGAGGATAGCTACCTGACGGCCAACTACTTCATCGGGTTTAAAGTACTCGGCAATACCCGAAACAACGGTTCGCTGGTCAACCCCAGTATCAATTTTTAATTTTAACAACTTTTGGGTTTTTGGAACAACTTCGGCTTCCAGCACAGTACCTGTTCGGATATCCATTTTTGAGAATTCCTCGTAGGTTATTTCCTCTTTCTGTGGATTTGCCTTTTTTGTTGCGCTCTCGTTGGCAGCTTTGGTAGCCTGTAGCTTTGCCAGCTGCTTTTCAACTGTTTCATCCTCAATTTTATCAAACAGTAACTCTGCCTGATTTAGCTGATGACCAGCGCTTAAAACACTCTCTCCAACATTTTCCCAGGTAGTTTGCGTAAGATTCAACATTTTGCAGAGCCTATCTGCCGTGAACGGAAGGAATGGCTCTCCCAAAATGGCCAGGTTTGCAGTTATTTGCAACGAAATATTCAGAATAGTTCCAACTCTTTCGGGTTCTGTTTTGATAAGTTTCCAGGGCTCGGTATCGGCCAGGTACTTATTGCCCAAGCGGGCAAGGTTCATCAGTTCTTTCAACGCTTCCCTAAAACGGAACGATTCAAGGTTCTCCTCAATTGACTTTTTTAACTTTGGAATCTCGTTCAGAATTTCCCTGTCAAAATCAGAAATTGAATCAACATTCGGAACTTTCCCTTCGAAATACTTATGGGTTAAAACCATAGCCCGGTTTACGAAGTTTCCAAGAATGGCAACCAGCTCACTGTTATTGCGGGTTTGGTAATCCTTCCAGGTAAAGTCGTTATCCTTGGTTTCGGGCATATTTGCGGTAAGTGTGTAGCGCAAAACGTCCTGCTTGCCGGGGAATTCTTCTAAGTACTCGTGGAGCCAAACTGCCCAGTTTCGAGATGTGGAAATTTTATCGCCTTCGAGATTTAGGAATTCGTTTGCCGGAACATTGTCGGGCAGGATGTA
>DAOSWM010000129.1:0-4582 GCA_035380045.1 Tenuifilaceae bacterium | reverse complement strand
AGAAAAAGTTTGAATTATATCACTATTTTTTTTGGTGCGATTACCTGTTTTTTATTATTATTTTATTCTTGCCAAAAAGAGGAAGATAAGTTCAGTATCATGAACACTTCAACCCTTAAATTTCAAAAAGATGTTCAGGTTGCAGATGAGACAAGAGAAAATACTATTACAATAAGGGTATCATCAAATGATGAATCATTACCTCTGCTTTACTCTGAAAAGAATTTCAAATTAATTCCAATTTATGAAGGTAAGTCATCATGTGAAACTATTAACAGTATTTACACGGATAATTATTCGACAGAATACACTGAACAAGAGTCAAATGAAGAAAATTCAAAGGTGTCAGTAAATCCAATTTCCTTTGAAATAATTTCACAGAAACTAGCAGAAAATGTAAAAGGCATAGCTATAACATACATGCATCCTGATTTTGGGGATGACAAAGGAGAACAATATTTTTGGCACTATAGCCAAGCTATACAAAATTTAGAAAGGACAGCGTCAATATGCGATACTCATTGGTGGTGGGATGTTCATTTTGGATTAAAATATAAAGCATATTCAACAAGCAGCTGGTCAACTGTTGTTTCGGAATGGACAAAAGTTCCAAATAAGGATTGCACAACGAAAACAAAAGATATTATTTACCAATATCAAATGCATGTGAGGTGTAGGAGAAGCAGCGCATATACAGTAACATTTGAATATTAATCAATAATAACGAAGGGAGAATTAATTTCTCCCTTCTTCCTCTTTTCTAAAAATTAATAAATCAATTTTGCACTTTATGAAAAAGAGATTCAAATTTTTATTGATTTTTCTTTGTTTACTAAATTGTTCAGCAATTGCTGTTTCACAAAAAAATTACGTCTTATGTGGATATGTAACTGATAAAATAACAGGAGAAGTTTTAATTGGAGCAACAGTGGTTGAGCAAAATGTATTGAAGGGAACAACAACCAACAGTTATGGTTTTTTTTCATTGTTATTGAGCCCTGGTGAGCATACTATTTTGGTTTCATACCTAGGCTATACCAGTGAAGTAATTAATATTAATTTAAAAAAAAACATTAGGATTGATTTTGAAATCGAAACTTTAACAGAAGAATTAGAGGAAGTCACAGTAAAATCGGATTATAAGACAAACCCTTTGCATATGAACGAATTCAGCATGGAGCGTTTATCATTAAAAGAAATAAGTCGTTTACCCAGCGTTTTTGGAGAGGCTGATATAATAAAGGCAATCCAGCTGCAAACAGGAGTAAAAACAGTTGGTGATGGTTCATCGGGTATGTTTATTCGTGGAGGCGGTAGTGATCAAAACCTAATCATTATCGATGAAGCACCTGTTTATAATCCTTCACATTTGTTTGGTTTGATTTCGGTTTTTAATCCCGATGCCATCAACCATGTTAGCTTGTATAAAAGCAACATGCCAGCACAATACGGAGGAAGAGCTTCGTCGGTTATTGATTGTAAGATGAAGGAGGGAAGCATGAAAGAGCATAACTTCTCTACCGGAATAAGTCCCTTTTCTGTCTCAATATCAGCAAATGGTCCTGTTAAAAATGAAATTTCATCATACTTTATATCGGCCAGAAAAAGTTTGGTAGATTTACTTATGAGTCCTGGCAATTATATACCTTTGGTCCCAGCTTTTTATGACATAAATGTTAAGGTAAACTCAAAGATAGGAATCAAAAACAGGCTGTTTTTTTCTATCTATAATGGCAAGGACCGATTGGAATCAATCGATGGTTATTTCAATAAGTGGGGAAACTCAACGGCAACTTTCAGGTGGAACAGAAATATTGGCGAGAAACTATTCGCTAACCTTTCCTTAATATCTAGCGATTATGATAACTACCTCGAGTTTAAGGATGAAACAAGGGATTATAAGTGGCAAACCGGATTAAAGGATATTAATATTAAACTTGATGTAACTTATTACATTAAACCGCAAAATTCATTAAGAATTGGTGTTGGAAGTATTTACCATAAATTTATACCGGGAGAATCAGTCGATAAAGACCAGAGCATTCCTCGTATAAATGCTTTAGAACATTCATTTTATATCTCACATAATACTCAACCAATAAAATGGTTGGGAATTGATTATGGCATTCGAATTTCAGGTTTCCAAAACATTGGTAAAGCAACATGGTTCGAGTATAACGAGTTTCATGTTCCTGTAGAAACAAAAAACAATTCAAAAGGAATTTATAATTATTATTGGTGCATTGAACCACGGGTTAGCCTTAATGCCGGTATAAACAACAATTCCTCCCTTAAATTTGCCTATGCACGTAACGCTCAGTATTTGCAAATACTGCAAAATAGCAGCCTTTCATATACATCTCTCGAAACTTGGTTTCCGGCCAATCCAAACATTAAACCAATTATTGTGGATATTTTTTCTATGGGTTGGTTCCATAAATTTAACGACACGTACTCCTTCGAAGTTGAAACATACGGGAAAATGTATCAAAACCAAATTGATTATGTTGATCACGCAAAACTAATCTGTAATCCTTACATAGAAGGAGAAGTTCGAACTGGAACGTCAAAAGCTTGTGGGTTAGAAATTGTTGTTAAAAAAGAAGATGGAAAATTTACTGGTAATGTTAGTTACTCATATTCAAAAGCATTTCGAACTATTGAAGAAATTAACGAAGGGATGGAATATAGTTCACCGTATGATATTCCTCATGATTTTCGAATGACTGGAAATTATCAAATCTCTCCGAAATGGAACATAAGTTCTATCTGGATATACATGTCGGGTCGCCCAGTCACATTACCCATTGGGTTTTACTTTGAAGGGAAGGAACCTATCCCAATTTATTCTGATAGAAACTCAAGTCGTTTCCCCAATTACCACCGGCTTGATATTGCTGCAACCTACACTACAAAAAAGACTAATAAAAAATCGTTTCAAACTGTTAGCATTGGAGTATTTAATGCCTATGCCAGAAAGAATCCTTTAGGCTATGAATTTGTAAGAAGACCAGGAACATCGTGTGAAATAGATGTTTACCAGTATACGCTTTTCAGTATCATGCCAAATTTTTCAGTAAAATTTAACTTTTAAATAACGATGAATAGGATTTTTATTTTGTTTCTGGTTGCGATAACTTTTCTTTCTTGCCAAAAAGAATTGATCGATATAAATGATTTGCCCTTTACAGATTCCGATCTTAACTTAGAAATTGTGGTAAGCGGATTTGTTTCAAATGAAAAATCAAAGTGTAAAATTACTTTATCAAGGCCAATTTTAATAAGTGGTGATATTGATTTTGTCCCATTAAATGAAGCTATTGTATTTTTGAATGATGGAATTGATACCTTCGCTTTTGAACTTGTAAATGACAAAGGAGATTACTTCTCGCTCGATAGTATTGAAGGAATTGTTGGCCATGAGTACACTTTAATGGTAACTTATAATAGTAAGTTGTATACTGCTTCAGATGTACTCCCTGAGGTGAGCAATGAAAATGCTTTCCCAATACATAATGTACAATATTTCCCAAATGAAGATTTTGTTCAAATAATGATTTCTGAGCATAATTTTGGTTACCAAGTGCCCAATATTTGGAATTGTATCGAGGGCACTTACGATTCATTAAATACTTTTCATTTACCTCACAAAGATTTAATAGACTTGTACAATATGCGAATCTATAGTCATATTGGTAGTTTACCTCAAGGAGTTTTTCCTGCAGGTACATGGTCAACTTTTGCAAGTGGTTTGGCGAATGATTCACTGGAAATAGTAAAGATGAGCATATCAAACTCTTACTACGAATATTTACTATCCGTTTTTAATGAAACCCATTGGAAGGCTGGCATGTTTTCAACTATTGCAGGTAATGTTAAAACAAATGTTAGCGAAGGAGGAACCGGCTACTTTTATGCGATTAATGCAGAACGTGAAAGATATGCTTACGGCCATCTTGCAGGAATTCAATAAAATAACATACTAACTCTATCGATTAATTACTATGAGGGTAAAAAAATATTTATTCGTATTAGCAATACCTTTTGTTTGTTCTTGCCTTTTTTCAAACCAAACTTTTGCACAAAAAAACGCGTTCAACCTATCCTTTTCAAACCTAAAGGTTAAAGAGAGCTACTGGTTTGAAAAAAATTTACTGAATTTAGGAGTTGAGTATAACAGAAATTTGACAAAATATTTTGGGATAGGTGGTTATATGGGTGTGGGCGTTTTTGAGGAGTGGTCGCACGAAAAGGAAAACAATTTGGTTTCTTCTACTTTTGAAAAGTATTCCTCATCATTCCACTATGGATTAAACGGGAAATTTCATATTCTCCCTTTCGTTCTGAAGGAAGGAGTACCACGATTCGATATTTACATTGCAGGGAACGTTGGTTTAATAACCATTAACTCCTCTGAGGGAGAAAATATTACCCCGGCAAAAGGAAACTATCTTGACTACTCGTTAATGGGAGGCGGAGCATTCTATTTAACTAAAAAATTTGGCCTGTTTGTCGAGGCTGGCTACAAAAACTATAAATACAATCAGGGGTTTAATGCTCGGTATGGGTTGGTTTTTAGGTT
>DAOSWM010000128.1:0-4610 GCA_035380045.1 Tenuifilaceae bacterium | reverse complement strand
TTTGACCCTGGCGCCAACCTAGATTTTGGCTGGACGGATGTTCTTACGCCAACCACAGCACAATTGTATGACATTACAGCGATTGACCTTACAGCGAACCTTGTTATAACCGCACCCGCGAACTTCCAGGTTTCGCTCGAAAGCGAAAGCAACTTTTCCCAGTCAGTTTCCATTTCACCTGTCAACACGAATGTGGAGGAAACCATTTACGCCCGATACCTTCCCGATGTGGAGGGCTTCGTTTTTGGTAATATTTCCAATGCAAGCTCTGGCGAAGAGGCCACAGTCCACGTTCAGGGTAGCGCACGCGTAATTCTACCGGTAATGGAAACCGGGTCAACGGCTGATTTAACAGCTGAAACAGTTAGCTGTATTGCACAGGTAACCCACACAGGAGGCCGGAGCATTATTGATAGAGGGGTAATATTCTGGGCCTACGATGGAGTGGATAAGGAGATAGGTGACGTTGGCGTTACTAACGAGAACGAAACCGGCTCTTTTGAAGCAGGAGAATATTCTATGGCTATTGAAAGTTTAGGCATCAACACACACTACAACTATCGTGCTCATGGGAATAATGGCGAATGGGATTTTGGCGGAATAGGCTACGGTGAAACAGCCGATTTTTGGACACTGGCCAACGTACCCAACGCTCCAACAGTTTCCAACATTACAGGCGATACGGTGAACATATCCGTTAACGAGAACCTGAACCCAGTTTACACCGAGTTTGCAATCTACGAAACCACAACCAATCGGTTTATCCAAACTGATGGAAGCATGAATACAAGCCCAGTTTGGCAAACTAAAGCCGATTGGGGAACTACCATAGTTACCCTTTTCGATGCGCAGCTCAGAACAGGAAACCGCAGCTATAACTTCGAAACCATTGCCCGAAATGGAGCCGAAGAACAAACAAGTAGTAGCGAAGCAACCAGTATACTAACCCTTGCAAACACGCCAAACCCAATGTGGGTTGCTAACCCAACCCAAACAACCATGGATGTTGCTACCTACACATACATGACCGATTACTCCGAAAATTCAACCGGAACTCTTTACGCCATAAAGGAAGCAAACACCGAAAAATTTGTACAGAACGACGGAACACTTGCTCCCGATACGGTTTGGAACACAAGAGACGATTGGGGATCAAAAACCGTAACGGGCTTAAGCATTGCAACGCAATGCTCATTCAGCTCCATCGCTACAAACGATGATGGAATAAGAACGGAACCCGGTCCGGCCACAAGCCTTTACACGTTAGCAGCGGTTCCCGGCAAGCTATCATTTACAAACATTACATCTTCTACTACTGATATTGAAATTAACGCATCAACAAATCCTGAAAATGTTGAGTTTGCCGTTAGCCTTAGTAACGGACAGTATGTTCAAACTGATGGAACCATCGCTTCAGGTGCAGCTTGGCATACTAAAACCCATTGGGATAATACAACAGTAACCGGATTGGCTCCAAATACAACCTACACATTCCTGGTAAAGGCAAGAAATGGCGACTACGTTGAAACTACTACGAGCGAAGCAGAAAGCATAGTTACCCTTGCCGCAACACCGGGTCAACCAGATCTTTATAATTACAATACATTTACTGATAAGCTAGAATTTTACCCCTCATACGATACAAACCCTCAGAATACAGAATTCGCAGTACAGGATTCCATCTCAGGGCTTTACCTTCAGTCTGATGCCTACTTGGGCGAATCGCAAATATGGCATGCACAAGCACCAGCTTCATACATTTTTGGTTTAAATCCTGGAACCAAGTATGCAATACGACTGAAGGCAAGGAACGCTTCGGACATTGAAACTGAATGGGGAGTATCAAGGAAACTTTCCACAATGCCCAACGTTCCGGGCACACCTATACTTAGCGATACTACAACTAATTCAATTTCTGTGGAAATTGATAATAGCAGCAACCCCAGCAACGTAAACTATGCAATTTACGAGAATAACAGCAGCTTATTCGTAAAAGCCGATGGTACTTTTTCCGACACGGAAATTTGGCAAACGCAAGCTGAATGGGGAACTACTTCAATTTCAAACCTTAACGTTAACCAAAACCTTAGCCTTAAAGTAAAAGCCAAGAACGACGACAACGCCGAAACCAATTACTCCTCAGCCATTTCAGTTTACACATTGGCAAAAATCCCCGCTGCACCAACGGTTGAAGCGCTTTCTTCTTCGAGTATAAGCATTGCTATTAATACGAATGAGAATCCAGGTAGCGTATTCTTCGCAATTCAGGAAGTAACAAGCGGAAAGTATATTGGATTTTACTCAGGTTTACAAGACGTTGAGGACTGGAGAACCTACGAATACTGGCAGGATTGTATTATTAGCGGACTTGAAGGAAGTACAGAATACACTTTCAGAGTCAAAGCACGTAACAGCGATTACGTTGAAACCGATTTTGGCCCTGAGGCCAGCGCTACAACTCTACTAGCGCTACCACCTGCTCCTACGTTATCTTCTCCGGCAAACAATGCTAACGATCAGCAAATACCGGTAACATTCTCGTGGCAAGTAGTGGATGGTGCCACCAGCTACGATATTGAGTACTCCATTTATCCCGATTTCTCTATTGAAAACCATAGCGTAAACGGCATAACAGAACTGTACTACGAAGCAAGCGATTTGGATCACAGCTATACTTACTACTGGCACGTTAGGGCCAACAACGAAGCTGGAACCGGACCCTGGTCTGATAGGTGGATTTTCACAACTATTAGCGGACCACCGGAAGCCCCAACGCTTCAGTCACCTGCAAACGAATCGATTGATCAACCCACAAGCCTATCCTTAATATGGAATCAGGTGAATAATGCAACCGACTATTATATTCAGGTTGCGCTTGACAATGAATTTACCAACCTGGTAGCTGATGAAACCTATGGTTACTACAACTACACGTTAAATAATTTGGAGAACGGAACCACCTACTATTGGCGCGCCAAAGCTGGAAATAGCTATGGGTATAGCAACTGGTCGGAAGAATGGTGGTTTACAACGATAGAAGGTACGGATACACCTAGCGCACTCAATTCAAAGGTGGGCCTATATCCTAATCCTGCTAAAAAAGTGGTACACCTTACCGGCGTTTCTGGAGCCAACATTTCAGTTCGGGTAATTTCCGAATTAGGAATTACTGTTCTACAAGAAAAACTACTGAACGGGAACTTAAATATTCAATCATTACAAGCAGGCATCTACCTTCTTCGAGTAGAATCATCCGAAGGAATAACGATTATACGATTTATTAAAGAGTAACCATACTGTTCAATATGATCATTACAAAAAAGCCCGGACAATGAAAATCCGGGCTTTAAAAAATCATTAATAAGTAATACTAGAAAAGTTTTGGAACCAAATCAACAACGCGGCATGAGTAACCCCACTCGTTGTCGTACCACGAAAGTATTTTAACCATATTTCCAGAAACCATTGTGCTGGCAGCGTCGAAAATGGAGCTGTGAGTGTTATGAATAATATCAACCGATACGATTGGATCCTCGGTATATTCAAGCACTCCCTTCATTGGTCCTTCTGCAGCCTTTTTCATGGCAGCATTTATTTCTTCTTTAGATGCATCCTTCTTTAGAATAGCAACAAAATCAACCAGCGAGCCGGTTGGAGTTGGAACACGAACAGCTAGGCCATCGAGTTTCCCCTTTAGCTCAGGGATAACTTTCCCAACAGCTTTAGCCGCACCGGTGGTTGTTGGTATCATTGAAACGGCAGCAGAACGTGCTCGGCGAAGGTCACTGTGAGGAGCATCCAGTATGCGCTGGTCGTTGGTGTATGAGTGAATGGTGTTCATAAAACCCTTCTCAACGCCAAAAGCATCGTTCAGAACCTTAACTACAGGAGCAAGGCAATTGGTTGTACACGATGCGTTGGAAACGCATTTATCTTCAGGCTTGAGGTCACTGTCATTTACTCCAAGTACAATCATCCGGTCGATTTCATCCTTAGCAGGAACAGTAAGTATAACCTTCTTGGCACCATTCTTAAGGTGATCGCCGTAACCACCCTTCTCACTCTCGCGCTTGGTGAAAATACCAGTTGATTCGATAACAACATCGGGGGTTTGCTTCCACTTGATGTTTATTGGGCTACGCTCAGCATGAACAGGAAATTTTTGTCCGTTAACAATAATTCCCTCATTGTCAAACTCAACCTTCCCGTCAAACTTTCCTTGGGTTGAATCGTACTTAAGAAGATGTGCTAATGTTTTGGTATCAGTTAAATCGTTAATACCTACAATCTCCATCTCGGAGCGCTCAAGGGCAATTTTAAAAACGTTTCGGCCAATGCGACCAAAACCGTTAATAGCAACTTTAATTTTTGCCATAGCAATCTGTTTTTTATAAGTTAGTTATATGAAAACTGTATGAAAGCAATTTTCCTCAAAGATAAACAATTTAACCGAAATTTTCTGTGCTATAAAACAACCTTGAGAACAAAAAGTACGCAAACGGTTTAGGTTTTAAACAACTAAAACTTAATAATAAGTTGCTCCTTTTTAACAATTATTAAAGGCGTTTTAAGCCTTTCAAGTTAAACAATGAAAAATTATTCGTAACTTG
>DAOSWM010000127.1:1669-4730 GCA_035380045.1 Tenuifilaceae bacterium | reverse complement strand
CACTTATGCTGCTCTTGCCCGTTCCTCCTTTACCGCTAATAACTGCTACTTCCATCGAATCAGTTGTTTTGATCAAAAAAATAGTTGCAAACTGCATTGTAAACCGAAACTAACTTCTCTCCATATTCGGGTTTTTGCCTAGCCAATATCTCTCCTTTTGAATATATTGCAGCAATTTCCCGGTCGAACGGAATCTCCATAAGTAAATGAATGTTCTCGTTTTTAAGGTACTTGTACACATCCTCGTTGCCCAATCCTGCCCTATTTATAATTACACCAAAGGGTTTTCCCATTGATTTTAACGTTTCAACGGATTGTTTTAAATCGCTTAGTCCAAAAGGAGTTGGCTCGGTGACCAGAATAACATAATCGGCACGCGAGGCTGTTTGAATGAATGGGCACGAGGTACCCGGAGGCGAATCCATTAGCACAACATGGTTACTCCCAGCTTCATTGATGGCCTCCTTGATTACCGATACAGGAGAGTAAACTCCAACCCTCATGCGGGCTTCCACAATTCGGGAATTCATTGAAACGGGGAAGCACCGAACCTCGCCAAGAGAAACATCCTTCTCGGTTATTGCCCCAAACTCGCAAGCTACCGAGCATGCGCCACACCCGTGGCACAAATCCTCCATCACTTTGATGATTTTTGACGGGGGAAGAATAAAAATGGCCTTGTAGCTGCAGTAATCGTGGCATTTACCGCAGAATGTACACTTATTGTCATCGATAACGGGAACCCTCTGGGTAACATCAATGGTTTTTTCGGGCTCGCCCGAAAAGAAAACCATATCGTTTGGCTCCTCAGCATCACAATCAACCAGCGTAACAATTTGGTGTTTTTGCTGGAGCGCAAAAAACATACTGGTGGAAACTAAAGTTTTTCCGGTTCCTCCCTTCCCGCTGGCTACGGCAATTTTTATAGGTTCGCAATTAATCATAGCTTAATCGAATATTCTCCTCAGTTAGGGTATCCTTAATTGCTCTCTGCAGGAATGGTGTGTTCCATGTGTTGAGGGCACCATGCGTTAAAAAATACTTTTCCGGAATTGGGTGCGTTCCAAAAACAACTTTCATACTATACTTATCGATAATAAACTTCTCGAAATGTTCCATGTACGGGCAGGGTGGGTAACCAACCAGAAATCCTGTTGCGAAATGGACATGGGTTGCTCCGTTCTTCTTAAGCTCCTCAGGAGCGTACTCAATGTTCCCACCTGGGCATCCATCACAGGTTGTGTAACCAACCAGCTCAACATCCATATTCTTATACTGGGCGAATGCTCCTTCCCTGTTATGAAGGGACCGGAAACATTTCCCTCCAGCACAGGTTCTGTATCGATCGCAAATGATAATTCCAACTTTTACCTTTTCCATACCTTTACTATTTTAGGGTTATTCGAAATTATGAACCACAAAACTTCCTTGGGGAACATTCAGCAACTCAGAAATCACATCGCATTTTACCGTAAGCAGGAAGAAAATTCGGGAATCATTTTGATCTACAAGTCCCTCAAGATTTCCCTGCCCTTTTGAGATGATTAGGTCGGACTCGCCAAAAATTTTCTGAAACTCCTTGCTGCATCTACTCAGTACGGTTGAGGGAGCATCGTACCCGTTGCTAACAATTTTTGCAGTTCTACCAATTTCAGCCTGCTCGGCATCCTTAATTGTAACATCGTTAAGAATTGGCCCTCCCTTAACTGCAAAGGTGACGTTTGAATGGTTTATTGTTTCGATAAAAAGCCTGTCGAAAACAATTTCGCCAGCATTATCGCCGAGGTAAAGAATACGCTTTGCTTCACCAATCCTAGTTTTCAGCAAAGCCGATTTGTCGAGTGCAAATTTTGCTTGCAAAACCTGTTCTATGGTTTTGTAGATATCAAAGGTTCTGTTAGCACCGTAATCCATTATATTGCCAGCAATGGCAAGTCGTAGAGCCAAATCGAACGGGTTTTTCGATCCATCAACTTTGGGTTTCCACTCACTGTAAAGTTCCAGAGCAACCCTGTTGTTATCAACCTTCTCCTCGGCAAAAGGGTCGGTAACTCCAATAATTTTACAAAAGGTATTGTTCAGAATTCGTTGAATCTCCGGGCTGGTTAACGAGCTGAACTTCCCCATTGTCTCGTTAAAAAAAGTGAGGAAAACACGTTGCTTTGTTTCTTCAACGTTATATTTAGCAAACAACCTCTTGTAGTTGCTCAGGAAGCATTCAACACACTTTTCGTGAAGCATTCTCTTACCCTTTTTTCTTGTTTTACCCGACTAGGAGTTGGAATAATTTCAGTCTAATGCCTACAACCTCCCTGCTCGTGGCGACTGTCGTGATTACAGTAGTTGGCGCTCAGCTGCAGCTTATTCTCAATAAAATCGTTAACAAGTTCCTCGGCATTCTTAATTGGAGCACCAATGAAAACGTTGATATTTTGATGGTTGAAAAGCTCAATGGCTTTCTGTCCCATTCCTCCGGCAATAACATCGGTTGCACCAAGTTGAGCAACCCAGCGTGGATACAATCCGGGGATATGCTCAGGAGGAGTAAGTTCCTTAACTTCAACAATTTTACTGTTCTCCACCTTTACGATGGCAAACTGCTGGCAATGCCCAAAGTGAGCACAAAGAACTCCGTTCTCTAACGGAATAGCGATAGATTTATTCATATAAATTATTGTAAATTGTTTAGTTCACGCAAAGCCGCAAAGTCGCAATACAACTTTAAAAATTAACATTTATTTAGCGTCTTCGCGAGAAACAGTTTAAATTATTAAAAACCGCCTCTAAAACGATTCTGCAAACCCATACCTCGAGCACGCCCCCTTCCACGTCCACGAGCTCCACGGCCAAAGCCGAAACCTCTTCCGGAGTTTTCAGGAAGATTCTCGTTGGGGTTCACACTTGAACTTTCGCCTTCGGGTTGACTTTTCCTACCTGCACCAAAATTTGTGCAGCGTCCCATCCTGCGACCGGTCATTGGACCTTGTCCTTCCGGACCTCTTTGATCAAAACCTGGCATAATTACCTCCTCTTTAAAGTTTAACAATCCATAAAATATGTC
>DAOSWM010000127.1:0-1569 GCA_035380045.1 Tenuifilaceae bacterium | reverse complement strand
AAATGTCTGATGTCAAATGTCTGATGTCAAATGTCTGATGTCAAATGTCTGATGTCAAATGTCTGATGTGAAGCTCCAGTTCTCAGTCTCCAATTCTCAATTTGCAAAAGAGAATTAGCATTTGCAAACTGCAAATTGCCAACTGCAAACTGATTAGCGATCATCCAACTTGTGGAAAACTCACCCCTTCTCCCCGCTCCTAAGCCTCTTTCCTTTGCCTTCGCCACAGCCCGACTTGCGACCTTTACCCAAGCCCTTTCCGAGCTTCTTTAATTTTTCCTCATCGGTTGTTTTACCGCATTCTCCCAATTTTCTTCCAGTTCCTGAACCCTTTCCATCGGGACCCGTTCCGTCCATTCTTGGCATAGCTACCTCCTTATTAAAGATTTGCAATACACTGTATTTGTCAGATGTCAAATGTCAGATGTCAAATGTATGTTGTACTAACACTGATTACTGAACACCGACTACCGACTACAGCTCATCCTACCAAACTTCAGTGTTCCAACATTTCAATTATCTCACTAATTTTCTTAGGCTCCTTCACAACAATCATCTGGATTTTGAGGCTATCAACCAGCGATTTGATTTTCATTCCGAATTCGCCGGAAACAATTTTACTCACGTTGCGCGAAGCAACTACCTGAACCGAAGCTGGACCAGCTCCATTCTCCGCATCCTTATTTGGATTTGGGATGAATTCGGTTGATTTGCTCTCGGTATCGTAAATTACGAAGTATGAGCAACGTCCAAATCGCTCGTCGAGAATCGATTCCATTGAATTTCCTGTGGATGTAATAGCAACTTTCATTTTTTAACAGTTTGAATTTCTACACCTATTTGAACTACCTTGTCTTATCATATGCACATTGCACTCTGGGCAAAGTTCTGTGCTGCAGGGTTTCCCCTGAATGTGTTCGGTTTTATAGCCGCAGCTGGGACAAACGCAGTACTCAGTTTGAATCATTCCAGAACTTTCATGCTGCACATTCTCCATATTGAAACCTGCAAAACTTTTGCTTCCGCAGAGAGGGCATTCTGTAATTTCAACATCCTTCTGCGGGTTATTAAAGTAACACTTACATGTGCTACAGTGGTACCAATCGCTGTCGAAGTACACCTTCCCTCCATCGATAACAATCTGACGCCCCTCGGCAAAAGCAAGCGCCACCTTTCTACGAACCGACGAATAAATGCGGGTAAATGTTGGGCGTGAAACGCCCATAATTACTGATGCCTGATGATGGTTGTACAAATCGTAATCGCACAACCGAAAGGCCTCGTACTCCTCAAAATGGAGCAATACTGGCTCCAACTTTTTCCCATCAACTTCCGGGCCATAGGGTTTAAATCCCTTTATTGGCGGGGGATTCAGAACTTTTCGTAACTTTTTTATTCTTGGCGACATAAATTTTATGAACATTTGTTCGGTACAAATATAATGAACATATGTTCATAATGCAAAAAAATAAGGGTTAATTTTCATTAACCCTCAACTCTATTGATTATTAAGTTATTCAACTTCCAAACTGTAACCTCCCTTTGTAAGAACTTTTACACCAGGTTCCA
>DAOSWM010000126.1:0-4751 GCA_035380045.1 Tenuifilaceae bacterium | reverse complement strand
TGTGTGTATTTTGGGTTAAAACCATCGGAGGGGTAGTGAACGGTAACATAGGTCATTTGGGTTTCGCAGATAATATCTTTATCAAAATTAAGATAAAAAAACACCATAAAGAGAGAGCTCATTTTTGTAATAATAATGTTATTTCAAAAAACATTGGAACAATATATTCAATCAAATTTATGATTATTTCTTCATTAAGTATTTTTTTAGTAAAAGAATAATTGTAATTCAACTAACCCGTTTTTCTCCTATCTTCGCCCTGCATTTTAAACCACATTGTGGAATGTTTATCAAATGTAACTGGCAACCACAAGCCGCTATAACACAACCCTTTTCATGAGTAGAAAAGCTTTTTCGGTATACGCAAGCGCAATGCTTGCCATGGTTTTCTGGGCATTCTCGTTTATTTGGTATAAGGAGGTTCTGGTGCTTTACAAGCCCGTGTCGCTGGTGCTAATGCGGCTAATAATTTCGAGCATTTTCCTTTTCATCGTTACCGTTTCGCTTGGCAGGCTGAACAAGCTACATTTAAAGGATTTGAAATACTTTATTCTTCTGTCGTTTCTGCAGCCATTCCTATACTTTATGGGCGAAAGCTACGGTGTAAGCATGGTTCCCTCAACCGTTGCGGCGGTAATAATTGCAACCATTCCGCTTTTCAGCCCCATTGGCGCCTACTACTTTCTGAAGGAGCGAATTTCGCTAATGAACTTTTTTGGCATTGTGGTTTCGGTTATTGGGGTTGGGTTCGTTATTTTTCATCAGGGGTTTGAACTGCACGATATACGCCCGCTGGGCGTGATGTTTCTTCTTTTAGCAGTAGTTGCTGCTTTAGGATACTCGCTGCTAATAAAGAAGATAACCGACAAGTACAATACTTTTTCCATTGTTTTATACCAAAACATAATCGGGATTTTCTTCTTTCTTCCCTTCTTCTTTGCTTTGGATTACAAGGAGTTTATTGCCACAACCCCAACCTGGGATGTAATTATTCCGCTTCTTAACCTTGGGATTTTTGCGTCAACCTTCGCCTTCGTTTTCTTCACGTTTTCCATAAAGCACCTGGGCGTTTCACGGGCCAATATTTTCACCAACGCCATTCCGGTTCTTACCGCAATTTTCGCCTACTTCCTTCTTAACGAAGAGTTAACCTTTTGGAAAATTACCGGAATTTTCGTTGTAATTCTAGGGTTGTTCCTTTCACAGGTACGCAAGGGAATGCTGAAACAAATTTTCAGGTTGTAGGCATGGACAGTGAGGATTTTAACCCAACTCGGCTAAAGGAGCTGGCGAATTCGCTGGCAGGCGAAAACCGGAATCTCTTCAAACAGTTAAAGAGAATGGATGCCCGTAAAGTTGATGAGCTTTTCCACACGGCACACGCTGAGGAGTACGAAAAGTTCGACTGCCTTGCCTGCGCAAACTGTTGCCGCACCATTAGTCCAATTATTACCTACAACGATGTGGAGCGAATTGCCAAGGCACTTAGGTTGAAGCCTTCGGTTGTGGTAGAGAAGTATCTTGAGGTTGACTCCGATGGCGATTACGTTTTCCGCAGCTCACCCTGTCCGTTCATTCTGCCCGACAACTACTGCTCAATTTACGATTCGCGACCAAAGGCCTGCAGGGAGTACCCGCACACCGACCGGAAACGGATGCACCAAATTTTCAGCATAACGCAAAAAAATATTAGCATTTGCCCCATTGTTTTCAACGTAGTTGAACGAATTAAAAAGGAAATTGAGCAGTAGGAAAGTTCGGTTTTTAGTATGCCCTACGGAATAATTACGTTCAGTCCCATGTGCTTCACCTTAAAGGTAAGCTTTTGGTCCATGGTTGAGGGCTCGCCATCGAAGTGGACAAAATCGGCCGACTGGCGCTCAACCGTTAGCTGCCGAATTCGGAACATCTCCACGTAGCGGCTTCTTCCTAACTTCCGGTTGAAAAGTTTTAGCCCGAATGATGGTGACAAGAATTTTGGAAACGGAGAAATTACGGTTACATCGAGAAGGCCATCGGAAATGTCGGCATCAGGGGCAATGTAGGCATTATTGCCAAACTGCGAAGCGTTGGCAACGGTGATAAGGAAAGCCTCCTTCTCAATAACATGCCCGTTATCGCGAATAGTGTAGTGCTGAGGTTTGTAGCTAAAAAACTCGGAAACTGTAGTTTTAACGTAGTTCGCAAACCCACGGCCATGAAGCTGGGAGAAGCGATTCCCAATATGCGCATCGAACCCCATACCGGCAGTACAGAAGAAAGGAATTTGGTTAATGAGGCCATAATCGACCATGGCAATCCGATCGAAGTTAATTAAGCTAACTGCCCTGCTTATGTTCATGGGAATACGTAGGTGTCTGGCCAATCCATTGCCCGAACCAACGGGAACAATTCCCAGAACCGAGCTGGTGTTCATCACTGCGCTGGCTACCTCGTTTACGGTTCCATCGCCACCAACTGCAATAATTTTTTTGATTCCCTGCTGAACGTGCTCCTGCGCAATTCGGTGCGCATCGCCAGGTTGAGAGGTGTATAAAACGAGAGGCTCAAACCGACTCAAATCGAGCGATTTATTTATCCTGTCGGGTAAGTGTTTCTTTTCGCTGGTACCCGAAACCGGATTAACTACAAACAAAACCGTTTCCTTCTTCCTGACCACAATTCTTAAAATTCTCTTCGGTTTTTTAATTGGCTTGCAAAGATAATCCTATTTTTCAACCAGATAAAGAAAACAACCAACTATTATTAAACGTTTTTTGGAGCATTAAGTTTTAAAAACCTGCGCAATAAACTAAAATGTTTATAGTTTTGTTACTAGTTAATTGGCTTGAAACCTGTAAATAAGAAAATGCTTAAAAAAACATCATATATTCTTGCAATTCTAACACTTAGCATTAGCAACTCTTTCTCGCAGGTTGGAGGGAACAGCACGTACAGCTTCCTAAACCTAACCATAACTCCCCGAAGCGCTGCTCTGGGGAGCAAGGTTGTTGCCCTTGATGAGAGTGACCCGGGCATTGCCCTGAACAACCCGGGGCATCTAAACGCTGCACACAACAATCAGCTTTCACTTTCGTACGTGGGCTACTTTGCCGACATTAAATACGGATTCCTATCGTACGCAAAACATTTCAACAACATAGGCACCTTTGGAATTGGTTTACAACATGTTAGCTATGGCGATTTTATAGAGGCTGATAACACCGGACAAATAACCGGAAGTTTTACAGGTTACGACATGGCCGTAAACCTAATGTATTCAAAAACTTTCGACAGTTTGATTACCGTTGGGGTAAACCTCAAGCCAATCTTTTCGCACCTTGAGCAGTACCGTTCGTTTGGTATTTGCGCCGACATTGGAGTTTCGTTCACCAGTGCTGAAAAACTTTTCTCTGCCGGCGTTGTAGCGCGCAATATTGGTTCCATGCTAAAACCATACACTACCGGAACCTGGGAACCACTGCCCTTTGAAGTTGTTGCCGGAATTAGCCAGAAGCTGAAGTATGCTCCGTTCAGGTTTGTGCTAACCTTTCAACAGGCACAAAATTTCGACCTATACTACCAGCGCGAGTATGAAGCCAACACGTTTTTTGGTGACGACGACCAAGCCAACCAATCGAAAATTGGTGAAATTGGCAACGAGTTCATTAGCCATGTAATACTTGGCGTTGAGTTTGTTCCGGTAAAAAATTTCTACCTTCGTGGAGGCTACAACTTCCAGCGCCGGAACGAACTTAAAATTGAGGAGAGAGCTTCAACCGTTGGCTTTAGCTGGGGTTTAGGAGTAAAAATTAAGAAATTTATGATTAGCTACAGCCGCGCAACCTACCACCTGGTTGGGGCTTCGAACCATTTCTCCATAAGCACAAGCCTCGACGACTTTTTTGTTAAAAGCAACCTCTAGCCTAACTTCACATTCCCTTTTTTTATTCTAACTTTGCAGTCAAAGGGTAGAAAAATACAACAACCCAGTAGCATTTTCCAAAGATTAAAGGATGCAAAAAAAAATAACCATAGCCGTTGACGGCTACTCTTCGTGCGGGAAGAGCACCTTTGCAAAGCTAATTGCAAAAAGGTTAGGATACATTTACATCGATAGTGGTGCAATGTATCGAGCGGTTACTCTTTCCTGCTTAAGAAACGGTATTATTTCAGAACAAAAATTTGATGAGGAGAAACTTCCCAGGCTACTTGAAAGCATAAAAGTTGGATTTATTCCCAACCCAAACGGTGAAGGTTGGCTAACCACGCTTAATGGAGAAGTTGTTGAAAGTGAAATTCGCTCAATGCAGGTTTCGGGATTTGTAAGTCCGGTTGCCGCTCACCCGCTAGTACGTGAAAAGATGACTTTTCAGCAGCAGGAAATGGGAAAAAGTAAAGGGATAGTAATGGACGGCAGAGATATTGGAACCGTAGTTTTCCCCAATGCCGAGCTGAAAATTTTTATGACAGCCGACCCGGTTATTCGTGCCCAACGCCGACTAAAAGAACTACAGGGGAAAGGCCAGGAAGCAACCCTTGATGAGGTTCTAAAAAACATTGAGGAACGCGACTACATTGACCAGAACCGCGAAGTTGCGCCACTGCGCAAAGCCGATGATGCCGTTGTACTCGACAACTCGCACATGACCGTTGAACAGCAAATGGTGTGGGTTGAGGAGAGGATTGGAGAAAGAATAATGTAATTTTATGGCAAATGTATGATGGCAAATGTATGATGGCAAATGTATGATGGCAAATGTATGATGGCA
>DAOSWM010000125.1:0-4802 GCA_035380045.1 Tenuifilaceae bacterium | reverse complement strand
CTACCCTAACCCTTGGCTGGAATGCTTCAACCGATAATATTGGTGTTACCGGATACGATGTTTACCGTAACGGTTCGCTGCTTGCTTCAACTTCGGGAACTTCGTATAATGTTTCGGGTCTTTCAGCTGCAACCACATACTCGTTCTACGTAAAAGCGAAGGATGTTGCAGGTAACGTTTCAACAGCAAGTAACACGGTTAATGCTACAACCCTTGCAAACACTGTTACGTACTGTGCATCGAAAGGTAATAATGTGAACTACGAGTGGATTCAGCGAGTTAACTTCTGTGAAATTGACAATAATTCTGGGAAGAATAGTGGCTACGTTGACTTTACAAGTATGATTGCAACTGTTGCTTTGGGTGAAACCTTACCAATTAACTTCCAGGCAGGATTTGCTAGCAGCAGCTACACTGAATACTGGTCGATTTGGATAGACTTTGACCAGAACGGAACTTTCGATACAGATGAAAGGGTAGTAAACGGTTCATCATCAAGTAGTGAATTACTTACGGCAGATGTTGTAATACCAACCGATGCACTTCTTGGCGCTACCAGAATGCGTGTAAGTATGAAGTATAATGCTGCTCAAACTGCTTGTGAAACATTCAGCTACGGTGAGGTTGAGGATTATACTATTAATATTCTGCAAACCCGAACCGGTGGAGTTGTAACCGAAAGTTTAGGAGAGTCGCTTGATAGCAATCCTGCTGAATCATACCTGGTTTATCCTAACCCAGCCAACGATTATGTAAACATTAACTTGCAGGGTATTAGGGGAGATGTTTCACTGCGAATTTACGACCTGCAGGGTCGATTGGTGAAGGAAACAATGCTGAATAGTTTGGACTCACAAATTGATGTAAGTGATTTATCAAAGGGAGTTTACATTATTTCGGTTGATGAAGAGAAGGAAGCTATTAGCAAACGTTTAATCAAGATGTAAATTTTAGGGTTTTTCTTGATTGTTAAAGCCTGCGGAGTTAATTCTGCAGGCTTTTTCATTGAAAAGTGCTTATATTTGCATAAAGTAAAAAAAAGGTATCAATTTACAAAGTAAATTAGTACCTTCGTTGCATTAAAACTAGTTTAAACAATGGAGCTGTTTATGAACCCCACAGATGACGATTATTATGTCTGCATTGGTAAGAGTATCAGCCGTATCGTACCTCAATACTGCACCATTCGTATATGGACTGCAGCATTCGTTGTTTAAGCATTCTTTCAACCTTTCGCTCGATTATCCTGCTGAATGCTCCCGTAAACTTCTTGAAAACCAAGTTGATGTTGGCCTTGTTCCTGTTGCATCATTACTGCACCTTCCTGAGTATTATATTTTAAGTAACTACTGTTTGGGTACAAATGGTAACGTTCGAACGGTTTCGTTGCTAAGTAATTCACCCTTAGATAATGTTTCGACCATATACTTAGATTTTCAATCTAGAAGTTCCAACTTACTGGTTCAGATTCTAGCGAAACAATTTTGGAAGAAGGATTTCAGTTGGGAAAAACCTGACCGAACCCTACAACCCTCTGAGGTTAAAGTTGACGAGGCAATTATAGCTATTGGCGATAAAGTTTTTGCTAACGAGGATAGCTACAAGTATAATATTGACCTTGCAAGCGAGTGGGGAAAGTACACCTCCTTACCCTTCGTTTTTGCTGTATGGGCTGCAAATAAGAGGCTTCCTGCTGAATTCGAGGGAAACTTTAACCAAGCATTAAAGCTTGGATTGGGTAGCATTGATGAGTCGATAAAAAGCTATAATCTTGGAAAGTTAACCAAGGAGGAGGCGCTTTTCTATTTAACCCACAATATATCATATAATCTCGATGAGAGGAAGCGAGAGGCGTTAAATTTATTCCTCCGTTTAGGAAAAAGTATTTCACCTGGGTAACTTCATTTATTTCTCGTGAAAAGTTAATTTATTATTTACCTTTTTTTCTGAAACATCATGATAGCAATATTCTACAAAGCATATAACAAGATAGTTCACGAGATTGATGTGAATAGGCTCAACGAGATTGACTACGAAGATTTACTCTGGGTTGACTTGGCCTTCCCATCGCCCGATGAGAAGCAAATGGTGGAGGATTTCTTCGAAGTAAATCTGCAAACCCGTCAGCAGGCCGAGGAGATTGAAAGTTCATCGCGTTACTTTGAAACTGAGAATCTTATTACAGCAAACTCAAACTTTTTAATACAAACCGAGGAGCACTTCATTACGGAGCCCGTTTCCTTCATCCTGAAGGATGGAATCCTTATTTCCTTAAGGAATATGGAACTTCGTGCGTTTGCCGATACCATTAAAAAGTTTTATATAAACTATAAAGCATACCCAACTGGTTACCATGTTCTTATAGCACTTTTTGAAACCCGAATCGACCTCGATGCCGACATGGTGGAGAACGTTGCGAAGGAGGTGGCAGTTCTTAGCCGAAGGCTATCAGTAACCGACGATTTGGACGAGGAGCTAATCCTGAATATAAATAAGTTTCAGGAGAATACAATGCTGATTCGTGAGAATATTATTGATAAGCAGAGGGTTATAAGCGGAATTTTGAAGAGCGAACGTTTCCCAACCGATACTTACCCGAAGCTTTCGATAATGATTAAGGACGTGGGTTCGCTTATTAACCATACCGACTTCAGCTTCGAACGGTTGGAGTACTTGCAAAACACATTCCTGGGTCTTATCAACATTGAACAGAACAAGATTATTAAAATATTTACCGTGGCATCGGTTGTGTTTATGCCGCCAACCCTAATCGCATCCATTTACGGAATGAACTACAAGTTTATGCCGGAGCTGCAGTGGGAGTTTGGTTACATGTTTGCCCTGGGTTTAATGCTTTTTTCATCCATGTTAACCCTGTTTATCTTTAAGAAAAAGAACTGGTTATAGCAACCTCATAATCCTAAAACTATGCGAACTGTAGTATACATATTTTGTGTTGCTTTGTTAAGTTGCGTAACTTTTGCAACAAGTGCAACCAACGATTCAATTCCACAGGATTCGTCGAAGTTGGTTTACAAAATCAACATTAAGGAGAATATTATGCCTGCGGCATGGAGGCAGGTGCAAAGCGGTTTCGAGGAAGCATCTCAGCAGAATGCCGACATTGTGCTAATCCACATGAATACATACGGTGGAATGGTTGATATGGCCGATTCCATTCGCACAAAAATTCTCAACAGTCCCATTCCCGTTTGGGTTTTTATTGACAATCAGGCTGCTTCGGCCGGCGCCTTAATTAGCATTGCCTGCGATAGCATTTACATGCGTAAGGGAGCAAGCATTGGAGCCGCAACCGTTGTTGATCAGTCGGGGAATGTAGTGCCCGATAAGTTCCAGTCGTTTATGCGTAGCACCATGCGGGCAACCGCTGAGGCGCAGGGAAAGGTTTGGAAAGTGGAGAATGGCGATTCGGTTGAGGTTTGGCGTCGCGACCCGCGAATTGCTGAGGCAATGGTTGACCCATCGGTTTACATTGAGGGAATTATTGATACAGGCAAGGTGCTTACCTTCACCACCGAGGAGGCACTCCGTTTTGGATACTGTGAGGGTAAAGCCGAATCCGTTAGCGAAATTTTTCAAATTACTGGAATTGAGGACTATACCATCGCTGAGTTCAAGCCCACTTTTCTCGATAGAATTATTGGATTGCTCACCAATCCAGTTGTCTCAGGAATTCTAATTATGGTTATAGTTGGTGGCATATACTTCGAGCTGCAAACTCCAGGAGTTGGTTTTCCATTGGCTGCAGCTATACTCGCTGCGGTTATTTACTTCGCACCGCTTTACCTCGAAGGTTTGGCGCAACACTACGAAGTGATTATTTTCATCATTGGCTTGGCTCTTATTGCGGTTGAAATATTTGCTATTCCTGGTTTCGGGGTTACCGGAATTAGCGGAATAATCCTCGTAATTATTGGACTTACCCTCGCAATGATTGATAACGATATTTTTCGAAATACCCGCCCATTCAGCTGGATTGAAATCCTTCGACCCCTAGTTGTGGTTTCGGTTTCGTTGTTTACAGGGCTGATTGCATCGATTGTGCTTAGCCGAAGGCTAATTACTTCACCAACATTTCCCGGGTTGGCCCTCAATTCCAGCCTTACGAAAGAGGAAGGTTACGTTGGAATCGATACGCACCAGAAGGATATGGTTGGAAAAGAAGGAGTTGCCCAAACGGTTCTCCGTCCATCGGGGAAAGTTGAAATTGAAAATGAAATTTTCGATGCGGTTTCCGAGGAGGGCTACATCGACAAGGGGAAAAAAGTTCGGGTTGTGAAGGATGAGGCCGGCCAGATTTATGTTATGGAAGTATAGCTTTCTATTTTAACTAAATTGAAATGACTAACGAGGTAGAAATTCGAGATTACCAATCGGCAGATTACCCTCAAATTATTGAACTTTGGTCGCAAACCGGATTGGGTGGAGCCCAGCGAGGCGATAACCAGCAAATAATTGAGCAGAGCATTGCAATGGGCGGAAGGTTGCTGGTTGCAGTTTTGGGAAACGAGCTAGTGGGAACCTCTTGGATGACCTTCGATGGCCGTCGCATTCACCTTCACCACTTTGGCATTCTGCCAAAATACCAACGAAAAGGAATTGGGAAAAATCTAACTGAAAAATCGATTCAGTTTGCTAAGGAGAAAGGTTACCAAGTTAAGCTTGAGGTACATAAGGATAACACAAACGCAATTGCACTTTATACAAAAATGGGATTCAGCTACCTGGGCGACTACGACGTTTATATTATCAGGGATTTTAAGAATTTGTAGAAGGTAGAC
>DAOSWM010000124.1:3398-5192 GCA_035380045.1 Tenuifilaceae bacterium | reverse complement strand
GCTTACCCGTCGGGACTGTGCGCTGAGCGGGTTGCCCTTTTCTACGCAGGAGCCAAGTTCCCAAAAATTCCGGTTGTTGGGATAGCTGTTGCTGCTGAACATGAAGGAAAGCCAATCACCGAGCCAGTTGCTCCTTGTGGCAGCTGCCGACAGGTTATGCTTGAAACAAGTAATATTGGAAAAGAACCAATGAAAATTGTAATGATTGGTAAAAAAAGAATTGTTGTAGTTGACGATATTTCACATCTTCTACCCTTTTCTTTTTCAAGTGTAATCGATATTCTTAAGGAGTAATTTTCCTAGAAATTTTTTGGAGTAAACATTTAAGGAGTTACCCTTTTCAGAAGAATTCCTGTTCCAACCTGACAATACAAACACTTTTTTTGCTCGCAGTACTGGCTTTTTAGCTGCACCATAGCCTGCGAAAACATGGCACTGGGTGCTTCAACGCCTAGCTTTTTGAAACCAGCTACAACCGAGTTCTGCTCGGGCTTCAAACTTTCAAGTAGCACAATCGCTTTGTCGGCTAAATCCTCGTTACCTCTCGCTTTGCCGTAGGCAAACATAAATGGAATAACCGAGTTTAAAAGAATTACTCTGATGGTTTCGTTTCCTAAATTTTTTAACCTTTCTGTTGAAGGCTTCCCAAAGCTATAGTGCGTTTTCCAGTAATCGGAAACCCCAACATTCAGTAGCTTCGTAATGCTGTTTGCGTCCTCTGCCTCCATTATTTTCGAGAAAAGCCCCGATGATTTATGAATAAGCATTGCAAGCTGGGCGATTCGGATTGTTGGGAACGAAACCGGTCGTAAACGCAGGAACTTCCATAGTTCGCCGTTAACCGGCGTTAAGCTGTACTTTTTATGCTGGTAATCGTACTCTTTGCGGAGCGATGTAACGTACTCATCCTCCGGAATATCGTTGAAAAGCAATCCCGATTGTCCAAAAAGAATCGATTCAATTACAAACAAATTATCCTTGGCCTTGGCTAAAACTTTTAACGGAGTGTTTTTTGCCATTAACTCAAATGGCAATGCGTTAATTTTCAACCCAAAACTTCGGGCAACCGATTGGTAGAATGAGTCCTCCCAGCTATTGCCATTCTGCTCAACCGAACTAAGAATGTACTGCGTTTTCTGCTCCAGTCGCTCAACGGAAAGACGGGATAACCAAATGTTAATAGCGCTTTTATCAATTTCTCCAATTAAATCGGCGCAGGCAATCCACTGCTTCGACGAAAACATCCGCTGGAGTTCCCAGTCGATGCCGCTGGGATATGGAATTTCGATGGTTTGAACAATGTCTCCCTTTGAGTTCTTTACTTCTACATCGTTACTCGCAACAACATGAAGAATAACGCTATCGTACGATTTATCGGTATCATGGTCATGCCTGTTCCAATCGGAGGCTTTAATATGAATCTCAACGTTACCCGCCCAAACCGTTTGGTTAATTCGGATTTTTGCGTTGAAGAAATCGGGCCCCGCATCGAGGTTATGGATACCCGGTGAAATTACTTCAACCTGTTCACCGCTGGAAGTAGTAAGGTTTGATAAACTGTGGTAACTATACTTCCACAAAAAATGTAGAAATTCCTCTTTCATTGGAGTATACAATAGTTTGTCGAATGTACAATATAATAAAAACTTTGCAAAAAAATTTGAAAACACCGGATTTATAAAAAAGCTATATTTGCAGGCAGAAAATATCTGCAGTAATTGACTTTGTAAAAAAATGGTTTTCGGGGTGTAGTCCCGCCAATTGCGGGACGCGTCGTTTGGGGCGTAACCCTTT
>DAOSWM010000124.1:0-3298 GCA_035380045.1 Tenuifilaceae bacterium | reverse complement strand
TTTCGGGGTGTAGTCCCGCCAATTGCGGGACGCGTCGTTTGGGGCGTAACCCTTTGTATTTTTCTTTCGGGGTGTAGCGCAGCCCGGTTAGCGCGCGTCGTTCGGGACGACGAGGTCGCGAGTTCGAATCTCGCCACCCCGACATATTAATATTCCATGCCATATTTTGTTTACATACTTCAAAGCAAAAAAGATAACAAGTTCTACATCGGTTCTTCGTCCAACATTCAAAAGAGAATCCAATTCCATAATGCTGGATTACAACGATCAACAAAACACAGAATCCCCTTCGAATTAGTTTACTCAGAAGAATTCGAGGAAAAAAAATCTGCTTTAGCGAGAGAAAAACAGATCAAGGCTTATAAGGGAGGAAATGCGTTCAAAAAATTATTCGGGGTGTAGCCCCGCCAAAGGCAGGGCGCATCGTTCGGGATCCCGCCTTGGGTGGGAATGGTTCGAATCCTTTCATCCTGAACTTACGGCACTATTTATCAAGGATTTACAATATATTGATGTTCTAAAAATTCAGCTCCCTTTTTAGCCAAATACTAAATATTGGATCATTAATTATTATTCTTTTCCCTGAAATATCAATTATTTCTTTCTTCTCAAGCGATTTCCATATTCTAACAACATTTGCAGAACTTCCCAAGTCATACTTATTTATAACACCTGAAGAGGTGTATTCATGGGTAATTCCGCTGACTAATGCTCTCAGAAAATTAATTTGGTAACGAGTTAACCCATCAACAATTGAGTAGTAAAGCACAGCATTTTGCTCAATTAACTCTTGCAGCGATTCGCTGAGAATTTCATCTGTTACCTTTTTTTCTGTTTTTACCCAAACAATATACGAAAGCTGCTGTACGTATGACGAATGATTTTGTACAATACTACAAATGTTTTCAGCTATTTCTTCGGAAATTTTTTTCCCCGTTTTTTCGAAACGAAGACGAATAAAGCCTACCCATTCCGAAGTTGGGATTTTTTGAAGAAACATCACATCGCCAAATTTGTAGAAAGGCATACTTTGTTTTGAAAAGAGTGTACTTAAAATATGCATCTTACTTCCATAAAGACAATATGTTACGTTTTTTTGTAGTTGCCAGCAACTTCTCAATTTTTTTTGAAAAGATATTGAATCCTGAAATTCTGCAATTTGTTGAAACTCATCAATGCAAACAACAACCCTAACCCCTTTGTCTTTGGCAATTTTCTCAGGTAGGCTCAATACATCCTTCTCTGATTCAATTCTTTCTGAAAAATCGAGTGAAATGGAGAAATCGTTTACCGGATCTGTTCCAAAACTCATTCTGGGTGATAGTCTTGCTAAAAAACGTTTCGTTCTATCGGCCCACTCATCCCATTTGGTATAAGTTTGTTTAATTATTTCTGTTGAAAACAGTTTGAAAAAGTCACTCTCGTTGCGACACAAAAAAACATCGATGTTTACGACAATAATTTTGTGTTGCGTAGCATTCATTGTACGTGCAACATTATGAACCAGGGAAGTTTTGCCCCAACGACGAGGAGAAATTATTAGGGTATTCACCCCATTTTCAAAGTTTTTTATTAGTCTTTTTGTTTCCGACTCCCTATCGGTAAACAGTTCACCATAGGTTGCTATTCCAAAGGAAAAGGGTTGGTTCATAACAACTTTTTCTTTCAAATATAATGCATTTTTGCAACTAATTCATATGTTAGTAACATATTTGTTAGTAATACGTGTGTTACATTAGTATTGTCTTGCTTCACTGATTGTTATAATATTTTTTAATATTGTTAATGTAATATAAAAACCTTCGTATTTTTGCAGCTTCAAACACTTATAACTTTATGACCTACCAGCAAACTCTCGATTTTCTATTTTCGCAGCTACCTATGTACCAACGCGTAGGAAAAGCAGCATACAAAGCCGATTTAAATAATACGCTTGCCCTCGACACGTACTTCGGGAATCCGCATAGAAAATTCAGAACAATACATGTTGCAGGCACGAATGGGAAGGGTAGCGTTTCGCACATGCTCGCTTCCGTTCTCATGGAAGCGGGTTACAAGGTAGGGCTCTATACTTCGCCTCACCTGATTGACTTTAGGGAACGGATAAGAATAAACGGGGAGATGGTTTCCGAGCAGTTTGTGGTTGATTTTGTGCACGATAATAAGAAAATTATTGAGGAAATCAAACCATCATTCTTTGAGATGACGGTTGCCATGGCGTTCGATTTTTTTGCGAAGCAAAAAGTTGATGTCGCAGTTGTTGAGGTTGGCATGGGTGGTAGGCTCGATTCAACAAACATAATAACCCCTGAGCTATCGGTAATCACAAATATCAGCCTCGACCATACCGATTTCCTTGGCGATACCATTGGGAAGATTGCTGCAGAAAAGGCTGGGATTATAAAAAATGGTATTCCTGTTGTTGTTAGCCAAACACAAGCTGAAACGGAGCATGTTTTTATTGAAACAGCCAAGGAAGCTGGTGCTCCCATTGTTTTCGCAGATAAAGTTCGAAGGATATTTGAAACATCGTTTAGCTCCGATGGAAAAAAGGTTTTCCAAATTGAAAAAATTGGAACTGGTTTGGTTGAAGAGTTCACTCTCGACCTGTTAGGGAGTTACCAGCAAAAAAATATTGTTGGAGCCCTTGCCGCAATCGATGTACTTTGCGAAAAGGGGTACTCAATTTTGGGTGAAAATATCAAAAGCGGTCTTTCAAAAACTTCAGCAAACACAGGACTTTTGGGAAGGTGGCAGAAGCTGAGTGAGTTGCCGCTAACAATTTGCGATACCGGCCATAATACAGACGGAATTACATCAATAGTTGAGCAGATAAGTTCAACTAGTTTTGAAAAGTTGCACATGATAATCGGTTTTGTGAACGACAAAAACATTGATGGAATTCTGCAGCTACTTCCAAAAAACGCTGATTACTACTTTACAAAGGCATCAATTCCCAGAGCGATGGACGAGAAGCTGCTTGCCCAAAGGGCAAAAATGTACGGACTGAAGGGTGAAAGCTTCGAAAACGTAAAATCGGCCATCGATTTTTGCAAAACAAAATCGAACCCTAACGATTTGATTTTCATTGGAGGAAGTACGTTCGTTGTTGCCGATGCGCTGAAATAATTTGTAATCTTCGAAAAAAAATTTTGTAGAATAAAAAAATGCTTATACATTTGCATCGCTTTTAACGAAAAGCGTCATTTATAAAAATGATTGGGAGCTTAGCTCAGCTGGTTCAGAGCACCTGCCTTACAAGCAGGGGGTCGCTGGTTCGAATCCAGCAGTTCCCACA
>DAOSWM010000123.1:0-5317 GCA_035380045.1 Tenuifilaceae bacterium | reverse complement strand
CGACCATAGAATAAACCTTACGCTCTACAACCTTTCCGCAATTATTGACGGCGACTTAGACGAAGTAATAGAAAAACTTCAGCTTGCTGAAAATGCAGAAAGACTGAAAATGAGCGAAGTTTAATTGATTGATTGATTAGTTGGTTAGTTGGTTGGTTGGTTGGTTGGTTGGTTGATTGATTGATGAGCCTAAAGTTTGACGACGGAAGACCGAAGTGAAAAAATGGAGGAATTGTGCTATAACTGATTCTGTTCTTTACCGTTAAATATTTTCAAAAAAAATTTTTTTATGGATGCACAGCAACTTTTTGAGCAAATAAAAGCGAAACGAAGCTTTTTATGCGTTGGGCTCGACAGCGATTTGAATAAAATTCCTGAGATACTACTCTCCAAATCCGATCCGCTTTTCGAGTTCAATAAGGCCATTATCGACTCAACTGCACCCTACGCTGTTGCATATAAAATAAACTCGGCCTTTTACGAGTTACACGGAGCATCAGGCTGGAACAGCCTACAAAAAACCATAAAGTACATTCGAACAAATCACCCGCAAATATTCACCATAGCCGATGTGAAACGTGGCGACATAGCCAACACAGCCCGAATGTACGCCAAAACATTCTTCCAAACGCTGAACTTTGATGCCGTAACCCTTTCCCCATACATGGGGCAGGATTCCATTGAACCCTTTCTCAGCTTTGAGAACAAGTGGTCGATAATTCTGGGCTTAACATCAAACAGTAGCTTCGCCGATTTTCAGATGTTTGAAAATCCTGCAACTGGGAAAAAACTATACGAGGAAGTTGTACAAAAATCGATGAACTGGGGAAACGAGAATAACACCATGTACGTTGTTGGCGCTACCCGTGCCGACATGATTTCGCGAATACGCGAAATTGCTCCAGAGCACTTTTTCCTTGTTCCGGGAGTTGGTGAGCAGGGAGGCAACCTGGAACAGGTTGCAAAAAATGGGATGAACCACAGGTGTGGCTTGCTGGTAAATTCATCGCGCGGAATTATTTATGCCGACAACACTATACGTTTTGCCGGAGCTGCCCGGGCAGCGGCAATGCTGCTACAAAAGGAAATGAACGAGCTACTAACACAGGCTCACCTTGTATAAAAAAGTGGGTGTCTCAAAAATCTTTTTATCTGATTTTCATCACTTTTTCACCCTTTATCCCTGAAGGGAAAGTGCTGAAAATCAGGTTCCCTTTAGGGTAGGGGTAAACCTGATTTTCAAACTTATCCCTTTACATTAGACTTTTGAGACAGCCTCTTTTTCACAATACTTGAAAGTTTATACTTTCTGAATTTTCCATTTTCCCCTTCTAAAAGCCAGAATTGCCGTAATCGTCATCAAGGTTTCTGCAGTAACAATGGCGTAGTAAACACCCCGTTCGCCCATGCTAAGGTTTATTGCAAGAATGTACGCGAGGGGAATTTCCAGAATCCAGAAACAGAAAAGGTTTATAATCATCGGGGTAAAAGTATCGCCAGCACCGTTCAGCGAGTTAACCACAACCATTCCCAACCCGTAAGCAATAAACCCAAAACTCAAGATTCGAAGGCACTCTGCCCCCTTTTCAATAATACTCGAATCATGAGTTATTACGCGTAGGGCTGCTTCTGGCCAGGCTACAAGGAAAATCCCAACTAGTCCCATTAAAAATGCATTTACCCAACCCGACAACCAAGCGGAACGTTCAGCTTGTGCTGGCTTTTTCGCGCCTAAATTCTGCCCCACCAGCGTTGCCGCAGCATTGCTAATTCCCGATGCAGGGAGCATGGCGAAAATCATAATCCGAATACCAACCGTATAGCCTGCAACCGAAATACTTCCGAACATCGAAATAATTCGCACCAAACCAATCCAGCTGGTTGTAGCAATAAGCATTTGTGAAATTCCCGAGTACGAAAGCTTCAAAAATGATGCAATTTGAGAAAAATCGGGCTTTAGGTCGGCCAGGGCAATTCTGATTCTGCTCTTTCCAAAGAAACAAATATAGAGTTGGTAAATAACTGCGCTTCCCCTGCCAATATTAGTTGCAATGGCAGCCCCCTCAACACCAAGCTGGGGGAACGGTCCAATACCGAAAATTAGCATCGGGTCGAGGACAATGTTAATGATATTGGCAAACCAAAGCACGCGCATGGCAATGGCAGCGTCGCCAGCTCCACGAAAGATACCGTTTAAAACAAAAAGCAGCATTATGGTTGCGTTCCCGGCAAGCATCCATTTTGTATAACCTGAGTACAAAACGATAGAATCGTTTGAGGCCCCCATTAACCTCAGCAGGTCGCTGCTGAAAAATAATCCAGCTAACGTTACAAGGATTGAAACTGAAATGGTAACCAGAATTGCCTGAAAGGCAGCGTGACTGGCCATTTTAGGTTGCTTTTCCCCCACCCTGCGCGACACAATTGCGGTTGCAGAAATGGAGAATCCAATGCCAAAGGCATAAATAATTGTTAGCATCGACTCGGTGAGGCCAACCACCGAAACCGCCTCGGCTCCCAACTTTGAAACGAAGTATATGTCGAAAAGGATAAACACCGACTCCATGAACATTTCAAGAACCATGGGTATTGCAAGCAGTACCAGGGCTTTGCTGAGCCTTATGCTCGTATAATCGGTTTCAACACCTTTAATTGCATCGGTAATATCCGATAATAAATTCAAAAACCTTCTTCTATACTGAATGTATTTATGTTTCATTATTATGTCGTTTTCGTTGTTTAATGTACGTAATTTTTTGCTGAATTTTTTTGGAAATTGTTGCTGTGGCAAATTCATAAACCACACGCTCTGCAAATGATGTAAGTTTCATGGTTTTTTCTCCTATTAAATTGTTAAGGTTAAAAGTACGAGTACGCATAGGCGTACTTTACTTGCAAGAAAATAAATTGATTACAAAGGCAAAAGCCTTTAATTTTTAAAAATAAGCAAACTGTGGAAGAGCCAATACCCTACGAAAGGGAAATAGTGATTAGGTTACGAATGGCAAGCGCCACGCTAAATCGTACCCGGGTTATTGGCTTCATATTAAGTAGTTTTTTGCAAATATAGATAAAAAAAATGGTTTGCTGAATCAAAAAAAACAATAATTCAACTCCGCTTCCAAAAAACGGAACTAATGGTTTCAACACTCAAGGGCAAATACATACTTGCAAAACACAAAAAAGCATATATGTCGCTGTTATATTGATTTTTACAACTTTATAATAAGCTCACATACATAGACGATACCAAACCTCACCCAAAAAATCACTATTTAGACCTTATTTATAATCACCCCGCAGAGCTACTGTATTCACAAGTTTCTTGCAACATAATTATTTAGAATGCCCTTAGAATAAGGGCTCTTGAAGAACACCAGGAGTATCAATTGTTCAATTTTGACGTATATTTGCATAAACATTTAATTAGTCTAAATAAGAATAAATCAAAATAAAAACTTAAACCAAATAAGCTATGACAACTGCAGAATTCACCACCGCGCTAGTAGATCTTGAGCCCAACCTTGAGAGGTTTGCTTACAGTTTAACTGCTAACCCCGAAGATGCACGCGACTTGCTACAGGAAACTTACCTGAAGGCGTTAACCTACCGGGACAAGTTTGAGGACAACACGAACATAAAAGCATGGACCTTCACCATAATGAAGAATACGTTCATAAACAACTACCGCAAGGCGGTAAAACAGCGCACCACATTCGATTCGAGCGACAACCAGTTCCTAATTAACGGGCGTGCCTACGAGGAGGGCCCTGAGTCGAACTACTCACACAACGAAATTAGCCGTAAGGTTAATGAGCTGGAGGACGACTTTCGGATTCCTTTCGAAATGCACACTTCAGGCTACAAGTACAAGGAAATTGCAGAGAAGCTAAACCTAAAAATTGGAACTGTAAAAAGCCGTATCTTCTTCTCACGCCAGAAGCTAATGAATGCCCTACCCGATTACCAGTAATGATTTTTTAATATAGATTATTAACGAGCCGGCTCACAAGCCGGCTTTTTACTTCTTGCTAACATACAAACAATTACAAAGTAATTATCACTTGGTATTTTATAAAAAAAGACAAGAAAGAGCTGGTTTTCCCTTTACTTTTTAGCTATTTAATTGTAACTTATAAACGCTAACCAAAACATAAGTGCCATGAAAACCGATTTTATATGCCCCAAATGCTCCGGGCACCTTCTGGTTGGCGACAACATAATACTTGCCGCCTCAACCAAAAGCGATAAGCGGCTGTGGCTTATCCTGTTGAGCCCCGAACTAGGAAACTACACCAGCATATTTCACCCCGAGTTTCAGGTTGAAAAGGGCGAAAAAGTGAACTTCTTCTGCCCGCTTTGCCATAACAGCTTAGCTATTCCCGACGTAAACGAGAACCTTGTTAAGCTAATTATGGTTGATAAGTATTCTGAGAAACATGAAATTATTTTCTCGGGAATTGAGGGCGAAGAGTGTACGTACCAAATTTCGGAGAAGGAATACAAAACGTACGGCGATTCATCGGAATTATACGATGCTTTCTTCAAAACGAGGCATATCTAAATTTATCAGCGTGGCGTAGTTTCCAAATTACGTTGTTGCGAAGCTACTCGTACCGCATAGCATCCACAGGATTTTTTCTTGCAGCAAAGTACGCTTTAATATTTATTGTTAGCAGAGCAACAAGCGAAGCAACAATGGGAGCAACAACAAAAACTGCCCAGCTAATCCCAATTCGATACGAAAAATTCTGTAGCCACTTATCGATAAAGTAGAGCGACGCCGGAATTGAAATTATGGCAGAAACTGCAATTAGAATTATAAAATCTTTTGATATTAAACCCATAATATTCTGCTCGTTGGCTCCAAGAACCTTTCGAATACCAATCTCCTTGGTACGTTTCTGGGTTGTGTAGGCTGTTAACCCGAATATTCCCAGACAAGCAATGGAAAGCGCAAGCAGAGTAAAAAGAATAAATACCCGATTGGAGTTAACATCAGCCTTGTACTGAGAGCCATAATTTTCTTTCAAGAAAAAATACTCGAACGGATAATCGGGGAAAACCTGACTCCACTTCTCTGAAATTCGTTCGATTGTTGCCTGCGGATTTGCTCCCGAAACTTTAACCGTAACGTACCTACGCTGGCTTTCATCCTTCCAAATGATAACAGGTTTAACCGGTTCGTGAAGCGAAGCGCAATGAAAATCGTTGCAAACTCCAATAACCTCCAGCTTAATATCGTCGGCTTCTTCCTCGGCCGATGGCAAACGGAACGCTTTCCCCACAGGATCGGTAATCCCAAATTCATGAACCA
>DAOSWM010000122.1:0-5413 GCA_035380045.1 Tenuifilaceae bacterium | reverse complement strand
CCCGACTACAATACCGATGCCTACCACAATCCCATTGGAATGTACAAGAGCATAGCCATTGCTCCCGATGGCAGCGTATTTGTTGGGAACTATAGCACTTACAACATTCACAAATTCGATTCAAACGGAAAACTCGTTCTAACTTTTGGTAAAAAAGGAGCAGCTGAGGGCGATTTTCAGGAGCGTCCAACTCTGGGTGGAGTTGTAGGTGGCAAGTACGTTTTCACCCACGAGCACAACGGCAAAATAAAACTTTTTACGCTCGACGGGAAGTACGCAAAAACCGTAACGCTCGATTACATGCCAATAAAGACCATTGCGTTAACCTCAAACAAAATTGCGTTAATTGGTCATGTTCCCATGAACGGAAACGTTCGGTACGTTATTACCATAATCGACCCCGAAACCGGCGAGCAAAAAATAATTCGTAAGTACGATAATCTTTGGGTAAACTCCGGCCTTACAATCATCACCAAGGACAAAGGAATGTTCTCAATCTCTCCCGCATTCTCAAGGAACGACATCATTATTCGTGCAACCCCCGATGGCAATCTACTCTTGGGAGTAAACATGAAGAACAACCTTGAAATTATTTCGCCAACAGGCGAGCTGGTAAAATCGTTTAAGCTCGACTTTACACCACCTCTTTACCCAAAAGAAGTTAAAGATGAGTTTACCATAAACATGGAAAAAAGAGTGTCGGAGGGCAAATTTACTAAGGAGGATATTGCTCCTATTTATAAAGAAGATTTCTTCCCAAAAAACACACCATTTTTCTACAACCTTCTTATCGATTCTGATGGAAACCTTCTTGTTTTCAGATTTGTAGATGAGGATGTGGAGCATAAATTTCGTGTTTACAGCTTCGATAGCAACGGGAAAAATATTGCCGAAGCAACGCTGGAAATTCCCGGATTCAAAGTTAGCCTAAATAACCGGTTCGAAGAGCTGGTTTTCGATAAAGAGAATGTGATTGGTTTCCTGAAACCAGAAGGAGAAAACACAACCGGCCAGCTTGTGAAGTTTGAAGTTAAAGGGAAGTAAGTTATAACTATCCGTCTGACCGCTTTGAGCGGTCAGACGGATGATAATGCATTATAAACTTAAGAGTTTATAATAGTTGAGGTATAGTAAAAACCCTTGCTCTTGTTAACAAGCAAGGGTTATTGCTTGTTTAAACAAACAGAAATAATTCCTACCTTTACTTTCTCAACATCAAAAATCAGAGTAATCAATGATAGAAAAAAATTCACACGGCAAAGCATTCGGACCAACATTTTCGGTATCGGGGTTATTTCTTGCATTAATTGGAATCATCGCAAGTTTTTACTCGTTGAATGGTATAATTTTTATCCTTCTTGGTATATTCCTCGCTTTCACATCAACAAGTACAATAATTGATTTTGAGAAAAAAAGGATAAAGTTTTTAAACAATCTGTTTGGATTTATTTCCGTTGGAAATTGGATTGATATAAAACCAGACATGAAAATTGATTTTAAAAAATCAAACATTACCTGGCGCACCTACAGCATGAGCAATCGGACTCTCGATTTAAAAGATAAAAACTTCAGCATAATTCTTTACGATTCAAAAAAGCATCCCATCGTAACAATCAAAAAGGTTAGCTCGCTCGAAGACGCAAAAGCTGAAGTTGAGAGAATTACGAAATTGCTAGAATTAAGCTAATCTTCCCATTCTATCTTTTTATTCATTTTAAAAAAGTTAGCATAAAGAATCCTGAACTTTTAGTATATTTGGGATAACAATCAAAATCATAAAAAACATCAATTCGATGAAGGAATCTCTCAATATAATCGGGAAATTTCTTTCCATTGTTTCAATGGCATTGATTTGTTTTGGCTTTTCATATGCTCAGGATATAGAATTAATCCAGCAAAAAATTAAGTCTATAGAGGCATTAAAAGATGATCCTAAATCTGCCTTAATTGAGTTTGAGAATTCAATAAAAATAGCGGTATCCGACACCTCAAAAGTACAATTGGCCAACACAGCCAAAATTCTAGGAGCAAACTACTACAATATTGGAAACTACCGCTTTGCTGAACCTTTCCTTATTAAATCAGCTGAACTTTACTTTGAGTTAAATGATTCCACTCTATACGCCTGGACTTTGCATACACTTGCTCTGACACAAAAGTACTGGGGCCACTACCGTGATGCGCTGCAGACAATTAAAACAGCTGAAAATATTTTTACAAAACTCAACGATAACTCTGGCATTGCATACTCGCTTATGGTTGAAGTGTATATCAATGAAGCATGGGGTCGTTTCGATGAAATTGAAACAATTTGCCGCGAATCGTTAGCACGATTCCGAACACTCAAAGCCACTTCAGGAGAAGCATTCTGCCTTTTAGCACTGGGGAACCTTCACCTGGAAAACAATCTTCCCGACTCGGCATGGATATACTACTCGCAAGCTATAGATATATTTCAAAAAAACAAAAATGCCTACGGAACCGCATTAGTTAAACGCGACTTGGGTAAATATTGGGAGAAAAAAAACGTACAACAAAAAGCGCTACAGAACCTTTCTGAATCACTAAATCTTTTAGAATCAATAAATAATAAAAGAGGAATTTCAGAAGTTGAAATGCTTCTTGGAAACTTCTACCTTGGCAATAATGATTTTACAAAAGCCGTTGAGCATCTTGAGAAAGGACAGGCTCTTGCCATTGAAATTGAGCTGGTTGAGGATATGGTTAGTAACTACATGCAGCTGGCAAAAGCGTACGAGCGGATTGGAAACCTAAAAAAATCGCTGGCCAACCTCAACAAATTTGTTGTTCTAAAAGATTCAGTTTTTAATGCTGAGAAACACCTGCAGCTGGCCGACATGCAAACCAAGTACGAAACTGAAAAAAAAGAACAACAAATTGCAATTCAAAGCATTAAACTCGAGAAGAATGCAGCTGAACTGAGCCGAAAAAATATTTTTATTTTTTCTTTAACAACAGGTTTATTGCTGTTAGTAATTCTTTCGATACTGGTTTACCAACTCTACCGTACAAAAAAGCACGACAACCTGCTGCTTGCAGCACAAAAAATGGAGATTGAACGCAAAAACCAGCAGATAACCGACAGCATTACCTACGCCCGAAGAATACAGAATGCCGTTCTGTCCTCTGAGGAGGAGTTGCAAAACCTTTTCCCCGATTCGTTTATCCTGTTTAAGCCGAAGGATATCGTTAGCGGCGATTTCTTCTTCTTCAGAAAATTCGACAGCAAAATACTAATCACTGCTGTTGACTGCACCGGCCACGGAGTTCCGGGTGCTTTTATGAGTATGTTGGGAACAACGCTACTCAACGAAATTCTTGGGAACGGGCTTCCAGAATCGGCCTCGGAAGTTCTGGAAATTCTCCGCGAAAAGGCGAAGGACGTGCTTCACCAATCGTCGTACAAATCTGAATCGAAGGATGGAATGGATATGGCGTTATGTATTTGGGACGAAAGTGATAAAACCATACAATTTGCCGGTGCCGGCAATCCTCTTTATCAAATTCGTAAAGGCGATTTAACTGTTGTTAAAGGAACACGTAACCCGATTGGTGTTCACATCAAAGAATTTCCATTCGAAAATCACCTGATTGAAACCTTGAAAGGTGATTGCTACTACATTTTCTCCGATGGTTACGCCGATCAGGTTGGTGGAGCCAAGGGTGACAAGGTAAAAATAAATGAATTCAAAAATCTGCTCGTTAGCAACAGCCATTTAACTATGGCAGAACAGAAAAAGAATCTGGAAGAATTCATTACAACCTGGATGCAAGATTACGAACAAATTGATGACATACTCGTAATGGGATTCAGGGTTTAACATCAATTTTTTCTGAAAAATTAATAAATGAATAGAAAGCTGGTTTTTGGTTTTACAGTAGCTGTGGTAATTTACATTGCAGCTTTCATTATAAGTTTTAAATCGGCCTCACAGCAACAAAACCCTGAATTTCAAACCTACATTAACGAGTACAAAAATTTGGTTGCAGGAAAAGTTGCAAATTCAATTATTGAAGGCGAAGAGAATCAGCAGAAAATTCAGTATCAGGCAAGTAGCACCGGCGGCACAACAAGCAATTTCGAAGGCCCTCAGGTTCATCTGAAAGCCATCAAGTTTTTCGACGAAATTCTTACACATGAAAATATTGGTTTACGGCTAAAACATTTCGACGGCGTTTCGGCGCACTTCGACCCCGATCACACCTACTACGGGCTTCCCGATGTAAAAATCAGCATTCAGGATGTGCGATTGTACGAAATGGAAAAAGGCGCTGCCGGGCAATTTCTTAGTCTTAGTTCAGGTAGCGAACCCAAACCCTACAAGGTTTACCGCAAAGCAATTGTTGACGATTCGCTCGGCTTGAAAAGCCGAATTTTCGAGATGCAACTTTGGCTCACCGAGTTTGATGTGAACGTTGACATTCGTCCCGACAGGGACATTCCGGTTACAATTTCCGACTCGGAGAAGGAAACAACCAAATATCCGGGTTACTGGTACGGAAGCAACCAAAAATTCATTTACCTGAAAGATTTGGACAAGGAGCACCGCGATTTTCGATACGGCGATCTTTCGTTTATTCTGGAAGTAATTCCCGACAACTCGCCTATTTACGTTAAAACTGCAACCGGGCAAACCACCAAACCCGACTTTGCCATCGGGGCAATTTACTGCAAGGGAGCAAAAATTGGGAACGAGCCCAACGTTCAACGAATCTCCACGAATATCCACGCCGGCCAGCCTGTTTTCCTGAACCACAATTTCGATTTTGGGACAATGAACGAAAACACCTACAATATTTCACCCAACCTTGAATCTGCTGCCAAACAGGTTTTGGAACACAAAACCAAAAATTCCAATTTTATTTGGAACAAACCGTACTACATAAAACTATTCTTCAACAACTTAGGAACCTGGCGTAGCGGGCTGTTCAACCAGAATCAGTTTCACGATCAGGTTTCATACAGCTTCCTGATGCCAATTTTTGTGGTGGGTAGCTGGGATGTAATTGTTCCGCAGGAAGTTTTACCGGAGTGGAATCCGCCGGAGCCCTACATCAAAAAGTTCACGCTGAAAAGTTTACTCCCTTTCTGGGGGAATGGCTTTTTAGGAAAAATCGGAAGCATAGTTTTGGTTTTTCTGGTACTGTTCTTTCTTATCTCAATGTTTTTCCCAAGAATTATGCGGTTTAGAAGATAGAATGCTGTCTTTGTGTTTCTTAGTGAATTAGTGGTTTTGTGGCATATATGAGCCACTAAGGCTCTAATCTACCTGTCGCCTGCCTAACGGCAGTCAGGGTAGACAGGGACTCAAAGAAAACACTAAATAATAATTTATGAATATTAGTAAACTTACATAACAATATATAATGTAAAGCGTCTTTGCGAGCCTGC
>DAOSWM010000121.1:4073-5462 GCA_035380045.1 Tenuifilaceae bacterium | reverse complement strand
ATTGGTAACGAGGATTACAGCTCGTACCAAACCGGACTGGAATCGGAAGCAAATGTTGCTTTTGCAATTAGGGATGCTTCTGCTTTTAAGGAGTACGCGCTAAATGTTCTTGGAGTTCCGAATGACAATATAATTTTCCTAACCAATGCACGAGCCATTGAAATGGACAATGCCATAGGCAAGTTGAACCCAATTATTAAGGCCCTGAACGGCAAAGCCGAAATTTTCTTTTACTACGCCGGACATGGTTTCCCCGATGAGAAAACGAAGGAACCCTACCTAATTCCGGTTGATGTTAGCGGAACTAATCTCAGATTTGCTGTACGTTTGAAGGATTTGTATGAGGCGCTTACCGAGCATCCATCAACCCGAATAACCGTTTTCCTCGATGCTTGCTTTAGCGGGGGAGCACGTGAGCAGGGTTTGGTGGCAGCACGAGCAGTAAAAGTTCGTCCGAAGGAAGATTTGCTGAAAGGAAACCTGGTAGTTTTTACCGCCAGCAGCGGCAACGAGTCGTCGTTACCCTATAAGGACAAGCAACACGGATTGTTCACATACTACCTGCTTGAGAAGCTGAAGGAAACCAAAGGCGAAATTTCGTACAAGGATTTGGCCGATTTCCTTTCAGAACAGGTGGGCGTTCGCTCGGTTATTGTAAATAACAAACCCCAAACTCCCCAAACTAATGTAAGCGTTGATGCAGAGAAAGTTTGGAGCGATTGGAAAATAAAATAATTTTTAAGGGATTACACAAAACTTTTGCCCTGGCAAAAACACATCCATTCGTATATTTTGGGCTCCCAAAAGGCTGTCGGTTTGGGAAATGCTTGCGTACATTGCGTTTAATACCAGAACTTGGCTCACGCCAAAAACGGTTGCGCTATCGCCTTCAACCAGAATTGCAGTTGATTCATCAATCCCAATGGCCAGCTCGTTGGGATTTTCAATTGCAACCGAAATCAACCGGTTCATCCTCGAGCGCCAAATGAAGTGCTGGTCAATTATTGCGGTTTCAAGTAAACCCAAGCCTTCCGTAATTTCAATGTTTTTGGGTTGAATGGTTCTGTAGCCCTCCATATTGGGGTTTATGAGCTGGTTACCGGTAATCATTTTTCTACTTTGAACTGCTGCTCCAGCGCTGGTTCCGGCAATTACGGCTCCCTTTTGGTATGCAGCGTGAAGCGCATCGAACAGAGGAGTTCCCTGGGCAATATCCATAAATCGATTCTGGTCGCCGCCTGAAATGTAAATCATTCCAGCATTTACAATCGAATCAATTTTTTGTTGGGCTATGGGTTCACCCTTCCTGAAATCGAACCAGGTAATGTTTTTTACTCCAACATTCTTAAATTGGCGCATGGCGTAGTATGCGGCGGTGTCAACATCCTC
>DAOSWM010000121.1:0-3973 GCA_035380045.1 Tenuifilaceae bacterium | reverse complement strand
TAGGTTTGAAAGAAAAACGGCATGGTACAGTTACGTCGTCCCCAACGAGTAAATAGGGGCACTGGTTTTAACATTAAGTACTTCGTACTTATTATTGCGGCTATGGTAATGTTGGTTTTTTGGGCATTTCAGCGATTGTATACTGGAACTCCATCGAACTGGCTTATTGTTGCCGCAGTTGTTCTTGCTCTGTGGGGATTTGGTTGGGCGATATGGGATATCGTAATGGTTTGGAAAAGAAATCGGAGCAGGAACGAAAATATGGAAAACTAGTTAAAGCAGAAGAATGTAGGAGTAATTCCAGCGCTAATTGTATCAATCGGAGTTCCGGTTGATGAAAGTTGGTACACAATACCCTCGCTCATAAAATCAATTGCATCGGAGATGTAAATGTCACCGTTTGCCGGATCGACCGAAAGTGCCCGAAAGTTTTTTCCATCGCCGGAGAAAATTGGTTCTGATGGAAGTTCGCTGCTGGCAATATCCATTTTATACAGATGGTTCCGGATAAAAAGGATTGAGTCGCCGGTTTGATTCATCGCAATTTGTCCGGTTTTATCATTTTCCGATGGAAAATCAAGCCGCAGTTCTACGGTTTTATTTGATGTGTTAATTCGCATCAGCGATGGGTTTTCGTGTCCAAAAGGGTTTCCGGCGAAACCGCCATCGTTAACAACCCAAATATTCTCATTCTTATCTATTACCATCCAGAAAGGTTGAATTCCAACAGTTATTGAGTCAGCTAGCGAAAGATTATTTAAATCAACCATAAGAATTTTATTATCGTAGCTCCAGCAGTTTGTGTACACTTTGCTGCCTACTCTTACTAAATTTTCAGTGGAATGCTGGTAGAATGGCAGCGTGTTTCCTCCGGTTTTTATTGTTCCTTCAATAGCTCCCAAATTCATGTTAACTATGCTGATGCTTCGGCCGTAAAGGTCACTAACCAAAGCTCTATCTTCATCAATAAACAGAATGTGCCGCGGGGATGTAAGTCCAGTTACTGTTTTTTGAATAAGCAAATTATTTGAATCGATAACGTAAATGCATCCAGAGTTGTTAACCACAATGCATGCTTTGCCATTTCTAATGGTCATGCTATAGGCAACATCGCCAAGAGGAATTCCGTTTGCAACGGAAAAAATATCGTTATAAACTTCTTTTGAGTCACAGTCGTAGTAGCTGAGGCTGGAGTTTCCGTACAGGTAGTTTCCTTCGTTCACAATAAAAACGCCTCGGCTTCCGTACAAATCAATGGGTGAAATTTCAATTACCGAATCGTCCATGCATGAGCTAAATGCAAGGGAAATTATTGTGAATAATAATGTTTTAAAATTTTTTACCACTGTTAGTTCATAATTAAAAAAACTCATATATCCGTTCCCCGCCCGAGTTCCGAAGTCGCTTACGCGCAGGCAGTGTGAGACTTCAGAACTCACTCCCTACAAATTTCAGTTCTCAGTTAGCAATTTTCAATTTGCAAGTTGTTGTTATAAACTCTAAACTTCCAACTCCAAACTCTTTTCATTCATCCATTCATTTCAAAGTTCTACTCTAAAAAGCAAACTATAGTTTCTTCCAGGCATTGGCCGCCAAAGAATGGTTTGGTAACTTTCGTTAAGAAGATTATCGATTCTAAGTTGCAAACCAATCTTCTTATTATATTTAACAAAATCCTTTCCCAAGGCTACGCTGCTCATGTAGTAGGGGTAAAGCCTGCGGTACGAATTTGGGTTATTGCTGGTTGTTGTAAACCGTTCGGAGTAGTGAGTGAAATTGTAGGTTGCATAGAAACCGTTCCATACTGCGTATGCAACAACTCCTCCGGAATGAACCGGAATGAAGGGAAGTTGCATGCCATTTGATTCGGAACGAATAATTCCACCGGAACTTTCAATGCTTGATTTGGTGTAGCTGTAGTTCCCTTTCAGGTTAATATTCACAACGCTAATGATAGTACTGGCTGATGCAGAAAGTTCAAATCCTCTGGCTTCAACCAACTCAAGGTTCAACGGTTCCCAGTAACCTTTCAGGTGGGGAAGCCATATTATCCAGTTGCTTATTCTTGAACTGAAAACAGCAAGCTCAAAATTCTGGCTAAATCTGTCAGATTCATTGTTATATTGAAATCCACCTTCCAATGTTAAACCGTTTTCGGGCTTAAGGTTTGGATTACCCCCGGGTTGCCAGTACATATCGTTCAGCGATGGGTAGTGGTAGTTTCGCCCAACGGAACTTTTTAGAACCAGATTTTCTTTTGCTAAAAATCGGTATTCAGCTGTTAGCGTTGGAATTATTGGTGTTATTTTTTGGTCAACAATTTCCTGATGAACAATAGCCGAAATTGAAACTCTTTTTACAGGCTCTATTGTAGTTGAAATCCTTATTGCTCCTTGTTTTTGCGAACCTTGGTAGTTGTTCCCTAAAACCTTTTCGTTGCTATTTACTTTGTGATAGTTGAACTCACCTGTTAAACTTGCATCAATCCAATCTGCAAAATCGTAGCTTGCGTTTAGCTTGTTGTACCAGCTCCATGCGTTACTATTCGATTCAATAACCGGAAGTTTATTTCCTTCGATTGAAGTTTTTTGCAGATTGTAGTTTAATGTTCTGTGCGATAAGCCCGACGAAGCTGACAGCTTAAAGATTTCGCCATACGTTTCCCATTCTGCAATTGAATTCAGAATCCTGTCGTTTTGCCTATTGATTTCATTACTTGAGTAGTTTGACATTAACCTGGGGATTCCTTTTTCATTCTCCTGTAGCCAAACTTTTGCTGAAATAATATTGTTTTCGTTGGGTCTTACAAACATTTCTTGCAGTAAACCCAACTTCTCATAATCAGCATTCTGCTGGATTTCAATGGGAGTGTCAATTTTTGCAATGTTCTTATATGAAAAGTTGTTCAGCGAACTCTCCCTAAAAATTCTGGTTTGGCCTTTTATTCTAGTATTTCCGTATGTTGATTTTACTGCGGTTGAGTAGGTTTGAAAACTTCCAAAAGATTGGTAAATGTTGGCTCCGAATTTTTTATCCCAATCGGGAGAACTTTTTAAATTCACGGCGCCACCAAGCCCTCCGCTTCCAAATTTCATTGACGATTGTCCAAAATGTATGCTAATATCATCAACAAAGTAGAGGGGAATAAGCGAAAAATCTACCTCTCCGCTCATGGGCGAATTGATTTTCAAGCCATTCCACGAAACCAACGTGTGCGAAGCCCCGGTTCCTCGAAACGATGCGGTGGCCGTCGCCCCACGTCCGTAAGTCTTTATAAAAATTGGGCTGTTTTCTATCAGCAATTCAGAAAGGCTAAGGTTGAGTTTTTCCCTAAAAACGAGGCTATCAACCCGAACTATTTTTGCTCCGGCAGGAACGTCAGCTATAGTGCGGTTTTTGTAAATCGTTACGCTTTCAATCTCCAGAGTATCTGTTGTTATACCCTGAGCATTAGTAACTTTCATCGTCCAAAATAGGACAATAAACCAAATTAAAACCGATGAAAGAATAATGCTTTTTTTCATATAAAAATATTCTCTAAACCTTATGGAGCAGGAGCGAAGGGAAGATTTTTATGGCAGATTTTTTCCCTTCGCATCCTCTCCAAAAAATGCTCTGCCAAACCTTGACAGATACCTGGGATTTTGTGAGGGTTGGATGAAGGGGTTATCATCCTCGCTTTTGTCCCGAAAGCGCATCTGAATTGTGGCAGTGAATGGCAGGTCTTCTGACTTTCCCGATTCTTAACACCTTCCCATCCTTTTTCAGCGTAGAACAGTGGTTTGTTGTTAAGAACAAAACGTCGAAAAAAAACGACATCGGGATCACAGCAGCGGGAACTGTTGCCGAATTCCTGTAAAAACTACGGGGCACGGCATTCCCTTTTAATCCATGGAACGAAAGTTCCTCCGGAACCATTACGTTGCAAAGATAATACAATTTTGGGTAAGTTGGTTTGAAAAGACTTGGAATC
>DAOSWM010000120.1:0-5509 GCA_035380045.1 Tenuifilaceae bacterium | reverse complement strand
CTACCCTAACCCTTGGCTGGAATGCTTCAACCGATAATATTGGTGTTACCGGATATCAAGTATATCAAGGAACCACAATGATTGGAACCGTAACCGGTACTTCGTGTAATGTTACGAACCTAACCCCAGCTACAACCTACTCTTTCTACGTTAAAGCAACAGATGCTGCAGGAAATGTGTCGGCAGCCAGCAATACTGTAACTGCAACAACATTGTCTAATAGTATTACCTACTGTGCATCTAAAGGGAACAACGTATACTACGAATGGATTGATTTAGTTAAACTTGGTGAAATAAATAATGTTACTACTGCAAATGGTGGTTATGGTGATTTCACAAGTATGGTTGCAACACTTGGAAGAGGAACTAGCAACACTATTAACTTCAGCGCAGGATTCAAAAGCACATCATATACTGAGTACTGGTATATTTGGATAGATTGGGATCAGGATGGTGAATTTGAAAGCACTGAATTAATAAATAGTTCATCCTCAAAATTATCATCAACCCTAAGTAAAACCTTCACTGTGCCTTCAACTGCTACCTTGGGAACAACTCGCATGCGTGTAACCATGAAGTACAACGCAGCGCCAACAGCTTGCGAAACTTTCAGTTACGGTGAGGTTGAGGATTATACCATAAATGTTGTAAACAATGCTACAAACAATCCAAATTCAACCATAGAAGGCGTTGAAGATGATAACGAACCTCCAACAACCCTCTCGGTTTATCCTAACCCAGCCAATGATTTTATAAACTTAACTTTAAATGCTGGTTTAGAATATGGTATTGTAAACATTTACAATAGCGTTGGGATCCTAGTAAAATCCATGGAAGTATTCAACAGTGAAACACAGGTTGATGTATCCGACTTAGCACCTGGTGTTTATATTGTTAATCTTGATGATTTCAAAGAACCTTTTATTTCTCGATTTGTTAAGAATTAATGGATATAACATGACAAAAAAAAAGGAGAGGCGTACCTCTCCTTTTTTTTGTGGGAATAATTTATCGATATAGCAAGTATTTACATTGAAATAATCAAAACAAATTTGATTTCCTTAGAACTCTTTTGTACATTTAAGAGCGATAGAATTTCATAATCTAATGCCTTTAGAATGAAAATTACCCGCAATTATTCACGGTTTATAACAAAGTTATTGGGTGTATGGCTCTGCTTATTTATAGTTAACACTCATTATGTAAAATCGCAAAACAGTGGTATAGTATTTGAAAAATTATCCATTCGTGATGGGTTATCGCACAATAATGTGTACTCAATTTTACAGGACAGCTTGGGTTACATGTGGTTTGGAACACAGGATGGCTTGAATAGATATGATGGAAAAACAATTACAGTATTCAGAAATGATCCCACAAACCCAAATTCAATAGCTACCGCTAACTTTGGAAAAATTCATCAGGACAGGAAAGGCAACTACTGGTTTGGCACATATGGAGGGGGCGTTGATGTTTACAATCCGAAAACGAACGAGTTAAAAAATTATTCATACAACCCCAACAACATTAATAGCATTAGTAACAATCAGGTTCTTTTTATTTTCGAGGATAATCAATCAAGGATATGGATAGGAACACCCGATGGAGGATTAAATCTATTTATTTCTGAAAATAAATCGTTTAAACGATTTCAGCACAATCCACTTAACCCAAAATCACTGAGTAGCAAACGAGCTAAGTGTATGTGCCAAACCCCTGACGGAATTCTTTGGATTGGTACCGATAACGGCTTAAATAAGCTAAACGAAAAAGAGAACTCATTCTCCCACTACAAATTCGACCCAAAAAACACTAAAGGTATTGGAGGTAGTATTATTCAGAATATGATTGCCAACGAGGACGGCACTATTTGGATTGTTCTACGCGACGGAGGCTTGAATTTGTTTAACCCACAAAATGGAGAGTTTACAAAATTCACCAAAGACCCAGCCAATCCCAACAGCCTCAATGATAATAAAGCCGATTGCATTCTAAAAGATTCCTACGGGAACATTTGGGTAGGCACATACGAGGGGGGGCTAAACAAGTTCGATCCGGTTTCGAAAACTTTCACCCACTATACTAATAATCCCAGCCTTTCTGAAAGCATAAGCAGCAACAGAATTGAATGTCTATATGAAGACAATTCGCAAATCCTTTGGATTGGTACACGTGGAGGTGGAATAAGCAAACTCGACTTAAAACCAAAGAAATTTCACAACATAACACACAACCCTCTCGACAAGAACAGCCTTCAGCAACATTCAATAATGGCAATAACAAGCGACAAGCATGGGAATATCTGGATAGGTTCTGACGGAGGAGGCTTATCGTGCTACAATCCAAAAGATAGGAAATTCAAGCATTTTACAAAAAATAATGCTGCTCGGAACGGGTTCACAAGTAACCGAATATGGTCCTTGTTGATCGATGATGATGGAATCCTATGGATAGGAACCTACGATGAAGGCCTTTGCAGGCTCAGCTTTGAGAATGATGAATACACCTTCACCCCATACAAACATGATCCCGAAAATCCCAAGAGCATTAGCAATAACCAAATAAATTACCTTATGGTAGATTGCCAGAATGATATTTGGATAGCGACTGCTAATGGGCTTAATAAACTGATAAAAAAAGGAAAGCCAGCCAATTATAGTTTCACTCGCTCCTACCACAACCCAGCAACCTCGACCTCATTTGCCGATAACTACGTAAATTCAGTGATACAGTCGACCGACGGGAAAGTATGGATTGGCTCCTACCAATCAGGACTGTACGAATTAAACGAGGAAACTGGAACCTTCATTAACCACACCGACTCGACTCAATTTCCTGGCAAGCTGAAACTCCTTTCAATTTTTGAGGATAGCCAACAAAACCTTTGGGTAGGGACTGAGTCGAGAGGATTATTAAAATACGACAGGATTAAAAACGAGTACATTCAGCACCCAAACAACCACGAACTTTCGAAGAATATGGTTCTGAATATAATTGAGGATAACGAGGGGAGGCTGTGGATTAGTAGCACTCGGGGGTTATCAAAATACTCACCCATCGATGGGCGTTTCAATACATACTCAATTACCGATGGTATTGAAGGCGACGGGTTTAACCGTAATGCTGCCCATAAAACCGAAAGTGGGATACTCTACTTTGGGAGCAATGCTGGCATTACTTACTTCAATCCTAACCAAGTGGTTAACAACCCTCATGAGCCAAAAATTGCCATTACCGACTTTAAAGTACTAAACCATTCAATTTGTGAAAATCTTTTCACGCCCTCACTTAACCTTAAGTCAAAAAATAACACCATAGTTCTGACTCATCGGGATTACTTCTTCTCCATCGATTTCGCATCCTTCGATTTCACCACACCTGAAAAGAATCAGTACAAGTACATGCTTGAAGGGTTTAATGAGGATTGGGTTGAAATTGGGAATAACACTTCAGCTACTTTTACGAACCTTAGCCACGGCACATACACTTTTAAGGTAACCGGTACCAACAACGATTTCGTATGGAGTAGCGAACTTGCAGAGCTTCGAATTGTAATTATCCCTCCTATATGGAAAAGAAACTGGTTCATTGTCATGGAGATATTACTTGTGGTAATAGTAATATTATCATACATTCGGTTTCGTACCCGAAAGTTGATGCGAGATAAAAAAATTCTTGAGGAGAAAGTAAAAGAACGAACATACGAAATAAGCCAACAGAAAGAAGAGTTGGAATCGACACTTGAAAAGTTAAAAAACACCCAAGCCAAACTTATTCAATCGGAGAAAATGGCCTCGATGGGCATACTCACTTCAGGAATTGCTCACGAAATAAACAACCCCTTAAACTACATCCAGGGAGGAATAAATGTTGTGAGTGATTACGTAAATGAGAATTTTGAGGACAAACACACAAAAGAGCTTAACCCTATTATTGAAATGATTGAGGAGGGCGTTAAAAGAGCTGCGCTGGTTGTACGCTCACTAAACAGGCTAAATACCAGCTATAGCACCACAATGGATCAATGTAACGTAAATAAGATAATCGAGAACTGCCTCCTAGTACTTCACAACCAGTTTGAAAATAAAATTATTGTTGAGAAAAACTTTTCGGAACAGGAGCCAATAATTTACGCAAACGAAGCAAAATTTCACCAAGCATTTATCAGCATTCTACTTAATGCTGAACAAGCCATTAGAGGCTCAGGTAAAATCAGTATCTCAACAACAGTAACAAACGAAAATGTTGTTCTTTCCATAGAAGATAACGGCATTGGAATTAGCGAGGAGAACTTACCCAAAATAACCGATCCTTTTTTTACAACCAAAGATCCAGGAAAAGGAATTGGCCTTGGCCTTTCGATTGTTTACAGTATTATACAAGAACACAACGGAACTATCGATTTTATTTCAGAACTTGAAAAAGGAACAACAGTGCGAATTACATTACCCCTCTACAAACAGAAATCATGAAGAAAACAATACTATACGTTGACGACGAACCAATTAACCTAAGGCTTTTCGCCCTTAACCTTAAACGTGATTTCAACGTACTTACAGCCGAGTCAGCGGCTCAAGGTCTCGAAAAACTTAACACAAACGAAGATATTTGTGTAGTTATTAGTGATATGCGAATGCCCGAAATGAATGGCTTAGAGTTTATTATGAAAGCCCGCACAGACAGAAGCGATATTAAATACTACATCCTTACTGGCTACGACATAACATATGAAATTGCTGAGGCCCTGGCAAACGGAGTTATTAACGAGTACTTCAGTAAACCTTTTGAAGCCAGAAGAATAATTGAAGTGATTAACCGCGAAATCGAATCAAAATAGATTTATTCATATAATTGGTTTTTAATTTGACTTGCTATTCCTGTTTTTGTAAATTTATCATCTTAAACTAAAAAACCTAAAAACATGAAACCTACCCGGAACCTACTTGCAATCCTTTTTACAGGAATGCTTGCCTTCGTATTATTTTCAACCTATGCTCAGGACGAAAAAAAAGAAAAACTCGAACGCCCCAAAAACTGCTCGGTAACTGAAGTTGATAACTTTGTGGACAAAAGTTTCGATTCGTACGAGGAGAGTTTAAAAATAACCGAAGCTGCAACCTTCACTTTCGAGGGGGAAGGCGATGAGAAAATTGTAAAAAATGCTAATGGCGAAACCCTTTCAAAAGCCGATGCCCTACTGCAACTTGGAGAGTTGCTAATTCGCGCAAAAAAACAGAGCGACAACATTCAAACCCTTCAGGATCTGCAAAAACCTGCCACCGAGAGTCTAAAAAAATGTCCGGTTGCAAAGAAACCAAAAGCAACTAAAAACTTGAATAGCGGTAGCGAAGCTTTAGCCGAGGTAGTAAAAGAAACAAAAAAACAGATTGAGCTAATTGACAAAGAAATTGAAGAAGCAAAAACTCTTACCGATTAGCAAATCATTTTAAATTTAAGCCCAATTTAACAACTTGGGCATTTTTTGTACAAAAAGCAATATTCGTACGTA
>DAOSWM010000119.1:0-5880 GCA_035380045.1 Tenuifilaceae bacterium | reverse complement strand
CGGTTGATGCTATAATATTGTATTCAACATCTTCTCCTCCTGCGCTAAGTGCCCAAAGGGGGCTTAAGTTAGTATCATATTTAGCCAAATACCCATCGCTTGATCCTACAGAAGTTAATGATGTGTTTGCAACATTAACTGTCCCACTATAAGTATCGCATAAAATAAGGTTACCTGAATAATCGGTTACAACTGAAAGAGATCCTCCGCCAACAATATCTTCCTGTAAATGATTAATATAGTTGCCATTAAGGTCGTATTTAATAACAAAAGTGCTTCCCTCGGTTGCTGCAGTAAGAGTTGTTGTTCCGTTAACTACCAGTGATTCTTCAAAATATCCACAAATGTAAACGTTCTGGTTTTGCTTATCGAGAATTATTGGATTACCAAAAGATGGAGTTGTTACTGTTACCTCGGGGAAATGATTTAACCAAACCACATTTCCGTTGGCATCCTGCTTACAAATAAACGTACCAACTCCAATTTCCTGTCCAAAGTAGTTGGCTGGAGCCGTTGTATTACCATACGTGTAAATATTTCCAGCATTATCGGTAACCAATCCCTCTACCCTTCCTGTTCCTGAATTTCCATTAAACTGGGCAGTCCATTCTTCAACCCCAGCATTATCGAACTGCGAGGTGTAGGCAAGCCCATTTATTGTCCCAACCTCAACTATTTTACCTGATGAAGAGACCTCAATCTCCCTTGCATATTTTGTTATAGGTGCAGACCACTGCCATTCAGCCATGGAATTAAGCATAAATACTTCCAAATTCTTAGCTACATAGCAATTCCCTGTGCCATCAACCGAAATTTTAGAAGTGCCAGACGTGCTTATCTTGTAAAGCCAGCTGAATGTTCCATCCACATCAAACTTTCCTACAAAATCGCCATCATCCGAGAGTGAATGTTCACTAAAATCAATTGATCCACGATTAAAGCCAGTAAGGTAGAAGTTACCATTACCATCGCTGTCGATATATCCTTGGTAGCTATCGCCGTATGTGCTATGGTTTGCAACGTAACCCCAAATAAAATTGCCATTCAAGTCCGATTTTGCAATAAAAATATCGTTATACGAAATTGGCATTGCAAGGGTTAAACTCTCATCAATATAACCATCGTTATAGTTGTTCATCACCCCAGAGAAGAACAAGTTTTCACCATAAACAATTATGCTATTAAAACTCTCGTCGAAACTTTTTGCCCACAAAAGGTTAGCGTTTGAATCGTACTTTAGTATCCACGATTCGTGCCTGGAATCGGTGCTAAGCGATTTTGTAACAGTTGCGTAAACATTCCCTGAGTTGTCAACATCAATAAAAATGCCTCTCTCGTTCTCATCCTCGCTATGGTAGGCACCATTAACAATACTTCCACTAGTATTTAGTTTTGCATAAAAGAATTGAAAGCCATTTATATCAGGCAGCTGGGTTGCACCTAAAGTTAACACGCCAGTGTAATGACCTGTAACATACAGATTCCCTGTTGCATCAATGACTATGTCGTTGCCTGACACAGTGTTTCCAGCAGTTGTAGAAATTTGTGTGAACCAAATAATCGTGCCCGTATTGCTTAACTTCGCCACGAAAGCATCGTTGGTTCCAACCGAGTTGTATTCGGTTGCATTAACAGTAACCTTCCCTGAGAATGTCCCCGTAATGTAAATATTTCCTGAATTATCGGTTACAACCGCGTTTGCCATATCACTGGCAGTTCCGCCAAAATGGTTTGCCCAAACCGGGTCGGGCGAAGGGCCGAAATCGTTTGCGCCTTTACCTAAAAAAATGTTTCCTGAAAACTCCAAGGGCATTAGATCCCCTGTTTCACCTTTGGCCTCAAGGGCCAACTTTTCCTTAAAGGCTTTGTATTCGCTAGTACCAAAATTATCGTTCTGGCACAATGCAGCTAGGCTACACGAAAAGAGCGCCAACAGCATAAAAAGAGCAGCAAATCGTTTCATAGAATGGAATTTAAGGTTTAGTATGGTTTTTTATGTTTGTTTAGCTAATTGAATCAACAAAAACTACACGAATTACCCTCCCTCTAAAATCTTGATTTCACCTCAATATCAACGGTTTAGAAAGAAGGCAGTTTGTTTAACTGTTTTTTATCTCACTCAAACAAAGATAGTAGTATTTATCAACAAAAAAATCACGGAAAACCGTGATTTTTTATTTCCATTACTTCTGATCTGAGAGTCCGAATGGGGTTGTATGCCTATTAAGAAAACACAGAGAAACTTCTCACATGTTAACTTTAACCTATTATTGATTTGCAAAAATCTCTTACGTGCATATGACTGATTCCCTGATATGTAGCTTTGGAACTTAAATCCATTGATACTACAAACTTTGGATAATTATTATTAATCTTTAACAGGTTGCCAAACTCCCTATTAACCGTAGTTTCACTATCCAACTTGTAGCACACCTGAACGTAAATTATTTCGTTATTCTTCCTGGCAACAAAGTCAATTTCTTTGGTTCTATCTTCACCAATTGTAATCTGGTAGCCAGCAACCTTCAGATGATGAAATACAGTGTTTTCCAGCAACTTTCCAATATCCATCGCTTTATAACCTACAAGGGAATTCCGTAAGCCAATGTCATTAAAGTAGTACTTCTCATTCACCTCCAATATTTTCTTGCCCTGCAAATCGCTTCGTTTGACTTTAAAAACAAAAAATGCTTCACAGAGGTATGAGAGATACTCAATTACCATGGCCGGTGACATAGATATCATTTGGGATTTAAGATAATCGCTAACTCTCTTCCCGCTAACTAACGACCCTAAATTGTCGGCAATAAACTCACAAAGGTTTCTTAGTAGAGTTACATTTCTAATCTGATGCCTTTCAATTACATCACGGACCACAATGGTATTAAAAAGGTTACTTAAATAGTTAAAAACAACTTCATCTTCAAAGGGTAAATGTATAAGATTGGGCATTCCGCCATAAACTAAATATTTCTCGAAACTTTCGTGGTTATCCTTCAGCTTATGAAACATTAAAAACTCAGGATAGCAAAGGCTGTAAACTTCTATTTCAATTGTTCTTCCGCTCAGCAAGGTGGCAATATCGCTCGATAGAATTGTAGAATTACTTCCAGTACAGTAAATATCAAACTCTTCAGTTAGGAGGAAGTGCCTAAGAGCCCTTTCGAATTGGTTAATATCCTGAATTTCATCAACAAACAAAGAAACTTCCTTGTGGGTTTTAGTTTTTTCAACATACTCAATTAAATCTGAGTAGGTTCTAATTGAATCGAAAGCGAAGTCCTCTTTGTTAATGTAGATTATCTGTCTTTCAGGATGCTGCTTTTTTATCAGTTCTATTATCTGCCTAAGCAGATAACTTTTCCCTGTTCTACGCTGACCTACAATTACTTTTATCAGGTTTTTCCCAATGTATGGGATAATTCTTTTTAAATAGATTTCTCTTTTTAGGTTTTGCATATTTTTTAGGTATAGTTAAATGTTTTGTAAATATATAAATATATTTTAGGTATACCTAAAATAATTGCACAAAATTTGTTTGCCTTTTAAGGATTATTTACCGTAAGATTTTTCAGGCAGGGCCTGTACGAAAATATCCAGCCGAGGTATAAACCTCGGCTGAATGGGGGGGGGCTCATCGTTTTTTGTAATGTTCAAAGTCGTTAAAACTTAATGACTTTTTCATAATAAGCACCTGAACTTGTTAAAATTCTAACAAAATAAGCACCTGAATTTAAATAAGATAAATTTATTGATTCACTTGTTGAGTTAAAATGATATGATTCCAACTGTCGTCCATTAAAATCAAAAACCTGAACCTCTTTAATTACCTCGTAATCAAGCGACGTTTCAATCTGAAGCAAAGCTGAGAATGGGTTAGGGTAAAGAATTGGATTATGTTTTACTGGAAAAGAGGTTTCGTTAATATTTAAAGAAATATCGGTAGTGATTGCAATTCCGTTTTCTTTCCCTAAAATTATTTCATTATTATAGATATCCCAAAATAGTGTAAAGATAATATCGTTCGAAACCTTTGAAAAAGTATTATTATCCAAATTCAGTTGATAAAGCCCTTCGTTTGTAGCCATAAGAAGTTGCTTTTCAATATTATTTTTGGGTGGATTTGGTGTAATCAGAATATCATATATTTTAATATTTGTTGAAGGTAATCCTTGGGTAACATATGACCAAGTTTGACCATTGTCATTACTAATATAAAAGACGTTAGTGTAATAACCCAGCTCATTACTAAAACCGTAACCGTAAAGTATGTCATCGCTTTTTGTTATACGCTGCAAGAATTTTGAACTAATTTTTGTCCAACTATCACCCCCATCGTTCGAAATATACACACCATCATAACCAGCCTGACTGGAAATAATTGCAAAAATGGAATTATTATCTATAGAAATATCCCAAACTCCAGTATTTGAAGGCAAACCGTTGGTTAGTTTTGTCCAACTAGCGCCACCATTAACACTTCTAATAATTCCATCCCAATAAGTACCAGCAAAAATTGTGTCATTAGAATTATTTGCTCTCAATATATCAATTGTAGATTGGATTCCACCTTCTTCGGCATCTTCTCCCCCATCAATTACAACCGCTTGGTTAGTCCATGAAATTCCACCATCAATTGAAAAATTAATTGTACCAGGATTATAATTAGCAACAAAGGCTTTCCCTTCTTTTGTAACCAATATATCTTCCAAAGTCATATATTCTTCCCATAGCTCTTTGTCTGCTTCAATCCAGGTCACTCCCCTGTCAACTGATTTTAGAACACCATAACTAGGATTTGGACCACTGGTTTTCACTGGCGCCATAAGAACCCATATTGTTCCATCTTCTTCAACCTGAATTTGTTGTACATTATGTGGTTTTATATTATTTTCTCCATTATTACAATCTTGCCAACTATTCCCTGAATCATCTGAGTAAAAAAATCCCCTTTTACCAACACTAATATAAAGATTATTACCACTTGATGATAACCCGCTTAAATGTTGCTCAACCCAAACGCTCAAACCGGTGTTGCATTTATTAAAACTTGCACCATTGTTTGTGCTCATATACAAACCAAGCACACCCTTTTGATCGCCCACCCTAGCAAAAACCTGATTGTTATACAAATAAACGCCATTAACTCCTCTGCCTTCAGGAAGCCCAGCCGATCTATGCCATGTATTTCCACCATCATCGGAATATAGTATCCCTTCCCAGTAGGTTCCAACGAAAACTGTATTCTCATAGTGGTTTAATACGTATGGGGTTGAACTCACATCATCAGGCCAGTTGGTCTGCACCCATGTATTTCCGTTATCTGTACTTTTTAGCATTCCTGGCGTGATATACATGTTGTTATTTTGAGTCATTGTAATATCATAATAATCTCCTTGGTATATTAATTCCCAAGTAATGTTTTCAGATGATAAGGTACCTCTGTATACCTTTTGATAGTATTTTAAAAAAACATTGTCACCAATAATCTTAGCTCCATAAATAGTTTCTGATACTGGAGTAGGAACATTAACCCAACTAATGCCTTCATCAACACTTTTGTTAATGAAATTTGAATATACCGCATAAATATCATCGTTATTGGCAACAATCAAGTTCATTAAGCCATCAACATACATATACGATTTATATACCCAATCTTTATTGTTTAACTGATAAATTTCGTTGTTAACAATTGCATAAGTGTGTTGTCCTGTTGAGGTTGTAGATAAAATGCCCTCCCAAAAATCAGAGCCACGACTCTCTAAATGAGATAAAATAATCAACTGGATAATTACAACAAAAAATAGTTTTGCTTTCATATTTCTCGTTTTATATTGTTTATTATCAAACATGAGTTTGATATGTTAAATTCATTAA
>DAOSWM010000118.1:0-6045 GCA_035380045.1 Tenuifilaceae bacterium | reverse complement strand
CGAACCGTCCCTTCTCCCCTGCTGCGTTCCCCTGCAAAAGCGGGTGCAAATATAGCTTGTGGGAAATCAATTTTCCAAATATTTTTTTAACTTTTTTAATGCTTTTTTTTATTTTTTTTTTAACCCTCAAAATATCAAACAATAAGACAAGCATATTATGGTACGAATTCACTAAAAAAAGCTGCCAGTTTCTCTGACAGCTTAAAAGAATGGGTGCTTAGTAAATGGTTTTCCTACTTAACAGGTACGTTTTTTAATACTTCAACTAAGAAATCCCAGAACATTTGAATTGTATCTATTTTTACTTTCTCATCAGGGGAATGTGGGTAACGAATGGTTGGACCAAATGAAATCATATCAAGATTTGGGAATACCCCTCCAATCAATCCGCATTCTAATCCTGCATGAATAGCTTTAATATCAGGGATTTTCCCAAATTTATTATTGTAAACGTTGCGCATAGTATTGAGAATTGGAGATTGCATGTTTGGTTTCCAACCTGGATATGCTCCATCAAACTCAATTTTAGCACCTGCTAATTCAAAAACAGAAGCAATTTTTTGGGATAATGCATCTTTTGCTGAATCAACTGAACTACGAAGTAAGCATTGTAAGTAAATCTTTCCATCCTTAGAATATACTCGAGCTAGGTTTGTTGATGTTTCTACCAAACCAGGCATTGAGTCGCTCATGCGAACTACACCGTTAGGACAAGCAAGAACGGCTCGAAGCAAGTTCCATTGTGATTTTGAATCGAAAACCGAGCTAGGGATGTCTGCCTTCTGAATTTTCATTGATAGATCGGGTTCAACCAATGAGAATTCTGCTTTATATATATTAAGGTATGCTTTGAGCAAATTCTCAAAATCTATTATTTTTGCTGTTGGAACGCCAACGGTAGCAAAAGCTTCGCGTGGGATTGCATTCCTTAAACTTCCTCCATCAAGACTTGAAATTCGAATTCCAAATTTTTTCTCTGCTTGGAGCAAGAACCTGATTAAAAGTTTTATTGAGTTTGCACGTCCTGTGATGATGTCCATTCCTGAATGGCCCCCCTTAAGACCAGTTACGGCTATTTTTATGAATGTATATCCTTCTGGAACAAGCTCTTCACTGTAATCTAATTCAATATTTGCATCGAGGCCACCTGCGCAACCAACGTAAAGTTCGCCCTCGTCCTCTGAATCGAGATTCATTAAGATATCGCCCTTTAGCAACTCTGGTTTTAAAGCGAACGCACCTGTCATTCCGGTCTCTTCATCGATAGTGAAAAGAGCTTCGATTGGCCCATGTGCAAGGTTTTTATCTTCGAGCACTGCTAGAGTGGCAGCAACTCCGATTCCGTTATCAGCCCCCAGGGTTGTTCCGTTTGCAGTAACCCACTCGCCATCGATGTATGCATCGATTGGATCCTTCTCAAAATCGTGAACCTTATCGCTATTTTTCTGAGGTACCATATCGAGATGCCCTTGAAGAATAACTCCTTTTCGGTTTTCCATTCCTGGGGTTGCTGGCTTTCGGATCACGACGTTCTTTACTTCATCAACAATAGTTTCAAGCCCCAATTCTTTGCCAAAATTCACGACATAATCAACTGCTGCCTGCTCGTGCTTCGAGGGACGAGGAATTTGAGTTAACGCATAAAAATGCTTCCATACAGCTTGTGGCTGAAGATTTAATATTTCTTTGCTCATAGTGTTTAATTTAGAATAAGTAGTGAATATTACGAATTTTAAAGTTACCTGTTTTCAAAGGAAAGTCAAAGGAAAGTCAAAGGAATAAAAACAACTGTATGCATACATAATACTAAACTACAGAAAGTTATATAATTGTTAAAGATTGTTAAAGGGTTTATAGCAAAGAAAATTCGACCCCTGTTTTATTTAGCATACTATTTGCCAACAACTTACAATCTGCGGCTCTTTCTGATTCACCCAATTGCTCAAGAACAGGTATCATATTCTTAAGTAACTTAACTTCAAAGATTAAGTACCCTGATATACTGCTTACTTCAACAGCTTTACGATAGTATTCGAGGGCTCTATCGAGTTTCCCTTGATACAGAAAATACATTGCAAACCATGCTTTTGCGAGGATGAGGGTGTAAAAACCATTCCACAAAGGGAGCTCGTTTAAGAAAGATGAAATGGCCTCCATTTTTTTTGTGTTAAACGTGTTGTTTCGTTTCCAAATGGCATACTCGTAGAAAACTACAAGAGCTTTCTCGGTGGGTAAAAGGGTTGATTCGCTCTCCCATCTATGAAGAAAGGCTAACCTCTTTTCAATTACATCGTATTTTTTAATAAATACTAAGCCAAGCACCAGCGCCAGCTCAAAATCAACCCGTTCTTCTGGGTTCCATGTATCGAGGCGGGCTAAACTGTAGGAGGCCGCTTCATTTAGAATCGTCTCACAATCATTACTGTTACCCAGGTATCTGATAAATAACCTGCAAGAAAACCACAATCCAACAATTTGGCAACTAACGCTCTTAGGAATTATCATATTCAGGTTGCCCTCATTCTTAAATACATCAACAAGATTCAAGCTAAGAACGTTGGAAAGGGTAAGTAACGTAGAGCTGAAAAATATGCTACGCTCTGAGTTGTATTGATTCATGTATGTTTGAACAACAAACTTGTGTGACTTAACAATTGCATTCAAGTCAACTACCTGCTCAAAATAGTACTTGCGTGCAAGGGAATTTGACACCCAATATGGGATAAGTTCTCGGCGCATTACTTCATCGTTCCTAAGGCAATATATAATAGCGTGCAGCTGAAGAGTTTTAATTATCGTGCTATCTTTTAATGTAAAGAAGGGTTTTAATGCGCTAACATTCTGCTGCTTGTAAGCCATTTCGAAAAGTGTTGCTATGAGGCTTGGTAACAGTGGAGAAGAATCAAAATCATTCTGAATGCGTTCAAAAAGTTCAAAAGTTATAGCACCGGCATTAATTACGTACTTCTGAACAATAAATAAATCAAAAAGTTGTCCTTGTGGAAGTGTAACAAACTTTGTAAAAACACCAGGGAACTTTTCAACAGTTTCTTCATGAATTACTCCAAAAGACAACAATTCATTGTAGGCAGTGTAATAATTTCCACTAAGTTTAAGATGAATTGGGTAACATTCCTTTAGGTCGTTCTTTTTGATTCCGGCTAAAGTATTGTTATTCACGGATATTTCAACAATTTTTCTTATAATATCTAATTTTTCATCTGAACAGCTTCCCTGAATAACCTTATTTTTGATAAAGTGGTTAAGTAAATCGAGCCTGCCTGTAACTTTCTCAGGAAGGTTGGGGTTAAAAATTTCTATGAATATTTGAAGAAAGTAGGGGTACGAGACAATTTGAATCAAATCATAGGAGAACTCTTCGACCAAGAGCCTCTCTTCAAGTAAATTGTTTATTGTATTGTCTAAAACCTGTTGGATTTCCTCTTCGTTAAGGGGAGGGATATTTGCTCCCTCACTTGAGAATAAAGATTTTTGTGCAAAGCACCATTTGTTGGGAATGGCATTGAGCGTAAAGAACGATTCCCATGCGGGGAATCGAGATGCAATGACCAATTTAAGCCAACCCTTTGATGAATGCTTTGCGATGAAATTGTATAGCGAGGAGAAGAGACGTTCTGTTTTATATCCTAACAAAGTTACCTCGTCAAGGGCATCGATTATTAAGAGAAACTTTCCGGGAACCTGCTGTGAGTTAGAATCAAAGGGAAATGCAGGAGATTCTGGGTTAAGAAACGAGTTTAATAAGTCTTCAAAAGATCTCCCCCTACCCATTCCCACTTCAATAGTAATAGCTGGAATAATAAGGAAAATATCATTTGAATGGTTCTGAGATTTCAGGATACTTTCGTACCAATTCACCAAGAGTGTAGACTTCCCAAAACCACCTGGTGCAATTACAGGCATTGCAAAGAAGTCTGAATTTAAGAAGAAGTTAAACCTATCGGTTGAGAAGTTTCTGGTGGCAGTGCAGTTATAGCCAATAGGTGTTGCTCTTTTAACCTGTTCACAGTAGTTAACGCTATGATTCTTTGCCTTTTCCTTCGCTGACTGCCAGAAATCAATGCTTGAAAGGTGATTACATTCACTCTCCTGGTTGGCCTGCCTATAATTTTCCCAACTATTAAACCCGCAGTATGCCGAGAGAATATCCAACGTGACACGAGCCGGCTGAGAATTCGTTGACAGGAAACCAAAAAACCTTCTAAGCGTAGAGGAGCTGATTTGCTCCCCTGTTTCACGCAATACACTTATCGACAATTCCTTACAATCCTTTTGGTACAAAACTTTTTTACCAAACTTCAACTCGATGCTTTTTTTAAGCCTACTAATCATTGTCGTGACATTTTCCGAATTAGAAATCGTGAAACCTTAAACAGGACGAGAAACATGACAAATTTATACAACTGGTTTAGATAAAAAAATATGTGTTAAAAAAAATGACTTTTTTGACCACGCTATATACATTTTATAGTGAATACTTTTGTTTTATGAAAAATGAAATGGCGTAACAAGACCCTTTAACAAACAAAAGCTAAAAACGAACACCAAGAGAGCAACGATAATGAAGAAGTTATCAGTTTTTATAAAAACAAATTTAATTGACAGGTTATCAATTGACGTGGGCGTTTACATTGTTTTCTTCCTGGTAACAATTCTGTTCGTCTTTACCATTGTTAAATCATTTTAGAGCACAAAGTATAAAAATCCTAAAACCAACCAAAACTAACCCCAATGTTCAAAAAAGTTTGGAAAGATTGTCATGCTTCTGTTTGCCAGCTAAGTTTTTTAAACGAGCGAGGAGCCGTAATGGATTCCCTCACAGGATTTAAGGTTAAGAAGTTTTTAGTTACAAGTCAACTAGCCTTTTACATTGAAAGAGTTCAAAAAGTTGAAATATCTTTTGTTAGCGCTGATGCCAGTGCCGTTACAGCATCAATCAAAATCCCCTACACCGAATTTGTTAGGGAGCATAGAATTGGGGTTGTAAATAACAACGGACATTATGCAATTTTTAACATAGATTTACCTGAGTTTAGCGATATTCCTGGTCTTGAAATGAGCGATGAAGAAATTTTCAGCATTGGCTCGCAAGTTGCCAGCCTCGGTTTTAGTGGTGGCTGTTCAAACCTATCGTTAACAACAGGTATCATCTCATCAATGGTAACGAATAGCAAAGGGATACGTTTTATTAATTTCGATGGGCACACAAGTTATGGAAATAGCGGAGCTCCGTTAATTGATCCAATAACAAGCAAGGTAATCGGAATTGTAACCCGTCGGTACACACCTGCTGCACAAGCGTACAAGCAGCTACTTGAAATTATTTCAACCAACCTTGAGGAGCTGAAAAAGGTTGAAGGAAAAGTAAAATTTGGGGATATCGATCCGATTCAAGTTCTCATTGCTAACCAAAACCAGTTTAAACATTTGGCAACCAGCATATATAAGCATTCAGTTTCGAGCAACTCACAGGCAATTACTCTCGATAAAATCATCTCCTTTTTTGACGATTCTAAGATTTTTAACCAAAAACAAGATGCATTGTCGGAAGAGGTAGATTTGTATCAAAGGTAGGTTAGGTTTCTTAGGAAAGGCAGAGGCTGTCTATAAAAGACGGCCTTTACTTTTTTATATGAACATGAAAGACAATTCCATTAGAATGTTGTGTACAATAGTCTGAGAAAAAAATCGTAGATAATCTTGAAATTACAAATATTTGACATTATATTTGATAGTATCAAATGATAGTATCAATGAAACCTCCTTACAATATCACTCCTAGAATTCTTAATCTGATTTCTTCTATTTCAGAGAAGATTGGGGAAGTTAATGCTAACTTAATTAGCAAACCATCTCCTCATTTAAGAAAGCAGAATAAAATAAAAACAATTCATTCATCCTTAAGAATTGAAGGGAATACTTTAACTCTTGAACAAGTTACGGCTCTGATAGAAAACAAAAGGGTAATTGGACCAAAAAAAGATGTTCTGGAGGTTTTAAATGCAATTAAAGTTTATGACAACA
>DAOSWM010000117.1:0-6051 GCA_035380045.1 Tenuifilaceae bacterium | reverse complement strand
TGGTTAATGAAAATTCAGCGCCAATCTGCTATATCCGTGTCATCTGCGTTCCATCCACGTTCCATTTCTGCTTTGGTTCATTTTTTATTACTAATCGCCAAAATATTTGTAGCTTTACGCGTTATTTTTAAAACTCATACAATTTTTATGACCAACACACCTTTAGATACTAACACTCCAGCCAAGGGAGGGAAAAGTAAGGCCGTGGCCTTTTTGGCTGCGCTAATTGTAATTCTGATATTTGTTCTAGCTGGGCTTGCATGGCTATACTATAGCGAGAAGCAGGAATCGGAGGAGATTCAATTTCAGCTTATAGCCGAGAAGGATTCCATTGCGCTTAACCTTCAGGATATTATGCTTGAGTACGATGAGTTGGAAACCGATAATGAGGCCATTAGGTTGAAGTTGGAAGAGGAGCAGAAGCGTGCCGAGAAACTCTACAGCGAGCTGAAACAGGTAAAGCAGGTAAGCTACTCAAAAATTAAGGAGTACCAGAAGGAGCTGGGAACGCTGCGTGCCATTATGAAGGATATGGTTCACGAGATTGATTCGTTAAACACGCTAAATCAGCAACTTATAGCCGAGAACATTAAGGTTCGTCAGGAGTTTACCATGTCGCAAAAAACTGTTGAAAACCTCGAGAAACGAACCGAGGAGCTCAGCTCTACAGTAACGAAAGGCTCCATAATAAGGGTTCGCGATGTTTTGGCGGTTGCCCTGAACAAACGGAGCAACGAGGTGAGCCGTGCACGAAGGGTTGAGAAAATTCGAACCTGCTTCACCCTCTCGGAGAACAGCATTGCTGAGCCCGGAGCGCGAACTGCCTACATTCGCATTCTGGGTCCCGACGGGTTTATTCTTGCCAAGTCGAGTAGCGATTTGTTTGAATTTGAAGGCGAAAACATAGTTTTCTCGGCTAGCCGAGAGGTGGACTACCAGAATCAGGATGTTGATTTGTGCATATACTACGACAATAACGGCGAGCTAATTGCAGGGAAATACGAGGTTACCATTTACCTCGATGGCTACATGGTTGGACACGGCGAGTTCAGCCTGAAGTAATTGGAAACCAATAAAAGGCAAATAACGAATACGGGAAGTGGACTTCACGTTACATGCATACAAGCTACTGCTTAAAACTCTCATTAACAATGGGTATGCTTTTTTCACCCTTGCCGATTACCTGCAGGAGAAGGGAAACATAACAGAAAGAATTGTAATTCTTCGTCACGATGTTGACTTAAAGCCCCGTAACTCCTTGGCTACCGCCAAAATTGAGCACCAATTTGGAGTTCGTGGGAGCTACTACTTCCGCATGGTTCCGGAGAGTTACGACCCAGAGATTATTGCAGAAATAGCCAGCCTTGCACACGAAATTGGTTACCACTACGAAACCATGGATACGGTTTCTTCTCGTCACAGGGAGGAAATGATAGACCAAGCCTACGAGTTATTTGTAGAAAACCTCGAAATTTTCCGTAAAATTGCCAATATCAAAACGGTTTGCATGCACGGTAGCCCCAAATCGAAGTTCGATAACCGGGCAATTTGGGAGAAGTACAGCTACCGAGAGCTCGGAATTATTGGTGAACCCTACTTCGACATTGATTTTAACGAATTTTTTTACTTAACTGATACTGGACGAAGGTGGGATGGCCACAAGGTTAGCGTGCGCGATAAAATGCCACAACAGGAAAAGTGGAACAGGCAGGGGCTCCGTTTCCGTTCAACCAAACAAATTGTAAGAGCTTTACAGGAAAATAGGTTGCCCGAAAAAATAATGATAACTGTACATCCGCAACGCTGGAATAACTCATTTTTGCCTTGGGCAAAGGAGCTGGTGTGGCAAACTTTCAAGAATGTTGTTAAACGAGTTGTTGTTAGTATAAGTTGATTTAGTGAAATTAATTGTGGTATGCTTATTAACTATTTAGCTTGAGTTATATGTAAGAGCAAATTTTCAGTGCCAATTAATTAAGGTAATAAGTTCGATACCGACTAAAAAGTACTTTCTTATATCAAACTCACGTTATTTATAAACCAGTTATACGCTTTACTTTCCCTCGGGAGTTGGAACTTTTTCTTTCATCCTCCCAATTTTTCACCCCTCTGCTGACCCGTTAGCTTCCTGTTAACCCTTTGTTAGCTTTTTGGTGGCTAAAAAATCAAAACAAAATTTGGAGTTTTAGCTTCGCTATTCTGATAAAAACTTTTTTAAAACTTCAAATAGCCCGGCAAAAAAATTCATCAACACTTTTTAACAGCTTCTCAACCTTTAGGCGGGTTGTTAGCTTCGTGTAAGTTTTCATAAACAAAAGGAGCTCACAACTTGTTTATAAAGTACAGAATGGTTTGAAAATCAAACCGGCCTGCTGTTAAAGTGCTGTTAAAAATTTGTTATCCCATATTTAATAACGAATTTTGCAAGCGAAACAAAAAATTTTTTCTAACCCTTTCAACAGGATAACATCATCATAAGGATTAAAAATTTTTTTCATTTTAAAAGATTATAATGATATGGGTGTTGATAAAAAAAATGGAATTGTAAAGAACGGATTTGTAAATCTGCCCGTGGACCCCAGCCTTAACCTGGTTGAAGAAATTAATCGCATAAAGAAGGAGAAGAACGCCGTAATTCTTGCGCATTTCTACCAGCAGGGTGAAGTTCAGGATATAGCCGATTACATTGGCGACAGCTTGGGTTTATCGCAAAAGGCTGCAGAAACAAACGCAGATATTATTCTCTTTGCCGGTGTTCACTTTATGGCCGAAACGGCCAAAATGCTTTCGCCCCAAAAAAAAGTTTTAATTCCCGATTTAATGGCTGGCTGCAGTCTGGCCGATTCATGTCCACCCGATGAGTTCGAAAAGTTTGTCAAAGAGCACCCCGATCATACTGTAGTAACCTATGTAAACACAACCGTTGCAATTAAGGCTTTGTCCGATGTATGCTGTACATCCAGCAATGCTGTGCAAATTGTGGATAGCTTTCCCAAAGATGCAAAATTAATTTTTGCTCCCGATAGAAATCTGGGTAATTATATAAAGAGGGTAACCGGCAGAGAGAATATGGTTGTGTGGAACGGAGCATGCCATGTGCACGAGGAGTTTTCGCTGGAGCGTATTCTTGAACTAAAGAAGGAGAACCCAAAAGCAAAACTAATTGCGCATCCCGAATGCCAAAAGCCAATCCTTCTGGTTTCCGATTTTATTGGGTCAACCTCTGAGTTGCTCTCTTTCGTAAAGAAGGACAGTGGAACCGATTACATTGTGGCAACGGAGTGGGGAATTCTGCACCAAATGCAGAAAGCCGAACCCAACAAGAACTTCATACCTGCTCCTCCCAAGGACAGCTCCTGCGGCTGTAACGAATGTTCGTTTATGAAGCTAATTACCCTTAAGAAAATTTACTTAACCTTACTTCATGAGGTTCCTGAAGTGGAAATAAATGAGGAAATTCGTGTTAAAGCAGTTAAACCCATCGAACGGATGCTCGATATTTCGAAACAGCTGGGAATTATATAACAATTTCAATATTGTATAAAAAAGTTTTTCTAACCCTCTCTTTCTTTGCAGGTTTAATTCTTTTCCCTGCAGCGAAATTATTTTCTCAAACCGATTCGTTATCAAAAAAACAAACCTACTACTATCCAAACGGCAGCATTGCCAGTTCCGGTGAATTGGTAAACGGAAAGCCAAATGGTATTTGGGAAACATTCTACCCCAACGGAATGGTTAGATCGAAAGGCGAATGGAAGAACGGTGAACTGAATGGATACTGGGAGTTTTTCGATTCGAATGGTGATATAGAAAAAACTTTGTCGTACCTAAACGGAAAAAAGCACGGTTTAAGCGTTGAGTACCAAAAGGCCTACCTAAAAGGTAAGTATATAACCGTTAAGAAATTGGAAGAACTTTTCGAGAATGGCTCAAGAGTTGGAAAGGGCTTCTACTTCAGCAAGAGCGGTTACCTTGAAAAAATAATTCCTTTTGAAAACGATAAGTATCATGGAACTGGATATACTTTTCGTTCCGATTCCGTTGTAAAGGAAATAAGCTACTACAGAAATGGAAAATTGGTTGACATTGAAGAGGTAAATAGGGTTGATTCCTCCGGATTAAAGCATGGAAAGTGGGTTGAACTTTACAATAATTTCGAGGTAAATGAGGTAACCGAGTACAAGCATGGAGAAAAGCACGGATGGAACAGAATTTTCGCAAAAAATGGCGATGTTATATATCAGGTTTACTACTTAAGCGGCCAGATTGAAGAGAGTAAAAATGATTCGTCGTTCGATTTTTTGGAGTACACCGATTCGTTGGGTGTAGAACGAAAGGGAACTTTTTTTGGTGATACTCCGGTAGGTATTCACGTTGAAATTCTTGATGGCATACCTGGCGAATGCTACGAGTATAGTTTAACAGGCAAAATAGTAGGAAAAGGAAAGTGCCAACAGAATGGAAAAAAGGAAAATTTTTGGATTGCTTACTTTGAGAATGGTACCATTAAGTCGAAAGGAAATTATTCCAACGGAATAAAAAATGGAGCATGGAATTTTTTCTATCCCAATGGAAATTTGGAGCAAGAAGGAGTTTACCAAAACGGGAAGGAGCATGGAAAGTGGAATTGGTTTTACAACAATGGTCAACTAAAAAAAGTTGAGAATTACTACTACGGAATTCTCGAGGGCGATTACTTTGAGTACGATAGCTTAGGAAATACCATAGTAAAAGGGTACTTTTCCGAAAGTAAGGAGGATGGCGAGTGGGAAGTAAGAATTGGTGATATTGTTTGGAAAGGTTTTTATATTTTTGGAGAGCTAAGCGGTAAAATAAATAGCTACTATACCGATGGAAGTAAGTACTTTGAGGGCGAGTTTTTAAATGGCTATCAGGTTGGAAAACATCGCTACTACTACCCCAACGGTATTTTGAAGGAGGAGCAAATTTGGGAATCGGGAGTTCCATCGGGAACCTGGAAAAAGTATAATACTGATGGAACGCAAGCAATTACAATTACCTACCGCAATGGTAAGGAGTACTTAATAAACGGCATACGACTAAAATACTAGGAATGGAAGAAAGCAGCTTTATTCGCGATTTTAGGTTGTCCGAATCGGAACGAGAAGTTGAGAAGAAGGTAAGGCCAAATGATTTTCAGGAATTTTTTGGTCAGGAAAAAATTGTGGATAACCTAAAAATTTTCGTGCAAGCTGCCAGAATGCGCGGCGAATCGCTCGACCATGTTCTACTACATGGACCTCCCGGTTTGGGCAAAACTACCCTTGCCAATATAATTGCCCATGAATTGGAAGTAAACCTAAAGGTTACCAGCGGTCCCGTTCTCGATAAGCCAGCCGATTTAGCCGGTTTACTCACGAACCTTGAGGAGGGAGATGTTCTGTTTATCGATGAGATTCATCGGTTAAGTCCAATTGTTGAAGAGTACCTCTACTCCGCCATGGAGGATTACTCCATTGATATTTTAATTGACAAGGGACCGAGTGCCAGAAGCATCCAAATAACACTAAATCCTTTCACGCTTATTGGTGCTACTACCCGAAGCGGACTTCTTACCAGTCCACTACGTGCCCGGTTTGGTATTAAAGCGCATTTGGAATACTACGATTGGCAAGTAATTCAGAATATAGTTAAACGATCGGCTGGAATACTACAGATTGAAATTAACGACGATGCAGCGCAGGAAATAGCGCTACGAAGCCGCGGAACTCCCCGAATAGCAAATGCTTTACTTCGTAGGGTGCGCGATTTTGCCCAGGTGAAGGGCGATGGCAAAATCGATATTAAAATTGCACGAATTGCGCTTGATGCGCTTAGCATCGATAAGCGGGGACTTGACGAGATGGACAACCGGATACTGACCACAATAATTCAGAAGTTTAATGGTGGACCGGTTGGACTAAACACCATCGCGACAGCAGTTGGCGAGGATAGCGGAACCATTGAGGAGGTTTACGAACCATTCCTTATTAAGGAAGGATTTTTGAACAGAACACCACGAGGACGAGAAATTACTGCTTTGGCAGTAAA
>DAOSWM010000116.1:0-6184 GCA_035380045.1 Tenuifilaceae bacterium | reverse complement strand
AGCTAATCGTTCCGCTCCAATCGTTTTCTCGGGGGATTCTGGTTCACCTCCGAATCCAGCGTGAAAACACACCCCTAACCTTTAGGTAACTTTGGATTTTAATAGACGCATAGATACTGACATTAAATTAAATTAAATTAAATTAAATTAAATTAAGATACAGCTCATGGAACAACTAAAGATGATTGATTTTCTTAAAAAGATAGAACTTTTCAGAGGTTTCTCTGAGAACGACCTTGAGGTTTTAGGTTGCTGTGTGAAGGAAAAGAAATTCAAGACCAACGAGTACCTTTTCAGGGAGAATGGGAAACGTGAATGTATTTTTATTATTTACGATGGAGAGGTTGAACTTTTCAAGAGCAATTCATATGGTGTTGAACTAAAACTTACAGTTTTTGGGAAGGGTGACTTCCTGGGAGAAGGTTCGCACGCCAACGATTCACCCCATTCTACTTCAGCCAGAGCACTTTCACCAACAACCGTGCTTACGATAGATAATGATTTTTTCACAAAAGATGTTAATGCTACCGTCAAGGTTTTTTCGAACATTGCAAGAGTAATATCTCGACGGATGAGGCATGCAAATAACCGCATGATAAACCCTGCTGCGCAGTACGAATCGGGGCAAACCCGTTTAGAGCATGATTTACTAGGTGAACGATATGTCCCTTACGAATACTACTATGGTATACAAACACTAAGAGCAATCGAAAACTTCAATATTAGTGGTGTGCTTCTTAACTTTTATCCATCGCTAATTGATTCTTTAGCAATGGTAAAAGAGGCTGCTGCTGAAGCTAACTTCGAACTTGGGTTACTCGACAAGCCCAAAAAAAATGCCATTGTTAAAGCGTGCCAAGAAATTCGGAATGGAAAATTCCATAACCATTTTGTAGTTGACATGATTCAGGGAGGTGCAGGAACATCGACCAACATGAATGCGAACGAGGTGATTGCAAATCGAGCTCTTGAGATTATGGGATATACCAAGGGCGAATACGAATTTTGTCATCCTAACAACGATGTAAACCTCTCACAATCGACCAACGATGCATACCCCACTGCAATAAAAATTGCGCTTATTCTTTCAAATCAAAAACTAGTAGGAGTTCTCAGCGATCTGATTGATTCGTTTAAAGAGAAATCCATCGAATTCGCTGATGTAATAAAAATGGGGCGCACACAACTTCAGGATGCAGTTCCCATGACACTCGGGCAGGAATTTGAAGCTTACGCTGCTACCCTTACGGAAGAAATAACAAGACTAAACCAGAATGCAAAGCTATTCCTCGAGGTTAACATGGGAGCCACGGCCATTGGAACCGGCATAAACTCGGAACCAGAGTATCCTGAAAAAGTAATGAAACACCTAAAAAGAGTAACAAAACTTGAAGTTGTTCTTGCCCCAAACCTGGTTGAAGCCACCCAGGATACCGGGGCATTTGTAATGTACTCATCAGCAATAAAACGACTTGCAGTAAAACTATCAAAAATTTGTAACGACTTAAGGTTACTTTCCTCAGGACCAAGAACCGGAATTAACGAGATTAACCTCCCCCCCATGCAACCGGGCTCATCGATTATGCCAGGAAAGGTTAACCCTGTTATTCCTGAAGTGGTTAACCAAATTGCATTTAAAGTTATAGGTAACGACCTTACCGTAACATTTGCCGCCGAGGGTGGCCAGCTTGAGCTGAATGTTTTCGAACCAGTAATTGTGCAAAGTTTATTCGAATCAATAGAGATGCTTAAGAACGGAATGTCAACCCTTAAAGTAAGATGTATAGATGGAATTACTGCCAACAAGGTGCATTGTAAAGAAATGGTACACAACAGCATTGGGCTGGTTACTGCCCTGAACCCAATTATTGGTTACGAAAAAGCAACTGCTGTTGCTAAGGAGGCGTTAACCAGCGGGAAAAGTGTATACGAACTTGTAATTGAGAAAAACATTTTAACAGAAAACCAGCTAAATAGAATCTTGGCACCTGAAAATATGGTTAAACCGGGGAACCTAAAACTTTAAAACTATCAAAAAAAGCAAGAGGGTGTCTCAATAAATCACTGTGTGACTAAATAAAGGACTCTGTAGAATTCTGTGGAATTTTATCGGATAGTACCACAGTATGTTACAATGAGAACACAGAGTTCCACAGAGCAATATATTTCTTTCTTTTTGGCTTTTGAGACGCCCTCTTATTTAGGGAAAACTTTTTTCTACTTTCCGGCTATTGCTTCATATATGCCTCTGCGAAAGTGCCATAGAATTGAAACAATAAAACCTAGTAAAGCAAAAAATATGAACTTGGGTAAAATAGCGCTGAGCAAATTCTCCTTCACAAGCGCTAACTCAGTAAAGGGTTGAAGAATAGTTATTGGTTCCCCATAAAGTTCCAGATCACGTTCTAATCCTTGTTTGCTTCTTTTCAAATCCAGCAATATGGAATGGTAGAGTTTAAAATCTTTCTCATTCAACACAACCATCTGAGTATTTGAGGTTCGCTGAGTTTTAGGAACCTCAAAATATTGAATATTCTGAAGGCTATCAAGCTTTTGAACCTCTTCGTTAATATAGTCTATCTGTTCAAGCGCTTGCTTAATCCTTAAATTATTGTTGGTAATGATGAATGGATTTTTACTAACATAGTCAACCACCGATGTTTTTAGAGTCGTATATACATCCATCTTCCACAGCTCAATTTTAATATAAAGCACAGCAGGTAACCTAACAATTGTTGAATCAAGCGGGTCGTATGTGTTTTCAAAATCAATGTAGTCAACATTCCTATCCTCATTAATATCAATTCCATAGTATGCTCCAATGGACTTAATTTTATCAACATCATCAACATTAATATTGAGCCTTTGGGAAATAGCATCGTAATTTCGATTAGAAAGTAGCTCCTGAAGCTGGTTCACAAAGTCAATTACATAGATATTGCTTATACCATTTGAACGAATGGTAGCCTGCGATGAGTAGTAGTTGGGTACACCAATGTAAAGGATATAACCTAATACTGCTCCAAAAAGTGCGAATGTTCCAATCCATACTGACTTACGGATTATAAAAATAAGAAGGTTTTTTAATGCGTTTAGCAACCAAATCACTCCATTTTTAAAACCTTCCCACATTCGGGTAAATAGTTCGATTAAATCAATCTCATCGTTTGACCCAAGCGGCTTTTGTTCAGTATTTTCCATATATTGATGTTTTTATTTTACTGTGTGCGAAATTACAAAATAATAATATAATAATAACGAAGCATCCTACTTGTTTTCTATTCAATAGTTTTTTTAGCAAACATTTGCATAGATAATTCCCAGAAATTCGGAATTAGAGAAATTTATAACCAATATTTCACTAAATTGGTAAGAGTTTTTTGAATTTTGCTGTTTAAAACAAACTAGTTACAACCTAAAGCACAAGAATTATGAACAACAACAAGAAAAAAGGCGTAATAGGAATCCTCACTGGAGGAGGAGATGTTCCTGGTTTAAATCCGGCAATTAGAGCAGTAACAATTCGAGCTCTACGAGAAGGTTTTCAGGTTGTAGGAATTAGAAGAGGTTGGCGGGGAATGATTGAAATAGTTCGTGATAAAAAAGTTGACAACTCAGCTTGCTTTGAATGGCTTACAGAAGAACGGGTAAACCGTGCTTTCCGAACAGGAGGAACTTTCCTTCACACCTCGCGCACCAACCCATCGAAGGTGAAACTTGATGACGTTCCTATTCACCTTAAAGAAAAGTACAAGAAAGAGGTAAACGATTTAACCCCAGAAGTCTTAAAAAATGTTGATTTCCTTGGAATCGACTACCTCATTCCCGTTGGGGGCGACGATACACTAAGCTACGGTGTTAGGCTTTACAAGGAGGGTGCAAAGGTAATTGCAATTCCAAAAACCATGGATAACGACGTTCCGGGAACCGACTACTGCATTGGTTTTAGCACGTGTATTACCAGAACTATAGCCATGACCGATATTCTGAGAACTTCTGCTGGCTCACACGAAAGGATTCTGGTAATGGAAGTTTTCGGGCGCTATGCAGGTTTTACCGCCATGCTACCAACCATGGCTGGAGTTGCCAATCGCTGCGTTATTCCTGAGCATAAGTTTGATATTGACCTGTTAACCAAACTTCTGGTTGAAGACCGAAACTCATACCCAAGCCGCTACTCCTCGGTTATGGTTAGTGAGGGAGCAACATTTAGTGGAATGGACAAAATGATGGTAGAAGGCACCGAAGTTGATGCCTACGGTCACCTAAAACTCGGTGGAATTGGCGATGTTGTTTCCAAAAAAATCAAGGAACTCTCCGGGAAGTACAACCATGGAAAATCGATAAACACAATTACCCAAAAACTTGGCTACCTGGTGCGCGGTGGAGAACCCGATGCCATCGACTCCATTGTTCCAATGGCATTCGGAAACCTTGCGCTCGACCTTATTCTTAAGGGAGTTCATGGAAGGCTCGTGGTTCTGAAAAATGGACGTTACGACAACATGCCTATCGACGTGGTAACAAGCCAAAAGAAGCTGGTTAACGTTTCAAAGTTCTACAACACCGAAAGGCTCAGACCATTCTACAAAAGCTTCGAAATGCTTCCGCTCTTTATTATGACCAGCGAATAGTTTGTAAACGTTACACATAGCCCTGTGAAGATATTCCTTTGCAGGGTTTTTTATTTATATTTAAAATGATATACGGAATTCTCGATTGGTTTTTCACAGTTTTCCATTCGCTGCTCATTCTGTTCAACCTTTTTGGTTGGATATGGAAACCCCTGCGCAAAGCGAATTTAATTCTACTCATGCTTACAGGTGGCTCTTGGACTATTCTCGGCATTTTTTTCGGGCTGGGATACTGTCCGCTTACCGACTGGCATTGGAATGTGCTAGAGATACTTGGCAAAGAGCCAAACACATCCTCTTACGTAGCATACCTTTTGCAGAGGGTACTTTCGATTACTTTATCAGACAATTCAGCAAATGCAATAACTACAATTACCTACATAACTGCATTGGCAACCTCAATTATTTTTAATCTAAAAAAATATCGAAGAGTTACCCGCTGAAAAAATCTCTTAAACACACCCCTCCTAAATATATTCATTCAATAAAATACCGAATAAAAAAGCTAAATTTGCACCAATTTTAGTAAACATATGAGCGAAAATACCATACTTAGTAAGCTGGAAGGGCTTAGAAGAAAATTTGAGGAGATTGGCCAGCAAATTACCGACCCCGCTGTGATGGCCGATATGAAAAAGTACATCAGCCTGAACAAGGAGTATCGTGAGCTGGAACCAATAGTAGAAGCCTACGACAAGTACAAGAACATCCTGAGCAACATTGAGTCGGCAAAAAGCATTCTCACCACCGAGAAGGACGAGGAGATGCGCGAAATGGCAAAAATGGAGCTCGAAACCCTTGAGGAAGAACAGGAAACCCTTGAGCAGGAAATTAAACTGCTGCTTGTTCCTGCCGACCCACAGGATAGCAAGAATGCAGTGCTGGAAATTAGAGCCGGAACCGGAGGCGATGAGGCAAGCATTTTCGCAGGCGACCTTTTCAGAATGTACACAAAGTTCATTGAGAACAGAGGTTGGAAATTTGAAGTAAACCACTTTTCCGAAGGAACCGTTGGTGGCTATAAGGAGGTTGTGCTTAGCGTAAAAGGGAACGGCGTTTATGGAATTTTAAAGTACGAATCGGGTGTTCACAGGGTTCAGCGTGTACCACAAACCGAAACCCAAGGAAGGGTTCATACATCGGCAGCAACTGTTGCCGTGCTACCTGAAGCCGAAGAATTCGATATTGACCTGAAAATGGAGGATATCCGCAAGGATACTTTTTGCGCTTCTGGGCCCGGCGGACAAAGTGTGAACACTACCTACTCGGCAATCCGATTAACACATATTCCCTCCGGAATTGTGGTGCAGTGCCAGGACCAAAAATCGCAGCTAAAAAATTTCGATAAAGCGCTTATAGAACTCCGTACCCGCCTATACAACCTTGAGTACCAGAAATACCTCGACGAAATTTCGTCGAAACGGAAAACCATGGTATCAACCGGCGATCGCTCAGCAAAAATCAGAACCTACAACTACCCACAGGGTAGGGTTACCGACCATAGAATAAACCTTACGCTCTACAACCTTTCCGCAATTATTGACGGCGAC
>DAOSWM010000115.1:0-6294 GCA_035380045.1 Tenuifilaceae bacterium | reverse complement strand
AAAGAAAATATTGAAAATACACTTCTTTTTAACTTCGTGTACGTATCATTTGATACTACAAAAAACAACCTTTTAGCAAATATAAACGTTGAAGAACGTTGGTATATTTGGCCTATTCCCATTTTCGAGTATGCCGACCGAAACCTTAGCGTTTTTCTTAAAGAGGGAAATTTTACCCGGGTAAACCTGGGAGGGTACCTACGAGTTGATAACTTTCGGGGAATGCGCGATCAGGTAAAGTTACGATTGGTAGTAGGATACCGGAACCAGATTGCGCTACAGTACAAAACCCATAGCCTGGATAGGGAAAACAAGCATGGAATTACCTCATGGACATACTTTGCCACAAACAATGAAATACCGTTCATAACTTCAGGAAACGAGCCACAGTACTTCAAACTCGACCGTGGCACGGCACGAAAGGTTTTCCTTTCGGAAATAACCTACCAGTATCGACCTAAACATTACTGGTACCATAGGTTAACTGCCAGCCACATTCGTGCTTCAATTGCCGATACCATTGCCCTGCTGAATCCCACCTATTTTGGTAATGGAAGTACAAATTTCTCCTACTCACAGGTTAAGTTCGAGGTGGTTCTCGATAAGCGCAATTCGAGAATATTCCCGCTCTCCGGTTACTACTTCGACGTGGAGATGGCGCGACAAGGTTTATTCCGCTCAGAAGATATTTCCCTTTGGTACACCCAGTTCTCAGCCCGATACTACCAGCCCATCCTTCCCCGTTTTTATGGAGGCATAGACTTCATGGCCAAAATCAGCACCGATAGCAACCTGCCCTACTTTCTGAACGAAGCAGTGGGTTTCAGCAACTATATAAGGGGGTTTGAGTACTATGTAACCAACGGTTCAACTTTCATGATCAATAAGAACTCGCTTAAATTTGAGATTCTACCCACAAGGGTTGTAAACCTGCCAATGGTGCCACAAGGGAAGTTTAAGAAAGCGCACCTTGCCATTTACTGGAGCCTTTTTGGCGATACTGGATGGGTTAAACGCGACAGTAATAGCCAACCAAACAATACGCTTGAGGGAGATTTTTTATACGGGCTTGGAACCGGACTATACTTTGTGGCATACTACGACGCCATTTTACGAGTTGAATATTCAGTGAATAAATTTGGTGAAAGCGGTTTTTTTCTGCATTTTGGCACGCCCTTTTTAACCGACTAATAATTTAAAAATGGTTATTGCACTCTACGGCAAAAGAATCGACCAGGAGCACTACAAAAATATTCTGATACTCCGTGATAAACTTCAGGAGCAAGGAATTGAAACTATTGTTTTCGAGCCATTCAATAACTTTTTAAAAGAGACCTTCGATGTAACCATCGAAGCCAAATCGCTTTTCACTATCCCCGATGAGGTTAAAAATAGTGCCGATTTAATGCTAAGCATCGGCGGCGATGGAACATTCCTTGAATCAGTCTCCTTCATTGAGGACTCATGCGTTCCCGTTGCAGGAATTAATTTCGGAAGGTTAGGTTTTCTTGCCCATATCTCATCGAATAGGATAACAGAAGCATTAGACCTGCTAATTGCTGGCCAGTACGTTGTTGAAGAGCGTTCGGTGCTAAAAGTTGAGCTGAATAACAATGCATTTGGGAATTTCCCGTACGCACTTAACGACATCACGCTCCAGAAAGAAGGAACAGGAATGATTACCATAAAAGCATATATAAACGGCGAGTACCTTTCCACGTACTGGGCTGATGGGCTAATTGTGGCAACCCCTACAGGTTCTACCGCTTACTCGTTAAGCGTTGGCGGACCAATAATAACCCCCAACTCCGATGTTTTCTGTATTTCACCAATTGCACCACACCACCTCACTGTTAGACCGTTGATAATTCCTGATCAATCCGAACTTATACTAGAGGCTACATCAAGATCCCAAAAAATTCTTATGTCCATCGATTCCCAGGAAAAAACAATTCCCGCACCATTGACAATAACAATAACCAAGGCTCCGTTTTGTGTGGGTGTTGTCAACATAAATGGTGATACATATTACAAAACCCTTAGAAGTAAGCTTATGTGGGGTGCTGATCAAAGAAATTTTTGAACATTTTGAAACTAAAATGGTATAAATTATGTTATATGTTTTATACCTTTGAAAAAAGTTATTTCGTATAAAACAACTAGTTTTGCATTTTTTTATATATTTGTTGTAACCAAATTATCCGATGAAAAAATACATCGCAGTATTAGCAATGGTATTAACTTGTTCCTATGGTTTCTCACAACCGTGGAAGTCGGCTCGTTTAGAAATATTTGGTGGGTTATCAGGGTTCCAGTATTTCGGAGATATTGGAGGGACTGCAGATGCATCAAACCTATTAGGTCTTAAAGATATTAACCTGGCTAAACTAAGACCCGGGTTTATTGGTGGTGCAAGGTATCATATAACAAAACCTTTTCAAGTAAAAGCAACCTATCAAATAGGTTACATTACTCAAGAGGATGATGGTTCTCGAAATGAGGGAAGGGAACTTTCGTTCTCAACCGTTGTGAATGAGATTACTGCAATTGCTGAATACTACATTATCCCCGAGAGCGATGAGAACTACTACTACTCCATAATGCAGGTTAGAGGTGGCTTGAGACATTTCAAACAACCTTACAGTTTGTACGTATTTGCTGGTTTAGGAGGTTCATACTATTCGGTAAATCCCGATGAATTGCTTCAATCATCTCCTCGATATAATGGTGATAAGCACATTACCATGGTTATCCCCGCTGGAATTGGTTTCAAATACGCTTTAATTCCCAAAATAAGTTTAGGGTTAGAGCTAACTGGTAGATACACTTTCACTGACTACCTTGATGGGTACACCTCTCCCTACTCAAAGCATAACGATGTGTACTACTCCTTTTCAATACTCTTCAACTACAAAATTCAACAAACTCGCAAACCAAACATTGGAATCCGGCGCAAACGTCTACTCTAAATCAAGCAATATATTTTCATGAGGATTTTTCTTTTGGCATTATGCCTATCTTATACTTTGTTCGGATTTTCGCAGGAACGAAAGGATATTGGCTTGCTTGCTGGCACATCCTACTATTTGGGTGACTACAACCCTGGAACCCAGTTCTACCAGCCATCGCCACTATTCAGCATTTTGGGTAAGTACAATTTCAATGATTTTTACACGCTACGACTTTCGGCATCGTACGGATGGCTAAAAGGGTCGCCAAAGAGCGATGCTGTTTACAATCCAATTTCCACCGAACCTTTCAGCAAACAGCTACTAGCGCTCGAGCTCGATGGGGAGATTAACTTCATGTCGTTCGACAGCCGGCAGCACGAAAAACAAAACTTTTCACCCTACCTACTGCTGGGTATTGGAGTTGCATACGAAGGTTCCTCGCTGTTTCCTCATATACCCATTGGGTTTGGTGTGAAATATTCGCCCCGAGGGCGATTTACCTTTGGAGGCGAGTGGAGACTGCACAAAACCTTTAACGATAACATTGATGGGCACGTAAACATTACCGATATCAGAAAATCGTTCATTCATAATAACGACTGGTTTGGTATTGCCGGATTATTCGTAACTTACCGGCTCGAGAATAGTAGCGAATTATGTCCTACATACAGGTAACAATAAATCATATATGTCACTAGTAACAAAAATAAATCCCGATAAGATTCCAACCCATGTGGCAATAATTATGGATGGGAATGGCAGGTGGGCAAAACAAAAAGGTAAACCAAGAGTTTTTGGGCATCAAAATGCTGTAAAAGCGGTTCGTGCAGCAACCGAAGCTGCCGCACAAATTGGAGTCAAGTACCTTACACTGTACGCATTCAGCGCAGAAAACTGGAAACGTCCCAAAACAGAAGTAGATGCCCTTATGGCTTTACTCTCTAAAACAATAGATTCAGAAATAAATACCCTAATAAAAAACAATATTAAGCTTAAAACAATTGGAGATCAGAACCTACTCCCCGATGCGATCCAGAAAAAGATTATTTGGGCAAAGGAACAGACAAAAAGTTGCACCGGGCTTGTACTAAACATTGCCATTAGCTACGGTTCCCGCGATGAAATACTGAACGCAGCAATGGATTTTGCTAAAGATATTTCAAAAGGGAATATCGATATAAACAACATAACAAACGAGAAATTTGGAGAGTACCTCTACACCTCCGAAATCCCCGATCCCGATTTGCTAATCAGAACCAGTGGGGAATACAGAATAAGCAACTTCCTGCTGTGGCAAATAGCATACTCCGAGTTATACTTCACCAATGTACTTTGGCCCGACTTCTCAAAGGACGATTTCTATGCTGCAATTATTAGTTATCAAGGCAGAGAAAGACGCTATGGAAAAATAAGCGACCAACTTTAACCCATTTTTTATACTTTTTTAACTTGTAACACACAAATCACTTTGCTACATTTGTGCGGATTATTGAAACTTAGTTTATTTTCAAATACTGAACTAAGTCAAATATCGTTATGTAATTACTTATTTTTGCAAACTAATATCTATGGTTCAGAAAACTTGCCTAACAACCCTTGCCTTAATTCTATATACCACAATATCTTTTTCACAATCAAACCGGCTATCATACAGTAATCCTGAGGATTTCTGTATTAAAGGGATAACAGTTTCAGGAGTTAACTTTCTCGATCCAAACGTGTTAATTTCAATTAGCGGACTTCGAATGGGCGATACCATCAATGCACCAGGCGATGATATAACACGTGCAATTCATAAACTTTGGGATCAAGGACTATTTTCCGACGTAAAAATTTCTGCAACAAAAATTGAGCAACAGGATATCTATCTCGACATATACCTACAGGAACTTCCTCGGATAAGTGCCATTGAAATTACGGGTGTAAAAAAAAGTGAAGTTAAAGACGTACGTGATTTGGTCAACCTACGAATTGGAGGTCAAGCTACCGAAAATATTCTCGACAACTCTGTGAGGCTTATCAAAAAACATTTCGGGTCAAAAGGATTTCTTAACACCCAGGTTGATGTAATTCTTGAAAATGATACCATTGTTGCCAAAGGCGTGAGGCTTACTCTTGCCATTGATAAACATTCCAAAATAAAAATAAGCGATATTACCTTTGAAGGAAATTCTGTTTTCACCGACCAACGTTTACGCAGAGCCATGAAGAATACCAAACGTAGGGACTGGAATATTTTTAAAGCATCAAAATTTATTGAGAGCGACTTTGAAGACGACAAGCTAAAACTCATCGAGTTTTACAACGAGAACGGTTATAGAGATGCAAAAATTACTAACGATACCATTTTCCCAACCGTTGAAAATAGAATTGGAATCAAACTATTTGTTGAGGAAGGCCCTCAATACTTCTACCGAAGCATTAAATGGGTAGGCAACACCAAACTCCCCGACGAAGCCCTCGACGAGGTGTTAGGGATTAGGAAGGGGGATGTATACGATAAAACACTACTTAGCGAACGACTATTTATCGACGAAAATTCTGTTTCTACCGTTTATATGGATGACGGGTACCTATTCTTTAACCTCGAGCCCGTTGAAGTTAGAGCAGAAAATGACTCCATCGATATTGAAATGAGAATATACGAGGGCGATCAGGCTACAATCAATAATATTTTTATTGTAGGAAATACAAAAACCCACGAATCAGTTATTCGAAGAGAACTATACTCGAAACCAGGAGATTTATTTAGTAAAACAAACATTACTCGTTCCATTAGAGAGTTGGCAAACTTAGGCCACTTCGATCCTGAGAAACTTGACATTAAGCCTATTCCAAACATGGCCGATGGTACCGTTGATTTACGATACATTGTTGAAGAGAAAGCAAACGACCAGTTAGAAATATCGGGAGGTTGGGGAGCCAACATGTTTGTTGGAACAGTGGGAGTAAAATTCTCGAACTTCTCCATTCAACGAATTTTCGACAAAGAAGCATGGCGCCCAATCCCCTCAGGCGATAGCCAAACTCTCAGTTTGCGTGCACAAACTAACGGTTCGTTCTATAAAGCTTTCAGCCTCTCATTTGTAGAGCCTTGGCTTGGTGGTAAAAAGCCAACCAATTTTACTGTCTCAGTTTATCATACCATACAAAATACCGGAAGCATTTTTTACCAAAGAACCGACCAGAATATGAAAGTTACGGGGGGAGCTATTGGTATTGGGACAAGGCTAAAGTTTCCTGACGATTATTTCACATTCTACAACGAGCTAAGCATACAGAACTATAACCTGAATAACTGGACCGGATACTTTATCTTTTCCGATGGTCAATCGAACAACTT
>DAOSWM010000114.1:0-6363 GCA_035380045.1 Tenuifilaceae bacterium | reverse complement strand
GACTTTTCCAGTGATCCGGACAGGATTCGAACCTGTGACCCACAGCTTAGAAGGCTGTTGCTCTGTCCAACTGAGCTACCGGACCGTTATAACGGGCGCAAAAATAGCAAAAATCCTTTAAACACGAAAAAAAATTGCATTTAGCGGAGAATTTTTCGTACAAATGCGACCGTGAAGTACGACATTAGGAATACTCCCATGAACCCTACCAATCCGCTTAGAATACGAGAGTAACCGGTAGGTACAAATTCACCATAACCTACGGTAAAGAATGTTATCACACACATATAAAGTGAACGAAAAAACAGCATTGGTTGATCTTCCATTCCTGTGTAAACCTCGCCCAATCCTAGCAATGAGAAAACTGAAAAAAGGAACGAGAAAAATACCTGAACAAAAAGAATGCTTACTATTACCCTTGCAGGTGAAGTTGCATATAATCCCATCCAGTCGAAAATGAGTAGCTTAAAAAACATTTTTGGGTATGCTATCAGCTTAGAGAAAAAGGTTCCCTTAATATCCTCACCAAGCAAGTGCCTTTGCCGGCAGCGCATAAGTTCAACATACGCCTTGTCCTCATCGTCGTAGCGCCCAAGGTCGCTAAAATTTTGCTTTAGTACCCGAAATTGGTCAGACTTGTCTGACCAATCTGAATCTGTCTGACTATACACCAGGCTTTTAAGGTTATTAGCATCCCATTGAACGTATAATTTTCCTAAAAGCCTGAAACCGGTAAGTTTCAACCTGTCGAGTTTTGGTGCCTCGCCGTGGGAATAGAAATCAACTATATCGCGGGCAATACAGCCTGAAAGATTAATTTCCTCTGCCTTCTCAACATGCAAATTAACCGTTCCATTGAACTGGCATGATGTGAGAATCAGATTCTTAAAAATCCCATTAAGGAAGCTTACATTCCCCGGAAAAATAACTTTATCAAATATTAAATCGGAGTTGAACCCCTGAAATAGTTCAAACGAAACCAGGTTTGCACCAAAATGCGATTTTAGAAAGGTAACCTTACCATCGTTAACTTCAGCCCCATCAAACGAAACCTCACCATTGGAAAACACGCATCGGTTGAAACTTGTTCTTCCCTTTCCAAACTCCACATTCCTGAAATCGATTTTCCCTTCACCAAAGTCGGTTTGATCAAACGAAACGGCCTTTTTGCCAAACTTTGCAAAGCGAAAGTCCGCTTTTCCACCTCCAAAACTACTTACCTTAAAACTCACTTCGCTATCGTTGAAACGAGTATTTACAAACGAAACATCGCCACCTCCAAAATCGGTATTGATAAAGCTAACCACCCCGTTGCCGAAATCGGTATCGACAAAATCCTTAACCCCGTTAAAAAAGAGGCAGTTTTTAAACGTTATTTCCTCGCTTTCAATTTCAATAAGGTTGAACATGAATCGATCAACCTTAAAGTATGCATCGTAAAATGTAGCTTCTCTGCAAATGAATTTGGATGAAGTGAAAACTAATCCTGAACTTACAAACGTTGAACCTTTTAAATTGAAACTTTCTCCTGTAAGTCTTGAATATGAGAAATCAATCTCGTATGGTGAATGAAAGAAAGCGTTTTGAGCGGAGAATCCGTTTATATCAATCTCGGCTATTTTATCCTGAATTAAGTATCGGCGGCATGCTGTTAGGGAAAATCCCTGAACGAAGCAGTTATCGAGGTTAATTTCTTTTCCCTCCCCAATTAAATCGTATATCTCATCGAGTTTGGGTAAGCCATAAACCTGCTCCTCCAGTAGTTTTCCTTCCTTATTAAAAATTGTTACGTGAGCTGTTTTTGAAGTTGAAAATCCGTCGTTTCTGTAGAAGGGTTTGTCAACAACCTGCAGCCTAAAAGATTCAAAGCTTCTTGCCATTCCTTTTTGTTTGGTATCAAAATTAGAAATTCTTTTAGAAAACGGAAATAAAAATTCAAAGATTATCAACCTCTTCCGCAAATGCTTTTGTATGGGCAGCTTTTACATCTGTTCAACTTATCGGTTTGAGTGAAAGGAATCGAAGAATCAAAGATTTCCTCAACCAACGAGTTCAGATGCAACTGAAATTCGGATGAGAACCCTCTAAAATCCTCAACTTCTACATACTTCTTCGAATCGCTCCTCACCAGAACGTTTGGATTTTCTCCTGGTTTTACTCCTTTTACAAACCAAAGACACGGTTTTATTGCCTCGTTATCATTCTCGTAATATTTTACCAGGCTATAACAGAAAATCTGGAAAACCTCCTTAACATTATCAATTTGTTGTGTATTAAACAGATCTGTAACTGATTTGAATTTTCGCTTCTTGTCGTTATAGTTTCCAGTTTTATAATCGATTATTTGAAGGGTTCCCTCCCTCCTTTCAAGCCTGTCGATAATTCCTCCTAAATACAAGTCTTGTTCAATATCGGTACTGCTCAACTCAATTTTGTGGTACACTTTCTGCTCGTGTGAAATTAGGTGGAAAGGAGCACGCTTTAAATCTACACTCAGAATTCTTTTTATGGTGTACATCATGGCGTTACGTGCTAAAAGGTTTCGCCCCGAAATATTATTAGTACCTATCCTTGTGCTACTCTTAAAGAATAGTTTTGAGAACGATGCGTCAAGCACTTGTTCAATTCTGCTCTTATCGTCGAGTATTGATTTTATATCGCTTTGCGTAACCAAACTACCCTCAAAATGCTTATATAAAACCTCCATTACCTCATGAACAATGGTGCCAAACTCGGGAGCACCAATTTCCTCCGAAACTTCATCGGGCTCTTCAATTCCAACAGCATACCTAAAATAGAATTTTAGCGGGCACGAAATATAAGTTGCCAATCCACTGGGAGACAGAACTACACCTATTTCATTTTTAAAAAGATTTGAAGTTAAATCGCAAATTACTGAATGTGTTTTTTCAATGGAGATAGGCGTTGCAGGTTTTATATCAACGTGAAAATTGACGGGAATAGTATTTACCTTCCCGTACATCGATTCGTACTTGAGTTGAAGGGCAAAGCGGCTTGGTTCACCAGAAGTGAGCCCCTCTGTTCGGCTACTATAAACAAGGAACACATTCTTTGCTCTGTGGAGCAAACGATAAAAATAGTAGGCGTAAACTGCATCATGATGGCGAAAATCGGGCAATCCGTACGCAGTGCGCAACGATGGTGTAATGAACGATACAGAATGATTGCGGCCAGGAATGGTATCATCGTTGAATGAGAGTATTACAACGCTCTCGAAATCGAGAGCACGGGTTTCAAGAAAACCCATAAGTTGCAATCCCTCTAATGGTTCGCCAACAAACGAAACCCTTTCCTGTACGAAAGCTTTGCGAAATACTTGTAGAAAAACTTTTGGCGAAACGGAAAAACTATTCGACGATGCAACCCCTTTGAGTCTCACCATGCACTTTTGCAACGCATAAAGAAATTCAAGTTCAATTTTGCTGATATTACTGCCACTGTTTTCAGTAAGTTGCTTTGCAATTCGCTGAGCTACAATACATACAACATCCTGAATATTTGTGCAAAGCTCCTCCAAATTCGCTGCAGGAGAAAACACTTTGTTCAGTAATGGAGAAACAGACAATGAATCGTGTGATGGATAAAACTCATTAGTAATTTTTATTTTTAAAACGAGCTGCTTCGCTTGTTCAGGCTCACAAATTCTAATGTATGGGTGGTTTAGTAACGCAATAACGTTCCTATAGTAGTAGCTTGCAGTGTTATCGTCCGCTCTTCGAATGCTTATATGCAATCTGATTAAGTTCTCTGCTAAGCTGTATGCCTGGGTTTCTTTTAGTGGATAGCCCATGGTTACATTCAACTTTTCAACCGATTCAGGAATAGATTGAATTACAGGCATCAACATGTTTTCCTTTGGGAAAACAATCGCAGCTGTTTCGTTTAGTTTTCCTCCTTGCTGTTCTATTTCGCTCAAAATATTTGGGATAACCTTTGCTTGGGTTACGGTTGATGGAGCTGCTATAATCCTAATATCTCTTGAAACGGGATTATCACATAGAGCGTCCTCGGAAATGGCGTTGGGAAAAAGAGTTAGATTATTACGAATAAAAGTTCCTGCTTCGTGATCGCATTCTTTTACGAACCTAAGATCGTAATCCCAGTAAAACAGTGCTTCATTATTTTTTCTACAATGCATAAAAAGCTCCTGTTCACATGTATTTAGCGCATTAAAGCCAACAAACACAATGTTATCAGGAATTAACGAACTATTTATGTTCGACTTAATGTTCTCAACTGCCATGCGGTATGCAAGACCCTCGTAGCACAATTCCTCCTTAAGGAGTAACTCACGAAATGAATTATATATTCTTCCTAAAACTTTCCAAATTGATTGATAGTTATGAACTAACTCCGAATCAGAATTATTTGAAATAACACCCAAATAGCTCTCAAGTATTTGCTTCTGCTCTGGCGAAAGCCCACCAAACCTCTCTTCTATTTCCTTAATATCCTTTACGTTAGAGAATAGTTTCTCGTAATCTACAAGGTACTTATCAATTTGGTCGAAATCTGATAGCATAACCTCGCCCCAGAAGAAGAAGGAATCAAACGACTCATCGGAACTTCTAACGCTTTTAAATACTTGATAAAGTCTGGCAACTAGGCTAAAATGATCGTCTCTAATTAGCCCCGAGAGTTTATACATTAATTCGCTTAACGTTATGCTTTGGGGTTGCCATACAGGCTTTCTTATCAATTTCGATAAATAGTTGCTAAAGAAAAGAGTGGCTCGTCGACCTGGGAATACGAGGGTTACATTCTCTAAATTTCCATTAAATCGTTCCATTAAATCGCTGGCTACTACCTGGAGGAAAGGATTCATTTTAAATGTCTGATTGGCTTACTAATAGATAAATGGTACGAAAACTATTCAGATTATAGTAGTTTCATTTCACTTGCTAATATAAGTTTTAAAAATGAACTATAAGAATGGAACCTATGCCATAATTTGTAAATATTTTATATCTTAGGCGTGAACAATAATATTAACTATGGCTTTAGTTTTTACAATTATCAATAACAAGGGAGGAACAGGGAAAACCACAACTGTTCTAAATCTGGGTGCTGCGCTGGTTAGGAAGAAGAAAAAAGTTCTTCTAATCGATCTCGATAGCCAATGCAACCTAACCTCAGCCCTAGGAATAGAAACCACCTCACAGGGAATTGGTGACCTACTTTTAGGGAACTGCTCCATTAACGAAGCCATAGTTCAGAATGGTGGAATTGATGCGATTCCCTCAACAGAAAAGTTACTAGATATTGAGTTTCAACTAAACAACGAACCTGGAAGAGAATACATGCTTAAGGAAGAACTTGAAAAGGTTCAGGATAGCTACGATTACATCCTAATCGACTGCCCTCCCAGTCTTAATACTCTCAGCACAAATTCCTTAGTTGCAGCACAATATTTCATTGTTCCCATGCAAGCTGAAAACTTTGCATTTATTGGGCTCGACCGAATCATGCTTATATCTGAGAAAGTAAAAAAGAGGATGAACCCATCGCTTGAGCTTGCTGGCATACTATTCATTAAACTTGCTCACCGAACCAAATTTAGTCAAGCCGTTATTACAAATCTTTCGCAAAATGATAATTTTGCTGGGAAACTATTTAATACCTACATTAGGCAGGATATTGCACTTATGGAATCGGCTGCTTTTAGGCAAACCATTTTTGATTATGCTCCCAAAAGCAGAGGAGCCGACGATTTTAAAGATTTTGCTAACGAACTCATAAAACGCTATGGCAAAAAGTAAGCATACCATCAACGACATTCAGAAAGCTCTGCTTTCAAGCACCAAGTACCTGAAAGAAGTTGAGAAGGAAGACTCTACACCCAGGATGCAGGATGTTCCACAAGCAAACCTTGAACCAAGCGTAAACATCGATCCTCTTATCCTCAAGAAGTTCAGCATACTTTCGCGCTACCTCGGCGAACCTGCTGAGGATTTAATAAACAATGCCCTGAACCATTTTCTGAGATTAAAATCGTTACAACTCGATAAAGCCATTCAACAAATCACAAGCGAGGAATAGAAAACTTATTTAGATTAACCGCCTTTCAGCCAATAGGCTGACCGAAATATTGTCACATTATCCTGAAAAATTACTTTCCGATGCAAAACTTGGAAAAAATAGATCCAAGTACCTCATCTGTAGTAATTTCACCAGTAATTTCGCCAAGGTAGTGAAGTACCTGCCTAATATCCATTGCAATGAGGTCGGTTGGAATTTGGCTTTTTAAGCCAGCGCTCACTCTGAGTATATTTTCATGCGCCCGCAGCAACGATTCGTAGTGCCGAATATTGGTTACGATAACCTCGTCTCCATCGGATTTTT
>DAOSWM010000113.1:0-6473 GCA_035380045.1 Tenuifilaceae bacterium | reverse complement strand
TGCCTTACAAGCAGGGGGTCGCTGGTTCGAATCCAGCAGTTCCCACAAAACCTTCGCAAACTGCGGAGGTTTTTTTTTATAATTTTCTTTGAGAGCTTTTTATAAATAATTATTAAAAAAACATATTAACCTAGTTTTAAAATGAAGCGTTCACTTAATTATTTAATGATTTTTGCGATTCCTTTTTTACTTGGAAGTTGCGCTGCTACTTACAAACCAATTAAACCAACCAATTTGAATTATGGCGCACATAATCTTGAGGATGGTATTAGTCTTTCGTATAAGTATGATGTTTTGAATGAAAGGGGAAATAAAAAATATTCAAAAAAAGAAAATTCAAAAGGAATAAAGGTTATTGCAATCAAAATTACCAACAATACCGACACTGTAATAAATGTTAATCGTGATATACTTTTCTACTCAGGACAAAACCAAGTTTTCCCGATGGAACCGGTTTCAATACATAGTAATATCAAACAAATTGTACCTGGGTACCTTCCATATCTATTATTCAGTTTTTTAAACCTGTATGTTACAACTGGTTCTGAAACTGAAACTTATAGAATAGGGCTTATTCTTGGTCCGGGTTTAACAATAGGCAACATGCTTACGGCAGCATCAGCTAACGAAAAGTTAATGAAAGAATTAAATGAGTATAATATCTTGTATCGTGATATTCAGAAAGGGGAAACAATATTCGGGATTATTGGACTTAAAAATGTTGAATACAACCCAATATCATTAAGGTTGAAGTAAAATAAAATTTTTAACTAGAGAAATTCATAATAGAAACCTCCTTTGTGGAGGTTTTTTATGTTCTACATGTTAATTCCCCAAAACCTTTCCCCAACTATTTCCTTCATTTTTTTAAATTATTCCCTCCAGGTTATGGCCAACAAAAACGAGGGTTTCGTTGTCGTCCAAATCAACATCAACAAAGCAGGCAGCTATCGTTTTTGAGTTAACGGAAATGAAATGAAAGTAGGGTTGATATTTCATTGGGGGACGGCAATCGCCATACTTCTGCTCAATTTATAGGAGGAAATGTTCAAAAATTACGATTTCGAGGGTAAATTAATTTTACTTAAATGGAAGGAAACCTTTATAAACCATCAAAAAAAAACAAAATGAAGGATGTTATTTACATTTTAAAGTCTTTTTTGATTAACTTTTTTCAACCTATGGGCAAAAAAATTGTTATTTTTATATGATTCAGTCGCTAACCTTTTAAAAAAAGAAAAATATGACAGACATTGAAATTGCCCGTAAGGTTAAAATGAAACCCATTACGGAAATTGCCAATATGTTGAAAATAAATCAGGACGATTTGATTCCGTACGGGAAGTACAAGGCAAAACTCCCGCTTAAACTTATCGACCATAAAAACCTAAACCAGAACATGCTGATTCTGGTGTCGGCAATTTCTCCTACACCAGCGGGGGAGGGAAAAACTACTGTATCCATTGGTTTGTCGCAAGCACTGAACCGAATTGGGAAAAAAACTACCGTTGTACTCCGCGAGCCCTCGTTGGGTCCGGTTTTTGGGATAAAGGGAGGAGCAACAGGAGGAGGTTACTCACAAGTTCTCCCGATGGAGGATATAAACCTGCACTTTACGGGCGATTTTTCAGCGGTTGAGAAAGCGCACAACCTTCTGGCTGCAATTATCGACAATAACATTCAAAGCAAAACCCGCTCGCTGAACATCGATCCACGAACGGTTCATTGGAAACGAGTAATGGACATGAACGATAGGTCGTTGCGTGATATTGTGATTGGTTTAGGAGGAACAGCATCAGGTATCCCCCGCGAAACCGGATTCGATATAACTGCTGCGTCGGAAGTAATGGCAATCCTTTGTCTTGCCGAAAACATGGAGGATTTAAAGAAGCGGTTGGGCAATATTTTTGTGGGTTACACCTACGATAAGAAGCCAATTTATGCTCGCGACCTGAAGGCAGAAGGAGCAATGGCCGCATTGCTAAAGGATGCAATGCTTCCAAATCTTGTTCAAACAATAGAAGGAACTCCAGCCATTATTCATGGCGGGCCATTCGCCAACATTGCCCAGGGAACCAATACTGTGGTTGCTACAAAAATGGGGCTGTCGCTGAGTGAATACGTTGTAACGGAGGCAGGTTTCGGCTTCGATTTGGGAGCCGAAAAGTTTCTTGACATTAAATGTGCGTCATCGGGTCTCTCACCAAATGCGGTTGTTTTGGTTGCCACAATTCGTGCCCTGAAATATCATGGTGGAGTTCCGGTTAAAGAGGTTTCCCAACCAAACGTAGAAGCATTGAAGAAAGGCGTTGCTAACCTTCAAAAGCACGTTGAAAACATGGGCGTTTTTGGAATCTGCCCCATTGTTGCCATAAACCGGTTCACTTCCGATACCGAAGAAGAAATTGAAGTAATAAAAAAAGTTTGCGATGAGCTGAACGTTCCCGTCTCGGTGGTTGATGTTTGGGGGAAAGGTGGTGAAGGCGCAATTGATCTGGCCGAAAAGGTAGCAAAAATTGCACCTTCGTGCGGATGTCAACATAAAGTACTTTACGATTGGGATTGGACCCCCGAAAAGAAAATAGAAACCATTGCCAAGAAAATATACGGTGCAGAGGCTGTTGATTTCACATCACAAGCCAAAAGCGACTTAAAGAAAGTTTACGATTTAGGTTTGGATAAAGTAGCAGTTTGCATGGCCAAAACGCAGAAATCTTTATCCGATAACCCTGATCTACTTGGCCGACCCAAAGATTTTGTGGTTACCGTTAGGCAAATTGAGGTGGCTGCCGGCGCAGGGTTTATTGTTCCAATAACCGGACAAATTATGCGCATGCCGGGTTTACCCGCCGAGCCCGCATCCGAAAAAATTGATGTGGACAACGATGGTAACATCACAGGACTGTTTTAGGCGTTAACAGAAATAGGAACAAAAAGTGACGTGATTTAAAACACGCCACTTTTTTTTGGTTCAATTTTTGGAGGCAAAGCCATACATTGGAGTTTACTTGAGCAAATATTATTTACTTTTGTAATAGCAAAATGAAATTAACCACATGAAAACATTAATTAGAAATCTTTTAATTGCTTGCATAGCAATTCTGTTTTCTTCCTCTGTAGGTGCCCAAAATATTCGCTTTGGTGTTTTTGTAGACCCCCAACTTTCGTGGTTTACCTCTGACACAAAAAAACTAACCCCTAATGGACCTGTTTTTGGAGTAAACTCCGGATTCGCATTCGAAAAATATTTTGCCGACAGGTACGCCATAACTACAGGAGCATCAGTGAATTTTACTGGTGGAAACTTAAAATACAACGAACCCGACTTTAAAATCGAAACTCGCGATAGCCTCTACACCATTGGCACTGGAGCCAGCGCAAAGGTTAAGGGGCAATACATCTCAATACCCGTTGGCTTTAAGTTTAAAACCAACGAAATTGGCTACGCCACTTTCTACGCACAACTTGGTTTAACTGGGAATATTCGAGTTAAAGGCTATGTTTGGGAGGATTGGAATAAAATTGACAAGGAGGTAATCGTAAACGAGCAGCTTCCCTTAGGCTACGTTGCTTACTACTTCGGGGCAGGAGTTGAATACTCGTTAGGTGGGCCCTCGGCCATTCAGGTTGGACTAAACTTTACCAACGGACTAACATCCGCTTTTGAAGTTGACCATGAAAAAACAACACCTAGCAACGGAAAAATTACACTTGGAGCCCTCTCCCTTCGTTTGGGGATGGTTTTTTAACCTCAAACAATTGCCCTAACTATGAAAATTGCCCTTGCCCAGCTGAACTACATTATTAATAATTTTGAGTATAACAAATCAACCATAATCGATGCCATTGGCAAGGCCAAAAAAATGGGCGCTGAGCTGGTTGTTTTTTCAGAACTTTCCGTTTGCGGTTACCCACCCCACGATTTGCTCGACAGGAAAGAGTTTGTTGAGAACTGCCTGGCTGCAGTAAACGATATTGCAAAAAAATGTGAGGGTATTGCAGCGGTAGTTGGTAGCCCAAGTTATAACGATAATCCGAATGGGAAAATGCTTTTCAACTCAGCCTTCTTCCTAAATAAAGGAAAAGTTGAAAGCGTTCACCACAAATCGTTACTTCCAACCTACGATATTTTCGACGAGTACCGCTACTTTGAACCATGTACTGAATTTAACACAGTTGAATTCAATGGAAAACGTTTGGCAATAACCGTTTGTGAGGACCTTTGGGACGACCAGCCAGCCTCATCAGGAGTTTCTAGAAACAGGTTGTACACCATCTCTCCAATGGAGCAACTGGTAAAACAAAATCCAGATTTGGTGATCAATATTGCTGCATCACCCTTCTCAGTTGATACACACCAAAGGCGCTTGACCGTATTTAGAGGAAATGTTACTCGGTTTGGCCTCCCGGTAATCAATGTGAATCAGGTTGGGGGAAATACCGACCTGGTTTTCGATGGAGGTTCGATGGTTCTTAACTCCGAAGGGAATATGGTGGTAAAGATGAAGTCGTTTGAGGAAGATTTCAGAGTGATTGATGTGGATGACGAAGACCTGATGAAGAACCCGCCATACGAGGAACCGTTGGAAAGAATTGCTCAAATTCACGATGCTTTAGTAATCGGAATTCGCGATTACTTTAGCAAGATGGGATTCAAGAAGGCAACCCTAGGGCTTTCAGGAGGAATCGATTCGGCAGTTACCCTTGCGCTAGCGCAAAAAGCGCTTGGAAGTAAGGATATTAGGGTTCTCCTCCTTCCGTCGAACTACTCCTCCCAACATTCGGTTGACGATGCTATTGCTTTGGCAAAAAACCTGAGCATTCAATTCGATACTGTGAGTATTGAGGATCCCTTCCGTTCGATCACCAATGGGTTGAAGGATGTTTTTGCAGGGAAACCCGAAGATATTACCGAGGAAAACATTCAGGCGCGCGTACGAGGAACGATCCTAATGGCGCTATCAAATAAATTTGGACATTTACTTCTAAATACTTCCAACAAGAGCGAAGCAGCAGTTGGCTACGGAACTCTATATGGCGATATGAACGGAGCCATAAGCGTGCTGGGCGATGTATACAAAACCGATGTTTTTGCCCTGGCCCGATACATAAACCGAAATGGAGAAATTATTCCTGAGAATACAATTACCAAACCACCCTCAGCGGAGCTGAGACCCGATCAGAAGGATTCGGATTCCCTCCCAGATTACGATATACTCGATCAAATTCTTTTCCGTTACATCGAAGGACACAGAAGTGAAAAAGAAATTATTGCCGAAGGTTACAACCCTGAGGTTGTAAAAAAAGTTGTTCGTTTGGTTAACATAAATGAGTATAAACGGTTTCAGGCTCCACCCATTCTCCGGGTTTCGTCGAAAGCCTTTGGTTACGGACGAAAAATGCCACTGGTAGCCAAGTATTAATTAGTTATCGGCAGTCGAAAGGTCAATATAAATTGGTGATTGGTTACTTCAATCCTTCAACATACCCAGGGCTCAGTAACCAGTGATTGGTGATTGGTAGAATAGTGGCAATCTTCAGTTTGACAGACCAAAAGCGAAAGGTAGTGGGCGAATGGATTTTGCAAACGGAGAACTAAGAATTGACAATTGAGAAATGAAACCTGAATATTATATTTTAATGATACTTCTCACCATTTTCTGCTGTAAAACATTTTTTTAGTATATTTGAGCTCTTCAAAAATTTTTTGTTATTTTTTTTACAATGGTTTAAATGTATGCTGTTATTTATTTTGCAAACGTTTGAATAAAACAGAATAGCATTATGACATACCCAACAATAGATATTCAAAACGCTTTCGAGGGAGTTTGCTCCCTATTTTACAATCTAAAGCCCCGCGAGAAAGATTTGATGCGAAAAAGTTTCACCTGCTCTTACTATAAAAAAGGGGAAATAATATATCGAGACGGGGATACTCCAAGAGCCTTAGTTTGCTTGATTAAAGGTAAAGTAAAAATCTTTAAGGAGGGTGTGGGAGGCCGCGACCAAATTGTACGCATGGCAAAACCAATTGGTTTTATTGGTTACCGTGCAATGCTTGCCGACGAAAACCATATTGCATCTGCTGAAGCTATTGAAGACTGTGTAGTAGGAGAAATTGAGCGCTCAACTTTAATAAAAATCTTACAATCGAACGCATTACTCTGTTACCATATACTCAAGTCAGTAGCAACAGAACTTGGCTTCTCAAACAGCCGTACCGTTACCCTAACTCAGAAGCATATTCGAGGCCGTCTGGCAGAATCACTGGTTTTCCTCAGAGACACCTACGGTTTAGAGGAAGATAGTGAAACAATAAAGGTCTACCTATCGCGTGAGGATTTGGCAAATCTCTCAAACATGACCACATCAAATGCAATTCGTACCCTTTCGGCGTTCGCCGATGAGGGAATTCTTGAGCTTGATGGAAGAAGAATTAAAATTATTGACACCCATAAACTCGAGAGAATTAG
>DAOSWM010000112.1:0-6488 GCA_035380045.1 Tenuifilaceae bacterium | reverse complement strand
TCAGTAAAGAAAGTTGGCAGTTGGCAGTTGGCAGTTGGCAAACTTTCAACTCCAAACTTCCTACTTCTGACTTCGTTCTTCAGTGAAATAGTAAACTGGTAAAAAAGTAAACTAGTGAAGTTTGGGATTTGCTCTTTGTTCTCTGCCCTTTGCCAACTGAGAACTGGGAATTGCTAACTGGAACTTGGAACTTGGATCTTTGAACTTGCTTGCACCAGCCTGCCGGCTGGCAGGGCAGGAAAGCTTGGAATTTGGAGTTTGGAACTTGGAATTTGAAATTTGGAACTTGGAATTTTCCCTCCTAATTCTTTTCCTTTCCTGAGCTAAATAAATCATGTAAAAACCGATGTATCCGGTGAATGCCCTTTACAGGTTCAGCCCACATATAGAAGCATTCGCCAACAATTATCGATACTCCGTACTCATTGCTAATTTCCTTTAATTCAGGGGAGTTGCATTTAACGTGGATCCAAATTTTCTTAATACCCTTCGTTGCCGCTTCGCGGGCAAGCTGCACGGCTACTTCATTTCGCTTTAAAATGTATGCTGCTTCAACATTTTCCGGTAGCTGAGCAATTGACCGGTAACAGCTATAACAGTCAATCGAGTCGGCGTTGGGGTTAACAACTAGCACGTTATAACCTCTTGAGGAAAATGCTTTAAGTAATGTTCTTCCGAACGATTTCTCGTTTCTGGAAACCCCAACCACTGCAATTGACCTTGCCTGAAGAAACTCGTTAATCTCCTTGTACATAATATTTACACTTTTCTATGTTATATACGTTTCTAAAATATCCGATGTTACTATAGGAAAAGAACTCATTAGAATGAGTAAAATTTCAAGATAAATTACCAGAGAAACCAAATCCTGAAAAATAACCCCTTTTTAATGGCGAATGTAATATAATCCATTAACTTTGTAAAGAGTGAATTTAGTTTTTTTGCATGCTCGAAACCCAAACCGTTGCTTGCCATGAATACACTACAAATATCAAAAAATCGTGCCCGAAACTATTTAGCCGAACGTATGGCGCGTAACATAATTGATACAGATATTGAAGATTTAATTACAGTTATACGATATAATTCAATAGGAGGGTTCGAACAATTTGATGATTTTGATTTATTCGAGAACCTTGTAGCTGCCCTTCCTGAGTTGGAACTTGTATTTCTTGCCGAAGCAGACGATAATTACCTCTATGTTGCAGTGAAACCTAATCATAAACGTGAGGAGGATGCTATTCTGGTCGATCTTCGTAAAGTTATTCAGGTAATTATATAGTAATCTAACACAAGCATTCGTTTTTTTTATCATTAACCATAATGGTATCCCCTTTGCTTTTTAAAATAGGCTGAAGAAATTACTGCAATAATTCAAAGCTGCCCACTTCTTTCATTTCTAGAAACTATTTATCATACGATTCAATGGAGTGTTTCATGGAGTAGAATCCACATGAAATTGGAATTTTAAAGGTGAATGCATTTGTAATATTCAAGCGTAAAGCACCAATTCTTCAAAACGTTTTCACGTTTAATTTCTATCAATTTTTATGAATTACACCAGTTTTAATAATAAACTTTGGAGTAAATTACTATCTTTCGGGATTACATAGTTATGTTGATAACAATTTAGTTTATGGGAAAGAAAATGATTTTTTTTGCTTCAGTATAAACCCCTATTATTCTAGTAGTGTGATATGTAAAGATTTTTTAGGCACATTAAAATGAAAAGTCATGATGAATTTTGAGTTCTACAATCCGGTAAAAATATTATTCGGTGAGGGTGAAATTGAGAGTATAGCAAACGAAATTCCTCAAAATGCAAAAATTCTAATGACCTATGGTGGCGGTAGTATAAAACGAAATGGTGTTTACGAACAAGTTGTTGAAGCTCTAAAAGGGTTCGAACTTATTGAATTTGGAGGTATTGAGCCAAACCCGAAGTACGAAACCTTGATGAAGGCAGTTAAGTTGGCTCAAAGTTTAAAAATAGATTTTTTGCTAGCAGTAGGGGGAGGTTCCGTAATTGATGGAACTAAGTTTATTTCTGCAGCCATACATTTTCAAGGCGACCCATGGACAATACTTACCGGAGGCAGAGATGTAACAATTAATGATGCAGTTCCCATAGGAACGGTGCTAACTCTTGCGGCAACTGGATCTGAAATGAACTCTGGTGGAGTTATAAGCCGAGTTTCAACTGGTGAAAAATTTGCTTTTGGAAGTCCACTACTTTTCCCAAAGTTTTCGGTTCTCGATCCTACAACAACCTATTCGTTACCACTAAACCAGGTTTCGAATGGTATTGTGGATGCTTACGTTCACGTTATTGAACAGTATCTTACCTACTCAGTTTTTTCACCAGTTCAGGATCGTTGGGCCGAAGGTTTGCTGCAAACTTTGGTTGAAATTGGGTCAAAAGTGTTGGAAAACCCAACTGATTACGATTTGCGCGCCTCAATGATGTGGGCTTGCACAATGGCTCTTAACGGAATAATTGGTGTTGGGGTTCCTTCTGATTGGGCTACACATATGATTGGGCATGAGCTTACAGCTTTTTTTAACCTCGACCATGCCGTTACTTTAGCCATTGTATTGCCATCGTTGCTGAACGAAACAAGGGATGAGAAGAAGGAGAAGCTACTTCAGTACGCGAGTCGGATTTGGTCTATAAACGAAGGTTCTGAGCATAAACGAATTGATTTGGCCATTAAAGAAACAGAATCATTCTTCAATGCAATGAATATTAAAACAAAACTTTCCGATTACGGAATCAATCGTGAACAGCTTTCACCAATTTTTAATCGTTTCTATCAGCGCAAGTGGAAACTTGGAGAAAATAAAAATATTGATGCTGAACGGGTTGAGAAGATTCTTGTTAGTGCATTATAATTTTAACATGTGTGCAAAATGAAAACGAGTTCGTCCTACACATTCTTCCTATGGCTTATTGCGGCCATTACACTTTTTAGTTTAGTATTTGTATTTAAAAAGGATATCTACGCAAGTATTACTCTTGAAGATAGTTTTGTTGAGTATGTTGGATTTTTGTTGCTGCTTATCACGGGTGTTTTTCTTGTTGCTGCCGGAGTTACTGCGTTAATTGAGAAGAAAAGAAAATTCTATGCTTGCATCCTGCTAATTATTGTTGGTTTGCTCTTTTTCTCGGCATCGCTCGAAGAGGTTAGCTGGGGGCAACGATTATTCGGATTTGCTACCCCCGATTACCTTCGTGATATAAATGGTCAGAATGAGCTGAATGTTCATAATATCGATAAGAAATTTTTCGACAGGCTTGTTGATAGAACTACCATTCTTTTTGTGTTATTTTCCACCTTAATGATATTGTTGAAACGTCCATCTGTTCTTGGTATTAAACTTCCCGATGCACATATAATAATGGCGTTTGCAATACTTCCTTTCTATCATCAGTACAACCAAGTGCACATAGATTTTTACCATCTTCTATATATTCCCATTTTATACCTAGCAGTTCGCTCTTTTGCAAAAGTGAATCATAAAGAGTTTATTTCAGCAATGCTTACATTAACGGTTTCGTTCCTACTTTTTTGGTTGCATACAAATTACAACTCATACTTTCCCATTCATAATAATAGTGCTAACGAGGTTAGGGAAACATTGTTTTCGTTGGTTTGTGCATACTATGCCTACACAATTTACGATGATGTACGGTGGGATAGGATTCTGATGGGTTTTTACTAAGTTTTTTTCGTGATTTTGAATTAAGTGAATGCAAATGAGCGGATTCAGAGAACATTTCCGTGAAGCTAGACTTGTAAATAGGGAAAGAAGAAAACTTTACGCTGAGTTAACAAAAAATAAATCGAGATTCGTATCTAACATCCTAATTTTCTCGGAGTTCTTGCTATACCCCGTAGCATGTTACTTTGATATACGTGCAAAAAAATTTAATAAAATTGGTATTCCAATCGTTTCAAACGATTTTGTTCCCCTTGGAAACTTACCTTCCTTTACTGAAAAACCAACCTATCGGAATATCCTTTCAAAAAAAGATTTAGTAGAAATTTCAAAAAAAATGAAACGGCTTCGTAAAGATGCAAGGGCTGATTTAAAGCTTTTTAGGTTTTACGAAGTAAACAAATTAATTACAGGTTCGATTGCTGAAATCGAAAGTATTGAAACGGGAAAGGGTGTGCATATTGCCATGCTGAAACACATCCTCGAATCTGCCGCTTATGCGGCAAAAAATGCGTTTGAGTACTCAAAATTAAATAACAACAAACTGAATAGGTTCGCAGCACATTTTATCAATACGCAACTAATTGGAACAATTCTTTCACCACAAATTGATAGGGAAGCTAACAGAATTCAACAGATTGGTTGTGGAATTGTGGTTAACGACTTGCCTGAAATCCCATATAAAATATAAAGAAAAGGGTTCACGAGAGAGTGAACCCTCTTCTTATTCATGTATGCCTATTCTTTTATAAACCGAATGGTTTCTGTAAACTTATCACTTCGCAATTGAATTAAGTAAACTCCGCTAGAAAAATCAGATACATTGATCTGAATTAATCTATTCAATGAATCCTTATCAAATTTTCTACTTAAAACTTTTCTTCCTTTAATATCAAAAACTTCAAAATTTATTTCGTTATCTGAAATAGAAATTAATTGAATATTTAAAATATCATTTACTGGATTTGGGTAAATATTCATATTGAAATTACATAAAGGTTCAATATACGTACCAGTATTCAAGGTGAAGCTGAACGAATCGCTTACGGTTCCTCCGTTGCCATCGTTGGCGGTTACAGTGATGTTAGCTGCTCCAATACCAACCTCGGTAACGGTGAGGGTGTTTCCAGCCACGCTGACGGTAACAACTAATTCATTCTCAGAAGCGGCGGAGTAGGAGAGAACATCGCCATCGGCATCGGCGAAAACGTTGGTTAGATCAACATCGGTTGTGCCGAAACCCTCCTCCAAAACTATGTCGGTAATGGGGTTGGCTACCGTAGGAGCGGAGTTTGGAATCTCATTCACAGTGAAGCTGAACACATCGTTTACCGTTCCGCCATTGCTATCATTGGCGGTTACAGTGATACTAGTTGCTCCATTACCAACCTCGGTAACGGTGAGGGTATTGCCAGCCACGCTGACGGTTACAACTAATTCATTCTCCGAAACGGCGGAGTAGGAGAGAACATCGCCATCGGCATCGGTGAAAACGTTGGTTAAATCAATATCGGTTGAGTTAAAACCTTCCTCCAAAACTATGTCGGTAATGGGGTTGGCTACCGTAGGAGCGGAGTTTGGAATCTCGCTCACCGTGAAGCTGAACGATTCGTTCACAGTTCCTCCATTGCCATCGCTAGCGGTTACGGTGATTTCTGAAGTTCCTATGCTAACCTCAGTAACGGAAAGCGCATTACCAACTATGCTAACTGTTACAATCGTTTCGTTCTCCGAAACGGCGGTGTAAGTTAGTACATCACCATCGGTATCGGTGAAAACGTTGGTTAGATCAACATTGGTTGTGCCGAAACCCTCCTCCAAAACTATGTCGGTAATGGGGTTGGCTACCGTAGGAGCGGAGTTTGGAATCTCGCTCACGGTGAAGTTGAACACATCGTTTACCGTTCCGCCATTCCCATCGTTGGCGGTTACGGTGATACTAGTTGCTCCAATACCAACCTCGGTAACGGTGAGGGTACTGCCAGCCACGCTGACGGTTACAACTAATTCATCCTCTGAAACTGCTGAGTAGGAGAGAACATCGCCATCGGCATCGGTAAAAACGTTGGTTAAATCAATATCGGTTGTGCTGAAACCTTCCTCCAAAGCTATGTCTGCCACTGGATTCTCAACCGTTGGAATAGCATTAACAGTGAAGTTGAACACTTCAGAAGTTGTTCCCCCTTTACCATCGTTAGCAGTAACAGTTATGCTCGCTGTTCCAACACTGGTTTCGGTTAGGAAAAGTGTATGTTCAACCACTTCAACAGTAATTATCGATTCATTTTCAGAAATTGCTGAGTAGGTAAGAACATCTCCGTCGTTATCAGTGAAAATGTTTAATAAATTTATAGTCACAGAAACAAACCCTTCGTTTTCAGTAATATTAAGTATTGAATTTGCTACATACGGTATAGCATTTACTGTAAAACTGAAAGTATCGGATACAGTCCCTCCCTTGCCATCGTTAGCTGTTACAGTAATTGTGGTTGTTCCAATGCCCACTTCCGAAATTGATAGTGTGCTACCCACAATGCTAACAGCTACAATTTCTTCGTTTTCAGAAATTGCGGAGTAGGTTAATGCATCATCATCCGTATCGGCAAAAACATTTGTCAAATCAATATTTATCGAAATAAAACCTTCATTATTAACTATATCAACAATGGGGTTTTCAACATTTGGAATATTGTTGCCAAAGGCATTCACACAAAAGTTGAATGTATCGTCAGCGGTTCCGCCCTTTCCATCATCGGCGGTTACGGTGA
>DAOSWM010000111.1:0-6588 GCA_035380045.1 Tenuifilaceae bacterium | reverse complement strand
GTGACTAAAGTGACTAGAGTGAAGAGTGGCTAGAGTGAGGAGTGACTAAAGTGACTAGAGTGAAGAGTGGCTAGAGTGAGGAGTGACTAAAGTGACGAGTGACTAGAGTTATGAGTTTTGGAATTTGATTTTGGGTTACTTGAGACATTTGACACTTACCTTCTTACATCTGACAAAAAAAGTTTAAATCTTAAATAGTAAAAAAGATGATTCTATCAGTATCGTGGCGAAACATTTGGCGGAACAAAACCCGCAGCTTGGTAATAATTACAGCCATTGCGCTAGGAATTTTCGCCGGGGTTTACACCATTGCGTTCATGTACGGGTGGATAAACCAAAAAATTGAATCGGTAATAAACACCGAGATGTCCCACATTCAGCTTCACCATCCTGAATACCTGGAAACGAACGAAGTGCACGATTTTATCCCCGACATCGTTTCGCTCCGAAACGAAATACTTGGGATGGACAGCGTGAAAGCCGTTTCGGCCAGAGTAATTGCTACCTGCATGGTTGCATCAGCCGAAACCGGATCGGGGGTGCAGCTGGTTGGTATTGACCCCGAAAACGAAATGCTTGTTACCAACATTCATAAAAAAATTGTTGAGGGGGAATACTTCAATGGAGTAAAGCGAAATCCGATTGTTATTGGTGAAAAACTTGCGCAGAAGCTGAAAGTAAAAGTACGCTCCAAAATTGTTGTTACCATCACCGAAATGGATGGAACGCTTACGGGTGGGGCTTTCCGGGTTGCGGGCATCTACCGCACATCGAATACAACCTACGACGAAATGAAAGCCTTCGTTCGTGCAGAGGATCTCCGAAGACTGCTCAACATAAACCCCACCGCTGGTCACGAAATTGCAGTTGTTGTTGACAAAAACGGAATGGAGCTTCCAATTGCCGAAAAGCTAAAAGCAAAATACACCGGACTTCAAACCCTAACATGGACGAAGCTGGTTCCAGAAATGGAGCTAATGAACGAAAACATAAACCTTATGATGTACATTTTTGTGGTTATCATTCTTCTGGCGCTAGGCTTTGGAATTGTAAACACCATGCTAATGGTAATAATGGAGCGAGTAAAAGAGCTTGGAATGCTTATGGCGGTTGGGATGAATAGAGTAAGGGTTTTTGGGATGATAGTAACTGAAACCATTTTTCTGTCGCTCACTGGCGGTGTGGTTGGAATTGTGCTGGCCCTTGCTACCATAGCAATAACCGCAAAAACCGGCATCGACCTAAGCCTTTGGGCACAGGGACTAAACTCCGCAGGATTTGATGCGATTATTTTCCCAACAATTGGGATTGATTCGGTAATAGTTGTCACCATTCTTGTAATTATAACCGGCTTACTATCGGCGCTTTACCCTGCTCGCAAGGCCATTAATCTGAACCCTGCGGAAGCCATTAGGATTGACATGTAGTTTATCATTGTTGAAAAGAAAAAACTTAAAATACTTAATTAAGATGAAAATACTTGAGCTAAAAAATTTGGTGAAAGTTTACAACGGAACAGAAATTAAAGTGAAAGCCGTTGATAATGTAAACCTGAGCTTTGAAGAGGGCGAGTTTGCTGCCATCGTTGGCCCGTCGGGTAGCGGAAAAACTACTTTGCTGAATCTGATTGGTGGGTTGGACTCCATCACCGAAGGTGAAATTATTATTAACGGAACCAACATTGGCCAGCTAAAACCATCGCAACTCATCGACTTTAGGCTGAAAAACATAGGCTTTGTATTCCAAGCCTACAACCTAATCCCAGTGCTTACCGCTAAGGAAAATGTTGAGTTCATAATGGAGCTGCAGGGGAAAAAACGTTCGCTGCGCGACGAGCGAGCCATGGAGCTACTGAATGCCGTTGGCATTGGCGACAGGGCAAACAGCCGTCCTTCAAAAATGTCGGGCGGACAGCAACAGCGCGTGGCCGTTGCACGAGCATTGGCTTCAAAGCCAAAATTTATTCTGGCCGATGAGCCCACGGCCAACCTCGACTCAAAATCGACCGAAACGCTGCTCGACATCATGGAGAAGCTGAACAGGGAGGAAAACATTACCTTCATATTTTCCACCCACGACCAGCGCGTTGTGAACAAAGCCCGACGCGTAATTACCATCGAGGATGGGCATGTGGTTTCGGATGAAAAGAAATAGTTAAGAAGTTGGAACGCTGATTTTACAGATATTACTGATTTTTGCATATTATTTTTTATTACAAAGAAGAAAGACTATCCATTTTATCTGCCAAAGGCATGCGTCCGCTCATTATTATTTTGCGGATATGGATACGTCAAACTTGAGATAATTTTAAAAAAACCTACTATTTAAATTTCATAATAGAATTATGAAACGTTTTGTTCTCGTTTGTTTGGTTTTTCTGCTTTCAATTTCAGCATACAGCCAGAACGAAAGTTCTTCTAGCTATAGCCTAAACGGCTATGTGAAATACATGAATACCACTGTATTTGATGAGGTTGAATCGCCCTGGATTGTTGACAACCTCATCCACAACCGAATCAACGTCAAGTGGTACATGAGCAACAACTTCACTTTCGCTACCGATATGCGTAACCGCATTGTTTATGGAGATTATGTTGAAACCATTCCGAATTACGATGAGCTTCTGAGCACCGACAACGGTTACCTTAACTTTCTTACCAATAATATTTACTCGGGCAAATCGTCGGTAATTGTATCAAGTTTTGACAGATTATATCTAGAGTTTAATATTGAAGGACTAACCGTAACTGCAGGACGACAGAGGATTAACTGGGGTCAATCGTTCGCCTGGAATCCTAATGATATTTTCAACTCATATTCATTCTTCGATTTCGACTACGAGGAACGCCCCGGAAGCGATGCCCTCAGAGTGCAAGTTTTCCCCAGCTACACATCGGCAATTGATGCTGCAATAAAAATTGACAACGACAACAACATTACGGCTGCCGGAATGTACCGCTTCAACACACATGGATTCGATGTGCAGCTTATTGGAGGAGTGATTGATTCCTCCGACTTTGTTGCTGGAACCGGTTGGAGCGGGAACCTGAAAAACGTTGGTTTCAACGGTGAGTTCAGCTACTTCCATCCACAAAGCAACTTTTCCGACACAACCGGTGTTGCGCTTGTCTCGGCTGGATTGAACTACATGTTTTCGAATTCGCTATACTTAAGCTTCGAAGGAATATACAACGGGTATTTCAACAAAATCAGCATGAATAGCTTTACCGACTTGTACTTCATTCCACAAACAACCAAAACCATTTCGTTCAGCAAGTTTTCGTGGTTCGGGCAAATTTCCTACCCAATTACTCCGCTTTTAAATTCTTCGCTATCGCTAATGTATTTCCCTTCCTTAGGCAATGGTTACTTTGTAATGCCCTCCCTCGCCTACTCGGCAAGTAATAACATGGAAATTTCGTTACTTGGACAAAGGTTCTCGGGAAAATTCAACTCTGTTGAAGAAAATCTTAACATGTTTTTTTTACGGTTTAGGTATAGTTTTTAATTAAGCAATTCGTTTGTTTATAAAAAACAACGCTTTCCGTTAAAACTCTCGTTTTAAAACAAAACGTTAGTTTTTGAAATCATTATAAACAACCAGCTCACTAGTCAAAAAAACAGCACTTTAACAATGTTTTAAAAAAGTTTTTTTTAGATTGCACGGTTTAGAAAATTCGGATGAATCAAACAAACCATTAATAATTTTTAAAACCGAGCTTATGAAAAAATTTTTTATCTTTTTGACTATCCTTGCAGTGTACTCTTTTCAGAGTTTCTCGCAAGAATACGTAATTCCATTAAACAGTAAAAAATCAAACATTGAAGTTGTTCGAAACACAAAATCGGACCTACAAATGGTTTTTTCGTTAAGCGATATTTATGGTAATAACGTAACCTCTAAAAATGGAGATGAATTTGTTGAATTAAACTTTGATCAAGGCTTTACTTCAGGAGAATTTGGCACACCAAAACTTCCTGTTTTTAGCAAGTTAATTCAAATCCCTTTTGATGCTGAAGTCTCTATTTCAGTCAACAACTACACAAGTAAGGAGTATAGCCTTGAAGATATAGGGATAAACCACAAAATTTATCCAATCCAACCCTCTATCCGAAAGGATCAGGATCTCGACAAGGTTCCTTTTGAGTATAAGAAAGAAGCATACGAAAGAGAGGGGTTTCTGAAAAACCCAATAGCAACCGTAAAGGTTTTAGGTACGCTTAGGGGTGTTAGGATTGCACGTGTTGAAGTATTCCCAATTGACTACGATCCAGCAAATGGGAAATTGCTAGTTCGTAATGATATTGAAGTTGCATTCCAATTCTCCGGTGCTAATACAGAGCTTGAAAATAAAGTTCGGCTTGCAACTGCCTCACCATATTTTGACCAAATCTATGCACAGCTAGCAAATTCGGACACAAAGGATGCATACGATGACCATCCCGACAATACAAAGTATCCTATTAAAATGCTTATAATTTCCGACAGAATGTTCGAGGGAACTCTTGCCCCATACATCGAATGGAAAACTAAAAAAGGTTTTTATGTTGAGGTTGCTTACACCGATGTTATTGGCACCTCTGCTTCAGTAATAAAAACCTATATTCACAATATTTATAATGCTGCAACCCCTGAGGATCCTGCCCCTACTTTTGTTGTTTTTGTTGGTGACACACCCCAAATACCGGCATCGCAAATAGGAACTCAATCTGCAAAAGCTACTGACCTTTATTACTGTAGTGTTGATGGTGACTATTTCCCCGAAATGTACTATGGACGTTTATCGGCAACTACAACCCAGCAGCTTCAAAACATTTTAGATAAAATTCTGTATTACGAACAGTATCAATTTGATGATCCTACCTACCTTAACGACATGAACCTTATTGCTGGAGCTGATGCAAGTTGGAATCCAGCTGTTGGACAACCAACATTAAAGTATGGAACCGCATATTACTTCAATGATGCTCATGGATTCAATACTATATACGAGTACGGGGTAGACAATGATCCAAATAACACAATTGAGCAATCTGACTATACTGGATGCTATGGCGCAGATCAACTTAAAGTTTCAATGATAAACTACACTGCACATTGTAGCGAAACTTCCTGGGGCACACCCAACCTAACTTCAACTACAATTAATGGAATGACCAACGCAAATAAGTATCCACTATCAATTGGAAACTGTTGTTTGTCCGCTGAATTTGGATATGGTGAATGTATTGGGGAAAGTTGGATAAGAGCCGCCAACAAGGGCGCCGTAACATACATTGGCTCCTCGCCCTCTTCATATTGGCATGAAGATTTTTATTGGGCTGTTGGTGCCTTCCCATATTCAACTGGAGGATACGTTCCAACCTTTGAAGAAACTACAACCGGTTCTTATGACGCTCCTTTTGTAAGTGATTACGTTTCAACAGGTGGTCTTGTTTTTGTAGGTAACCTTGCTGTAACTGTTGCTGCAAATAATGGCTACGAAGGCTCAAATAAACTTCAATACTACTGGGAAGCATACAACGTACTTGGTGATCCTTCTCTTGTTGCTTATTTAACTGAGGGAGAAACAAACGTAGTTTCACATATGCCAACTTTACCTATTGGAGTTGACTCATATAATGTTGTTGCTCTTCCTGGCTCATACGTTGCAATAAGCAAGGATGGTGTACTACATGGTACCGCTCTTGTCGATAATTCAGGTTCTGTAGATGTTAGCATTGTTCCCGTTACAGATGGTGGTAACGTTGATATTGTAGTTACTCGCCCCCAAACAATTCCTTATACTGCTCAAGTTCCTGCTGCAGCTCTAGAGGGGCCATATATTACACTTGATAGTTACCAGGTAAATGATGCTTCTGGAAATGCAAACGGGCTTGCAGACTTTGATGAATCTTTCACATTAAATGTTACTTTAAAAAATGTTGGCGCTGATAATGCCACTGGAGTAACCGCAACAATTAGTGGAACTGACACACATTTCTCAATAACAGCGAGCGGTCCTACTAGTTTTGGTGATATAGCAAGTGGTGAAACAGGCAACACATCTACCGTTAACAACGCTTTTTCATTCGACCTAACAAATAACGTTCCCGACCAGTACTCAAAGACTTTCCTATTAACTATCACCGATGGCGAGGATGTTTGGGAGTCGAATCTCTCTCTTACAGCCAATGCACCTGACCTGTCGATTGGCACCCTCAGCATCGACGATGCTGCTGGTAACAGCGATGGCATTGTTGATCCGGGAGAGACTGCCAACCTAATCGTCACTCTTAAAAACGAAGGAGCTGCCAGCGTTGGCGATGCCGAAGCCTGGATGACACTACTAGGAAGTGGTTCGAGCTACCTTACGCTCAACGATACCCAGCTCTCTGGAACTGACATTCCAGCAGGAGGAAGCATAACAGTTACTTTCAACGTGACCGCCGATGCAGGTACTCCACTAGGCACTCCTGTTGATTTCACTGTGGACTTGGAAGCTGGTGCCAGCGGACAGTACAGCGCCTCTGGCGACAAGCAGATAATTATTGGTTTTGTACCTGAGTACTGTGAGTCCTACGCCACCTCCGCTTCTTGGAGTGACC
>DAOSWM010000110.1:0-6717 GCA_035380045.1 Tenuifilaceae bacterium | reverse complement strand
TGCCAACTGTGAATTGCTAATTGCCAACTAAAGAACCCTACATCTGCCTTAGCATTTCGCCAATAATTTTGGTCATTTTCTGCTCGGCCTGCTGACCAATTCGCTGTACCTCCTCATGGGTAACTTCCACAATTTTTCCGGGAACGCCCAGATCGGTAATAATTGAGATGGCAAAAACCGGAATCCCCATGTGGCGGGCTACAATAACTTCGGGAACGGTTGACATGCCAACGGTATCGCCACCAATAATTCTGAAATATTGATATTCTTTCGGAGTTTCGAAGGTTGGGCCTGATGTTCCAACGTAGCAGCCAATCTGAGTTTTTACGCCCTGCGATTTGGCAACGTTGTACGCCAGCGCAATAAGTTTTGGATCGTAGGCTTGGCTCATGTCGGGGAAGCGAGGTCCAAGTTCGCTGATATTTGGACCAATTAGCGGGTTTGGCAGCAGGTTGATGTGGTCGTTGATAATCATCAAATCGCCAATCTCAAAGTTTGGGTTAACGCCTCCGCTGGCGTTGGAAACAAACAGGTTTTTGATTCCCAGAAACTTGAGAACGCGCACCGGGAAAGTAACCTGTTGCATGTCGTACCCTTCGTAGTAGTGGAAGCGTCCCTGCATGGCCACCACATTTTTTCCGCCCAGCTCGCCGAATATCAGGTGGCCTTTGTGCCCTTCAACGGTTGAAACCGGAAAGTTTGGAATTTCGGTGTAATCCAAAACCTGCTGGTTTTGAATGTCGCGAACCAACCCGCCAAGCCCGGTGCCCAGAATAATTCCAACCTCGGGTTGGATGGTGATTTTACTATTGATAAACGCTACGGTTTCCTTTACTTTTTCTAACATAGGTTTCAATTTTATGGTTAAAATCGGCCATGGTTTCGTTACTGAATACCACCTCGATGGGAATATAGTAGATTGACTCTACAATTTCGTTGCCCAGTCCGACTAGCGACCGAATCCGAGCGGCATCCTTCTCGGTAGTCAAAATGGCCTTGTTTTGTCCTTCAATTTTGCTGAACGTTTCAAATATAGCTCTAATTTTCTTCTCAGAATATGCGTAGTGGTCGGGGAATGTAACTTTTTTTTGCAAACAAAACTGATTGTCAATGTATTCAAAGAAAGGTTTTGGGTTAGCCAATCCTGCAAATGCAAGAATTTGGGTGCTTTTTTCAAAAGCAAGTGGCTCGGTTACGCTGAAAACGGGCTTCGGGGTTCCGTACTCGAACCACGAGAAGAAAACCGACTGGTATGGGAAAGGTTTTAATTCCTTAGTTACAATTCGCTGGTCGATAGGTTTTAGGTTTTGCGGGCATTTTGTTACAATAATGCAGTCGGCTCGATGCAGCTGCGAGAGGCTGTCGCGTAAGCGTCCCAGCGGAAGAAAGTAGTCCTTCGTAACCAGGTTGTTGAAGTCCGTTAGAAGTATTGAGTAGCCGGGCTTTATATACCGGTGCTGGAAGGCATCGTCAAGGAGAATTACATTAACCTCGGGGAAATCTTTGATAATTTTTTCTGCTCCGCGAACCCTATTGCCGTCAACGGCAATTACTACTTCCGGAAATTTTAGCTTTAGCTGGAGCGGCTCATCGCCAACCTGGGTCGAAGTGGAATCTATTTCAACATATCTGAACCCCTTTGTTTTTCTTCCGTATCCACGACTCAAAACTGCAACGCTAAATTTTTTTGAAAGAAGAGAGATAAGATAATCGGTATGCGGAGTTTTGCCGGTTCCACCAACGGTAAGGTTTCCAATGCAAATTGTGGGCCTGCTCACCATTTTTGACCCAATTATTTTTAGGTCGAAAAGGCTATTCCTAACCTTTACAACCGCACCGTAAATGAGGGCAATGGGAGAAAGCAGTATTTTAAAAAGTATACTCACGAATTATATATAGAAATAACCCGCAAAATAGTATCAAAAAGTGGAATAGAAAAATATTGCAAGGGTTAAGCTGTGCAACTTTGATTAAAAATGCTAAATTAGAGCCCATGATGTTTTTACTAAAGATTTATGCGGTTTGATTTTTGGTTTCTGAGTTTTTGGAAAAAAACCACGATTCTGTTTTTGCTTATCATTTTTGGTTTTGGTTTGAGTGCCCAACCAAAATTCTCGTACAGTTCTGTTAAATTCGATAAGTTCACCAAGTTTACCAACTACTACAACCGCGATGGTATTTGCTCGTACAACTTCACTGACATTATTCAGGACAGAGATGGTTTTATGTGGATTGGCACCATGGAGGGGTTAATGCGTTTTGACGGCTATACCTTTACCACATTCATAGCAGGAGAAGATAAAAACGATTTACCAAGCAGCTACATTTACTCCCTTGCAGTTGATAGTGTTGGAGGTTTGTGGGTTGGAACCCGTGCAGGTCTTTGTAAGTATAAACCAGAAACCAACGAATTTGAACGCATTGCGCAATTCTTCGGAATTGACTTTCCAAGCAGCGACAGCTGGATAATGAAACTTTACTTCGACAAAAAGAATCGCCTCTGGATTGATAGCTATGGTGGTATTCTTAGCTGTGTAGATTTTAATAGAGAAACCCTAAAATCGTACCAGCATAATTTTGTTGAGAATCTTGTTTATAACTTTCATTATATCAATGAAGTTGAAGGAGGATTGCTTGTTGGGGGAGCAACCTCGGTGCTAAGCTACTTCAACTTCGAAACCGAGAGTTTTGAAATGATTAATCCTCAAATTGAAAATTATGAAATTTTATTCCAACAAGGATTTAGTGACTCATATGATATTGGAGAAGGGAAGGTTTGGCTGTTTAGCTTTTCAGGGAAGGCTGTATGCTTTAATAAGAAGAACTTTGAGCTAACTTACCTGCCTTTCACTTCAGTATACACAGTTGCTCCCAATGGAATGGGAGAATTATGGATGGGTGGCTACAGCAACGGAGCGCGGCTATACAACCCAACAAGCAAAAGTAAGGTTGTTTATTTACAGGATGAAAACAATCCCTACTCGTTGGCAGGAAACCAGGTTCGAAAAATTTATCGCGACAGGCAGGGCAACTTCTGGTTTGGAACAAACGGAGGCTTATCGGTGCTAACAAAAAAGTTGAACCGCTTTGAGCATATACGGAAAATACCCGAGAAGAACAGCTTGCCCACAAACGATGTTACGGCTCTTCTGTCAACAAACTTTAACGAACTGTGGGTTGGAACAAGGAGTAAGGGGCTTGTTCGGTACGACCAGAGCAGCAGTTACTTCTCAACACACAGCTACTTCAACTCGCCCGATAGCATTGGTTCAAACTTTGTAACCTCCATTTCGCAATACGATGCGAACAATCTATACTTATCGCTTTGGAATGGATGGGGCGGTGCTTTGAATAGGTACTCGATAGGAAGAAATAGTTTTTCTCGTTTTCAGTTTGATGATAATTACTTCTGGTACAGAAGCGTTCTTGTTCACTCCTCAAAAAGAGTGCTGGTGGGTTCGTGGGGAACAGGAGTGCACGAATTCGATGTTGGCACCCAGAACTACACTAGCACATTTATTAATGTAGGGCTAAATCCTCACATCTTTGGAAACTCATCATTTACAATTAGTTGTAATTCAGCGGGATGGGTTCATTTTTGGGGTTCCGGATTCACAATGAATACTATTAGTGGAGATAGCTTGGTAATTTTCAGTGAAGGGGTTAAGCGAAACAAAAAAACTTTCAAGACAAGATGTATTGAATACCCTTTGGTAAATGGCGAAATGTTAATAAATCTCAAGATTGTAGGAGACGAAGCATATATGCTTTATCCAAACGGGGGTGTTGCTAGGGCAAACCTTCCAAAAAGAACATTTTCAGTGATATACAACAATCCAACAACCAATTTTACAAATCTATTTATCGATTCACTGCTGTACCTTGCGAAGAAGAACAAATTATACCGATGGGATGAAAAAACAGAAAAGCCAGAACTGATTCTCGCCGATTCGTCGCTCGCAAATATTTCAACTTGCTCTGCAATTGATGGTAACAGGATGTTTGTTGGGACCTCTACGGGTTTATTTATTGCAGCGAAGGAAGAAAATTCAACCTGGAAGGTTGAGAAGAAAATTTACAACGGTCAGGTAAACTCGATTATAAAAGCATCAGAAAATAAGTATGTTGCAACGCTAACGGGATTGCTAAAAGTTGACAGCAAAGGGAATGTGCTGCAAGTTTTCTTTAGGAACAGAAGCGTAATTGCAGCTACTCTCGATAGCGCAAGTAATATTTGGGTAGCACTTGATAAAGGGCTTTACTGGTTGAACTGTGAAAATGATAGCATCACAGCACAAACGCCTAACCCCAAAAGTAAGCATGGGTTACCATCCGATAAAGTTTACTCGCTGGCAACCGATGCCAACGGCAACGTTTGGCTATCAACAGATATTATTACCGCAACGTATAACCCCAAAACGAAATTATATACCAGCTTTTATGAACCATACCGAAAGTCGTTATCATCGGGATTAGTTTACGATTTGTTCGAGGATAGCCAAGGCTACGTTTGGGTTTGCTATACCGATAAGTTGGGGATTGACAGGATAGACCTTAAGAGCAGAAATGTTAAGCATTTCAATAATTTACCATACGATTCCTTGTCGTTCCCAAAAACCACGGCCTACTGTATCCGAGAACTCTCCGATGGAACAATTGCTGTGGCAACCGATGTTGGTTTGGCGTTAATGCATGGCCGCGAGAATAGGTTCACGATAATTACAGCCGAAGATGGTTTCCCATCAAACCATATTACCTCCATAGCAGAGGATGATTCTGGGGATATTTGGCTGGGTTCAACCGCTGGCTTTTTTAAGTATAATAGAGCGAATAAAAGTGTTCAAACCTTTACCCTTGCCGATGGCATGCAGGAGGGAACAATTTCTACAATTATTCCACTAAACGAGGGTAAACTTGCAGTTGGGGGTGCTGGTGGAATAAATATAATTGACCCCGAAAGCACAACCATCGATACGGCATCCGTTCACGTTCGAGTTACCCGATGTTTAGTTGATACCGATATTGAATACTTCAACCTGCATAATAATCAGCAAATAGTTCTTGAACCCGACACCAAAACCATTCAGTTTGAGTTTTCAGCGCTCGATTATGGCTCGCCAACGTCGGTTAAATATTCGTATATTCTTGAGGGCTTTGACGATACCTTGGTAAGTACTTCTTCGAATTTTAGGGTTGCAAAGTACTCTAACCTTCCTCCGGGGAATTACCTGCTAAAAATTACTGCAACCAACGCCGATGGGATTTGGTCGTCGAATCCTTTTTCGATAAAGATTCTGGTTAAGAAACCCTTTTACCTAAAGATATGGTTTTTGTTTCTTGCTTTAGCTGTCGTTTGTGGAGTTGTGTACCTCATTATTAAATGGCGAGAAAAATGGTTACGAAGTGAAAACGTTCGGCTCGACAGGATTGTCCTAGAACGAACAGCAGAGGTTACCCAGCAGAACGAGGAAATTCGCGCCCAGCGCGATATTATTGCCAACCAGTCGGAGGAAATTAAACAGGTTAACCTTCACCTAACCGATAGCATTGAGTATGCTTTATCGCTCCAGAGTGCTATGATGCCCACCGAACCGGAGCTGAGTGAAATTCTCGGTGAACATTTTCTGGTTTTCAAGCCCAAGGACATTGTTAGTGGCGATTTTTACTGGATAAAGGGAACACCAGAGCAGTTTACCCTCGTTCTGGCCGACTGCACCGGCCACGGTGTACATGGCGGTTTTATGAGCATGCTGGGCATGTCGTTCGTTTCGGAAACCTACGAAACACAATCGAATCCAAATCCCTACGCAATTGTAAATGGAATCCATAAACACTTCGCCGAGGCGATAATGATGAGTGCCGACAGGAAACTTATTACAACTGGTATGGATATTGGAGTTTGCCTTGTTGACAGGGAAAAAGGGACCATGCAATTTTCGGGTACACGTTTACCACTCTACATTATTAGGAAAAATGGTGATAATGCTGAGTTGATAAAGTTCAAGTCGGGGAAAAAGCCCGTAGGCTCACCTTGGTTTACAAATGATATTCCAATGCATGAGATTGAAATTTTTAGGGGCGATGAGATTTGTATCTCAACCGATGGAGCCTTCGACCAGCTTTCGAAGGTTGAACGCAAGCGTTTCAACAGGGCACAATTCGAGGAGCTGCTGGTGAAAGTAAGCAATAAAACCTTTGAAGAACAAGGTAGAATTATTGATGAAAAGTTAACAGCCTGGCAGGGCGGAGGAGTTCAAACCGACGATATTAGCGTTTTAGGGTTTAGGATTTAGATGAGTTTTGAGGCCTTGCCTCAATGTGGTAAACTGCTCCCTGTGGCGTTTTGAATGCTTCAATATTACCGGAAATTAGTGAAAGTCGCGATTTTATGGTTTCCAAGCCGATCCCGTTACCGGTTTTTATATCGAAATTGGTGCTGTCATCCTCAAGATTGATACTTATCAATCCGTCGATTGAGCTAACCGACATTTCAATGTTGCTGGCGTTTGAGTGCTTAACAATATTGCCCAAAACTTCCTGAACAACCCTGTAAACATGCTGCTGAATTTCTCTCGGAAAAATTTCCCACGACGAGTTGGGAACGCTCGTGTAAACAAACTTTTTACCGTTCTGCGAGCACAGTCTGCTTAGCAGTAGCTCCAACGCTTCGTCAACATTTGAGTTGAAAAGTTCCTTCGGTGCCAGGTTGTGCGACAT
>DAOSWM010000109.1:0-7115 GCA_035380045.1 Tenuifilaceae bacterium | reverse complement strand
AAAAACCTAAACAAAGGACATTTTCTGGTGGACGACAGAGAAAAGAATGGTGCCAACGAGTTTGAGGGTAAGCATATACTTTTTGGTTCTAAAGGTTTTGAGAACTGGTCTGTTGTAAAAACCTATCTTATAAATCAAAAGTAACTTGTGATACTATGAATCCATGGGAAACGATATATTCGCTCAAACTAGGTGAACCGGCTAATAAATTACTGAAAACTATTATCAAAACCGATAATGTTGATACAAACCTATACCTAGGAATGGTCGAAATAATTCCTGATGGTGAACCTAATATTGATCAGATAGCATGGATTCCCCGAAAGATTGAGAATTTTCAAAACCTTACCGAAAAGCTCCTTCAAACGGCTAATTCATTCTCTACAATTTCTGAGTTTGCAAAAAAATCGGAGGTGCAAGCACCAAAAGCGTTTTACATTAAAAGCCTTAAAAATCAGTTTTACGATAATAGCTTTAACATTACAAAACAGATTGATGGTTTAAAAACTGTGCTAAAGGATATGGAGAATGCCATTAATAGCATAAGCTATCCTCAAAATTATTTAATAAAAACACTTTACAAGATTAACCCACGGAGTAGTGAGGTTATTATCGACGAGAATCAAAGAATAGCTTACGGTGGTAAAATTATAAGATTTACGGCTAAGTATATGAAATGTCCAATGCACTTTATTATTTACAGCCTATCAGACGATTGTGATATGGCCTTTGTATCCTATGGATATCATATTGCTCCAAAAACAGGAGCAATATATCACCAAGTGTGGGAAAATATCAACGAAAATCCTATGATGATAAGCAGTGAGTGTGTATGGAGAAGTTGAAATACCACCTCGATTTCAATCGCCTTACAACCATTGTTATAATTTAGGACTATAAAAAAACTAGAACCCACGACACGTACTGGCGTGTTTGGTTGTTATGTTTGTAGTTGATTCAAAGGCAACAACTTCGTTTTGTTTAGGAGAAAAAATAAATCTTTAAGATAAAAATATGATAGCTATGGATATTATTGAAATCAAAACCAAAATCGAAAGCCTGGCAAAAAGACATAATGCAGTTGATGAAAATGGGCTTGAGGATGTAAAGGATTCAGAAATGCTGGAGTTAGAAGCAGAAGGCCTAATTATTGACTACTGCGAAAATAATGGCTATCAGGTACATGGTTTCCCTCATGAAAAGAGGGAAAGTAATTCCGAAGAGTATGACGAAGACTATTTTTGTATAAAAAGATTTAGAATGTACCTAGACAACCTTGCGATATCGCATGATGATGTAGCCGAACTTATGTGGCACTATGTTAATAGTTTTTGGCCTGATTTTTACGAGGATCAAGAAACCTATATAGCCTCTATTAGGCATAATCTTAAAACAGAAGGATTTTACGATATTAGTTTTTAAGGAGTTTCTTTATGATATACCATTATTGTTAAAAATATGCGAGTTATCAGCACAGTTCTTAGGGCAATATTCTCATTCGGGCTATCATTCTTACTGGTATACATACCAAGTCTTTACATTAAAACCAGTTTGAACTTGTTTCTTGTTGCTATGCTGGGATTCATTATTATATGGGTAGCCAATTACTTTATTATCGATTACAGAATGAAAGGCTGGGATATTGAGGAGAGCTTCGTTTCTATCTGGGATTTCACACTAAAGGAGATCGATTATTTTGCTTGTGTTATGTATGGTTTGCTGTTTGTTTCTTCGAACATTGTACTTTATCTTTTTTAAACATGCAAAAACTAATGAAAGTCATAATTTGCACAACACTTTACAAGTTGGTCTTTAATATTTTATACGCGATCTTCTTCCGATATTTTTAAACTTTGCTCAAAAATTTAATAAAGATAAAAATCAACTACGTCATGTATTGTCGCCTTGCTACCGTAGCTTTGTCCCAAAAGCATAATCATGGACAAAACCTTAAAAACAAAGCTACTACAGAGTATCGGCAATATTTTTGAGAAATCGAAGGAGAGCAAGCTCAACCCATCACTTTTTCCCGAAATCGACAATGATTTGTCGTGCATTGCTGATTACTTTAGCTCAACCAAGCGCGAAGCGTTTCTTATTGCCCACATCTTCACCCTAAACTACAAGGGCGACACGGTTGACATTAAGGATCTGGTTGAGCACTTCGAATGTAACCCCGTTAAACTTCTCGATTTCTCGGATGAGTTTGAATCTCTCTGCAAAAAGGGGATTGTTAAACGTACGCGCTCCGGACACCGCCCATCAGTTTTCCTCTCAAACGATCAGCTTACTGTTGATGAGAGAGTTACTGAAGCCTTACTCCAGGGGAGAGAATTGCCAGACCTTGAGGACAATAGGATTGAAACCTTAATGGATCTGCTCGAAAGAATGGAGAAGATGACGGATGCCAAAAGGGATCAGGAAACCCGCGCCCGATTACTGATTCTGGAAGTGTCAGATATGTTCAAAAGGTACAAGCATTTCCCTGTGGTTAATAGGATAAAAGGCATTGGTCTTTCCAGAGAGGACCTGTTTCTATTCTTCAACCTTGTGTGGAAATCCCTGAATGGGTTTGATTCCATTCAACTCTCAGTACCCGTTGAAAATATGTTCGACCGTGCTTCGGAAAGGGTCAGTTACATCCAGCAGATTATCTCCGGAGATAACCCATTGGTTAAGCAGAATCTCATTGAGGTGGATGAGGCAACTTTTTTCAGCGAAACCGAGATTAGAATTACCGATTTTGCTGCAGCTATTCTGCAGGAAGAAGGGGTAAAGCTTTACATCAGAAAGCCCAAAAACGGAAATATTTTAACACCCGAAAATATCCAGCGCAAAGAATTGTTCTTCAACGAGGTCGATCGAGTACAATTGAACATGCTGTACAAACTGCTTGAAGATTCAAATACAAATAGAGTTAAAAAACGGTTGCTGGAAAAAAATCTCCCCACAGGAGTAACTGTTTTGTTATACGGATCGCCGGGAACGGGTAAAACCGAAACCGTTTACCAGGTGGCCAAGGCAACTAACCGCGAAATTATAAAAGTGGATATCAGCCAATCGAAATCTTTCTGGTTTGGCGAGAGCGAAAAGGTTATCAAGCGCATTTTCTCAGATTACTATCAGTACTCAAAGGATAAGCCAGTAACCCCAATCCTGTTTTTCAACGAGGCCGATGCCATTATTTCGAAGCGAAAGGATGTAACCAAATCGAGCGTAGGCCAAACCGAGAATGCCATTCAGAATATTATACTTGAGGAGCTGGAGAATTTCACTGGCATTTTTATCGCTACAACAAACCTAATAGCCAACATAGATGAGGCTTTCGACAGGCGTTTCCTCTTCAAGATAGAACTCCAGAAACCCGATATATTTGCAAAAATTAAAATCTGGCAATCGAAATTGCCAAACCTCTCCCCTTTGCATTGCAAAACGCTTGCTGAATCGTTCGACCTCTCTGGAGGTCAAATCGACAACATTGTGCGAAAAAGCGAGATGGAAGAGGTGGTTTTTGGCTCACAACCATCGCTGGAAAGGATAGTTGAATTCTGCAAAGCAGAGCAATTAGCTCGAACGAATGTAAAACGGATTGGGTTTTAATTTTATTAAAACATTTTTCTAAACGTCACCCTTTGGCGCAACCCAACCCTACCTTTGGCAAAAACCATTGTAATGGATTCAGTTGAACGTAAAATAAATGATTTAAACGCATTGCTTAACCAGCAGGAAAAGGTTTCTGCTGATTGGAGTAGCTTGTTGGAAAGTTTGAAGAATAAACATAAACTTAGGTTTATCCTTGTCGATCTTGTGAAGTATAATGAAGAGAGTATGTATAAACACCAGCTCAAAAAGTTGGAAGCAGTAAAAGATCAGAATTTTGAGTACGCAGCTGTTTACCGAGCCAGGGAACGCGAATGCATCGAACATTTAGAGCTGGCAAGTAGCCTTAGTATTACAAAACCATGCTTTGTGCACGACGATGGCTTCCTGTTTTTCTTCTTCTACGGGTTAAGCGAAATCGAAATGCAGATTAAAAAGAAATTCTTTGAAACGCTACACTCAAACCAATAATTATGAACTACCTAACAGAGATATCGGAGATACTAATTGCCGAAGGTTTTGATAGTTTAGCCCACAAAGTTCGAACGTGTGATAATGATGAAATTATTTGCGATGAATTGATTTATGCATTTACAAACTTTAAGAACCCCGATAATCAAAAGCGGTTACTTGTGCAGGCTGGAAATTCAAAGGATGCCAGATTCTTTCAATTCATTGAGCATTGTATTTTCAGTGCTCAGGATGAGGATATCAGGCACGGCGCCTTGAAGTACCTGCCCAACTTTAAGCAGTTACAAGATCTGAATTACATCTTCGAGAAAATTGAGAAAACAGGAAAGCGAGAGGAGTACGAACCTAGCTTCTCAATTTCATCCGATAGAATTGGTATTAAAAAGCACCTAAAACCAGAACTCACCAAGCTGTATTTGGAGTATAATAAACTTAAAGAAGAGGTTGATTCTTCCATTCAGGAGATAGAATCGGACGAGGATGCCATGAAGAGAATCGAAAAATACTACAGAGGAGTTCAAATTCTATTCTCCAATCTTACCCATAGGCCCAAGATTATGCTTATTGGAATCAATCCCGGAGAGGGTTACTACAAACAGCAAGGGAAAAGGGTTCGGAAACTCGATATTCAGGAAAAACTCGAGTATGCTTACCCTTGCTATAAGTACGCATTGGCAATCAACACAAGGAAACTTTTCGAGTTGGCGGGCTGCAGCAATCACCTTGCAGACACCGTGAAAACGAACTGCTTCTTTTTGGCAACGCAGAACGAAGTCAATCTATATAAAATGCTCAGTAAGCTGAAAGAGTTTAAGCTATACAAGAAGAGCAGTGATTGGCTGAACAGATTAATTGAAATGGTTGAACCCGAGATAATTATATGCGAGGGGAAAAGCGCCTTCGACAGGGTTGTTAAAAACCGAAGCTGCAATGTAATAATCAACAAGCATTTCTGCTATGCAGAATGTAACGGTTACAGAATAATTGGATATCGCAGATTGCGAAGCTCGATTAGGGATATTGAGGAGGTAGCCAAAAAACTAAAAGAAATTTTAACCGCAAAAAATCCCGGCGCCATTCTTTGACGTCACCTCTCATTAGATTTGCTTCATAAGCTAACTTAAACTATGGAGGTATTATTATGACATCACGAAACGAGCTACAATCCTTTGAGGAGGAGTTTATTAAGCGAATTAGGGAGAACGATGCCTGGAGAAAAGTATCTGCCAGTTCAGAGGTACCCTGGAGCGAAAAGTTGATAGAGCAGTACGCCGATAGCTGGGACTGGAATGAGCTGTGCGAAAACAAAAGCATTCCCTGGACCGCAGAGACTATCGAAAAGTTTAGGTCTCGAATTAACTGGAATGCTCTATCCGAGTCTATTATCGACACAAACTATCGTGAAGCAAAGCAAATTGACTGGAACTTAATAAAGAGTTTCGAATCGAGCTGGAACTGGAAATCAATTTCACGACATGCTTGCTTCGTTACATCCGAAATCATTGAACAGTTCATTGATAAATGGGACTGGAAGGAGCTGATTGAAAACAGAGAGATTAGCTGGAATTTTAAAATGTTCGACAGGTTCAAACGCTATATTCCCATTTCAGACTTCAGCCACTTTAAGCAATCGCACATGTGGGATAAATTGGTTGAAATTGAGGAGCGGATTATTACAGGCAAAATTCTTAGCGATTGTTAATATCTTTCATTACTCAGCTCAAAAAAATACACCTCTTTTTGCTAAATTATGAAATATTTATATCGTAATTACACTATGAATAGCATTGTGAATCAGCAAAAAGAACCATCGTTGCCTGCATTGAACTATGGTTATGTGAGCCAAGGTGAAACTACTAAATGGATATTTTGGGAGGACGACCCGATTATGGGAAGCAAAAAGATATGCTTAGAAATCAATGCGGCTAACAGCAAGCTGAAATTGGATGATGAATTTGATATCAATTCAACTTTTCTTGTAAATACACCTTCGTTTTATAATGCTTTGGGGGTTGACTGGATTACAAAAGCTTTGCCCCATCCACAACTATACTTGGATAGAACGATCCTTGAACAGGTGGCTCTTAAAAAAGTCACAAATCCAGTCAGCCTGGCAGGCTTTATCCTTGGCGAAGAGCTATCGAAAAAAGTTTCCCCAAAACTATTCTCGAAGAATGTTCTTGCTAATGCACACTTCGACTCGTGGGATAGAATAAAAATCGCCATTTTTTTGCTAATGGTTACCGAAAACGTTCAAAAAACCATTCGCGAAATTGCGCTGCTCACCCATCGATTTTCTCGAAACTATGCTTTCTATCGACTTGTAAACCTGTGCTTTAAAATGAGCATAACCCTCGATTGTTTTTTAACAGTCTACAAGGTTAACAAGCAAATTAACATTCTGGATGGAGACGATAAGTACCTGTTCAGGGATTCCTGCTTAATAATTCTCGATGGAGAGTTCGATTCCTGTCGTGATTTAACCAATCAGTACCCAGCATATGCAAATAGTGCTGTAAGCATTGCTGCTTTTCAGGAGAAGCAAAAAAAATCTATTTACTTTGGAACCCTTCCGTTACCAAAAGGAATGAACCTTATCGAAACGCCCGAGGATCTTGTAAAAGAGGGACGAAGAATGAGTCACTGCGTGGGTAGCTATGTGCCTAAGCTTAAGGCGAAAAAATCATTTTTTTTGCATGTAAAGCTTGATGTTTCGGCCACTGTTGAAATAGTAAAGAATTCTAAAAAGCGATGCTTTGAGATAAATCAGGTACATGGAGTTAATAATAAGAGTGTCCCTGGTCACATTGTAACAATGGTAAAGGATGCCATTTCAACGTTTGATGCTCAGTACTTCTTCTTCAAGAACTCCTACAAGAGCCGAAAAAGAAAGGTAACATCTTGTGATGGCCCTACTCTTTTCGATTAATTCTTTAGCAGTACTATTTATATCCAGCACAGAATAATTCATATATTTTTATAACGTCATAATTTGTCGCATCAAATTCCTACCTTTGACATAAACCAAAGCTCAATACCATGTC
>DAOSWM010000108.1:0-7127 GCA_035380045.1 Tenuifilaceae bacterium | reverse complement strand
TGATGGCAAATGTATGATGGCAAATGTATGATGGCAAATGTATGATGGCAAATGTTTAAATATGAGAGAAGATATTTCAAATAGGTTTTTGGAGTTTGCTGCCAAAATTATTGAATTAGGTCGATTTCTAAATAAAACCTTCGAAGGACGGCATATTTACGGTCAACTTTTTCGTTCAGGAACTTCGTCAGGTGCAAATTATGAAGAATCCCATTCGGCCCAGAGTACAAAGGATTTTATTCATAAAAGGGAAATTTGCCTTAAAGAACTTAGAGAATCGCTTTTTTGGCTAAAATTAATTGCAAGGTCAAAACTAGTTCCTAGTGATAACGATATTCTGATGTTCTTACTAAATGAAAATCAAGAACTAATTAATATTATTGCAAAATCGTTAACAACTACAAAAAGCAAAATGACAAAATAATCATTAACAATTTGTTAAAAATATATTTTACATTATTACAACCTTTTGACATTTGACCTTTGACATCATACATCATACATTAAATTGTTTATTGAGAAAGCTTTTACATGAAAATCGAGATTGACAACCGATCGGGCTTTTGTTTTGGGGTGGTAAACGCCATTCAGAAAGCAGAGGAGGAACTTGCTAAAAGCAAATCGCTATTCTGCCTTGGGGAAATTGTGCACAACAGCGAGGAGGTTGAGAGGCTTAAGTCAATTGGACTAAAAACCATTACACATAACGATCTCGATAATCTTGCTGGAAAAAACGTTCTGCTTCGCGCTCACGGAGAACCTCCAGAAACCTACAAAAAGGCGCTTGAAAAGGGGATTAACCTAATCGATGCCTCATGCCCTGTGGTGCTTAAACTACAAGTAAAAGTGCGTGAAGGCTGGATTAGAATGAAAGAGATGGGCGGTCAGGTTGTTATTTTCGGAAAAAAGGGACATGCTGAAGTAATAGGTTTGCTGGGGCAAACCAAAGGGGAAGCTATAGTTGTGCAAACTCCCGACGATACTGGTTCCATCGATTTCTCAAAGCCAATCGAGCTATTCTCGCAAACTACCATGAGTCCCGACAAATACAAGGAGTTGGCCAACACCATTGAGCAACAACTGAAGGAAACTCACGGCGGTGAACCCTTCCATTTCAACGTATTCAACTCCATATGCGGACAGGTAGCAAATCGCAAGGAGGAACTCACTGAGTTTTCATCGCAGCACGATGTAATTCTGTTTGTTAGCGGGAAAAAGAGTTCCAACGGGAGAATGCTTTTCGAGGTTTGCAAATCGGTAAATCCACGTACCCACTTCCTAAGCTCGGCAGATGAGTTGGATAGCTCGTGGCTAAAATCCGCTGAAAGCGTTGGTATTTGTGGGGCAACCTCAACGCCAATGTGGCTCATGGAAGAAGTTGCGAAGGAGGCGGGGAAGTATGGAGAGGAATTAGGTTGATTGATTGATTGATTGATTGATTGATTGAATGGTGAACAATGATTAGGTTTCAGTCAAAAATAGTTAGCAGTCTTCAATTGACAGTTGGCAACTGAAAACTGGTATGAGTTTTTTACATCTGACATTTGCCTATTGACATCATACCTGCCTATCGGCAGACAGGCATTTGACATTCCAGTAGGTAGTTAGCAGTCTTCAGTGGGCAATTTGCAAACTGAAAATTGAGAACTGAGAATTTGATTTTAAATTTGAAGATAATTTTCAACTTTATATGAAAAACAAACTAAACATCGCCATTATGGCTGGCGGAAACTCCTCCGAAGAGGAAATATCGCTCAAGGGAGCAAAACAGATTTCGCAGTGGCTTGATAAAAACAAATTCGAAGTTTTCCCAGTAATCGTTAAAGGAATTAGCTGGACATTGAAGCATTCCAAGGGCGATTTTCCCATTTCGTGGGATAACTTCACAGCAATAGTTGATGGAGAAACCCTTCACTTTGACTGCGCGCTAATTGCCATTCATGGCAAACCCGGCGAAACCGGTCACCTACAAGGCTACTTCGAAATGATGGGAATTCCCTATACAACTGGCGGAGTAATGAACTCTGCTCTTACTTTCGACAAAGAGGTTACCAAACGAATGGTTCAGGATTTGAACATTCACCTCGCAAAAAGTATTCGGGTTTTACGAGGACAAAACATTAACCCACAAGAAGTTGTTGAGAAACTGGGACTCCCCGTTTTCGTAAAACCCAATGAAAGCGGAAGCAGCTACGGAATTACAAAAGTGAAAAAAGTTGAAGAATTAATTCCTGCACTTGAATTAGCATTCACTGAGGATAGAATTGCGCTGATTGAACAGTTTATTCCGGGATCGGAACTAACCTGTGGTTTGGTTAAAACTCGAAATAAAACGTTGATTTTTCCGGTTACCGAAATTGTTCCGAAGAACGAGTACTTCGACTACGGAGCCAAGTACAAGAATGAGTCGGACGAGATTACTCCCGCACGTATTAGCGAAGAACTTTCAGAAAAAATCCAATCGGTTTCCTCAGAAATATACGACAGGCTGAAATGCCGCGGCATTGTTCGCATCGACTACATATACAGCAACAAAAAGCTTTACTTCCTTGAAGTTAACACCGTTCCCGGGATGAGCGAAGCGAGCATTGTTCCCCAGCAGGTTGCAGCCATGGGACTTACCATGACCGACGTTTTCAGCATGGTGATTGAGGATGCAATTAACGAACAGCGCTAAGGTTATAAAAGCCTAACTCAGCAACCAAATGGCAGAATAATTTCCTACTGAATTCTCGGCATTGGAATCCGAAAAACCTTGCTTCCCAGAAACTCTTCAATACGCTGAAAGGTTTTCTTCTCCTTCCTGTTCACGAACGACAGGGCAACGCCATCGGCCTTGGCGCGAGCTGTTCGGCCAATTCGGTGAACGTAATCCTCGGGATCGTGGGGAACGTCGAAGTTTACAATCAGGTCGATGTCCTCAATGTCAATACCACGGGAAATGATATCGGTGGCAACCAGCAGCTGAAATTTTCGGTTTTTGAATAACCGAAGCACCTCCTCGCGCTCCTTCTGCTCCAGGTCGGAATGGATTGCCATAACTCCAACGCCCTCTTTACTGAGCGATTTCTCAATACTTTTCACCTTTGTTTTGGTTGATGCAAATATTATGGCGCTCTTCACATGCTCCTTCCCCTTGAGCAGATGGATTAGCAGCGGAATTTTTTGGTCGTCCTCAACGTAGTATGCTGCCTGAAGAATGTTCTCGGCGGGTTTGGAAACCGCAATGTTAATTTCGTGGGGATTGTGCAGAATTTTTTTTGCCAGCTTACGTATTTCGGGTGGCATGGTAGCCGAGAACATCAGGGTTTGCCTTTTGGTTGGCAGCTCCTTCACAATCTCCATAATATCCTCGAAGAAACCCATGTCGAGCATGCGGTCGGCTTCGTCGAGAATTAGATGCTGAATGTTTTTAAACGAAACGTAGCCCATGCGCATGTGCTGAATGAGTCGCCCCGGGGTGGCAATTATAAAGTCAACGCCATTCTGAATGGCAACACGCTGCTTATCCCAAATGGCGCTATCGTTCCCACCGTAAACCGCAATGGAGCTTGCCGGCGCAAAGTAGCCAAAACCTTCAATTTGCTGGTCGATTTGGATTGCCAGCTCACGTGTTGGCACAATTACCAGCGTGCTGGTTGAATGTGCTCGTGATGGTAACGACGTTAGCTTACTAAGAATTGGGAGCACAAAGGCAGCCGTTTTGCCCGTTCCGGTTTGCGCGCAGCCTATTACATCCTTCCCCTGTAAAACGTATGGAATTGCCTGCTCCTGAACCGGAGTGGGATTCTCGAATCCCATGGCCTCAATGCCTTCAATAACTTCACTCTGAAGGCCAAAATCTGAAAACTTCAATGTAATATAGTTTGGTATTTTTTATTGATTTGTGTACAAATCTCCCCCAAAAGGAGGGGAAACTATTTCACAAAGATACTACAAATTAAGAAATTAGCAATTTGACTTATGCGCTGTAAATTTTTAAAGTTTACCATTTGTTGCTACCTTTGCGGGCTCACATTTTTGAACTATAACAAGTAGCGATGAGTTTCCTGAACTTACTTAATGGAAGAAAGAAAGTTTACAAGCATATTTTCTTCGATCTCGACAGAACCCTGTGGGATTTTGAGCAGAACATGCGTAACACTCTTATGGAAATTTACGAGAAGTACAACCTTGGTTCGAATTTTCCCAGCTATCAGGTTTTTCACGAAACCTTTGATAACCATAACCACAGGCTCTGGGAAGAGTACCGTAAGGGCGATTTGAAGAAGGAAATTCTGCGCTGGAAACGTTTTGAGCTAACGCTCAAAGATTTTGGGCTAACCAGCAAGGAGCTGGCTGAAAAAATTGGTGAGGAGTACGTGAACGAGAGCCCAAAAAAAACTGCGCTTATCCCTCATACAATCGAAGTTCTCGATTACCTGCACGGAAAATACCAGATGCATATTATTACTAACGGGTTTAACGAAGTACAGTTCACCAAGCTAAAACTCTGCGGAATAGATAAATACTTTAATAAAGTAATTACCTCCGAAATTTCCGGTTACCACAAACCACGCCCCGAGGCGTTTGGCTATCCACTTTCGGCTGCCAACGCAAAAAAGAGCGAAAGCGTTATGATTGGCGACGACATGGAGGTTGATATTGTTGGCGCCCGAAACTTTGGGATGGATCAAATTTTCTTCAACCCCGAAAGCATTCCTCACAACGAGAAGGTAACGCACCAAATAAAATCGTTAATTGAGCTGAAGGAGATTTTGTAGCTTACATCAAGTAAAGCAAACTCAGAACTGTTACCGTTACAATCATGTAAATGAAAGCCAGCGGTCCGCCAATTTTCAGGTAATCGGCAAATTTGTAGCCACCCGGACCGTAAACCATCATGTTGGTTTGGTAACCAATTGGAGTGATAAAGTTTGCAGCAGCAGCAAACGAAACTACCAGAATGAACGGTAGCGGATTAACTCCTAACTTCACTGCAATGCTGAGTGAAATGGGGAAAATAATAACCACGGCGGCCTTACTGGTAATAAAAGCGGCCAGCAGGGTAGTAATAAAATAAATTCCCAGCAGCAAACCGTACTTTCCGAAAGGTCGGAAAATTTGAAGCACACCTTGCGCCAGCGTTTCAGCAAGCCCGGTTTTAATCATGGCAGTTCCGAGTGCAAGCGAAAGCGCAATAACAAAGGCCAGCTCAAAATCAACGCTTAGCGCAATATCGCGGGGTTTAATAATTTTAAGGAAAAGTATGATTATCAAGAAAACCAAAAGTCCGGTAAAAAGTTTGATTAATCCCAACACGTTGAGCAAAACAATAAGAAGCGGTCCTACAATTAGGGCAGCGGTTCGAAAAACTCCAAGGCGATTAATTTCCTTGATTTTTGAGATGATGTAAAAATCGCGGGTGGTACTCGATAGTTCCCTAAATGCTTTTCCTACCATAAGTAGCAATGTATCGCCCGCTCGTAAATCGACCTGAGCAATTTCGCCGGTTAAGTTCTCACCGTTCCGGTGAATAGCAATCACAGTAGCATCGTACTTACCCCGGAAGTTCTCATCGCGTAAACGCTTCCCAATCATTGATGATTTGTGCGAGATTACAATTTCAACAATCTCCGATTTTGGTTTTTTGGAGAACATTCCAACCGACGGAATAATCCGATGCTTATCGGCATTCACCAAATCGGCTATGGCTTCCTTGTTGCCTACAAATAGCAGAATATCGTCCTCCTCGAAAACAAAGTTCTGTCCAACCTGGGTGTAAAGCACGCCGTCTCTGAAAACTTCAGAAAGAATGAAACCCTGATTTCGAAGGAAGGGACAGTTCTTTCGCGACTGGCCAATAACCTCGCTACCCTTTTTTATTTGAAGTTCGAACACGTAATCACGTTCATTCTCATCAGCTTCCTGTGTTACCTTACGGTTTGGTATTAACCTATTGCTGAAAAGAAGCATATAAAAACCACCAATAATTACCATGGGAATCCCAACGCTGGCGTAATCGAAAATTTCGAGCGGCCTAAGGTTTGGAATAATTTTCTGCTCGGTAACCAAACCGCCAACAATTAGGTTTGTTGATGTTCCAATAAGCGTTACACAGCCCCCAAGAATTGCTGCGTACGAAAGCGGAATGAGCAGCTTCGAAGCGTTCACCTTGTTCTTCTCGCTCCACGAGTGCACGTATGGCATCATTAATGCCACTATGGGAGTGTTGTTTACAAAAGCTGAAATTGGCCCAACTATAAACATTAGCCGAGCTAAAAAACCCTTCGTAGTTTTCGTTTTCTTAAAAACCGAGTTGAAAAAAATATCAAGCACCGATGTTCTGTGAAACACTTCACCAACGAGCAGAAGTAGGATAATAATGGCAATTTGCTCGTTGGCAAACCCCGACAGAATTTCTTTTGGTGTAATTACTTGAAAAACACCTAGAACAGCCACAGCAATAACGAAGGTAAAACCGGTTCCAACTATGTTGAAATAGAGAGAAACCAGAAGAAAAATTATTACTACTAAAACAATAATGGCATCAAATCCCATAAAACTTTTTCTGTGGATTTAGGGAAAAACAAAGTTAACTATTTTCGTCACAATCCAATAAAATCAATAAAACTATGAGTTTTTAAATTTTCATTAAACTAAAACAAATCAGCAGTGTCCGATTATTTTTATTAGCATAAAAAAGATTTTTCGATACACTTCGTTTCTCTCAGAATGACTGTTATTTATTTTTATTTTATAGGAGAAGGGAGGGGTTGGTGGCGGCTAGGCCGCCACCAACCCCTCCCTCCCCCTAAGAACATACAACAAACTGTCATTCTGAGCGAAGCGAAGAACTTAGCGCAGCCTGCCTTTGTCGGCAGACAGGCGATCTCACCGAAGGTAATCTTTTTAAATTAGTCGGACACTAGTGAAAATAAATAATTTTTTTAAGTTTTTTTATGCCTTTTCAGCGGCGCTTCGGGTTAGTTTAATCGGATGTTTTTTTAATTCAATTTATCTGCAAAACAAAAATATTCTCGCATATAGTTTTACTAACTTTGCGGCTAATTCAAAAAATCTTGGATAAAACCCATAAAAACATTCAGCTGCTTTCAGAAGCACCCATAAAAAGAGTGCTATGGAAA
>DAOSWM010000107.1:0-7493 GCA_035380045.1 Tenuifilaceae bacterium | reverse complement strand
GGTAACATTTTCCACTTCTGTTTCGAATAATTATATACACAAAGTTCTTAACAAGCAGAAAGGAGGAGCCACTATGAAAAAAACTGAGTTTGTTTGTCCGCACTGCCGGGGATACCTGAGCGTTGGCGATAGAGTGGTGTTCACTATCAGGAAACAAGGATGGACTGGCGGGTTGCTGCTACTTAGCCCCGTAGTGGGCGACTACCAGTACGAAAATCATTGGTCGTACAAAATTCAACCCGGCGAGGAGTTCGATTTTCTTTGTCCAATTTGCCACTCCAATTTATCGGTTCCCGGAACGGAAAAGTTTGCAAAAGTAATTATGCGGGAGGAGGACGACGGACGTACTCACGAATTCTACGTTGTGTTTTCGAGGGTTGAAGGCGAGAAATGCACCTTTAAAATTGCCGAGAAGCAGGTTGAAACATTCGGCGAGTCGGCTCACAAGTACGTTGATTTTGTGAACGCCAGCCTGCTGAAGTAGAAGAGATTAAAAATTTTGTAGCTAGAACGACAAGCCGTACTGCCGCATCTTGTTGTATAGCGTTTTGCGGTCGATATTCAGAATTTTTGCTGCCTTACTCTTATTATACCTTACCTTCTCGAGCGTAGCGAGAATTAGCTCCTGCTCTGCTTTCTCCTTCAAATCCTTCAGGTTATTAGGTTTCTCGGAATTTAACGTTTTGGTTAGCTCCTGCGAGCGGGCTGTGGTTATTTCGTGAGGTAAGCTTTTTGAGCTTATGGTTTTGCCCTGCTCAACCAGCACAGCACGACGAATTACGTTTCGCAGTTCCCGGATGTTCCCTGGCCACGCGTAGGTGTTGAAAACGTCCAATACCGAATCGTCGAAACCCGAAATTTTCTTCCCCAGTTCAAGATTCGCCTGAATAAGGAAGTGGTTGGCAAACAGCGGTAAATCGCTCAATCGCTCCCTCAGGGGAGCAACCTGAATTGAGAACTCGTTTATTCTGTGGTACAAATCCTCGCGGAATTCGCCACGTTTCACGGCCTCTAGCAAATCTTCGTTCGAAGCAGTAATAATGCGAACATCAACATGAACCTCCTTGCTGCTCCCAATTCTTTTTATTTTTCGTTCCTGTATGGCTCTCAGTAGGTTAATCTGAACTTCGTAGGAAAGGTTCCCTATCTCGTCGAGGAAAATGGTTCCTCCGTTAGCCACTTCAAACTGGCCAACCTTATCGGAAATGGCTCCTGTGAACGAGCCTTTGATGTGTCCAAAAAACTCGCTGGGTGCCAAATCTTTTGATAGCGCACCACAGTCGATGGCTACGAAGGGCTTGCTTCTGCGCAGGCTTTCAGAATGGATTCGGCGCGCAACGTACTCCTTGCCGGTTCCGCTGTCGCCCTGAATTATTACCGAAAGATTTGTGGGTGCAACCAAACTCACAAACTGGCTAACTTCCTGTGCATTCTGACTAACCCCCTGAATAAACTTGGCTGCCTGCTGGCTCTTTGCCTTCACACTCTCAACCGATTTGGTCTCCTGGTCCTTGGTAGAAAGCAACTTTTCAATGGCAAGCAGAATCTCGTCGGGGTTTATGGGTTTGGCAACGTAGTCGAATGCTCCCATTTTTACAAGCTTCACCGCCATGCGAATGTCGGCGTAGCCAGTCATAATAATGACGCCCGTATCGGGCCTCGAAGTTTTCACCTCCTTAAGCAGTTCTAAACCCGAACTATCGGGTAGCCTAAAGTCGGAAAGTACAACATCGAAGTCGGAAATTTTTAGCTGCCGAAGCGCTTCCTCAAACGAGAAAGCCTCAGCAACCTCATGCCCCTTCCTGGTTAGGAAGGTTTTAAGCATGATACAGAAAGTTGAATCGTCGTCAACTACAAGAATCTTTGCCATTAATTATGCCATGCAATTACAATGTTCCCAATGATGCTAATTTAGCACCAAATTTTATAAAATCAAAGTAGTATTTTTATGATACTTATCATTTTCCTCACACAAATGTCTATTTATCAACCCAGTCGCCATTCTCTTTAATAAGGTTGATTAGCTCGTCAACCGCGCTGCTTTCGGGAATATTCTTCTTCATCACTTCTTTCTTTTTGTAAAGCGTAACCCGTGCCGGCCCTGCCCCAACGTAGCCGTAATCGGCATCGGCCATTTCGCCCGGTCCGTTTACAATGCAACCCATAACTCCAATTTTCAGTCCCTTTAAGTGTGCAGTTTGGCTTTTCACTTTCCTCAGCGTTTCGTTCAGGTTGAAGAGGGTTCGCCCGCAACCGGGACACGAAATAAATTCGGTTTTCGTAAACCGCTCCCTCGATGCCTGTAAAATTCCAAAGGCAACATTCTTAAGCGATTCATCATCAACGCTGCTGGCTGAAATCATAATCCCGTTGCAAAGCCCATCAACAAAGAATGGCCCAAAATCGGCTGCCGCTTTTATGTTGAAATCACTCTTTTCAGCGTAGCTGAAGTTAACGATTATAGGAGCCTCAATCCCTTTTGAAACCATTTCTGCAATAAAACTTCTGCCAAGGTAGAACGATGTATTTGTTGAACCAGAAATAATTGGGATCAAACGTGGATGGGATTTTAAAAGTTCTATCTGGGTTGGGTTGAAATTCTCAAGGTTGATGGCGACAAAACCAACCGCCTCCGGCGAGTTATCGTCAAGTTCATCGATAAATCTCAGAGAGTACTTGCAGCTGGGATGAGTACCAACAAGCGGCAACTCTTCAGCAGAATCGATTTCACTAGGGTTTGCTTCTCCAATAAAAATAAAATCGGCTGCAGTGTCATCCTGCTGCCAGCCATTGTGGGCGTTGAACCTCCAGCCCCACGACATGAGTTTTTCGGTACGTAAATTGCCCGCTGCTGAAAGGTCGGCGATAACAACGGGATGATTTTCGTCTCCAATGTTTGCAATACGCTTTGTTTTCCTTCTTGTAAAATTTGAAGGATCGATACATATTTTTGGTTGAGTAGTTTGTTCACTGTTACATGCGTAAACATCAAAGTGCGTTGCCAGCACAGATGCAACCGGAATTTCCAGTTCTGGATCCTCGGTAAGCGAAACCCGAATGGTATCGCCAATGCCATCGGCCAGCAGGGTTGCAATGCCTACGGCAGATTTTATGCGCCCATCTTCGCCCTCGCCAGCCTCAGTTACGCCTAGGTGCAGCGGAAAGTTCATCCCTTCCTTCTCCATTAGCATAACCAATGTTCTTGTGGCCTGAACCATTACGCGCGTATTGCTCGATTTCATGCTAACCACAACGTTGCGAAAGTTATGCTTAGCGCAAATTTGCAAAAACTCCATGGCCGACTTGGCCATTCCCAGCGGTGTATCGCCGTAGCGGCTCATAATTCGGTCCGATAACGACCCGTGGTTTACTCCTATTCGGATGGCTACGCTATTCTTTTTACAAATTTCGAGCAGGGGAAGAATTCGCTTTTCGGCAATCTTTAGGTCGTTGGCGTACTCCAATTCGCTGTACACGAACCCTTCGGATGGTTTCCTTTTGTCGGAGTAGTTACCGGGGTTAATCCGAATTTTCTCCACATATTTTGCTGCCTCAAGGGCAGCGCTTGGGTTGAAATGGATATCAGCAATCAGAGGGGTTTCGTAACCCAACTTGCGAAGTTGCTGTTTTATAAGGTTTAAGCTGTTTGCCTCTTTAACTCCCTGCGCTGTAATTCGTACGTAGTGTGCGCCCGCATCAATAATTTTTCTGCACTGCTCAACCGTTGCATCAATATCGTTTGTATTTGTTGTGGTCATCGATTGCAAACGAATGCCGTTTTGACCACCCATAGGGCAAACTCCAACGTTTACAGTTCTGGTAGGTTTTCGTGTAAATCCAATTGTATTTAGGTAAAAAAGTTCCATTATTTGGATAATTATTCAAGTTGCAAAGTAAACTCATTCTGGATTAAATTGATAATAATCGTCAAAATGTATTTATTATTTATTGAAAAACACCAAAAATTACGTAGGTTTGCTTTCAGCAAAATGCCCATTAAAAAGTTGTAGCAATGAAACATATCATAGTTCCCATCGATTTCTCGAACGAATCGATTAATGGCCTGAGGCTGGCCATTATTTTTGCCAACCATTTTAAAAGTACCATTCAGCTGGTTTACGTTCAAAAAACCCCTACGGAGCTTGGCAGAGCCGATTTTAACGAAGAGAAGAAAACGGCTACCGCAAACCTCAACAAAATTGTGGAAGAATACAGGTCGAAACTTATTGAACCTGCTAAAATTGAGTATATTGTTAAAAAAGGGAAGGTATACAAAGAAATAGTAAACCAAGCCCAAGCGTTTGATGAGAGCATGATTATAAGCTCCACACACGGAGCATCGGGTTTCGAAGAGTTTTTCATTGGCAGCAACACTTTCAAAATAATTTCAGCTTCCGATTTACCAGTTTTAACAATCCGTCATGGTGCTGTTGCCAGGGAAATAAAGAAGATAGTTCTACCCATTGATGTAAGCGCTGATACCCGACAGAAGGTTCCTTTTACAGTAGAAATTGCCAAAGCGTTCAACGCTGAAATCCACGTTCTGGGAGTTACATCAACCAAGAACGCAGAGATTGATGCTAAAATTACGGCCTATACAAATCAGGTTTGCGAGTACCTTAAGGACCATGAAATAAAATATAACCTGGCGCTCCTCAACGGTTCCAATATTACCGACGTTACCATTGAGTATGCCCTCGATAATAATGCGGATTTAATTAGCATAATGACCGAACAAAACGAGCCCATTGCAAGCTTCGTACTTGGGAGCTACGCTCAGCAAATGCTGAGTAAATCGCCAATTCCTGTGATGAGCATCACTCCAAAAGAAATTTTTATTATGGGTAGCTTCCGAACTTTCGGTGCTCCGTACTAAGCCATTTTCTATATATGCCTCGTTACTCCAATGGTAGCAATTTGATTGGGAGCATTCTAGCTATCGCCTTGGTTGCCTTGCTGCTTAATATTTCTTTGCCAAATGCTTGCGAAGCAAGCAAAAAGTACCTCAGTGTTACACCCACCAATGCTGACTCCACAAAGTCACTAACGCTAATGTTTATTGGCGATATTATGGGGCACGGGAGTCAAATAAAGGCTGCCTTCGACGAGACAACCCAAACCTATAGCTACGACAGCGTTTTCACCCGCATGAAACCCGTTTTTGAGCTGGCCGATATTGCCATTGCAAACCTAGAGGTAACGTTGGCTGGAGAACCGTTTTCGGGATACCCGCAGTTTAGCTCGCCCGATGCGCTGGCCGATGGAATTAAAAATGCCGGAATCGATATTCTTGTAACTGCAAATAACCATTCGGTTGACAGGGGGAAAGATGGCATTACTCGAACCATTGATGTGCTGAATGAGAAAAATATTCCATTTGCAGGCACATACAGGGATAGCGTTCATCGCGATTCCATTTACCCGCTGGTAATTGAGCAGAATGGATTCAGAATTGCGCTGCTAAACTACACGTACGGTACAAACGGCATTCCGGTTCCACATCCAACCATCGTAAATTTAATTGACACTGGTTTAATACGAAAAGATTTCGAAAAAGCGCTTGAAAAACAGGTTGATGAGGTGATTGCTTTCATGCACTGGGGATTGGAGTACAAGCTGTCGCCCTCGGTGGAGCAAATGAAGCTTACCCGTTTTATGCAAAACCTGGGGATAAGAATTGTAATTGGTTCACACCCACATGTGCTGCAACGAATGGAAGCCTCGTACGATAGCGACTCCACCGAAGGTAGGGTAGCAGTTTACTCGCTGGGAAACTTTGTTTCGAACCAGCGAAACCGCTACCGCAACGGTGGGGCTGTTACAATTATTAGGTTGGAGAAAAGAGGGCAAAACGTTGAAATTACAAACACAGGGTACTTCCTTGCATGGGTTCATAAACCCGAAAAAAAGGGAAAGAAGGTGTTTCAGGTTCTTCCCGTATCGGAGTACGAGCAAATTCCAGAATACTTCTCAGTTTCAGATGAAAAGCTTTTTGATGAATTTGCCACCGATTCACGCAAAATGTTAGGCTGGGAGAACTACAACTTTCCTGAGGTTCATTACCGAAACGGTAAGTGGCAACTCCCCTGGGAGCATGTTGACGAAAAAAACGTAATACCAGTTAGGTTGAAACGGATTGTCCCATGGCGAAGAGAGTTTTCGATCCCAAAAGCATTACCGTTTCCAAAAAAAATGGGGCAATAAAAGTTGCCCCAAATATCCTTTAAATATATTAAGTACGTCTAGTATCGGTTTGGATCGCTGGCTTCGATTCGCCGAACATTCTTGGCCACTTCCTGTCCCCTGTCGTTAACTTCAATAGTGAACTCCAGTAAATCGCCATTGTGTATCTCGTTGAAGTCGTCCTCAATCACATCCTGATAGTGAAAGAACAGGTTGTTGGGTGGATACTGAATGAAACCGTACCCGTTGTTCATGTTCATGGCAGCACCCTCGAAAACTTCATCGGAATCGGATTGCGGAATGGTTCTCTTGGGCTGCGAGTACTCTGGTAAATCGAATAAATTATTTATAAGCGGATTGTTGGCCTTGAGGCCGTTGTTAATGAGCTCGTGCATGGCAATGGGGTAGGTAACCTCGCGAATTAAATCCTGTGAGGTACGGGTAACCACATCGCGTCCCATGTCGTCAGTGTACTCAAAGTCCCAGCTAAGCACCATAACTTTGGTGCCAATAGAGTTTAGCTTGCGAATAAGAGGAACGTAATCGCCATCGGAAGTTATAAGAACCAGCACGTTGAAACGCTTGTAGAATGTTTGTTCAAAAGCCTCGAGCGCTAACCAAACATCAATACCTTTTTCTTCCTTCTTCCCGCTACGGTTACGAATTGGCAGGTAGTGGGTTATAACACCCTCCGACATCAAGATATCGTCGAATACCCTGTCGTTATATAGCTGGTTCCCACGCTGGCTAGCTTCCTGCGCGCTAATTCTTCCTCTAAAGTAGTGAGCCTCGGTTACCTGACAGTAACGGGAGGATACCTCCTCCTCCTTTGCTACCATGCTACGTATAAACTCGTGCAAACCAGCGATGTTCAGTCTTTTTCGTCGTTCGTGAAAGTAGTTGTAGTAGTTGCTTACATGTAGAAAATAGTTCCCATCGTAAAAAACACCTATCCGCTTCATTTCCTTGGAGTTGTTCATAGATTACTTTTTTTTATTTGATAGTATTTTGGATTAACTGCGTTAAATATTCTATTAAAACAGTGTTTGCAAAATTACTTTTAACAAGTAAAACCACAAACAACAACTCACATTATTTTGTTCAAACCAATAAATTACTGGATAAAACGAATTAATATTTTGATATATGTAGATAATTGCATTAGTTTGGTTAAAAAAGTTAACAACTTTTTTTAACTTTTTTTGAGGTGGGAGGGATTTAGAATAAAAAAAGCGTCTTCCGACGCTTTGATTGTGTGGGCCCAGCTGGCCCCGATGCATCGGGGCAGCGACCCCCTCGGCATTTATGTA
>DAOSWM010000106.1:0-7638 GCA_035380045.1 Tenuifilaceae bacterium | reverse complement strand
ATACCTATTTTTATTTTAATTTTCAGATTGAAAAGTAGCAAAAAAGTTGCTGAATGTTAAATAAATAAACTTTTTTTCAATTAAAATACTTTTTTTGATTTTATATGAATAAATAAGATTACTTTTGGAACTTCATTTACCAACTTAATTTTTAAATTTTAATTATGAACATTTTTTGTGGAAGTCTTCCTTTTAGTCTGCAGGAGTCTGAGTTAAAGGAATTTTTTGAAGAGTACGGCGAAGTATCAGCAGCCAGAATTATTACCGACAAGTTCTCGGGTCGTAGTAAAGGTTTCGGTTTTATCGAAATGCCTGATGACGAACAAGCCAAAAAGGCAATCAGTGAGCTTAATGGTGCTGAGGTTGACGGACGTACTATCGTTGTGAACGAAGCAGAGGAAAGGAAAGAGCGCAGCAACACCGGTGGTGGCTACAGAGGTGGCAACCAACGTGGAGGCGGTCAGCGCGGCGGCGGCTTCAATCGTGGAGGAGGAAACTCCAGAGGTTCCAGGTACTAGTTCCAGGAAAATCAGTTACGGGATAATTCTCTAGGAGTATTTTTCCCGTTAGGTTCGATATAACGCATACCTTGCGAGTAGTTTAGAGGCTAACTTTTATAATGAGTTAGCCTTTCTTTTTATATTTATATGATGAAAAGTGTAAGGTTTTATAAATCTTTCGATAAAGCACTTCCCAAACCCATTGCATTAAACGTTTGGAAACACCATTTAGGTTTTATTAGGGAAGCAATACCTTTTTGTAACATCGATTTTATTGATAGCCTACTTGAGCAACTAATATGCATTAAAGGTGCGGTGTTGGATATATACATTGGTTCATTAACTCCTTCGGAAATTGCTGGTCAAATAGTTGACTGTTTATTTCGTGAAAATTGCTTAGATATTGAAAGTTACAATAGTTGGATTATTCAAGGAGGAAACTTCAGAAATATTACCCTTCAGGATGGTTCGGTATGGACGTTAACTTTTGGTCGATTTACAAACCGTTACGTTCACATTCATCCAGCAAGGTATTCGCTGAATAGTAAAAGGGTCCGGTCAACTACTTTAAAAGTCGCAATTCTTTTTTCTGTTCTTTTTATGAATAAAAAGACTAAATTTTCATTGCAAAACATAAATTTTATTCGTCAGGATTATTTTCACCTTTCACCTGTTAAAGGAATAACAGTAGATGGCTCGTTAGGAACATTAATTGGTTGCATATTAGATGAAAAATTTGAATAATACTTCATTTAAACAATTGTAATACAATTATATAAAAAAGGTGTTCTAAATCACCGTTTCTTTTAACATAAAGTTGAAACAATATGCCTATTTTTGCGTTCTAGTAATTGCAAGACAACCTGATTGGTTTGGTTTTAGGGTTTATAGTTGGTTTCAGGTTTTTGCTTTTAGGTTAATTTTTTAGGGTGTGAAACCGGGTCTGTGAGCAGGCCCGGTTTCTTTTTATGGCATTCTCATTCAAAATCAATTTCCGAATATCAGTTCTTATTTCTTTTTTGTTTCTTTGTATTGGTATGAAGAAGCATCTTCTTTTTTTAACTTTTGCAGCTCTATTTTTTTCCTGTTCTCATCACGATAAAAACGAGGACAGGGGAATGGTATTTCGCTATAATGAGAGCAAGGGTATAACCTCTCTCGACCCTGCATATGCTCGTAGTTTACCTTTAATTTGGCCGGTTCACCAGCTTTACAATGGGTTGGTTGAACTTTCTGATTCGCTAACTGTATCGCCTTCCATAGCAAAAATGTGGGAAGTTTCCGATGATGGTATAACCTACACTTTTACCCTTCGTTCCGACGTGTTTTTTCACAACTCTCCAGCATTTGAGGGAGGTTTTGGAAGACGAGTAGTGGCCAGCGATTTTGTTTACAGCTTTGGCAGAATTCTCGACCCGCAGGTAGCTTCGCCCGGTTCGTGGGTTTTTAGCGTTCTCGATGTGAATCGTAAAGGGACAACAAATGGTTGCAAGGCAACCAACGATTCCACACTGGTGGTGTACCTGAAGCGTCCGTTTCCACCGTTTCTTGGAATCCTCTCAATGCCATATGCATACGTTGTGCCAAAGGAGGCTGTTGAGTTCTATGGAAAAGAGTTCCGGAGAAATCCGGTAGGTACCGGGCCATTCAAGTTTAAATACTGGAAGGAGGGAGAGAAACTTGTATTCAGAAGGAATGAGAACTATTTTGAGGTGGATGGCTCTGGTAATTCTTTACCCTACCTCGAAGCGGTAAGCATAACTTTTACAGCCGATAAGCAATCGGAGTTCCTCGAGTTCCTAAATGGAAACATCGACTTTATCTCCGGAGTTTATGCAGCATCGAAGGATGAGCTTCTTACCCGTTCGGGAAAATTAAACCCTAAGTATTCCAACTCCATTAGAATGATTACCGGACCCTACCTCAATACTGAATACCTTGGAATTCTTGTTGATACGACTCTGGAGATTGTGAAAACAAGTCCGCTCCGTTTCCCCGAGGTTCGTAAGGCAATAGGTTACGGGTTCGACCGAGAAAAAATGATTACCTACCTACGAAGTAATATGGGTTACCCGGCGCATGCTGGCTTTGTACCAATGGGAATGCCCGGTTTTACAAGTAAACTTAAGGGATTTACCTACAACCCCAAAAAGGCTGACAGCTTGCTAACGGCTGCAGGTTTTCCTGGTGGGAAGGGTTTAACCCCAATATCAATTTGTACTACCGAGGATTATGTTGATATTTGTGAGTTCATTCAGCATCAGCTTGGGGAGTTTGGAATTCCTATTCAGGTTGAGGTTTTTCCGGGTGCAGCTTACCGCGAGATGATGGCAAACTCGAAAATGTTGCTCTTCAGAGCAAGTTGGGTGGCCGACTATGCCGATGCCGAGAATTACCTCTCGCTTTTCTACTCAGCGAATTTCAGTCCTAACGGCCCCAATTACACCCATTTTTCAAATTCAAAATACGATGAGTTATACAACTCGGCACTCGAAAGTTTTAACGAAACGGAGCGTTTCGTAAGTTACAGAGCAATGGATTCGCTGGTTATGAGTAATGCCCCTGTAATTCCACTTTTTTATGATAAAGTTGTACGGTTTACTCAAAAAAACGTTGAGGGTTTGGGGGTTAACCCAATGAACCTTCTAGTGCTTAAAAGAGTGAAAGTTAAACCACTAAAATAAAAAATAAATCAGCCAATCAATCAATCAGCCAATCAATCAATCAATCAATTCAAATGATTCTAATTGCCGACAGCGGATCAACAAAAACTCAGTGGAGACTGATACCTAATCAAAGCGACCATATTGACTTTTTATCAGCAGGATTAAATCCCTATTTTACAGAAAGAGACGATTTTGAACGTGAAATTCTTGGTTCTTTCCCACGCAGCTTTTCGGTTTACGAAGTTGAAAAAGTTTGGTTTTATGGGGCGGGTTGCGGAACGAAAGAAAAGCAGGACGTAGTAAAATTGTACCTTTCAAAAATATTTGAGAATGCTGGAATTGAAGTTAGCACTGACATTCTGGCTGCAGCCAGAGCGTTGTTTCAAAACAATGCTGGTTTTGCTGTAATTCTGGGAACTGGCTCCAACGTTGCCTACTACAACGGAACATCAATAATACAAAAAACCCCCTCTTTAGGTTACGCACTTGGCGATGAGGGTAGCGGAGCAAATATGGGGAATCGGCTGATTAAAAGGTGGCTGTACCATCAGCTCCCACAGCAATTGGAAGGTGAACTTGAAAAGTTTTGTAGCCTGAGTGTTGCCCAAATACTCTCGAAAATATATAGCCAAAAGTCACCCAGCCAGTTTCTGGCAAGTTTTGTCCCTTTTTTAAAGGAAAACATTGGCTATACAGAGGTACAATCAATTGTTCGTGAGGCGTTCCGTGAGCTGGTTCGTAACCATTTGCTTTGCTACCGAGGTTTTCCAAACGAACCTGTTGGTGTTATAGGTTCCGTTGGATATATTTTTCAAGATTTTTTTGAGGATGAACTCAAGCAAGCCGGAGGTGTAACATCGAAATTTCTTCAGTACCCAATGAATGAACTTGCTACATTTCATAAGAATCAAAAAAGGTGCTAAAAAAAAATAGGTACAGTTTATGTAGTAAACAATTTTAGATTAGTTTTGTTACACATACAATCGATGATATTTATATATGTGAATTATTAAATATAAACCATAACGCCTTGTAAATGAAGAGACTGATGTTTATTTTTGTGGCTGTTGCGTTCTTTGGATGCAATGCACAATCGCAAAAACCTGCCGAACCTGCTGTGAAGTGGTACACCTTTGAGGAGGCCATAAAGCTTAACGAAAAGAATCCTAAGAAGCTGTTTGTTGACGTGTACACCGATTGGTGTAGCTGGTGTAAGGTGATGGACCAGAAAACGTTCAGCCACCCTAAAATTGCTGAATACTTGAATGAGCATTACTACCCGGTGAAGTTCAACGCCGAGTCAACCGCACCTATTACCTTTCAGGGATACGAGTTTAAGAATGAGGGTACTGGACGTAGAAGTCCACACCAGCTGGCTGCTGCCTTGTTACAAGGCAAAATGTCCTATCCATCAATTGCATACCTCGATGGCGAGAACCAGCTGCTTACAGCTGTTCCCGGTTACTACACCCCGAAACAAATTGAGCCAATACTGGTTTACTTTGCCGAGGAACACTACAAAACAACTGCATTCGACGTTTTTAGTCAAAACTTTGTTGGAAAGATTGCTGAAGAATAAATTGATATACTAACAGTGCAATTTTGGCCGAGTTTTTGCTCGGCCATTTTTTATTGTTCTGGTTTCATAAAATGGATGTTTCCGTATTCCTTCATAAAGAAGTTGGCAGGCATTCGAACAAGTGGCCCGAATTGGTATACTGAGGTTCGTATGTGAAAAAGGTCTTGGTTTTCGAAAGTTACTTTTAAGTCAATAGGAATCGGAATACGGAAGTAAACTGCATCGGTTCGTGGAGTTTCCTTTTCGGTTGAAAGTTGTTTTAACAATTCAGTACCCTGCCACTCGCCATTTGGCGATGCTGAAATTAATACCGGGCTTCCACTTAAATCTGAAGCCGAAACGACACCCTTGCTTGGAGAAAATCGGAAAAGAATGGTTGCGCTATTCCCGTTGGGTTTTGGGGTGTAATCGAACCAGTGAGTGGATTTCTGCTCAAAACTTTTTCCAATAAACAGCGAAAGGTATTCCTGTTCAAGCTTCGAAATTTCTTTGAGAACAGCCTCGGCAGCCTTGCCTTCGGCAATGAAATCGGCATCACCATTTAGTAGCTCAAATCTCCGTTTACGAAGTAGAAAAATAAATTCGGCTGCTTCAAGCGCTTTATCCTCAATAGATTTTTCAACAGTAACCGTTTTGTGTACCGGAACCCTAACAAACGTGCTGTCCTGAAAAACTCGTGAGTAGTGAGTTGTTCGTTCGGCAACAATGAATGGTGTGGTGGAAAGGTCGGTATAAATGGGAGTGGCAGGTTCCGGAGCAGGTTGCATTCCAACCTTATTTATTCCGTCGAAATGGATGTTTGATGTTGGAATAATTAAACCTTGCGATGTAAGTTTTAAAAAGTCGCTCTGAAATGTTTCGTTGGGTTCAATTACGAATAGAGCGCTTATGTCGGCTTCGTTATCGCTAGTTGCATCAACCGATTGTATTTCCCACTCAGAATTCTTTTTGGTGATTACATTGGATATTCCCATAAATCGTTCGGCAAACTGGGCGTAAGGACCTGGAATTTCAATGATTTGAACCGACTCAACCTTAATACGATAGGTTGTTAATGGCAGCGCGTAAACCATACCGTGGGGAGAAAGCGAGGAGGTTAAATTGATGGGGGTTATGGTTGTGGTTTTCTTGCTGCAGGCAGTAGCCAGCAACGAGATAAGCAGAATAGTAACGATTTTTCTCATATACATCAAAAATTGTTTTTAGTTTTTAAAAACGCTTTACCCAGGTAACTTATTATATCGGATGCAACCATTGCGTTTGCACCCATTTCAAAGCAAGCCATATCGCCTGCAAGGCCATGAATGTAAACTCCAACCAACGAGGCGTTTAATGAAGAATAGTTTTGAGCCAGCAATCCTGTTATTAATCCAGTTAGCACGTCGCCGCTTCCACCAGCTGCCATTCCAGGATTTCCGGTAGAGTTAAAATAAATGTCTCCGTTTGGAGTGAAAATTTGTGTGAAAGCACCTTTCAGCACAATAATTATATTGTATTTAGCCGACATTTTTTGAGCAACTTCAAAACGCTGGGAGCCACATTCGCTCTTCCCGAAAAGCCTGTCGAATTCCCCGGGATGCGGAGTGATAATAGAGTTTTTGGGAATAATTGATAGTAATTCAGTGTTTTCAGAAATTATATTTAGCGCGTCAGCATCAATTACCATCGGTTTTTTGCTGGCTTCAAAAACTTTTTTGATGGCTTGGGCACGAGTTACTCCTTTACCTAAGCCGGGGCCAATACCAATGGCAGTGAACTTTTCAACATCTTTCTCGTCGGTAAAAATTAGCTCGCTTTGGTCAATTTCAACCAGCGCTTCAGGAACCGAACTTTGTATGATATTGTACCCAACTTTTGGAACGTGAACGGTAAGTAGCCCCACTCCGGAAGCCAAGCAGGCTTTGGTAGCCAGAACTGCAGCGCCCATCATTCCGTAGCTTCCGGCAATTAGTAAGGCATGGCCGTAAGTTCCCTTATGCCCAAATTTACTTCTGCTTTGCAGAAGAGGGTTAACAGTTTTTGAAGTTACAAAGTTAAAGTGGGATGGAGTTTCCTTAATGGCACTCTCGTGGAGACCAATTGGCAAAACCTCCCAGTGGCCGGTAAACTCGTGATTTTCTGCAAAAAAGAAGCTGAGTTTGGGGAACTGAAGGGTTAACGTAACCGTTGCTTTTACAACCGGATTGGGATTTGGGAAAGGATTCCTTTCGCCAAAAAGCCCCGATGGAATATCGATGGAAATAACTGTGCTGTTCGACTTGTTTATATGCGTAACCAATTCCGCATAAATCCCTTCCAGCGGACGGGTAAGCCCCGATCCGAAGAGCGCATCGATAACAATGCTTTTTTCGCTTAGCGATGGGAAATTGGAGGAGTTTGAGATATGTAATATTTTGACTAATCCTTGCTTTTTGGCACGCAGAATGTTTGTTTCAAGATCCTTCGTTTTATTTGAATCCGTTTCGAGCGTGTATAGGTTTACGTTGTATCCAACCATGGCCAGCATTCGTGCCAAGGCAACTCCATCGCCACCGTTGTTGCCGTTTCCGGCAAAAATGGAGAAAGAATTCTTGGAGGAGTAGTTTGCTACAATCCACCGAAAAATCGATTCTGCGGCCCTCTCCATCAAATCAATAGAGGCAATGGGTTCACGTTCGATGGTTTTACTATCGATTTCACGTATTTGGCTTGTTAAAAAAAATCGCATTTGTTTGAGACTTTTAAAACATAAGCAAATATAATCTTTTTCAGCGCAAAACAGAGAATAACATTGGATGAAATGGTGTGAACTGATTGATTTAATGTGAAAGGATAAAAGTTTTTTCTATATTTGCCCACGCTTGAATTTTTGTTTTGAAAATTATTAACTAAAAAACAATAAGTTATGTTGAAG
>DAOSWM010000105.1:0-8254 GCA_035380045.1 Tenuifilaceae bacterium | reverse complement strand
CCTCTTTAGCTCAGCTGGTAGAGCAGCTCATTCGTAATGAGCAGGTCGTGGGTTCGAGTCCCATGAGAGGCTCGAATTTCCCCTTCCTTTTGAAATCAATAGTTTCGAAAAAATGAACAAAACAGCCCTGATTTCATTGGCAATTTTTATTTCTATTGCGCTAATTGCCATTTCTGTAAGTATATACATACAATATCGCAGAGTTAAACTTTTTAAAGCAAAGGGAATTGAAACAACAGCAACTATTCAGAAACTTACGCAAAAAAGAGGTTTTCAGCGTATTGCCACCACCGATCAAGTAAGGCGGAACAAGTATTATGTTAGTTTAACCTATTTTTCTCAACCCACTAAAGAAAAACCTGTCTCTATGGGGAAGGTTATTGAAAGGGATAGCACAGGGAAATATAGAATAAATCTTGGAAGTGCATCAGGTATTATGGGTGAGTATTTTGAAACTGAAATAAGAGTTAACTCAACATTCTACAACAACCATAGTGTTGGTGATAAAGTTACAATTATGTACTTACCAGAAAATCCTCAGGAAATTATGCTGAAGGAGGATGTAGAATAGCATGAAATTAAACACAATGAATGCAGCCATTTTAACCATAGGACAGGAAATACTTATCGGACAGATAATTGATACAAATTCCGCGTGGATTGCACAAAAGCTTAACGAAGCGGGTGTTAACGTTCAACTTATTACTTCAATACCCGATGAAAATAGTACAATCATTTCCGTTGTAAATGAATTGCTTAACAAGTTTAACCTAGTGCTAGTAACGGGTGGGTTAGGACCAACATCCGATGATGTTACCAAACTTGCACTTTGTGAATTATTTGATTGTGAGCTAACCACTCACCAGCCTACTTTGGAGAGAATTAAAAATCTTTTCTCCTCAAGAGGGTTGCCGTTGACACGACTCAACGAAATGCAGGCAGATGTTCCCGATAGGTGCGAGGTACTCGATAATCCTCTTGGTACCGCACCAGGCATGTGGTTCAAGCATGGTGATTCAGTGCTTGTTTCGATGCCAGGCGTACCTTTCGAAATGAAATCGATAATGGAAAACCATGTAATTCCACGACTGTTATCACAAAGTACCGAGATTGTTATTGTGCATAAAACAGTTCACACCTTTGGGCTTCCCGAGTCATTCTTGGCCGATAAAATCTCTGAATGGGAATCGAATCTTCCAAAGAGTATTAGTTTAGCATACCTCCCCAGTCCTAATTCAATAAGGTTAAGACTCTCTTCAACAGGCAATAACAAGGAGTTAATTCATAAAGTGATTTATGAACAAATTGAAAAGTTGAAGGCAATTATTCCCGATAATATTTTTGGTTACGATAACGATACCATGGCCTTGGTTGTGGCCAATCTCCTCAAAAACTCCAATTCTACTTTAGCGTTAGCCGAAAGTTGCACAGGAGGAAATATTTCACATTTAATAACTTCAATACCTGGGTCATCAGCATTTTTTAATGGTTCGGTGGTTGCATATTCCAACAAAGTAAAGGAAGAAGTGCTTGGCGTAAACGCCAAACTTATCGAGGAGCATGGAGCGGTAAGTAAGCAAGTGGTAGAAAGCATGGCTGTAGGAGTGAGAAAACTAATGAATTCCGACTATTCTATAGCCACTTCGGGTATAGCGGGTCCCACAGGAGGAACCCAAGCAAAACCAGTTGGTACAATCTGGGTTGCGATTTCTTCAAGGAATTTTACCGAAAGTAAATTGTTCAAATTTGGTAACGACAGAGAACGGAATATTATAAGAAGTTCAATATCAGCATTAAATATGCTTAGGCTACATTTATTGAGTCGATAATTATTTTTCATTATCGAAAAAATTAGAAAAAAGTTTTGATATTTAAATAATTATTCCGTTCTTTGCGCACTGTTTTGAAAATCATCAAACTCTTTAAATACGTAAGGAAAGATGTCACGAATTTGTCAAATAACCGGAAAACGGATGATGGTGGGGAATAACGTATCTCACTCGAACAAGAAAACAAAGAGAAGGTTTTATCCTAACCTGGTAACTAAAAAATTCTTTCTCGAAGAGGAAAACCGTTGGGTAACCCTGAAGGTTACTACTTCCGGTATTAGAACTATCAATAAGAAAGGATTACAGGCTGCATTGAAAGAGGCAGAGGGAAAGGGTCTTATTAAAATTTATTAAAGCGTTAAACAATGGCAAAGAAAGGTAACAGGGTACAAGTTATTTTAGAGTGTACAGAACATAAAGATTCTGGAATGCCTGGTACTTCTAGGTATATCACTACTAAAAACAAGAAGAATCATCCTGATAGGATGGAAATGAAGAAATATAACCCAATTCTTCGTAAAGTAACCTTACATCGTGAAATTAAATAGTTTATAGTCATGGCAAAGAAAGTAGTTGCTACATTGCAAAGAGGTGCCGGAAGGGTTAACACCAAGTGTATCAAAATGGTTAAATCACCTAAAACCGGTGCGTACGCATTTAAGGAAGAAATGGTTCCTAACCAAGTTGTTAAAGATTTTTTCGAAGGAAAGATTTAATTACACATCTTTTCATTATAATATTGGATATAGCCAAAAAGCTTCCTAACTATTGGGAAGCTTTTTGGCTATATAATAGTTAACTCAAAAACTGTTTCTTATATGGGAGTTTTTGGATTTTTTTCACGTGAAAACAAGGAGTCTCTCAACAAAGGTTTGGAAAAAACCAAAGAAAGTTTGCTTGGGAAATTATCGCGAGCTATTGCTGGTAAATCAAGGGTTGATGATGAGGTTCTCGATAATCTTGAAGAGGTTCTCATTTCATCCGATGTGGGCGTTGAAACAACTCTACGTGTTATCGAACGGATACAGGAAAGGGTTGCTCGAGAAAAATTCATGAACACCACGGAGCTAAACAGCATACTAAAATCAGAAATTGCTGATATGCTGGCTCAAAACGAGTCCAGTGATGTTGACACTTCAATTGATGCTCCCGAAGGAATGCCATATGTTATTATGGTTGTGGGAGTTAATGGGGTTGGAAAAACAACCACTATTGGAAAGTTAGCTCACATGTTTAAAAGTAATGGAAAAAAGGTTTTATTGGGTGCTGCTGATACATTCAGGGCTGCAGCAGTTGACCAACTTACTATTTGGTCAGAAAGGGTTGGGGTACCAATTGTAAAACAATCAATGGGGTCCGATCCAGCTTCTGTTGCTTATGATGCTTTATCTTCAGCAGTTGCAAGCAAAGCCGATGTGGTTATTATCGATACTGCTGGTCGTTTGCATAATAAGGTTAACCTTATGAATGAACTCTCTAAAATTAAACGTGTAATGCAGAAGGTTATCCCATCAGCACCCCATGAGGTCCTTCTAATTCTTGATGGAAGCACTGGACAAAATGCATTTGAACAGGCCAAACAGTTCACTAAAGCCACAGAAGTTTCGGCTCTTGCTCTTACTAAGCTGGATGGTACAGCAAAAGGAGGTGTGGTTCTTGGCATTTCTGACCAGTTTAAAATCCCTGTAAAGTACATTGGCGTTGGGGAAAAGGTTACCGATTTACAGATTTTTAATCGCTTCGAGTTTGTCGACTCACTTTTCAGCTAGCTTATTCTAATCAAATATCTTATTAATTTTTCAATTCATTGAAAAAGGTAAACGTTATTACTCTCGGGTGCTCGAAGAATATTGTTGATTCCGAGTACCTTATGAAGCAACTTCAAGTAGGTGGCTGGGATGTTTATCACGATTCCAACAATCCTAATGTTGATGTTGTTATTGTAAATACTTGCGGTTTTATAGCCGATGCAAAGGAGGAATCCATTGACACAATCCTAAGTTTGGTTGAAGCAAAAAAAAGTGGACAAATATCCAAGATTTTTGTAATGGGTTGCCTCTCGCAACGGTATAAGGAGGAGTTGACGAAGGAAATTCCTGAAGTTGATGGTTACTACGGTGTTGATAATCTTCCAGATATCCTACAAGATTTGAATTCTCCTTTTTCTACTGAGAATAGCAACAAGAGGTTGTTAACAACTCCAAACCATTTTGCATACCTCAAAATTGCTGAGGGATGCAACTGGGGATGCTCATTCTGTGCAATTCCTCTTATTAGAGGAAAGTTTGTATCAAAACCCATTCCGGAACTTATTGAGCAAACAAAATCGCTTGTTAGCGAAGGCGTTCGTGAAATAATTTTGATTGCTCAGGATACTACTTTCTATGGAAAAGATATATACGGTGAACGTAAAATTGCTGAGCTAGTCGATACTCTTGCTCAAATCGATGGTTTGGAGTGGATTAGAATTCATTACACCTATCCGTTTGGGTTTCCTGATGATTTGCTTGATGTTATGGCAAGAAACCCAAAGGTTTGTAAGTACCTTGATATTCCTCTTCAGCACATCAACAACCGAATACTTAAATCGATGAAGAGACGGATTTCAAACGTTGAAACCATTGAACTTGTAAACAAAATTCGGACAAAGGTTCCCGGCATTGCTATCCGAACAACGATGCTTGTTGGATATCCAGGTGAAACAGAGGAAGAGTTTAATGAATTGCTGAACTTTGTAAGTGAATCAAGATTTGATCGTTTGGGCGTTTTTGCCTATTCACCAGAAGAAAATACACCATCAGAAAATTTGAACGATTCTGTGCTGCAAAATGTTAAGCATGAGCGTGTTGAAAGGTTAATGGAGGTTCAGCGAAATATTTCTCGTGAAATTAATGAGAATCGAGTAGGACAAGTATATAGGGTGGTGGTTGATAGGGAAGAGGGTGGCTTTTATGCGTGCCGAACAGAGTTCGACTCACCGGAAGTCGATCAGGAAGTTCTAATAAAACAGAATAATCGCCAAGATGTGAATATTGGTAATTTTTACTTTTGTAAAATTACTTCTGCTGATGACTACGACCTTTATGGCGATTTTATCGAAAAAAAATAGCCAGAGTTTTATACCCTGACTATACTAAATGGAAATCCTAGTACTCTAACTTAAAACATCTTCTAACGCTTTTATTGCAGCATCGTAGTTAGGTTCGTTTCCAATTTCAGGAACAATTTCTTTGTAGGTTACCTTGTCGTTCTCATCAATTACTAGTACCCCACGAGTAAGTAAACGTAATTCCTTGATATTGAACCCGTAATTATTCCCAAAATCCATGTTCTTATGATCGGAAAGGGGTATGAAGTTATCTATTCCTTCTGCACCGCAGAAACGTTTCAGGGCAAAAGGTAAGTCGGCCGAAATGGCAATAAAAGCCACTTTTTTGCCAAATTTTGCTGCTTCCTGGTTGAATTTTCGGGTTTGCATTGAGCAAATACCAGTATCTATTGATGGGAAAATTGAAATTAATTTAACCTTTCCTTTAAAATCGATAAGGCCAACAGAATTTAATTTACCATCAATTGCCGAGAAGTTCGGTGCTGTATCGCCCACATTTATTGGGTTACCAATTAGTGTTACTGGATTTCCTCCAAAGGTTACGTTACTTTGCATTGTCATATTTTTTTTTGTTTAATACTAATAACCAGTAAAGAAGCCTTTTGTTTTAAAAAAAAGAGCTTTTGTTTTACTCAAAAGCTCCAAATGCATTAATTGAAAAGTACTAACCTGGTTCTTCTGTGCCAGCGCTTAGCTCCTTGGCTTTACCATTTTTTTTCAATATCTTAATCTTGATTTCGTCATTCTTTTTATCGAAGCCAACCTGAATGGTATCCCCAACCTGAATCTCGCTTTTTATTATTACTTCAGCCATCTCATCCTCAAGGTACTTCTGAATCGCACGCTTCAGCGGACGCGCTCCGTACTGTACATCGTAACCCTTATCGGTAATAAAATCCTTCGCTTCAGGAGTAATCTCTATTTTGTATCCAAGGTTATGAATCCTCTCGTACAATCCTTTAAGTTCAATGTCGATGATTTTATGGATGTTTTCACGGGTTAACGTGTTGAACATAATGATATCATCTATTCTGTTTAGAAATTCGGGAGCAAAGGCTTTCTTGAGAGCTTTCTCAATAATACTTTTCGAGTAATCATTGGCAGCAGAATCACTAGAACCCGATTTGAATCCAACTCCTCGACCAAAATCTTTAAGTTCTCGTGAACCAATATTCGATGTCATTATTACTATAGTGTTCTTGAAATCAACCTTACGACCCAAACTATCAGTAAGTTGACCTTCGTCTAACACTTGAAGTAGTATATGGAATACATCGGGGTGTGCTTTCTCAATCTCATCGAGTAGTACAACCGAGTATGGTTTTCTCCTAACTTTTTCGGTAAGTTGTCCGCCTTCTTCGTAGCCGATGTAACCTGGAGGAGCTCCAACTAATCGAGAAATTGAGAACTTCTCCATGTACTCGCTCATATCAATTCGAATGAGGTTATCAGTAGTATCGAAAAGATACTTTGCCAAAACTTTGGCAAGTTGTGTTTTACCAACTCCAGTAGGCCCAAGGAACACGAAGGTTCCAATGGGTTTGTTGGGATCCTTCAACCCTGCACGATTTCGTTGAATCGATTTAACAATTTTTGCAATGGCATCATCCTGACCAATAACCAGTCCCTTCAGTTCTTCTCCCATTTTTAGAAGGCGGGTTCCTTCGGCTTGAGCAATTCGCTGAACAGGAACCCCAGTCATCATGGCAACAACCTCAGCGACCTTTTCCTCATCAACAATTTCACGGTGTTTAATAAGTTCTTTCTCCCATCGTTGTTGCTCTTTCTCTAGCTGTTCAATAAATTGTTTTTCCCGATCACGGAAACTTGCTGCTGATTCAAAATCCTGATTTTTAACCGCTTTCAGTTTCTCATGCTTTGCTTCCTCAATCTGCTTTTCGAGAAGAATTATTTTCTCGGGTACTTTTATGTTTGAAATGTGAACTCTTGAACCAGATTCGTCTAGGGCATCAATTGCCTTGTCGGGCAAGTGCCTGTCGGAAATGTACCGCATTGTTAGTTTTACGCATGCGTCAACCGCTTCTGGAGTGTATAGTACATTGTGGTGATCTTCGTAGCGTTCTTTTATTTTATTGAGAATTTCAACGGTTTCCTCAGGGCTTGTGGGTTCTACCATAACCTTCTGGAACCTACGTTCTAACGCACCATCCTTTTCAATGTGTTCACGGTATTCGTCAAGGGTAGTTGCACCAATACACTGTAGTTCACCTCTGGCGAGAGCTGGTTTAAGCATATTTGCTGCATCTAGCGAACCCGTTGCGCCACCAGCCCCAACAATGGTGTGAATCTCATCTATAAAGAGAATCACATCGTTTGTTTTTGCTAGCTCGTTAAGAATCGCTTTCATGCGCTCCTCAAATTGCCCACGATACTTTGTGCCTGCAACAATTGAAGCAAGATCAAGGGTAACTACTCTTTTGTTAAATAGTACCCGAGATACTTTCCGCTTTGCAATTCTCATTGCCAAACCCTCGGCTATAGCTGACTTACCAACTCCGGGTTCACCAATTAGAATTGGGTTATTCTTTTTCCTTCGACTAAGAATCTGGGCAATTCTTTCAATCTCTTTTTCTCTCCCAACAATTGGGTCAAGTCTGTTCTCCTCAGCCGCTTTAGTTAAATCAACTCCAAAGTTATCTAGAACAGGTGTGTCGCTTGTTGGTTTCCCTTGTCCAGGTTGCTGACCCCCACTTCTGGGAGAACCAAACGAACGTTCTTCTTCCTCGTCGGAATATTCAGCCTTGGTTTCAACAACATCTGGCCTTGCTTCAGCCATGATTACAGCGTAATCAATCCTTTTTTCTTCGAGGAGCTGTGTTACGATGCTCGTTTCATCTTTCAGTATAGCAAGGAGTAAGTGCAGGGTGTTAATTGTTTCGCTTTTCATCTCTCTTGCTACGAGTACAACTAACTTAAGAACTCTTTCGGCAGAGGTGAAAAGAGGAATAATATCAGGATCCACAGGAACAACGTCAACATGCCTATTGCTAATCTTCAGCTCAATATCATTCTTCATCTCTGTTAAATCAACACCTAGCCCAAGAAGTGTGGTTATCGCAATGCTTTCTCCATCACGAAGAATCCCCAAAAATAGATGCTCAGTACCAATTGAACTGTTCCCTAACCTAACAGCTTCTTCCTTGCTGTAGCTGAGTACCTCCTTAATTTTATTTGAATACTTCGAATTCATATATTACTTTTTTCGATACTAAAATACTACACTATAACAGAAAAACCAACATTATGTTGCTTATTTGTTTTTATTCATTTTCTAGTTGCATCTTCTATTATGAAA
>DAOSWM010000104.1:0-8309 GCA_035380045.1 Tenuifilaceae bacterium | reverse complement strand
CCCTTCGGGAGAAACATAGTTATACAGAACCTTAAATTCTTCACGCGAAGGAACGTGCCACCCCGCAGGACACACTTTATTTGTTTCAACAACATACCAATTGTAAAGAGCCCCTCTATCTCGAAAGGTTGCTTCATCGTTATTATACCAACAATATCCTGGAGTAGATAAGTTTATCCAACTATTATTATCGGTTACAAGAGGGATTGATGTTCCATCGTTATATTTTGTTGTTTGAAGGTTCTCCTTCATCCATACTTGAGTCCCAATTCCAACCCAATTATAAGTATTTCCTTCAACATCAACCAGCGTACCTGTTGTTCCGGTCAAATGTGTCATAAAGGTAAGTTCTTCTCCGTAACTAACACCAGCATCATTAATTGCGTAAGCCCTTAAATAGTAGTTTGTACCCAGCGTAAGATTTGTTATGTAAGTAACAAAAGCCCCAGTTCCTGAACCACTTTCTTTTTTATAATCATTTATAGTAGGATTATTTTGTGTGTTCCAGCAAACCCCTCTAGTTGTTACTGTTGACCCACCATCAGATATTACATTCCCTCCAGAAAAAGCAGTTGTATTAGTTATCGATTCTATTGCACTTGTTGTAATTGTTGCAGCAGTAATTTCTGTTGTAAACTCTTTAACTTCGCCATATGCGGTACCTTTACTATTTACAGCATAAGCTCTTACATAATACTTCTGGCCCATTGATAACCCTGATATATTACTGTTAAAACTCCCAACTCCAGAACCATTACTTGTATGGCTGCCTGAAATATATGGAGGATTAATTGTACCCCAACAAACTCCACGAGAAGTAACAGGTAAACCACCATCTGATATAACATTCCCTCCGGAAACAGCTGTATTTAATGTAATACTTGTAATATCTTTTGTCGTTACTGTAGGTATTAAAGTTCCTGTTGAAAATGATTGTTGGTTACCGTAACCAACACCTAATGAATTTACAGCATAGGCACGTACATAATAGGTTGTTGAATGTGAAAGATTAGTAATACTACTTGTAAACGACCCCAGACCTTGTCCATTAATTGTTTTAGAATCATTGATTGTTGGATATTCGCTTGAACTCCAACAAACTCCCCTTGAGGTTACTGTTTCACCTCCATCATCAAGCACCTCTCCTCCACAAACAGCAGTATTATCAACAACATCCGTCACTTCATTCGTTAGGACGATAGGGATGTTTTTAGTTGTAGTAAAACTCATTTCACTTCCATAAAAAATTCCTGAACTGCACATAGCAAATGCTCGGTAATAGAATTTAGTATTAGGTTTTAAATTGCTTATTTCTACAGTAAACTTGTTACTGGTGCTTGAACTTAACACTTGACCATCTACTGGGGTTGGATTTTTTTTCTCACTTATACACACTCCACGTTTCAAAATAGAAGTTCCTTCCGAAGATAATATCTCTCCTTCAACTGTAGCACTGCTACCTGTTATTTCTGTTGCCTCGTAGGTTTTTAATGTAACAACAGGAACTTCCTCCTTCTTACAATTAGTTAAAAGTATAAATAGAAGGAATAAACCTGTAGCTGATATATAAAAAATATGTCTTTTCATGCCGGTTAATTTTTTTAATTCACAATCTACTTAAAGAATATCTCATTGATATTTAAACCTATACCAAACTCTGCCTGATAAACATCCAAGGGCTTTTTATCCATTGATTTTGCAGAAGCACCTGTTGCAAACATATCAAACATATGCCACGACTCGTAGTAATCAATATCTAATACCTGAGTATAGTTGAACGAGAACCTCATGTAGTAAAACTTTGAGAATTGAAGGTGTAGGTTTGCTTTTGCAAAGTAGAATGGAATATTTTTCTCTGGTCTGTGTTGGTATACCAGCTCGTCCTTAAATGTGTATTTCATAAATCCAAGAGTGGGATCATTTGTCACCACACTTCCATCAACAACCGAAACTCCATAGTAATCTACATAGCCCCTAAGGTAGCTGTCAAACTGAGGTTTTAGCAGCATTCCCCCTCCCAAATCGAATGATAAGCTAACCTGAGGTAACCCGAACTGAAATCTCACAAAAGCAGGAGTTGAAACTGATTTTGTTCTAATAATATGATATAAATCTGATTGTTGAATAGTAGGAATATAACCCATGATTTCTGGCAAATAATAGTAGTAGTAATCCGTGCCTAATGTAGTTGAGGTATTAAACGATGACACACCCACACCTAAACCAATAAATGGCTTTATCATGTAAACTAAGTTTAGCGAATAATTAAGTTTGTATTCTTCAATAAAACTATATAGTTCATTTGAAGTATAACTTTCATAGTTTCCCCAACCATCACCATAATCCACCCAAATAGTTTCAATTTTAGTATCATTTATTGTTGATAAATAACTTTCAACATTAACTCCAATTGCCGGCTCAATAAATAATCCTTCCCTGTATAGCGATCTTTTAAACTTTGTTTTATAGTGCCAATCATTGGCAACTCTTTGAATGCTAATTTTTGATGATTTCTTGCCCCTTCCTGAGTTAACGTAATAGTACTGGTTACCACTATAACTAACAAGATTTCCATCTTTTCGAATACCTGAATATTCAACATTCGTTTTATACACATAGGTGTTTGAAAAAAAGTTTTTCTTTTTTACAATCAGTTCTAACTGTTCCGGATAATAAACAATTCCCAAACCATCAGGAAAGTAGGTAACAATATGCTTATATAAGCTATCAGGGCTAATATTCCCTTTCATTCGTTCCTTTGGTGATAGAAAGTTGAAAACCGTTTTTGCTTTTTTATTCCCAAAGTACTGCAGGTTCCGTTGTCCGTTTACAAAGAAACTATCGGGATTATTGATAAACCTGTCGAACGATTTTAGGTAGTTCAACACGTAGGCTTTGTTTGGGTCGCTCACGCCCGGATATTTCTGTTCAATCTGAGCAGTTGTAACGTTACCAAATGACAGGATGCAAAAAGAAAATGCCAGCATCCGAAAAGAATATTTTTTCATTATTCTCAAAAATTTTTATTGATTTTTACTTATTCACTTACAAAATTCCATGTTTTCCAGTCTTCACCCAGCTGGTAGCTAACGTTAAGGGTTGGATTCTGCTCCTTGTTGTTGTGGATTATCGACGAGGTTGAAACCTTGGTGGTTACGTAATCAACCAGCTCGCCAAGCGAAATATTTCCCTCAGAATCTTGTAATCCTTTTAACAGGTAGTAGGTAAACATCCCATGAAATTTTTGCCGGTAAGGTAGCGCCGATTCATTCCCTGCGCTGGCCGATAGTACAACCATTTTGCCATCAATGGCATCCTCTTTGGGCCTAACTCTTACGGCACGGGCTGCCAATAAACCTTGTTCACGTCCGCCTCCGCTAAAGCATGCATCAAGAAAAACGGTTACGCCCTTTGATGGATTCTCGTTGAGTTTTGTGTATAAATCCTTTAGTTTAATACCAAATTCCAAATCGTTTCCACTTACATCAACTGGAATTAGATACGCTTCTTTCGTTTTCTCATCTGGAAAACCATGCCCTGCAAAGAAAACGATGGCTTCACCATTTCCTTTGGTTGCCTTTAGCAGGCTGGTTAGCTGGTTAATTCCACGGTGCATCTCCACCGCTTTTGCATCCTGTAGAAAGATGATGTTTGATTCCTTTATCCCCAACGTTTTTATCGCGTACTGCTTGAAAGTCTCGGCATCGCGACGCGCAAACTCTACGTTCGATTCGTAGTTTAGCCCCTTTTGGTTCGATTGGTAATCTTCATTACCAATTATCAGTGCGTACCTGTACTCGTAAACTTTTCCCGAAACGGGAATCAGTGTATCCACATCGGAAACCATCTCCTCTTTCTTCTGCTCTGCGTATAGTTTTGGTGCAAGATCATCGGCTACTTTTGTTTCCACAAAAAATTCATTTTTCCCTTCATTCCCCTTTGAATCCAAGGCTAGCACTTTTATTGGATAGGTTCCGCCAATCCTCGAGAATTGAACTTTGGCAATATAAACTGAGTCGTTTAACGGGACTGCCCTCACATCGTTGATATTTACCCCTCCAATTGTGTTTCTATCTTTTACAAGAACTTTCACCTCCAACTCCTTATCGTAAACCTGTGGGCGAAAACCTTCCATAACGCCCTCGGGCGATAGAATGGTAATTTGTGGTGGCGTTAAATCTTTCACATCGTCAGAGCTAATTGTGAATTGCGCCATGTAGTTCCGTGGCGACTTGGCCATGAACTTCACCCATTTGGTTGGATCCATAGCATTCTCAACGCTTTCAGCGTAGTTAAACGGAAAATCGATGGAAAATTTACTTGAGTTTAATTCAGCCTCCTCGTTTATCACAAACTTGAGTGTTTGCGATGAGTTGAAGTAAAAGTTATCAATCCGGTTCTCTTCAAACGTTTTACACTTTATCGAACCACCACCGGGAATAACAACATCTTTCTTATTAAACACAATATATGAGTTAGCATCCTCAATGGGTTGCATCTTCTTGTCGAGCCACTCAACCTGAATAACCATTGAAAACTCGTTGTTATCAACCTTTCCGGTTGTAATTTTTATTTTACCCTGCTTGCTGCCGGGTGCTGTAAAAACTAAATCCTGTGCCCATGACATGCTAGAAAAGAATGCCAACATTGAAATTAAAAATAAAACCCTCTTCATGTCTGTATTATTTTGATTATCTATTAATTGATTTTTTCAATTTGTGCTTGAAGATAGATATTGAAATCAAATCCCACAATGACGTAAATCCGTCATTTTTCAACCTAAAATTAAATACTTAATTATTGATGGGAGATCACTGAATTCAGTGATTTAAATGGATGGCGTATAGGTTACCCAGCCCTTGGATGTTGCCATGCAAATCAACTCTGCAGTAGTTCTTACCGAGTATTTACTCATCATTTTCTTGCGGTGGGTTTCAACCGTGTTAAACGAAATGCTCAGGGTTTCGGCAATCTGTTTACTATTTTGACCTTTTGCTAAAAGGTTTAAAATGCTTAACTCACGTGTAGTAGGTGACGAAGATTCTGGCTCTGATATCAGCGCAAGTTTAACGCTGCTTACCAGCTGCTTCTCATTGAATGGTTTAGTAATGTAGTTTAAAGGTTTTAGTTTACTGGCTTTTTTAATTGTTTCAACATCGGAGTAGGCTGTAATAAAAATAAAGGGGATGTAGTATTTGTCCTGAACCTCTCGCATTAAGTCTATTCCATTTTTTGTTCCGTTCAGGTTTATATCGCATAGAATTAAATCGGGTGATACTGAAAGCAGTTTCATTTTTGCCATTTCGAAGCTGGTAGCCACGCCAACTACATCGTACCCCTTTTCTGAAAGGATACATTCAATGTCCTTTGCTACAACAATCTCGTCCTCAATAATAAATAATTTCTTCATCGGATTGATTAAATTGGTTTCTTAACCAACAAATTGACAAATAAAACAACTTCCTATCAATCACTGAATTCAGTTAATTTTAGCTGTAACCTAATTTTTGCTCCATTCTGATTAGTGAAATCTATGCTCCCATTGTGCTGAATTACAATATTTCTTACCAAATCAAGGCCGAATGAATCAGTCTTTTCTATATCAAAATTTTCAGGAAAACCCTTTCCTGAGTCGCATACATTAATAGTAAGTGTTCCATTGTTTGATAAAACTTCAACTTTAATCATATTTTCTAATTGGTTATCGGACTGCCCATACTTTAACGCATTGGTCAACAACTCGTTTATTAACAAGCCAACATGAACAGTATCCTCAATTCGTAGTTTCACATCGTCAACTTCAACCTTCACGTTTATTTCATCATCAAAACCAACCGACTGTACCAAGTAATCCACAAGTTCCTCAATATATTTTTTAAGTTTAACCTCATAAAAAAGGTTATCCTTGTAAAGCTTTTGATGCATAATTGCAATTGAAACTATCCGGTTACGCGCATCCTTTAGCGCCTTTTTAGTTTCAGCATTTTTTGTTTTGTAGGACTGTATATTGAAAAGGCTTGAAACCATTTGCAGATTATTTTTCACCCTATGGTTTAGCTCCTTCAAAACAATATTAACCTGTTCATTTTTCTGCTGGGCCAGGTTTAGAGCTGCATTTAGCTGAATATTCTTTACATCCATTTCATGCTTGTGTTTTTCATGCTCACTTATAAACAATGAAATACTTAAAAAAAGGATGGCTAAGGACATTAATGTGTTTGAAATATAAATGTACGGGGCAACAGATAAGCCAAATTCATTTGGAATTGTTATTGCCTCAAGATATTTTGTTAGCAATATCAGGGAAATAAAGAAAAGGGAAATGAGTATTTGGTTCAGCCTTCTTTTAAAAAAATAGAAGCCAAGAACAATACAGGCAAAGTAGAAGTAATCGGTGCTAATTTGGCCGTACTCGTGGTTAACATAAAGAAGCATTACGGGTACTGTTGTGATGGTAAGTACCGAACCTATTTTATTGTACCCAAAACGATTCAATAAAAACATTAGCATCAAATTCAAAATAAAAAGTACATCGTTTAAAGCGAGTCTATACTGGGCATTTAAAATCAGATACGTGCAGTAAACCAGTGCAAAAAAGGAGCCAACAACACTAATCCCATTGGAAATCCGAATCCTCATTACTTGATCGAAATCGTGCTCTTCACGAACACCATTATTTAGAATACTACTCCAACATTTTGTCAACTTTCCCATCATAGCATTTTAAATCAACCCCACCTCTTTGGCAAAGTAAATTAGCTGACTTGTTTTATTGATTAATAGCTTTTTAAAGATGTTACGTTTGTGATTATCGATTGTGTGGTAGCTTCTTTTTAAATCTTTTGAAATTTCATCGACCGTTTTCCCTTTACATATATTTTTAATTACTTCTACCTCAATTTTTGTCAATTTATCTAACTTATCACTATTCAACTTCTTCGTTAGGTTCTCAAATTGTCTTTTCAACTGAATGTAATTCCTAATTTCATGGGTAACATCAATATCTATGGCTAAGTTTTTTAGAGGGATTCCGTTCTCATCCCGCTCAAACACCACCCCAATTCCATGATAGTTTGAAAGAGTACCGTCGGCATTGCGCATGGAGTAAACATATGAACTAACTCCATTGTCCTTCTTGTAATCAATTATCGATTCCGCAATCCACTCCAAATCCTCCTCAACAATTACATTCGGTAAAAAATTAGGATTGTTAACAATCTCTTCTCTCGTATATCCACTAATTCGTTCACCTGCATCATTAACCCATTCTACCAGTTCGGTTGAAAGATTGTTAACATGGATAACTGCTGGGATACTCTGAAGAATTTTTTTGTAGAAATCACGCTCCGTGATAATAATATCTATCTCTTTATCTGATAGTTCTCTTTTGTGTTTCTTCATGAAAGCATGAATAAAATTTTTATTAATCTAGCAAAAAATATTATTAAACATAGAGATTAACTGAATAAAATCTTTTCACTATTTCTAAATTTGAATTTGACTTCAGAATTACCTCATTATGATTACATTCATTTCATCTCTCGTATTACTAATCCTTGGTTATGCCCTATACGGCAAATTTGTTGAACGGGTTTTCGGTGCCGATAAGAATAGAGAAACACCTGCATACACGCAGAACGACGGTGTCGATTACGTTCCGCTGCCCTGGTGGAAAATCTTCCTGATTCAGTTTCTTAACATCGCCGGGCTAGGACCCATTTTTGGCGCAATTCTGGGAGCAGCCTACGGACCAATTGCCTTTCTCTGGATTGTTCTGGGATGCATTTTTGCAGGTGCCGTTCACGATTACTTCTCGGGTATGCTCTCTATTCGTAACGAAGGCGCTAGTATTCCGGAGGTTGTAGGGAAATACCTTGGAGTTGGATTCAAGCAATTCATGCGCGGGTTTACCGTTCTTCTCATGATTTTAGTTGGAGCCGTTTTCGTGGTTGGACCGGCAGGAATTCTGGCTAGCCTCACTCCCGAATCATTAACAAAAACATTCTGGGTTTACGCAGTTCTGGTTTACTACATACTGGCTACACTTCTCCCAATTGATAAGTTAATTGGCCGGATTTACCCCCTTTTTGGTGCAGCGCTTCTTTTTATGGCAATCGGGATTGGAATTGCATTAGTTATAGGCGATTACAATCTTGTTGAGTTAAGTCCGGCAAACTTTCTCAACATGAAGGCTAACGCTTCAAATTTTCCGGCTTTCCCTCTACTTTTTGTAACAATTGCTTGTGGAGCAATATCTGGTTTCCATTCAACCCAAAGTCCATTGATGGCACGTTGTTTAAAGAATGAAA
>DAOSWM010000103.1:7554-8368 GCA_035380045.1 Tenuifilaceae bacterium | reverse complement strand
TGGAAACTAATGCTCTTTTCATTAATAATAAACTTACATCACATTTCGACAGGCTCAATGTGCAAAGATGGAAAATATATTTAATTGAATTTACTTTTTATCTTCTCCATCATTTTGGGAACTCCAACAGTTGCGGGTTCCTGAATAAAAGTAATATCGAACCGTGAGTAAACCGGAACAACGTTGGGATCGACCAGAAATATTGGAATTCCTTTGGGAGCATAATCCAGCAAACCTGCTGCCGGGTAAACGTTTAGCGAAGTTCCAACCACCGCAAAAATATCGGCTTGGGAAACAATTTCCGCCGCCGGAATAATATTTGGAACAGCCTCGCCAAACCAAACAATGTGGGGTCGTAGCTGCGATCCTTTCTCGCATTTATCGCCCATGTTCAAATCGCGGTTCCCAATATCGTAAATCAGATCGGGGTCAACAGTTGAACGAACCTTTGTGAGCTCGCCATGAAGATGAAGGATATTTGAACTTCCCGCACGCTCGTGAAGATTATCAACATTCTGAGTGATGATTATAACCTCAAAATCCTTTTCAGCCTGCGCAAGCGCAATATGTCCTTTATTTGGCTCAACAGTGGAAAGTTGTCTTCGGCGTTCGTTGTAGAAACGTTGAACTAGCTCCGGATTATTACGCCATGCTTCGGGACTGGCAACCTCTGTAACATCGTACTCTTCCCACAATCCGCCCATCTCGCGGAATGTCCGTAATCCGCTCTCAGCCGATATTCCCGAACCCGTAAGGACAACAAGTTTTTTCATGTTAAATGTCTAGGTTTTTACCACAATAGGCACAGTAGGCA
>DAOSWM010000103.1:0-7454 GCA_035380045.1 Tenuifilaceae bacterium | reverse complement strand
ACCTCCGCTCTTCAACCTTAGTTTCTCCCTTCAATCATCCAATAACATTCAATTACAAGTTTTTTCATGTTAAATGTCTAGGTTTTTACCACAATAGGCACAGTAGGCACAATAGAGGTTAATTTTAACAATACATTCAATCTTGTTTATCAATCAATCTAGCAAAAGTAAAAACTAACCAATCAATCAATTTTAAACGCTCTATGTTTCCAAGTCTAAAGATTGGAAGTTGGAAAGTCTTACCTCCGCTCTTCAACCTTAGTTTCTCCCTTCAATCATCCAATAACATTCAATTATTTGTTTTCTTCATGTTAGTCTATCGCCCACTCAACCGCCTTCTCAGCGTGGATTGTTGTTGTGTCGAAAACTGGTATTTCTACATCCTTATCGGAAATAAGCAGTGGAATTTCTGTGCAACCTAGAATTACTCCCTCTGCTCCCTTACGATGTAATTCGTGAATTATTTTTACAAAACTGGCTCTCGACTCTTCCTTAATAACTCCCTGAACCAGTTCGTTGTATATTACGCTATGGATTATTTCTCGTTCCTGCTGGTTGGGAATAATTGTTTCAATCGCAAATTTTTCGAGCAACGTTTTTTTGTAGAAATCCTTCTCCATGGTGAATTTGGTTCCAAGGAGTGCAACCTTTGAAATTCCATGTTCAACAATTGCCTGTCCGGTAGCCTCCGCTATGTGAAGAAAGGGGATTGAAATGCTTTTTCTTATTGCATCTTCGCACAGGTGCATTGTGTTTGTGCAAAGCACAACTACATCGGCTCCGGCACGTTCCAGCCGTTTGGCCGCATCGGCCATAATTTCGTCGAGTTCATCCCATTTATCTTCATGCTGTAATCGTTGAATCTCATCGAAATCAACGGTGTACATTACGTTCTTGCACGAGTGAAACTTTCCAAGCTTTTCGCGTACTTTACGGTTGGCAATTTCGTAGTACACCACCGACGATTCCCAACTCATTCCGCCTATGAAACCGATTGTTTTCATTATACAAGATTAATGTGAAAAGAAAAAATGTAAGAAGTATGATGTAAGATGCCTGCCTGTCGGCAGACAGGTCAAACGTTAAATGTATATTTCAAGAACTTTAAAACATTTAATTCACATTTGACCTTATACTTTTGGCTTCATACATTTGACATAAATTAGGTTTATATTTCCCAATCAAACCCATCCTTTCGGTCCTTCACGGTAACACCCAACTTGTTGAGATCATCACGAATTCTGTCGGATGTTGCAAAATCCTTGTTGGCCTTTGCCTGTAAACGCATATTCAGCAGCATTTCGATGAGTTTGCCGGTTAGCTCGGCATGTTTCGATCCTTCGTTCATCTCATCAACCAATCCAAGAATATCGAACACCAGGGTTCTGAAAGTTGATTTCAACGAATCCAAATCGGGCTGCGTAATGTGCTCTTTCCCTTCGGCAAGTGAATTGATATTTCGAACCCAATCGAACAGAACTGCAACAGCTATTGGGCTGTTAAAATCATCGTTTAACGCATCAAATGCTCTGTTAATGTCTTTCACATCAACCGTTGACTTATCGGTTGGTTTGATTTTATCCATTGCACGATTTGCCGCCATTAACCGCTGCAGTCCCTTCTCGGAAGCTTGTAACGCTTCATTTGAAAAATCCAGCGTGCTCCTGTAGTGCGATTGCATCATAAAGAATCGCACAGCCATAGGAGAGTAACCTTTCTCGAGCAAAGGATGGTTACCCGTAAAAAGTTCGTGAGGCAAAAAACCGTTCCCTGCTGATTTCGACATTCTCGCTCCGTTAACGGTAAGCATATTTGTGTGCATCCAGTATTTAACCGGAGCCGTATGGTTACATGCCTGCGATTGCGCAATTTCGTTTGTGTGGTGTGTTGCCTGTAAATCCATTCCTCCTCCGTGAATATCGAAGGTTGTTCCCAAATACTTTGTGCTCATTGCAGAACATTCGATGTGCCAGCCAGGGAAACCCCAACCCCAGGGCGATGGCCACTTCATTAAAGTTTCGGGTTTGGCTGCAATCCAAAGTGCAAAATCGAGGCGCCCATGCTTTTCATCCTGTCCGCTAAGTTCGCGGGTTCCTTCCAGCAAATCCTCAAGTTTTCGGTTGGTTAGCTGTCCGTATGGAAATTCTTGGCTGTACTTTTCTACATCAAAGTAAACCGTTCCGTTCTTTTCGTAAGCGTAGCCCTCTTCAAGAATTTTTTTGATCATTTCAATTTGCTCGCTGATATGACCGGTTGCAGTTGGTTCGATACTGGGCGATAGGGTGTTAAAAATTCTCATTACTTCGTGAAAACCCAGCGTATACTTTTGCACAATCTCCATTGGTTCGAGCTGCTCGAGCTTTGCTTTTTTGGCAAATTTATCTTCACCCTCATCTCTGTCGCCCTCCAAATGGCCAGCATCAGTAATGTTTCGAACATAGCGCACCTTGTACCCTAAGAAAAGTAAGTATCGATAAATTAAATCGAACGAAATGAAAGTTCGGCAATTCCCCAAGTGAACATCACTATAAACTGTTGGCCCACATACATAGAGCCCTACATGTGGAGGATTGATTGGTGTGAATACGTCCTTTTTCCTAGTTAGCGTGTTGTATATCTGGAGTTCCATTTTGTTAAACTGCGTTTAATAGGTTTTTTCTATATAGAATGCAAAGGTAGCATTTTTCAATATTCTTGTTTGTTTTTACATTATTACTTACTTTATTTGGAAGTATTTCCATGCAGAACTATTTGGTTTGTATGAGAATATGTTTTGGTTTTTAAACAAAAACAAAACAACTATGTTTTATTCTAATAGAATACTCTAAAAATATTTTGGCCTACTTGTTGTGTGCATTTGTTTAACAGCTATGCAACTGTTTAATATTATTTGCGTAGAAGCAAAGAAAGATTCCTAACTATGCTATATATTAAATTATTTTAACTATATTATGGGCATGTAAAGCTAAAATGATTCTCAAAAATTATTTTTTTAGCACATGCTATAATCAAATAAATTTTTAGTTATGAAAACTATTCCTTTTCGTAATTCAGCATTTAAGGTACTTACAACTATTTTCTTGGCTTTACTTGTATTTACAGCCAATGCACAAAAGGAGAAACTACAAACAGCATTTGTTTACCAGCTAACCCGGCTAATTGAGTGGTGCCCTGAGGGTAAAACCGGAAACTTTGTGGTAGGAGTTGTTGGAAACTACCCAACGCTAGTTTCCGAGCTTACTGCACTACAAGTTAGGAAAGTAGCTGAACAAAAAATTGAAGTGAAAAGTTTTGCCAGCTTAAACGAGGTAACAAAATGCAATATCCTTTTTATGCCCGATGCAAAGAAAGATGATTTAAGGGCTGCTAACGAAAAAATTGGGAATGCATGTACACTAATCATCGGGGATCAACAGGGCGACGCTAGAGTTGGGGCTGGTGTTAGCATTGTGTTTCTAAGAGAGTCGTCAAAAATCCAATACGAAATAAGCAGAAGCTTTATGTCAACTCATTCACTTAATGTGAATGACCAGCTTTACAAACTGGCATCAAATATTTACTAAAAACTAATAATCCCCAATAAAATGGAAGTAAAATTTTCACTTTCAAAAAAGTTAATGGTTGGTTTTGGATTGGTAATTACCCTTTTTGTAATTGTATCCATAATAACTTTTGCTATTCTTAGCCGTTACGATTCGATAAACCGAAACCTATCCGAACAAAACACACCTTCAGTAAACAAGTTAATTGAACTACAAAACCTCATTACTGAATCGAAACTTCTCATTAAAAACTGGGTGTACATTGATAAGCTTCCAGGAACAACTGACAAGAAACGATTAGAGGATCTTCATTCAACCCTCTACCCAAATCTTATTGATGAAATAACCCCTCTTACCCAGAAATGGGACGTACAAGACAAGGAACTATTTAACTCCATAAACAACACCATAACATCGAAACTTTTCCCTGAGCATCAGAATGTTATGGCCATGTTAAATACATTTGAGAGCTACAACGATTTTATGGTGCTGATGGAGGTAGAAGGCATGGTTGATAGTAACGGATCGATAATGTCTACAACCGATGAGGTTCTCAATCAATTTTCATCCCTTATTGAGAAGCAGCAGGAAATTGCCCTCAGCTCCTACTCCGAAATACAGGAGTCAACCTCCTTCTTTAGAATTTTTGTAATTATTAGTGGAATTCTTGTTGTGGTAATTGGGATTATTGTTTCGTACTACCTTACCAATATCATTACCCGATCGATAAATACTGCCTCTAATGCAATTTCTGAACTTTCGAATGGCGACCTACAAAGTACGTTTGAGATTCAGGGAAACGATGAGATTGCAAAACTACTTTTCGACCTGCGCGAAATGATAGTTCGACTTCGAAACATTGTTGTGTCAATAGTTTCAGGTGCTGAAGAAATATCTCTTGCCAGCGTTGAGTTGAATGGAATCGCCCAAGGAATCTCCGATGGAGCCTCAACCCAAGCAAGTAGCGCACAAGAAGTTTCATCATCGATGGAAGAAATGGTGGCCAACATTCAACAGAATACTGAAAACTCAAACAACACGAACAAAATTTCCGATAAGTTGGCCCACGATATCGAGAAAATCGGAGTAGAATCGGAAAAAAGCATGGATTCAATCAGAATAATTTCTGATAGGATAAATATTGTGAACGACATTGCTTTCCAAACAAACCTGTTGGCGCTTAATGCTGCCGTTGAGGCTGCCCGTGCCGGCGAGCATGGAAAGGGATTTGCTGTTGTTGCTGCCGAGGTTCGAAAACTTGCCGAACGCAGTAAGGTTGCCGCCGATGAGATATTTAAACTGGCCAAGGAGAGTGTTGTCAACACCGAATCATCCGTTGATTTAATTCGAAATATTATTCCCGAAATTAAGCGAACGTCAGTACTTATACAGGAAATCACTGCTGGGAGTATGGAGCAAACAAATGGTGCTGAGCAAATTAACAATGCCATTCAGCAGCTCAACAATGTAACACAGCAGAATGCGGCCAACTCTGAGGTGCTGGTTTCGAGTTCGGAACGGTTGAACGAGGAAGCAACTAGGCTTAAAGAAACCATTAGTTTCTTTAAAACCGACCAGAAAAGTAAGCTTTCTAAGAAACCCCAGTTCAACAAAAAGGACATCAAACAAACCGATGCTAAAAACATAGCCAGTAAAACTCCTAAAAAAGAGCCCAACAAAATAACTCAAGTTGCAAAAACTGCACCCAAACCTAATGAAGGGAAAGGTTTTAAAATAAATTTAGGGGGAGAATTTGGCAGCAGCAAGGATGATGATTACGAAAAGTTTTAAAATAAAAGGCTGACAATAACTCTAATGTGATATGCACCCCAAAAGTTAGACACAAAACTTTTGGGGTGTTTTTTTATTGGAACATGTAGCTTAACTTCACTTTTACACTTCTATCAAGCGCCGGGAGTGAACCATGTGACCCCTGATAGGGTTGAAGGTATTCAAAACTAGCCCCTAGAATGTTATGTAAACCAATGTCAACCGAAAAGTTTTTAACTAGTAAATCCTTAACTTTACAATTTAGGTTTACAAGAATCACCGGGTCGAAAACTTGAAGAATGTCCTGCTGAAGATTTGAATCGAATTGATTATAAGCAACCCTCTCCCCATAGTACGATAGTGTTGGGGTTATAGTAATCACTCGAGTTGGTTTGATACCCACCATTGCGTTTACTCTAATGGGGGAAAATCCAAGAAAAAGGTCCTCGTAATCATTAACAACGAATGCGCTATCAGTTCTATTTTTACTAACCCTGTAGAAAGAAACGTTAAGGTTTGCGCTCCACTTCTCCGAAAGATGCTTCACCTCTCCCTCAAAACCCTGCGTTCCAATTTTACCTTCGTTCTTGTACGTTCCTACACCCGATGGTGTTGCACCGTATACAATTACATCCTTAAACGATATGTCGAATCCATTAATAACAATCCAGAAATTGTAGGGAAGTTTATATCCCAACTCAAACTCGAAGTTAGTACCCCGCTCGGGCGTAACTCCATCAATTCCCTGTGGTATTCGGTTTGGAATTATTCCCCCGGGAACCCTAAATGATTGGCTCGCCATAAGCTTAAAATGAAATTTCTCAAATGCCTTTGTAATACCAATTCTAGGGACAAAGGCATCGCCAAACTGACTGGAAAGATCGTAACGTGCTCCCAGGTTAAAATTCAGAAACTTTGTATTTAAATTCCCCTGAATATACGCAGCGAAATTATTATAGCCCAATGTATTAGTTCCATTTGCAAATGTTTCTTCGTACTGATGAACAAAATCTGGCATTTGCAATCGGTCATCGGAATACTCAACTCCCGAAAAAAAACTAATCATGGAGTTGAGATTGTAGCTTGCCATAACACCCCCAGATATTCTGTAAAACTCCTTGTTATTTGTGTAGGCAAAGTAATCGTCGGTAAGATTCAGGTTCCAGGGTATTTGTTTCTTGAAGTTCAATTTTGGAACTAACGTAAAGTTCTCACTTAGTTTAAACGTGTACTTTGCCTGCGTAAAGTTTCCAAAAAAATGTTCATCGAGCGCAATGCCGGTATAAACCTCATCCCAAAGGTCGATTTGTGTTATTCGGTATTCATCAACAATATTAATAAACTCGAAACCCTTGTACTTGAGCTGAAGATTTAAGCTGGCAGGATTAAGCTCGCTGTTCCCTTCCATTGTTCGAGAGGTTCCGTGGTAATCAACATAATTTTTTTCACTTCGGGAACCCTTCCCATAAGTTCCGCTCAAACTGAATTTTAAACCATTCCTATCGGAATAAGCCCCAAACGACAGATTGTTATGAAGGGTTGTTTCTCCCGTTGATGAGAGTAAGTAACTTGCATAACCTCCTGTTCCATTGCCTTTTCGAGAAATAATGTTCACCACTGCAACGCTGGCAAAACCACCGTAAACAGCCGATCCAGGACCTCTAATAATTTCAATTCGTTGAATATTTTCTAAAGAGAAATGATTTCCTAGCTGAACAGTACCAAACATTCCTTCGTTCACTTCCTGCTCGTCGATCATAAAAAGAACCTTCCCCTCGTGCGCCCATAAACCTCTCACGCCAGCGCCCACCACCCCCTCAACATCTACACCAAAATCGAAACCTGGAACAAGTAGCTGAAATAGATCGATAATATCACGGGCTCCACTCTGTTGAATTTCTTCATCGGTAATAACCGTAACAATACCAGGGGTTTCCCTAATTTTTGTGGATTGTTTTGTGCTAACAGATACCTTCAGATTAAGCAAATCTTCAAGCGAAAGCCCAAGAACATCAACTGTATCTGGCTCCTGGGAGTAACCCATAATACTTACTGCAAGGAGAATTACGAATGAGCAAAGGCGTTTCATCAAAAAGGTTAATTTATCCTATAGGCAAATTAACCTTTTTTTTCATATGAAAC
>DAOSWM010000102.1:0-8419 GCA_035380045.1 Tenuifilaceae bacterium | reverse complement strand
CCATAAAAACATTCAGCTGCTTTCAGAAGCACCCATAAAAAGAGTGCTATGGAAATTCTTTTTACCTGCATTTACCGGTGTTGTTATTAACTCATTGTACAATATTGTCGATCGAATTTTTGTTGGTCAAGGAGTTGGTGCAATGGCACTGACAGGATTAAGCGTGGTTTTCCCAATTATGATAATAATGATGGCTTTTGGGATGCTGATTGGGATGGGGGCTGGTGTTCGAATTTCAATTTTTCTTGGGAAAAAAGACTTTGCTCAGGCAGAAAAAGTTTTAGGAAATGCATTTATTCTCCTTATTGTAACTTCAATACTACTTTCAATTATTGGGTTTATTATCAAAGAACCCATGCTCAGGTTGTTTGGAGCAAGTCAGGAAACAATTGGTTACGCCAATCAGTATCTGAACATTATCCTGATGGGAACCCTCTTCAACATGGTTGGATTCTCGCTTAACAATATTATCAGGGCTGAAGGCAATGCAAAAATTGCAATGTTTTCGATGCTGATAAGCGCAGGGACAAATATTATTCTCGATCCAATTTTTATTTTTGTTCTTGACATGGGAGTTGCGGGAGTTGCTTGGGCAACCATTATCTCGCAATTTATTCTATGCATTTGGGTAATCCGGCACTTCCGATCGAAGTATTCAGTTGTTAGGCTTAAATCAAAAAATTTCAAGGTAAACAGAACTATTTTATTCTCCATTCTATCAATAGGCTTCTCACCATTTGCAATGCAATTTGCATCAAGTTTTGTGAACGGGATATTTAACATTCAGCTTATAAAACACGGTGGCGATTTAGCTGTTGGAGCCATGGGAATTATAAACAGCGTCGCAATGATGGTTGTTATGTCGATTATTGCGATAAATATGGCAGCACAACCCATTTTTGGATTTAACTATGGAGCCGGCAACTTTGTACGGGTTAAACGCACTCTGTTCGTTTGCCTTAAGGCGGCCATTGTTGTTTCAATTGTTGGATTTATATTTATGGAACTTTTCCCGTCGCTAATTATTAAAGCATTTAACACATCCGATCCGGAACTTCTTGCCATTGGACAACAAGGACTTCGAATTTTTATGTTGGGACTACCACTGGTAGGTTTTCAAATTATTGTTGGGAACTATTTTCAGTCAACTGGCAAAGCCGTTATTTCGGCTTTTATTTCACTTTCACGCCAAGTAATTATACTTATTCCATTGCTTCTTATCCTTCCTAGGTTCTGGGGACTGAAAGGTGTTTGGTTCTCGGCTCCAATTTCCGATACAATTTCAGCAATCCTGTCAGTTTCGTTCCTGTTATATGGAATTAAGAAACTTAACAAAGCTATTGCAAAGAATGATGAATAAAACCAGCTACAAAAAATCGAAAGTTCTCTCCATTTCAACCGGGCATTTCTTGCACGATTTGTATTCGTCGTTTCTGGCGCCAATGCTTCCCTTACTAATCGATAAGCTGGGAATTTCCCTATCACTAGTTGGGTTACTTGATGTTATCCGAAGAGTTCCTTCGCTCATAAATCCATTTATTGGCGCCATGGCCGATAGAACAGGCCTCAAATACATGATTATTTTAACTCCTGCTGTTACAGGAATTTCAATGAGTTTTCTGGGAATTGCTCCTAACTACTCAACCATCGCAATTCTTCTGTTTGTTGCCGGATTAAGCGCCGCCTTTTTCCATGTTGCCTCTCCAGTGTTAGTAAAAAGATATTCAGGAAATAACACGGCAAAATCGATGGGTTACTACATGTTTGGTGGAGAAATTGCCCGCACTCTAGGTCCGTTGCTAATCACAGCAGTAATATCGTGGTGGAGTCTTGAGGGTTCTTTACGGGTAATTCCCATTGGAATAATCGCATCAATAATTCTCTACTTTCAGCTACGAAACTTCAAGTATATTCGAAAAAAAGTTTCTTTAGCAACAAGTGAGAATCGATCAATCGAAAGAAAAAAGTACATTCCACTTTTTACAGCAATTTCGGGTTTTTTATTTTTTAATGCAGGGATGAAGGCGTTTCTTACTTTGTATTTAGTTATATACCTTACTGACAAAGGGAATTCTCTCTGGCTTGCAAGTATTTCACTTTCAGTTTTGCAGCTTTCAGGTGCAGCAGGAAGTTTTTTTGCAGGATATATTACAGAAAAGATTAGCTATAAAGTTACTCTGTTAATATCCTCCATCGCCAGCCCAATCTTAATGCTAAGTTTATTCTATTTTAACTTCCTTACAATACCATTGCTTATTCTTGTTGGATTTACATTTTTTGTTGCAACTCCTATAATTATGGCCGTTGTTCAGGAGCAAGCTACCAAAAGACCCGCTTTTTTAAACAGCATTTACATGACTTTAAGTTTTGTGATAAATTCACTTATGGTTTTACTTGTTGGTGTGCTTAGCGATTTTATTGGGATGGACAACACAATGCTAGCTACCGGCCTAATGGCATTTGTTTCCATTGCTTTTGTATTCCTTTTCCCAGAAGGGGAAATTAGTACAAAAACAAAATAAAAAACCGTGTAGAGATTTTTTAACCCTACACGGTTTCAATATTTAAAATTGCTTTTTACAAACTACACTGTAGCCTCGATATTCCAAACAAAAGCTCTTACTCCAATCTCCTTGTTTCTCATATCCAGCTTGTGTACTGTTTTTAGAAGAACATCAACCTTATCATCATCAACAATGGTGATTATTGCTGAGTTCATTTCTGGCCATGTATGAGTTCCTCGGCGTGGTTCGCCGGTTTTTGTTCCCCTTCCTTGAACTTGTTCAAAGAAGGTAAACCCTCTAATTTCCAACTTTTCGAGCATGTATTCCACTCGCTCGGAATTTGCCTGGTTAAAAACTATAAAAACTGCTTTCATTGTAATTATATTTACTTGCTGTTATTCTCTTCGGAAAGTTGAAGGAAAACGAATTCTTTGCGAGCTTTTTCCTCTTTATCGCGCTCTCCGTGTCGCGACATAATTCCATATAGTACTGGCACCACTATTAATGTAACAAAAGTTGAAACCAATAATCCGCCAATTACAACTATACCCATTGGTCGCCACATTTCCGATCCTTCACCTTGACTTAAAGCCATTGGTAACATACCCAAAATTGTAGTAAACGCGGTCATAAGTACCGGGCGTAAACGTGAAGCTCCGGCAAGCGAAATGGCTTCGTACAACTCGTACCCCCTATCGCGCATGAGGTTAATGTAGTCAACCAGCACAATTCCGTTTTTCACCACAATTCCAACCAACATAATTGCGCCAAGCGCTCCAATCATATCAAGTGATGTACCTGTAACAAGCAGTGCAAGGATTACTCCTGTAATTGCGAAAGGAACAGCCATCATAATAATAAATGGTTTACTAAACGATTCGAATTGCGAAGCCATTACAATGTAAACCAACATAATAATTAGAAGCATGAATAACCCCATGTCGGCGAAGGTTTCCTGCTGCTCCTCGTAGTCTCCGCCCATCCTAATTGTAACACCTTGTGGTACATCAACGTCCTCCAATGCCTTCTCGATTTCAACTGCAAGCTCGCCCAACGAAGTTTCAAAAGGAGTTACCTGAACCGAAACAATACGTTGCCTACTTTTTCGGGAAATGGTTGGTAACGACCAATACTCCTCAACGGAAGCAACCTCACGAAGTTTTATTTTCCCTCCCATTGGGGTAGGAATGGTTAAATCTTCGATTGCTGTAATGGAGTTTCTGTTGCTCTCCTCCATTCTTACTATGATGTTAAACTCATCGCCATCCTCCTTAAGGTAACCAGCGAGCATACCCGAAACCCGGTTTCGTACGTAAGCCGATACGGTAGCAGAGTTCAACCCATGCATGGCAAGTTTCTCCTTATCAACCACAATTTTCAGTTCAGCCCGTTGTTCTTCCCGGCTTATAGTAATGTCACGGGCACCAGAAACGTTATCACTAATGGTTTGTTTTATGGTTTCAGCAAGAACATCCGTTGTGTTAAAATCGAACCCATAAATCTCTACATCAACTGTTGAGTTAGCTCCCATACCAAACCCAGCCTGTTGAGCACGGTAATCAATAATTTCAGGATATAGCGCCATCTCTTTCCTGAGTACTTCAGCAATTTCAAAAATTGAACGTTCACGTTCATACTTCTTGGAGCAAACAACTTGCATGCTAATGGTGTTGTTGGTTGTTGAAGAGAACAACGCCGAAATACCCGCTTCGTCGTTTGAACCAGCTGAGGTTGAAAGGATACGGATTTCCGGAACAAGCTCCATGAAACGTGTTTCTAGCTTCCTGGCCGTTTTAAGAGTTTCCTCAATTCGAGTCCCACGGTTTAGCTCAACCGTAACGCTTAAACGTCCGCTATCGGTTTGCTGCATGAAGTCGGTACCAATCAATCCCATTGCAAGCGGAACAAGCGAACCCAAAAATAACAGCACAACTGCGGCAATGGTAATTCTTTTATGTCGCAAACAGTAGCGAAGTGCCTCTGCATACCATTTGTCGAGGCTGTCCATGAGGCCGATTGCGTAGCGTTCGTACCAGCTGGTTTTGGTTTGTACATCTACAATGTGCCCAAACTCATCAACTTTTACTTTTTTTGACTTAAGAAGTTTTGATGAAAGCATAGGAGTTAAAGAAATTGCTACAATGGTGGAAGTGCTAACCACAATGGTAACAATCCAGCCTAACTCCTTAAACATTACACCTGCCAAACCGCCAAGCATGGTTAACGGCAAGAAAACCACAACAATAACCAGTGTAGTAGCAATTACAGAAACCCAAACCTCGTTGGTTGCGTACTTGGCCGCCTCGCGCGGGCTTGACCCCCGCTGTATATGACGCATAATATTCTCAAGAACCACAATGGCATCGTCAACCACCATTCCAATTGCAACAGTAAGCGAACTTAGCGAAATAATGTTCAACGAACTACCCACAAATGCCAGGTATACGAATGAAACAATGAGTGCAATTGGAATTGTAATTGCAATAATAAGCGTAGCTCTCACTTTCCCAAGGAAAAACAGCACCACGAGAACAACAAAAATTAGCGCATAAAGGATTGATTTCTCAAGGCTGTTAATTGAGCTCTGAATGTCGAGAGATGAATCGTAAATTAGGTCAATTTCTACATCGGCTGGCAAAAGCCTTTTTACCTTCTCCATTTCCTTGTTCACGTCCTGACAAATTTGTACAGTGTTTGCTCCTGACTGCTTGGTAATGATAACCCTCACACCATCACGCCCATTGATTTTTTCATCAAGAGACAAATCCTTTATTGTATCGCGCACTGATGCAATATCGCGTATGTACACCACCTTCCCCGTTGGAGTAGTTGTTACAACTAAGTCGTTAATCTCTGAACTTTCAACGTATTCTGTACGAACCTGCAATTGGTACTGTTCCTTCTCCATCTTCACTGTACCCGATGAGAGGTTCAGGTTGTTGTTGCTTATAGCCGCTCCCACCAACTCGAGGGGAATACCGTAGGCATCCATCTTTTCCTGGTTTAGGTCAACGTAAACGTATCGTTCGGGAGCACCTGAAATGGAGATGTTCCCAATTCCATCAACCCGGTTAAGCTGTGGAACTACAACATCGTTCAAAATCTTATCCAACCCAGCATAACTCTCTTCTGCCGTAACGGCAAACTGAATTATGGGCATTGCGCTGGAACTGAACTTGAAAATAAAGGGGTTTGAACATCCGGTTGGCAGGTTATCCTTGGTCATATCAATGAACGACCTAATATCATTGATAACCTCATCGAGGTTTGTTCCCCACTCAAGTTCGAGGAAGATTAGTGACATGTTATCGCGCGAGGAGGAGTTTAGCTCCTTCAGCCCATCAACAGAGTTCAGGCTGTTCTCAAGCAAACGAGTAACGTTAGTCTCAACTTCACTTGCACTTGCCCCTGGGTAGGTAGTCATCACCGAAATATAGGGGGGCTCAAGTTCAGGAAACTGATCGATAGGTAGCCTCAGCAACGAGAACAAACCTATAACAATTACGGCCACAAAAATCAGGAGAGTCGTAACGGGCTTATCTATAGCAGTTTTATAAATACTCATTTCAAAACTTTTAACTTTTTCTCATTATCACCATTATTCAACACATTGGTTCAAAAACTTGTAAACGAATTACTGAATAATCTCAAGTTTTACTCCATCAATCAGTTTTCCTTGTCCAACGGTTACAATTTCATCGCCCTCTTTAATTCCATTGGCTCTCACTTCAATCAGCTCATCGAAGCGCTGCCCTAACGTAACATCAACACGTTTTGCAACGCCATTTTCGTTCAGGAATATGTAGCGGTTATTCGAACCTGTAAGTTTAAGCACCGACTGGTAGGGAACCATAATAGCTTCAAAATCACCCAACTCAAGCGTTGTTCTAACGAACATACCAGGACGAAGCAGCTCCTTGGAATTAGGGATTCTTAGTTTCGCCTGAAATGTATGCGAAGCAGCATCGATGGTAGGGTAAATAGTTTCGATGGTAGCATCGAAGGTTTGCTCTGGATAGATATCGGACCTTAGTTTCAGCTTCAATCCCTCCTTTACCAAAGGGAAGTAAGACTCGGGGATATTAACCAGCGCTTTAAGCAAATGAATTTGGGTAAGGATTAGGATGGGTGCACCTGCGTACAACTCGCCATCCTCGTAGTTTTTAGCAGCAATAACGCCTGGAATACTGGCTTTTACGAAAGTATTTTCGGTAAGAAACTCCAGACTTTCTCTGGTTTGCTCGTAACCAAGTTTTGCTTGGTCGAAGGTTTGCTGCGGGATGGTTCCCGATTCGTACAATGTTTTCACACGCTCGTACTCAACCTTCAGGTTTGCGAACGTCAGTTTCGTGGTGTTTAGCTGGGTTTGATCCATCCGAACCAGCATATCGCCCTCCTTTACCGACGAGCCTACCTCAACGTAAATTTCCTCAATTCGCCCCGTAACAGCAGGAGCAATATTCATGGTTTCGTAGCCCTGCAATGTTGTTGAAAGCTCGATACGACGAGCAACCTTTGTTTTGGCAAGATGAGTAACCTTAACCTTCTCAACCCTTTCAACTTCTGCTTGCTGTTCGGTCTTTTTCATTCCGCAGCTGTAGACACCCAATGCCAAGCTGCCGATAATAAATGCATTAACTAACTTGTTCATACTATAATTTATTTGCGTTCAATCTATATATTTCCTTTATTTATCAACTCCTCCAATGCTACCTGTGCAGTTACCACGTCCATTAGCGCCTTCACATAGCTACTTTGCGCAGCAATGAGATTCGTTCCCGAGGTGGTTACATCGAGGCTGGAAGCCATGCCCTGCTCGTACTTCTTCGAAATATTCTCGAGAATTCGCTTATTCACCTCAACATTTTCCTTCTGATTCTCGTAGCTTTCAAACGCCGAGGTAAGGTTGTAGCACAGCTGGCTATGCTGAATTTTAAGGGCCTCCTCGGTATCATCCAGGGTATTCACTTGAGTTTCGTAGGAAATTTTCGCTTCGCGAACCTTGGCGTAGTTTACGCCGCTCGAAAAAATTGGAATGGAAAGTGACGCCCCAATCAGGTTGGGAGGAGTTGTGTTAAAGCCCTCGTCCTTGCCGAAGTACGTTTTTTTGGTGTACTGGTAAAATGCGCTCAGCGTTGGTCCGTAGCTCCAAGCGTTGAGCGAAATCTGCTTCTTCGATAGATCGGTTGATTTTTTAAGCAGCTGGTAGCTAAGGTTGTTATCGAGCACAAAATCGGTTTTCAGAAGCTGCAAGGCGCTTTCAACGTCCAGCAGCTCATCCACGGTTTGGGTTAGCACAATTTGTTGCGAAACATCGACCCCCATTTGCAGTCTGAGCGAATTGTTGAGCATTTCCAACGAGCGCTTTGTTGCGTTGATGCTATTCTCCAGGGTTGACACCTGTACCTTCAGCTTATCCGCATCGGTTTGATCGGCTACACCAACCCTAACCGAGTTCTCCGTGAAGCTATGTAGTTTCCTCATATTCTCCAGATTCTGCTCAAGCAGGGCAACCGTTTCATTCATAATAAGTACGGAGAAGTAAAGCGTTTTCACTTGGTTTATAAGTTCATGCTCCGTTTTCTGGCGGTTAATTTCAGCCATCTTCATTGCTATTTCGCTAAGCTGAGTCCCCATAACCTGCGCACCGCTGAGCGCTACTGCAACCTGTGCGGTTAGGTTTCCCGATGGGTTCATCGGAATTGACATCATTCCAAAATTAATCTCATAACCCATAAAGTTGGTATAGTCGAGCTTTACGCTTGCCTGTGGAAGCATTGAGGCTAAGGCCTTCCAACGGCTAGCTTCTGCCTTCTGAATTTCCAGCGAAGCGTTTTTAAGTTTCCTGTTATGCTCCAATGCTTGCTCCTGAGCATCCTTGAGAGTAAGACTTAACGGTTCCTGAGCATTCGCCG
>DAOSWM010000101.1:0-8440 GCA_035380045.1 Tenuifilaceae bacterium | reverse complement strand
TGGCTCCTGCGTAGAAAAGGGCAACCCGCTCAGCGCACAGTCCCGACGGGTAAGCTCCGTTCTCCTGGTTACTTCCCTGAATTATTTCTCCATTTTTTAGAAGAACTGCTGCACCAACCGCAAAATGGGAATAGGGCGAGTAGCTGGTTTTGAGCGCATCTATAGCTTTCTGAGCCAAATTTGCCAGTTCTACCGGCAATTCGTTAATTGATGCGTACTCGGTGTACGAGTAACTTAAATCCTTCTTTTTGCTCATATTATGTTTGTTACCCGGCAAAGTACCGGGGTACATCATTCCAAAGGTACAAATATATGCGAAATGGCAAAATATTTGCTAAAAGTGTTATCTGTACAACATTTTGTAACTGGCAAATTGATGCTATATTTGGACAAAATTTATATCACACCATGCGTTCAATTACAATAACATTCCTTATTTCTTTGCTTGTGATTTCTGCATTTGGGCAGAAGAAGTTATCCCGTGAAGAGTACGCCAATACGTATAAAGATTTGGCAATTAGGCAAATGAAGAAACATGGTGTACCCGCAAGCATTATTCTGGCGCAGGGGATGCTTGAGAGCGACAATGGGAACAGCACGCTGGCAGTTAAGGCGAATAACCATTTCGGAATAAAGTGTCACAAATCGTGGACAGGCCCCAAAATTTACCACGACGACGACGCCAAAGGCGAATGCTTCAGGAAATATCGTAACCCTGAAAATTCGTACATCGACCATTCTGAGTTTCTTCGTGGTGGCCGACGTTACGCTTTCCTTTTCGACCTCGACCCAACCGACTACAAAGGCTGGGCAAAGGGATTGCAGAAAGCGGGTTACGCAACCAGCAGAACCTACGCTGAACTTCTAATTCGAATAATTGAAGATAACAAGCTTTACCTGTACGATAGGGGTGTGGATATTGAGATTGAATCGCCAACAAAAGGAATGGGTCAGCTGGTTGATGCAGATAATTTCGCGATTGATTTGTTCAATCAGCGTGAAGTTTTTATTCGTAACCGGGTGAAATACATCAAGGTACGCGAAGGCGATACGTACGAAAGCTTAACACGAGAGCTGGAGCTAATGCCATGGCAACTTGCAAAGTATAACGAAATTGAGCGCAACTCGAAACTTGAAATTGGGCAGGAAATATACATCCAACCCAAGCGCCGCAAGGCGGAAGTTAACCATCCGTTGCACGTTGCAGAGGAAGGTGAAACCATGTACAGCATTTCGCAGGAGTACGGGGTTAAGCTAAAGTGGCTTTACCGTAGAAACCGAATGGAGCCCGGAACAGAGCCAGAGGTTGGCCAGAAGATATACCTAAGAAAAAGGAAACCGAAGGATAAATAGATATTCTATTACAAAGCAAGCAAACCCTCGGTTACCCGAAATCCCTTTAGAAATTCACCAATTGGAAGGTTACGTTTCCCTGCAAGCTGAATTTCCAGAATACTCACGTACCCATCGGCACATTTTACTTTGAGAAAGGTTGCTCCGTTGGTTTTAATTGTGCCTGGAGCAGCGCTATCATTCTCAGCATCCTGAAAACTGCTTCGGAAAATTTTTGCAGAAATCTCACTGCCATCGGCAGTAGAAAACTCGGTCCAGGCAGCAGGATAAGGGCTTAAGCCACGAATAAAGTTGTGGATTTCTGCACCCGTTATACTCCAATCGATTCTGCAGGTTTCCTTAAAAATTTTTGGTGCAGGTTTCAACTCTTCTTCCAATTGGTAGAACTCGCTTTGCGGTTTTGGCATGAAGTTGTCCTCTGCCAGCTTTCTAATGGTTTCAACAACCAACTTTCCGCCTAACCCCATCAGCTTATCGTGAAGTTCACCTGCCGTTTCGTTGGGTAAAATTTCAACTTCTTTTTGCATTATCAGGTTTCCTGTATCAATTTTTTCATCGATAAGGAAGGTGGTAAGTCCGGTATGAGTTTCGCCATTAATAACTGCCCAGTTAATTGGGGCTGCGCCGCGATACTGCGGCAGAAGTGATGCGTGAAGGTTAAAGGTACCAAGGCGTGGAATACGCCAAACAACCTCGGGAAGCATTCGGAATGCCACAACAACCATCACATCGGGATTCAGCTGGCGAAGTTGATTTACAAACGCGTCATCCTTTAACTTTTCGGGCTGAAGAATGGGCAGCTCTCTCTCCCTGGCAAACTGCTTAACTGCCGATTCGGAAATTTTCTGTCCTCGTCCTGCAGGTTTATCGGGAACGGTAACAACGGCGCAAACAGTGAACCCAGCCTCAAGAATAGCCCTTAGGGGTTCAACCGCAAATTCGGGTGTACCCATGTAAACAACTCTGAGGGATTTGTTACTTACCATGAAAGTTTCTATTCTTTCTTTTTTGCCTGCTCTTTAGGCGATAGCAGGATAAGGTGCCCCATCTTATCGCGCTTGGTTTGCAGGTAGAATTCGTTTTGGGGTGTTGGAGGAATTTCGAGGGGAACATTCTCAACAATCTCCAGCCCGTAACCTTCCAAACCCTTACGTTTTTTTGGGTTATTGGTTATTAGCCGCATTTTCCGAACGCCCAACTCCCTTATTATGCTGGCTCCAATTCCGTAATCACGCTCATCGGGAGCGAAACCAAGTTCAACGTTAGCCTCAACGGTATCGAGGCCTTCCTCCTGAAGCTTGTATGCATGAATTTTATTGAAAAGTCCAATTCCACGTCCCTCCTGGTTCATGTAAACCAGAACTCCTTTGCCCTCTTTGTCAATCATTTCCATTGCCTTGTGGAGTTGTGGCCCGCAATCGCAACGGTACGAGTGGAAAATATCGCCGGTAACGCACGAGGAGTGAACGCGAACGAGGATTGGTTCATCGGGTGTCCAAGAACCTTTCACTAGTGCAACATGCTCTAGCCCGTTCGACTTTTGCCTGAAGGCAATAAGGTCGAATTTGCCGTGGGCAGTTGGTAGCTTAACCCTTGAGCCAACCTCGATGATACTTTCGAATTTGAGTTTGTACTCAATTAGGTTTTTAATGGAAATTATTTTCAGGTTGAATTTTTTGGCAATTTCCAGAAGTTGTGGAAGGCGCGCCATGGTACCGTCGTCGTTCATAATTTCAACCAGTACGCCACCGGGTTTTAAGCCAGCAAGCCGTGTTAAATCCACAACGGCCTCGGTATGCCCAGCTCTACGAAGAACGCCTTTCTCCTTCGATTTTAGTGGGAAAATATGACCGGGACGGGCAAGATCTTCAGGCTTTGTTTCAGAATTTACCAGAGCTTTTATAGTTTTTGCTCTGTCGGATGCAGATATTCCGGTGGTGCAACCATGCCCAAGCAAATCTACAGAAACCGTGAATGCAGTTTGGTGAAGCGCAGTGTTGGTTCCAACCATCATTTCCAGCTCCAGCTCCTTGCATCGATCCTCGGGGAGTGGTGCACAAATAAGTCCCCGACCGTGCTTGGCCATAAAGTTTACAATTTCAGGGGTTATAAGTTCGGCGGCTGCAATAAAATCGCCCTCATTCTCCCTGTCCTCATCGTCAACAACAATAATAACTTTACCGGCCTTGATATCCTCCAAGGCTTCCTCGATGGTGTTTAGGCTACTGGTTTCGTTGGGTTGGTTGCCAAACATTGCTATTTACTCCTTTCAAGTATTTTATTAGCCCAACAAATAGGGCTGTGTTCATGCTAAAAAAGTGGGTTGAAAACCGCAAAGCTAACAAATGAATATTAATTTTCCCAAGCAAATAATCAATTGCCGGAAATATGTAGATAAATGCATGTAAAACAAGAATATATGCGTAAAACTGATATCTGATAGCCAGTAAAACATTACTAGCCAGTGCGAATAGCAGCAGGAACGGCCCGAACCATCGAACAACCTTATGCGACAGGAACGAAAAACCAACCGCCCTGGTAGGTGGCCAAAGGAGATGTTTAAATGCTGCCAGGTTCTGAAAGTTCCCGATTGATATTCGCACTTTCCGACGGAACTCCTCGCTCAACTTATTCGAAACATCCTCGAAAACGATGGCATCGAGGCTGTTCATGGATTTTTTGCCCGCCTCAAGAACTTTCATGTTGATGTAAAAATCGTCCATGAAGAAATTCCTTGGAACCTTGTGGTAACAACTTTTGCGAATAGCAAAACACCCGCCAAAGGGGCCCATCATGGTTCCCCAAACGTTTCCCTCACGGTTTTTAATTAGCACCTCGCGCGATATGTAAGAACTTTCCTGGATTGAAATTCCTTGCTTATTCAACCCTGTATTGGTCATACGAGTGTCAACCAATCCCACCTCCTCATTCTTAAAGAATTTTACGGAGTTGAAGAGAGTGTCGCTTGTAAGCAGCACGTTGGCATCAGTTGAAACAATTATGTCGCCCGTTGCTCTGTCGAGCAGCTGGTTCATAATGTTTGCCTTCCCCTGCCGTTGGGTAAATTCCAGAAATGTAATTTTACCGTACTGCTGCTGCTTCAATCGGATTATTTCGTTCGTGCTGTCGGTTGAGCAATCGGAACCAATCAGAAGTTCAACTTTTTCGAGCGGATAGGTAGTATCGAAAACGGTATCAATTTTTTGACCAATAACATCCTCCTCGTTGTGGGCAGCCATAATTACAGAAACAGATGGCAGGTTTTCGTTTCTGGAGTAAACGTTGCGGGTTGGCTTGCGGTTTACCGACAGAATGTACAGTATAAACGGGTAAAGTACGTACGTGTGGAAAAGCAGGGCAACGGATATCCAGAATACAATATTCACTTCTTGGGCTTTGGATTTTAAATCATGGCAAAAGTACAAAAAAGAATGGGTTTGTTTTTGAAATTTTTACTTTGGATGATGCGGGAATTGAGAATAGAGAGCTATAAACGGAGAAATGGTATTGAATTTTCAGAATTTTACGAGAGATGATTTTGGTAGAAGTTATATAAACCCATTACAATTTTGCTGTTATCGAGATTATTAGAAGCAAACTCTTTTGCAGAGTTGCCTAGGTTGCTGCAAATTTCTTGATTTGTGAGAAGGAACAGAGTTTTTGCAGTAAAATCGTTTGCCGTATCGGCAATCATTATGTCCTTCCCGTCGGTTGCCTCAATTCCTTCTGCACCGATGGATGTGCTAACAATTGCTTTGCCAAGCGACATGCCTTCAACAATCTTTATTCTCATGCCACTCCCCGAAAGCAATGGGACAACCATTACGGCTTTGGAGCGCATAAATTCTTTCGAATCAGTAACTTCACCTAGAAACTCTACGTTTTCGTACTTTTTAATTCTGTTGATAAAATCTTTTGTAGCATTACGACCTGCGATGTAGAATTTAATTGAAGGAATTTTTTTGACAATTTCGTGCCAGCAATTATCGAGAAACCAGAGGAGTCCTTCACGATTGGGAATCCAATCGAGCCCACCAAGATGGAAGACGGAAGGGAACTCTACCTCATTGTTAACAGGAACGTTATTGTTGAGAAGAAAACCAGTTCTACATGTGTACGATGGTTTAGAGCATCCCATTTGTTCAAGAATTTTCTTGTCTCTTTCGGAGATAGGAACCAGAAGGTCAATCTTCCTAAGGGCTTGAAGTTCCATTCGCTTTACCCTTTGGGCAAGAATGCTCAGGTAGATTTTTTTCAGGAAATTCTTTTCATTTTGTGCTGTTCTCTTCCAAATTTCCCATTCCACATTGTGAGCACGCAGCACAATTGGTGATTTAGAAACATTTTGGATAGTTTCAATGTAGGGAGCCAGATACAACCCTTCAAGTTGAATTAAATCGAAGGGATTTTCTTTGAGGGTAACCTCAATTTGATTTTTAAAGTTACTTGATATAAATCGTTCGGCGTTGTAGGGTGTTTTAGAGAAGAAAAGATTGAGAATGGCCTTTACCCATGAAATATTTGTGTTTACAAATGTTGTAATAAAGCGGATAGATTCCGATATGGATTGAGGAATATCCTGCTCTGTAGATGGGTGCTTGGGAGTTGAGATTGCCAAAACCGTAACGTGGGCTCCAGCATTTTTTAAGCCCAACGCCATGTTTAGAGTGGCAAAGGCGCCTCCATCGTTTGGGGGGAAAGGAACCTTATTAGCAATCAGTAGAATGTTCATTACTCATCTAGTTCGATGCATGTTTGATTTTATGTTTTTTATGCAATCGAACAAATTTTTTCATTATTAGAATATAGTAGTCGGCGTTAAGGATTACCGAGTCGGTGGTGGCTTTGTACGAAAGGAATACCCCCAACGGAAGAAGAATGAATGAAGAAATCCACATGCCGAATCCGGGTTGCCAAACAAGTTCCCGAACGAACTTTTCGCCAGTAAGGGTTATAACGTAGTACAGAACGAAGAACAGTACTGAAACAACAACCGGCATTCCGAGTCCACCTTTCCTTATAATTGCACCCAGCGGTGCTCCAATAAAGAAGAAGACCAGGCAGGCAAAAGAGAGTGCAAGTTTCCGGTTCCACTCAACTTTGTGTCGTGCAATGTATTTCCCACGATGGTAAAATTCATCGGTTGATGAGGTTACATAGTTTTTGGCAGCTCTGGCATTGGCTAATGCCCGGTTAATGGTTCTTTGCTTTATTTTTTCGGGCATGGAGTTAAGGATTGAATCAGTGTTCAGAGAGTAGGTTGCAACAACACCGCTATCTCGTCGGGCGCCAAAAGGATTCCTGATGAGCGTTGATTGAAGTAATGTTTTTTGGAATGATTCTTTTCTTTTTCCCAGCTCAATTTCCAACGAATCGCTGGCATTTTCGAGTTGGGATAGGTTCATAACCTGAAAGTTACTTTTAAAAAGATCTTCGTTTGTACGTTGAAATCCGAATCCTTTAAGCTCAAGAACGGCGATTTGTTCATCAAATTTATTCCTGCGAGCAGGAAACTTTCGAGGGGCACGACGGGCGTTTACGTTTTCCTTCATCTCCTCGTAGGTGTAGCCGTTAAAAAGGGTAACAATCATATATTTCTCATCGTCAGTAACCTGCATGTAGCCAGAATCGGCAACGGTAACCACAAGGTTGCCTTCATTCGAACGATGATCGTATATCATAATTTTTCGCATAAGGTTTGTGCGAGGATCCTTCTGTGCTACCTTTATGCTATAGCCATCAATATCATTATTGAAAATCCCTGGTTTTATTTGTAGTTCTGGCCTTTGCTGTTTGACATCGTACAAAAGCGATGAAATTTTAAGGTTTGTGTGAGGAAGAACATTGTTTGCAAAGAAGAATGCGGAAATTGAGACTAGGATTGCAAGAACAATAAGAGGACTCATGATTCGAGGGAGTGAAATCCCAGCGGACTTCATGGCGAGTAGCTCGTTGTTTTCACCAAGGTTACCTAAAGTCATAAGGGAAGCAAGAAGCGTAGCAAGAGGAAGTGCCATGGGCACTAATCCTGCCGATGCATATAGAAGGAGTTCCATAATAACATCTAGGTCAAGTCCTTTGCCAACCAAATCATCAATGTACTTCCATAGGAATTGCATCAAAAGAATGAACATTACAATAAAGAAGGTCATGAACAGCGGACCCAGGTATGATTTTAAAACAAATCGATGTAAGGTTTTCATCTATATGTGGTTACGTTTATTCATATTTCAACAGCATTACCAAAAGTTACGTTGATACAAAAATATAACGCAAAAGTATATGTTTTATGCAAAGGAAATGAATTACCAGAAGAAATTATGGCACAACACACCCCCGAAGGTGTATTTTTCAGGAGGATTTTATCAATCAGTATTGAATAGGTTATAAACCTAACTGCCTTTTAAGTTCACCAACCTGATAGTTCCAGAGCGATTCAGCATCTTCGGTGTCATCATCATTGAGTTGCTCAATAATGTTAAGCGCAAGTTCACCAGTAAGTTCATGCTGTGAGATTCTGAACTCAAAGTAGCAGTCGGGGTCGAAGGAGCCGTCATCATTCAGCCAGCTAAACCGAATGTATTTATTCTCTTTCTTTGATATGAGCTGAGCTTTATTTTCAGCCTTGTCCCAAATAAAAGTAAAAATATCGTTATCAACATTTACGTCATCGGCAAACCATTCTGAAAGCCCAGAGGGAGTGCTAAGACGGTTAAAAAGTATACTTGGCGAGGTGTTAATGGTAAATTCCAGCTCAATCTTACTATTCACATTCACATTTTCCATTTCGTTTGATTTTTCCAAAGGCGATTTTTATATTATTTGCTGTCCTTTACTGCAATATAACATCTTTTTTATATTACAAGTATGTTTTAGCACAATTATTTATCAACAGCAACACCTGATGAATGTTAAAAAAGCTCTGAAATGCCTATATTGAGGTTAATGAGACCATCAAATTTTATTTAAAAAATACTTGTTTGAACCAAAATTATTTATACTTTTGCCCCGCAAAACAAAAAACCAATGGCGAGGTAGCTCAGCTGGTTAGAGCGCATGATTCATAATCATGAGGTCGGCGGTTCAA
>DAOSWM010000100.1:0-8545 GCA_035380045.1 Tenuifilaceae bacterium | reverse complement strand
AAATCGGAGGGCTTTTATTTTCTCTGAAAACTGCTACACTATCAACATTTTTGCATTATATTTGTTGTTTATAGTAATTTTGAACAATCAAAATTTTAAGTATGAAAACGTTTGCACATGCGCTTCGATGCTTTTGGGTATTTGCTTTGGTATTTTTGTATAATTATACTAATGCACAGGACTTTGAGGTTGCACCCGTAAGGCTCGATTTTAACGCTGAGCCTGGAGAAAACCAAACCAAAACCATAAATGTTAAAAATCATAGCAATAAGAAAACATCGTTTGTGGTGGCTTTAGCGGATTTTCTGCCTGGCAGCGACGGAACAAGAAAATCGTTACCCCCTAATACAACCCGCCGCTCAGCAGCAAACTGGTTAAACATTAACCCTAGTTTCTTCGAGTTGAACCCCGGAGATGAGATGCCCATTCAGGTTACCATGCTTGTTCCGGGTGATGAGTATGGTGCAGCCTGGTGTATGCTTTACATTCAACCTACCCGTGAACAAACCAGCTGGAGTGCTGACCAAGGATTAGGAGCCGGTGTAACTGTTAGTGGACGTATTGGTGTTATGGTTTACCAATCCCCTAGTTCAAATTCAAACCATTCTATTAAGGTAACAAACCTTACCGAGGTAACCGGGAGCGAAGATACTGACCGAAAGTTTACCGCAACTATCGATAATTTGGGCGATAAGGTTACTGTTTGTAAGGTTCATCTTATCGCATCCAATATCCAAACTGCTGAAGAAAAGCAGTTCCCTTCGTTTGAAATCGAAACCTATCCGAAAATGACCCGAACAGTAGAGGTAACTTTACCCAATGATCAACTTCAACCGGGAAAGTATGCGATTGCTGTAATTGTTGATTACGGTCCAAAATATGCCCTCGAAGGGGCACAGCTTATTATCGATGTGAACTAGTAACTTTTTAGTGTACTTAACTTTTCATTTTTCTGATGCCAAAAATTAGGCTCATTTTATTGTTATTGTCATTCCTCTGCATTTCAGAGTCCACTCTCTGGTCTCAAACTATTGTTTTTGTCGAAAAGTACTACCCCGATAGCACTTTAATGGAGAAGTATCAGGTTAAGATTTTTTCAAATGATTCAATAAAACAAGGTGCATACTCATTTTATTATCAAGGAGGAAGGGTGATGCAGGAGGGTTTTTTTATTGACGATAAGCCTGATAGCACCTGGATGAATTACTATAGATCCGGAGCCCGGAAAAGTTTGTTTAACTATAAGTATGGTCAAAAAACAGGTTCTTTCAATGTGTGGAACGAGATGGGAAATTTGTACCAAACTGGTTCCTACAAGAATAACCTACTCGAAGGGATTTTAGTTACCTATCACCCAAATGGTCAAATTGATTCGGAAAGCAACTATAGTAAAGGAATGCTGAATGGTTTATCGCGTGTTTATACTGCAGAGGGTGTTAAGTTGTTAGAGGCAAACTACGTAAACGATACATTAAACGGATCTTGGGAGTCATTTCATCAAAATGGGGTTGCCGATTACAAGGGGAAAAAAGTTAACGGAAAGTTTGAGGGGATTGTATACTCATACTATGAAAACGGAACTCTTCGTAGAGAGGCTTACTACATGAACGGATTGATAACTGGAACAGTTAAAGGATTCTACAACAGTGGTCAATTAATGAATGTGTCAAATTATATAAATGGAGCCCTTGAGGGCGAGTATATTGAGTATTATCCAACGGGGCAAGTTGCTGAGAAGGGACAATATATTAACGACCAACGTAATGGAGAATGGATTAGTTTTTACCCGGATGGAAACGTGAATAGCCAAGGCAAATTCTTGAATGGTAAATTACATGGGGAATGGGTGGTTTTTTACCCAACCGGTAAAATGAAACAGATTGGAAGCTACTTAGAGGGTAATCCTTCAGGAAGGTGGTGCTATTTTAACGAAAATGAAAATTTAGTTCTTTCAGGTAACTACGTAGAAGGTAAGTTGGAGGATTTTTGCACTGTTTTTTATCCGAGTGGTAGTATTGCTGCCCGTATTTTCTTTAGGGGAGGGGAGCAATATGGCCCTGCTTGGATACACTCCGAAGATGGAACCATTGACAAGAGATTTAAAATTGAAAACTTACCCGAAATCTTAAAAAGGGAGTAAGGGTTTTGTTAGAACGATAAAACCTTATCGCACTCAACGGTCCACTGGGCAAATTCCTTCATGTTGCTTAACTTCACGCCTTCAATAAGTTCAAGGTTTGCCACTCCCCGGGCCTCGGAGCAACCTCCGCAACTTTTCACTTCACCTCCTTTGCTAATTATCGATTTGAGCATTCGCTCAATATTGTAGAATCCTTCAGGTGTTTTCTGGCTGGGCAATCCGCAAAAAACGGCATCGGCTAGTAGGAATAATTTAATCTCAACTTTATTTCCGTGCTCTTTTTGCAAAGTCATGGCCATTCGTAAGGCGTTGTAGGCTTTCTCTGTGCCGTAAGGAGCATCGTTGATGATAATTAGAATTTTCTGCATAGAAATGGTTTTTAGTTGAAATTATAGAATTCCTGTACCCAGGGCTAATGATATTATTATTAGCATTACTGCAACTAGTATTTGAATGTACCTTATGGTAACTTTCTTTAGCAACTTTTTACCAAAGTAGGCACCGGCAATTGCACCCAGCGTTGCATAAACTACCAACGAAATGTTTTCGGTTAGCCCCGATTTTAGGAAACGGGTTGCGTAAACGCTGAGGCGGGTGAAGTCAACAAAGGTTGAAACCACCACTGCGGTTCCAATAAACGCTTCCTTGGTGAGCCCTGCCTTTATTAGAAATGCGCTTCGCAAAGCACCCTGATTTCCCGATAGTCCGCCAAAAAAGCCACTTAACGCTCCTCCCAGCGGAAGTTTTTCTCTTCCAAACTGAAGTTTGGTAAAGAACGGAATCAAATCCATTGAAGCAAAAATAATTAGCAAAATCGAAATTATCAACTTCACCGGATAAACCTCAAATGTTTTTCCAAACATGGTGTAAGCGAATAGAGGTGAAGTATCGGGGATGTGAAGCAGCAGCCATGCCCCAATAAACGAAGCGGCAACGGCAGGGATTCCGAAGCGAATTATTACGGTTTTGTCGGCATTTTTTCCAACCAGAATGATTTTGAAAATATTGTTGAAGAAGTGAACCACACCGGTAAGGGCAATGGCCAAATCGACCGGGAAAAAAATCATGAATACCGGTGTGAGAATGGTTCCCAAACCAAATCCTGAAAAGAAAGTGAGAATTGCGGTAAGAAATGCTACAATAACAATTACAACGATTTCCATAGCTACTATTTACTGGGTTTTATGGATAACAACTTAACGAATAAATTGTTAGATAGAATAGCAGAAATCAAACTTCTCCCTTCAGAAAACGCTGGCGTAACTCCTCGGGAAACTTTTCAATAGCGTAACGTAGCATGGTTCGAGGCATTTTTTTGTAGTGCTTTAGAAGGAAATTATATTCCACATCAAAATCACGATTTCCAATTTCCCGAACCATCCAGCCCACAGCCTTATGAATTAAGTCGTGCTTGTGATTAAGCAGCATTTCAGAGATTCTTAGCGCATCCTCGTACTTTCCGTTTCTAATAAAATGGAATGTAGCAATTATAGAAACGCGTTGAACCCAAAGGTTCTCTGATTTTGCAAAATCGTAAAGCAGGCTTTTATCCCTATCCATTAAATGTGGCCCAAGAATTAGGTGCGCCGACGAGTCAACCAAGTCCCAATTGTTTATTCTCTCAAGGTTTCCAATGTAGGCATCAACAAATTCTTGTTTTTTGTTCTCATCCTTCTCTTTCTGGTATTTCAGCACCAGCATAAAGGTTGCCGTAAGCCTGTACTCGTGGATTTCATCGCTGAGAAGTTCCTCAATCTCATGGATTGAAATCTCCTTGTAGTACTTTTTTGAAACTGCCCGCTGGTTTGGAACGGTAACGCCAATAAACTTGTCGCCCTCGCCGTATCCTCCCGGGAAAACCTGAAAGAATTTCAGCAAATCGGTTCCCCTTTTTTTATCGTTGAAACTTTGTAAGTCCTTTTTTAATAAGTCAATAGTTCTCATTCTGCTAATGTTTTGGGTACTGGTAATGTCCTGTTACTTTGTATGTGAAGAGGCAATCGGAAATTTCCTGTCCGTTTCCAATGTTGTGAACAATTAGGTATCGTAAACCATCGGAGGATTTTTTGTTGATAACAATGCCGATATGGGGAACTCCTCCGCCCAAGTCCCAGGTAACAATTTCACCGGGTTTGTAATCGGTTGGGTTCGAGGTTATCGTTAGCTCTTCACCGAATCGCTCGAAGAAAACCATCAGGTTTGGAACTCTGCGGTGGTCGATATTCTTGTCGGGTTTTGTTAGCCCCCATATTTTTGGGTAGAGGTTGAAATTCTTCTGCATATCCTCATGAACCTCCTTCTGCAGGTCGATTCCTAGCTTTCGGTAGGCTCTAATAACTAAGTCGGTGCAAACTCCCTTGTCGGGAGGTACATCGCCGTTCGGATACGAAATTGTTCTGTAGGTTGCGTCGTACGAAACGTTCACCTTTGTTAGCTCAATGGCTGCGTTCGAAAGTTGCTCTGCAAATTGTTCTCCCTGCTGGGAGAAGGTAACTTCAGCAATAAGTAGTAAGTAAAGGGTTGTGAGGTACTTGGATGTTGTTAACCAATTCTTCATTGCTGGGTGTTTTTAGTTCAATTTTCAAATTTAGTGAAATGATTGTTTGCGAATGCAAACGAAATTGGTTTATTTCGTAGGTTTTCAGTAATCCACGAAAAATTAAAACCAAATAGCTATGTGGAAAAAGTTGCCCCTTTACATGAAAATTCTAATCGGAATGCTGCTGGGCGTTGTGGTTGGAGTGGTTGCAGTTGCAGCGGGAATTGGCTGGTTAGTATCGGATTATGTTAAGCCCTTTGGGGTCATTTTTCTCAACCTGCTGAAGCTAATAGCCATGCCGCTGATTTTCGCATCGCTGGTTACCGGAGTTTCTGGTTTATCGGATATTACAAAACTTTCACGCATTGGGGTAAAAACAATTTCCTACTATTTAGTTACTACAGTTCTGGCAATAACCATTGGTCTATTTCTTGTGAATGCACTGAAACCGGGAAAATCGTTTCCTGAGGAGAAGCGTGTAGAGTTGCTTTCGAAGTATGCCGAGAATGTGGAAGGCTCGAAGGTAACGGTTGATAACCTGAAAAAGGGAGGACCGCTTCAGTTTCTGGTTGACATTGTTCCGGAAAATATTGTAGGCGCTGCATCGGAGAATAAGAACATGCTGCAGGTTATTTTCTTTGCTGTGCTGTTTGGGTTGGCGCTTGTAATTGTGAAGCATCCACATGTTGAGCTGGTAAAGAATTTTGTTTCGGGCCTAAATGAGGTAATCCTGAAAATTATCGATTTTGTAATGATGTTCGCTCCTGTTGGCGTATTTGCGCTGTTGGCAGCGCTAATTGTCGATTTTTCGGGCGATAATGTTGCCGATTCGCTTCACCTTTTCGCAACCCTAGGACTGTACGGTTTGGTTGTAATCCTTGGCCTTCTGTTTGTTGCGCTGGTTATTTACCCAACGTTTCTGCGTTTTTTTGCCGGTATTCGGTTTGCCGATTTCTACAAAACGCTTTTCCCGGTTCATCTGGTTGCATTCTCAACCAGCTCCAGCGCAGCAACCTTACCAGTTACCATGGAGCAGGTTGAAAAGGGACTTGGGGTAAGCAATGAGGTTGCAAGCTTTGTGCTGCCAATAGGAGTTACCATAAATATGGATGGAACCAGCCTTTATCAGGCTGTTGCTGCCGTTTTTATTGCTCAGGTTTTTGGTATCGATTTAACGTTGGGGCAGCAGCTTACCATAATCCTAACCGCAACGTTGGCATCAATTGGTTCAGCCGGAGTTCCGGGAGCCGGACTGGTAATGCTGATAATTGTGCTAAATTCCGTTGGTCTTCCGGTTGAAGGTTTGGCGCTTATTCTGGCAATCGACCGGCCGTTGGATATGCTCCGAACCGTGTTGAACGTTACTGGCGACTCAATGATTGCCACCATCGTGGCAAAAACCGAGCGGGAAATTGATTATGTTCCAGGAATGATTTCAAACGAGGAAGAAACTGTAAAGTAGGAACTTATTTGTTTTCGGATTCCTTGATTTCACTAGTTTGATTGATGCTACCCCGCTTTTTTATCTTAAATTTCGATTCTTCTCCTTTCAGAAGCCTTTCAATATTTTTTTGATGGGTAAAAAGCAGAAGGATTGCAATAACCATTGAGAAAATAATGAGCGAGGGCGTGGTGTTGGAGAAGAAGAAAACCAGCGTGATTGGGAAGGTGAACGCTGCAACCATTGAACTCAGCGAAACGAAACGAGTGGCAATTAGAACAATGGTAAAAACAACCAGCGTAAAAAGCGTAGCCATTGGGTGAAGCGCCAGCACAATGCCTGTTAGCGTTGCAACTCCCTTGCCGCCCCTAAAATTTGCGTAAACAGGGAAAATGTGGCCAATCATGGCAGCCATGCCAAGAGCCAGCTGAAAGTTAACGAAATCTCCGGTTTGGGGAATGTAGAAGTCGGTTAAGTATAGCAGCCTAACCGAAGCGTACCCTTTGGCCATGTCAACCAGAAATACGAACAATCCGGCTTTGGCTCCAAGAACCCGAATGGTATTTGTAGCTCCGGCGTTTCCGCTTCCGTGGTCGCGAACATCAATTCCGTAAAAAAACTTCCCCAGCCATACTGAGGTAGGAATACTACCGAGTAAATATGCGAATACAATTGAAAGAATTTTCCAGAGCCACTCCATGCAATATTTTTTTGCAAAATAGGCGATATTTTTTTGCGAATGCAAATATTAACTAAACGAACGTGTAGGCAATGCTTCCCAAATCAACATAAATTACTATTTTGCAGCCGAATTAAAAATTGTTTTTTATGAAAAAAGGAATCGCATTTTTATCAATTGTGCTGCTTTTTTCCGCTTGCGCGGAAACCTCTTCTGATGTGGCGGTATTTAAAGGGAAGCTGATGAATGCACCCGAAAATATGGGTTTACTAATGTCGAAAGGATTAACCGATACCATTTCCATTAACGATGATGGAACTTTCAGGATTGAAAAAAATATAAATTCTCCTTCGTACTTTACTTTTAGGTTCGGACGTTCAATGCACACAATTTTCTTGGTTCCTGGCGATAGCCTTATGGTTGAGCTGGACTTGAAATCACGCAGTAACCAGCCCGTTTATTCCGGATCAATTGCAAATATTAACACATACCTTCAAAAGGCAAGTAAAATTAGCAAGGATTTTACGGCCGATTTTAGAGGCCTCTTCTCGAACTCTTCCGAGGTTTTCAACCAGAAACTCGATTCGGTAAAATCTGTGGTTGAGGCGCTGTTTGCTTCGGAGGGCATTTCAAACCGAGCATTTCTCGATTTCGAGAAGCAGAGGCTTGAGTTCCAAAAGCTGAATTTCCAATTCTTGTACCCCAACTACAACGCTCGTTTGCAGAAAAAGGAATTTAAACCCGACAGCGTTGATTACAGTTTCATGGATGCCCTTGACTTAAGCAATGAAAGTAATCTACATATAAACGAATATGCATCACTGGTTAACGATTACATTCAGAATCTCCACTACATTGAAACCATTAAACACGAGAATAAAGGAAAGTCGAATTTCGAGATGCAGGTTATGTACTTCGATATGATAGACTCGTTGGTTCAGAGTCAGGAAGTACGAGAGTTTATAAAGCATAAGGCGGTTATTGAGACCATTCAGTGGGAAAGCCTTGAAACTGCAAAGAATTTGTACGAGTACTTCATGAAGCAGGCTGTTAACGTGCCGTATAAGAAGCTGGTTGAAAATGCTTACAATTCAAGAATGATGCTTGCTCCCGGAGCAGAAGCACCTGCTTTTTCGCTTACAGGAATCGATGGAAAAGTGTATAACCTCTTCGATTTCAGAGGGAAGCTGGTTTACATCGATTTCTGGGCCTCGTGGTGTGCACCCTGTCGTGCAGAAATTCCACATCTTTTAAAGTTGAAGGAAGAGTATAAAAATAAACCGATTGTTTTCATCGGAATTTCACTCGACGATGATATTGAGGCGTGGGAAAAGATGGTGGAAGATCAAGGATTGAAAGGTTATCAACTTCACGCAGAGAATGCTTGGTCGAGCGATGTTGCCAAAAAGTACCAGATAAAAGGAGTTCCAACCTTCGTTCTTATCGATGCCGAAGGGAATTTTATTGAGTACAACGTTGCTCGCCCTTCAAATCCTGAAATCAAACTGATTATCGACAAACACCTGAAGTCAATTCAATAATTTATTTGCAGTTCTCAGTTGTCAATTTCCAAATTGGAAATTGACAACTGCTGCTGCCACTATTTGGTATGTCAAATGCCTGTCTGCCGATAGGCAGGTATGATGTATGAAGTCAAATGTCAGAAGTGAAATTCAAAGTTTACATTTATCACTTTGCATTTGCTATCTGCCAACTGAGAACTGCCAACTGAGAACTGCCAACTGA
>DAOSWM010000099.1:0-8843 GCA_035380045.1 Tenuifilaceae bacterium | reverse complement strand
ATGCCCGACCTGAGCGGGATGGATTTTGTAAAATCGATTGATAATCCGCCAAAAATAATTTTCACCACTGCATACAGCGAGTACGCAGTTGAAGGTTTTCGGGTTGATGCAATCGATTATCTGCTGAAACCAATCAGCTACCCCGATTTTTTGCGCTCTGCCAACAAGGCGAAATCGTGGTTCGACAACCAAACTGAAAAGGATGTTCAAGTTGATAGCAACGAGCAGTTCCTCTACATAAAATCGGAGTACAAAATCCTGCGGATAAATCATTCCGATATTAAGTATATCGAAGGGATGCGGGAGTATGTGAAAATTCATCTGGTAAACCAGAAACCCGTGATGTCGTTAATTAGCATGAAGAAGCTGGAGGAGTTTTTGCCCGAGGCAAAATTTATGCGCGTTCACCGGTCGTACATTGTGAATCTCGACAAGATTACCACCATTGAGCGTAGCCGAATTATTTTCGATGGCGATGTTTACATCCCGGTTAGCGAGCAGTACAACCAACGATTTCAGGAGTATCTGAACAAGAACTTTCTGATGTAGGCTGGCGCCTCCGTTTTCTGGTTTTTACTACCTTTACCGTCCAAATTGCTTAATCTTCAAATCATGAAACGAATAGAACAGCTAGTTAATAATGCCTGGGACGATAGGGGGTTGCTTGAAAGTCAGGAAACCATTGACGCCATAAAATCTACCATTGAGCTACTCGACAAAGGGAAACTCCGTGTTGCAGAGAAAAAAGGGGATGATTGGGTTGTTAACCAGTGGGTTAAAAAGGCCGTGATTCTTTACTTCCCCATTTCAAAAATGGAGAAAATTGAGGTTGGCCCCTTCGAGTTTCACGATAAAATAGCGCTGAAAAAGGATTACGATAAGCAGGGAGTTCGTGTTGTTCCTCACGCAATTGCTCGTTATGGTTCGTACGTTGCACCAGGCGTAATTATGATGCCATCGTACGTGAATATTGGTGCGTACGTTGATGAGGGAACCATGGTCGATACCTGGGCTACGGTTGGTTCCTGCGCGCAGATTGGGAAAAACGTGCACCTTTCGGGCGGAGTTGGAATTGGTGGTGTTCTTGAGCCCGTTCAGGCTGCGCCTGTAATAATTGAGGATGGCTGCTTTATTGGTTCTCGCTGTATTGTTGTTGAGGGCGCAAAAATTTGTAGCGAAGCCGTGCTGGGTGCAAATGTTGTAATTACCAATTCAACCAAAATAATTGATGTTACCGGCCCCTCGCCGATTGAGTATAAGGGAGTTGTTCCTCCACGAAAAGTTGTAATTCCGGGTTCGTACACAAAAACGTTTGCTTCGGGCGATTATCAGGTTCCCTGTGCTCTGATTATTGGTGAACGCAAACCCTCAACCGACCTGAAAACTTCCCTAAACGATGCGCTTAGGGAGTTCAACGTTGCCGTATAGCAAATTCTTTAAAATTGAATTTATTTCAATTACTGCTCCTTTTTGGAAGTCCCTTACAGTTTGTTTTTTTTACTTACTTTTGCGCTTTAAATCAAATGCATGGTAAAAATATCCGCAGTAATAATCACCTTTAACGAGGAGAGGTACATTGAGCAGTGTATTCGCTCGGTGATGGACGTTGCCGATGAGATTGTTGTAGTTGACTCCCTTTCAACGGATCGAACTCCTGAAATTTGCAAAAATCTTGGAGTAAAGTTTATTGAGCAACCCTTCCTTGGTTACAAGGAACAGAAAAACTTTGCGTTAGAGAAAGCATCGTACGATTATATTCTTTCGCTTGATGCCGACGAGGCCCTGTCTCTTGAATTGCGAAATTCAATATTAAAAGCAAAAAACGATTGGAAGTTTGATGGCTATAAGTGCTATCGATTAAATAACTACTGCGGCCAGTGGATGTTTCATACAAGTCTCTACCCTGAGCGCAAATTGAGACTTTTCGACAGGCGAAAAGGGAAGTGGGGCGGAATAAATCCGCACGATAGGTTTGAGCTTGAGACAGGTTCCAAAATGGGAATGCTTAAGGGCGATTTACTCCACTGGGTGTACGATTCCATTGAGGAGCATATTGCGAAAATTAACCATTTCAGCACCATATCATCGCAGGAGTATTTTAAGTTGGGCATTAGTGCTGGAATTAGAAAAATTATTTTCCGTACAGCGTGGCGTTTTTTCCATTCCTACATTATTAAAGCAGGCTTCCTTGAAGGGTTTATGGGCTATGTTGCCAGCAAAAATGTTGCTATCCTTTGCTATTTAAAATATTCAAAGCTTAGAAGGCTAATTCAGGTTGAGAAGAAGTCAAAAAAACATAAACAAGTTGATACCCGCGTTCTGCTTGCATCAAACGACAATTCATATCTGATTGCCGGATATAAGTTGGAAGGGAATAGGCAATTTAACCCGCAGGATGTTAATAAGGAATCGCCTAAGGCCATCTCTGTAATTATTACCACCTATAACCAGCCAGAATGGTTGAAAAAAGTTCTGTGGGGGTACCAAATTCAAACCTATAAGAATTTTGAAGTGGTAATTGCTGACGATGGTTCTGGTGACGAAACTAAAAATATAATTGATTGGTTTAAAAGCAATACAACATTAAATATAACCCATGTTTGGCATCCAGATGACGGGTTTAAAAAGTGTACAATTTTAAACAAAGCCATTATTGCAAGCAATGGTGATTATTTAATATTTACTGATGGGGATTGTATCCCAAGAAACGATTTTATTGAGGTTCACGTTAGGAAAGCAAAAATTGGCTATTTCCTTAGCGGTGGATACCTTAAACTTAACAAACAAGTTTCAGATAGAATAGAGTTTAACGATATTCTGGCCAAAAATCCATTCTCGGTTAACTGGTTACTTAAAAACGAGCAACCGTTTACCTACAAGTTCCTTAAACTTACTCGTTTTAATTTTTTAAAAGGGTTTCTAAATACCTTCACAACAACTAAAGCCACTTGGAATGGTCATAATACAAGCGGGTGGAAAGCTGACATTGTTAATGTTAATGGCTATAACGAAACCATGCAGTATGGCGGTCTCGACAGGGAGCTGGGCGAAAGGTTGATGAATAACGGGATTAAAGGGAGGCAGATTCGTTATAGCGCTATTTGCGTTCACCTCGATCATCCGAGACCATACAAGACCAGGGAAACCATGTCGAAGAACTGGAGAATTAGGGAAGACGTGAAGAAGAATAGGATTACTTGGACACCCAACGGCATCGCTAATCATATTAATTAACTGTAAAACAATATGATAAAGCCGAAAGCAAGCTTGATTATTTCAACATACTCCAACGATAAGTACCTTCGCCTTGTTCTCGATTCGGTTAGTAAGCAAACAGATTTGCGTTTTGAGGTTATTGTATCTGAAGATGCGGAGCATCCTCACATTAAAAAATTAGTTGAAAAAGCCAGCTTGCCGGTTCCTATAATGCACATTACCCAACCCGATGCTGGATGGCAGAAAAATAAAGCCCTTAACAGGGCAATTGAGGCAAGCAATACTGATTACTTTGTATTCATCGATGAGGATTGTTTGCTCCATCCTAAATTTATGGAGTACCATTTAAAGCTTGCCAATGATGATCATATTTTAGCAGGGAAAAGAATCAAGCTGGATCCCCAAACTTCAGAGATGGTTCTTGCGAACCAACTTGGCTTGCAGGATCTTAATTCATATATCTTCCACAACTTTTTTAAAATAAAAAAACGTGGGGCTTTGTTCGTTGAGGAAGGGTTGTATATTGATCCTCAAGGATTTTTTGGTTTCATCCCATCCATCCGTTCAATGCACCAGCTTAAAGGCTGTAACATGTCGTTTTCGCGAAAAGCTGCCTACGCAATCAATGGTTTTGACGAAGATTATGTTAGGCCGGCTATTGGCGAAGACATCGATTTAACCTGGCGATTTCAGGGAGTTGGCTTTAAACTCAAATCACTTCGTAATCTTGCCGTGCAGTACCACTTGTACCATAAAGAGAATTGGAGGAATCAGGATGAGAACGTTGCCATGATGCGAGCAAAGCAGCAAGAAGGTCTTTATGTATGTAGGAATGGACTCAATAAAACTTTATAAATCAGAACAAACAATTTTATGCGAATTGGAGTATTACTGCCTCATACCAAACTATACGGAGGTGTAAAGCGTTTTTTAGAATTAGGAAATATTTTTACTAATAGGGGGTGCGAAATAATAATATTTACCGAAGAAGGAAAACACCCAACCTGGTTTGATTTTAAAGGGAAAGTTTTAACTTTTGAATCACTAAAAGATGAGACCCTGGATGCTCTTTTTTTTACAGAGACAGAATACCTCGAACTAGCATTAACAAGTAAGTCTTCAAGGAAAATTTTTTACTTTATCAACCCAAAGGAGAATTTAAAGTTGCTTAGCAAACATGCTGATATTGAGTTTTTTGCAAACTCGTCAAATCTTATTGAAACAGCATTAAAAAAGTTCAATATTAAGGCATTCCCTGCTTTTGGAGGTGTAAATCTTAAAACATATTTTTACAAAAACTTCGAGCCTCGCGATTCAAACTCACCGTTTGTTGTAATGGCATACGGAAGAATGGCAAGAAGCGTAAAAGGTACAAAATATGTTGTACAAGCTTGTAGGAGATTAGTCAACAAAGGATATAATGTTGAACTTCTCCTTTTTGATACTCCAGTTAACGAAAAGATGGTGAAAAAAAATAGTGCGTTCAAAACAACTGTACCTTACACTTTTGTTCAGAATCATCCCGTTGAACAAAATTTCGAGCTGTTTCACAAATCTCATGTTTTTGTTTCTGCTGAAAGCAAAGCAGGTTGGTCGAATACCTCTGCAGAAGCCATGGCCTGTGGAATTCCTGTGATTGGAACTGTTGCTGGTACAAATAACTTCCTCTTTCATAATCAAACAGGTATTATTGTAACCCAAAACTCCCGTAGGATTGCGAATGCCATTGAAATGTTAATTAATAACGAAGGACTAAGGCTTGAACTAGCAAGAAATGGAAGGAAGAAAATTGAAGAGTTCGACTGGGAAAAGCTAGCCGACAGAATTCTAGACAATCTTGCAGAAAATAGTAGGTAGTATGAAGAAGCTAAGGATTGGTCTTTTTGTTACTTCCCTCGAAAGGGACTACAATAAAACCCGTGCTTCGTATTGGATCAGGATACTTCAGATGGAGGAGTTTTACAAAATGCACGGGGCAAAAGTATCGATAAATAAATATTTAACTCGATACGATGCAGTAATTCTTTTTCGTAAGCCAAAACCAAAGTACTATTTCATACCGCTATATCTGAAAATTATCAGCAAAAAGGTTTACTTCGATACATGCATTAACGTTTTTGATACGCATGAGGAGATTAATCACAAGCGACTTGAGGTAGCTCATAAAATTGCCCGAACTGCTGATGGATTTATCTGTGCTTCGCACAGGATAGCTGAGCATTCAAAACCGCATGTAAAAAGTGTGTATGTAATGGAGGACCCCATTAACATTCATCATTTTGCTACTGAAAAAAAGAATATAAATTTCGATTCACCAATTTTTGGTTGGTCGGGTGTTGGTGCAAAAGCAGCGTTTTTAAATAGTTATGCTGATTTAATTTCAGGAAGAATTGTAATAATTTCCGAACCAAATATTGAAAATATTAAACTCAACTTCAATTTCGAATACTTGCCTTGGAACTACAAAACCTTTCCTGCAGATTTGCTAAAAATCGATATTGCATTATTACCACGTGTTTATAACGATCCCTACAATGATAGCCATAGTAGCTTTAAAGCTTTGGTTTTCGCAGTTCTTGGAATTCCGATAATTGCGAACAAGGTCCCATCATATACAAAACTGGCAGGCTATTATGATGGAATAGTTTTCCTCGAAGATTTTAATGATAGTATCGACGATTGTATTGAAGAACTAAAAACTCGGAATCTTAATACTGATAGGGTAAAAGCCCATTACTCCTGCGAAAATCAGGCTTTAGAGTTGATAAACTACATAAACAGCCAACTTAAAAAGACAGGTTGAGAAGTGTTTGTTTCGATAATAAAGCCTATTCGTTAAACGAGTTGAGGTTTTCTTCAAGGTTTTCTGAAAGATCGAGCAGCTGCTTTGAGTAATCGGAGATTTCGTTGGCAGTTGATTTGTTGTCATCTCCGTACTTTACAAGTTTTTCGAGTGCAGAGTTAATACGTTGTGTTTCATCAAGCAGAATGCTGTTCTCGTTTGAAATGCTTGCAATTATCTTGGCACTTTCATCAATCTCACCAACAAGATTATTCATCACGTTCATCACGTTTTCAATGGTTGAAAGGCTGGCGTTCGAAAGACTCACAATATCGAGAGCCGCTTCCTTCGATCGCTCAGCTAGTTTGCGAACTTCGGCAGCAACAACTGCAAAACCTTTTCCGTGCTCTCCGGCACGTGCCGCTTCAACAGCTGCATTGAGCGCCAGGATGTTTGTTTGGAAAGCAATGTCATTAACAACCTGAATTCGCTCGGCAACTTTTGTCATTGCCTCAATTGCCTGCTGCGAAACCTGACTTCCCATTTGAATTGATTCTACTGATTTTGAGGTAATTTCTCTTGCCTTATGGGCTGATTTATCATTCTTATCGATTGTAGTTGAAAGTAGTTTTACCGACTGGTTCACTTCGCTTGTTGCTTCCGAAAGGTTTAGCGTTCCGTTGCTTAGCTCGTTGGAGCTTTTGCTGAGAAACTGTCCGGCTTCGGTAATTTCAGCTGATGCTTTTTTAACACCACCAAAAATTTCCCCAATTCTCTCAGCCATGCTTGATAGCGAAAGTGCTAGCTGGCTAACTTCGTCGTTTCCTTCCACTTCAATTCTTTCTTCGAATTTTCCTTTACTAAGCGTGTTTGCATATCGGGCGCCTTTCCCAACTCTCGTTGAAATTTGGTTGGCAATAATTGTAATAACAATAGCAACTACAACAATCCCTGTGATTCCGGCCATAATTAGCCAAAGAAGAAGGTCTTCGGTTGTTTCCATTACATCATCGAGTGTAACCATAACGCCTAAACACCATGGAGTCCCTGAACTTTGCATCGTGATGGGTTGAAAGTAAACAATCACAATTTTTCGGGTTTCACTATGAATGGCTTCAATTGAGAATGCTTCTCCTTTTTTTATCCTTTCCTGAATATTGTATTCTTTATTTTCCTCGGGATTTACCTCTTCCATGGTTTGGCCAATCAAAGTCTTATCGGGATGAGTAACGTAAACTCCACCATTGGAAACCAAAAATGAGTACCCGTTGTTGAATAGAGAAAGATTATCAATTCTGTGTTTGAGCTCATCAAGAAGAATATCGCACCCTACGGTTCCAACTACTTTCCCTTCGTAAATAATAGGGCTAATCAAGCTTGTCATCTGATCCTTCTCGCTGTTTTCTCGATACGAAAAAAAGTATGGCTCAAGGATTGATGTTCGTTTTGTGTCGTGAAGATTCCAAAGACTGTTATCACTCAGGTTATCAAAAGTTGCCGTATCCTGCTTAAAAAGAATTTGTCCGTTTTCCCAGAAATACTTGGTACGGAGCCTCTCCCTTTTTTGTGAATCCTTATTTAAAACCGACAGGTCCCAGTGCAACCACAGCGAGTTGAAGTTTTTATGCTCTTTAAAAACGCTCAGCAGTATTTCTTTCTGAAGATTTTCTCTCTGCTCAGGATCAAGTTCAATTAAGTTTACAAAACTTTCGGCAAGAGTTTTGGTAACAATCAGCTCATTGTTGATTTGATCCTCAATGCTTTTTGCCGATTCCCTGATAACTGTATTCACATGTTTCCTGGAATCATCGAGGCTAACTTCCTTTACCGAGTTGATAATAAGAAAGAAAACGATTGAGTATACGATTGTCGATCCGCCAATCAGCAGGATTAACATCTTGGAGCGAATCTTTAAATTTAAGAAAATCATGGAGTTAGGCTTCAGTAGTTGGATATAGAATAATCTACTAATCTAAAAAAAATCTTTGATTTTTCGGACTTGAACATATTATGTAAAAAAAATGGCTTGCTATAAACAACAAAACAAAAAAACTATACAGGAATTAATCTTTTTCCTATTTGAGCTGTTACTGTCAGAAAAACTTGTAAAAATGATACAAAAAGAGATTTTAATCGAAGAGTTAATCGAACGAATTCCCCAATCCGTAACTTTTTTACGCGAGAAGGGTTTGGTATGTATCCTGTGTGGCGAACCGGTTTGGGGAACACTTGAGGAGCTGGCAAAAAGTAAAGGGTTTTCCGCTGAGCAGATTGCCGACATTGTTTCGCAGCTGAATACAATGTAATGCCTTTTTTAAGTTTTATGTTCAAAATTATATTGACATGTTTAGGAATATAACCTAACTTGTAGGTTCATTTTTTTTGCGAATAATAGTAAAACGAAGAAATCGTGACAAAACAGAACACAAATCTTAAAATTTTCCATAACCCGCGCTGTAAGCACAGCCGTGCAGGGTTTGAGTATCTTAAAACAAAAACTGATGATTACACTGTAAAGGAGTACCTTAAGGAGGGAGTAACCACCGATGATTTAAAGGAAATTCTCCTTAAAACCAACCTTCCCCCTTCTGCAATTGTTCGCGCTAACGAGGATTACTACAGGAAGGAGCTAAAAGGGAAGAATTTTACCAACGATGAATGGATTCGGATTTTAATAGAAAATCCAAAATTAATTCAACGCCCAATTGTGGTTGGGAAACTTAAGGCAGTAATCGCCAACCCGCCAGAACTAATTGACAAACTGTTTTAATGCTTTAATGGATATATCAAAACCTCAACCTCAACCTCAACCTCAACCTCAACCTCAACCTCAACCTCAACCTCA
>DAOSWM010000098.1:0-9330 GCA_035380045.1 Tenuifilaceae bacterium | reverse complement strand
ATATGAAACGGAATTTTGATAATAAATTTTACAAACTACTTCCCTTGTATTTCGTACAGCAACACCTTGTCTAATGATTTTTCACCCAACCCAAGTTCAAAACCCTTTTGAACGGTTAGCACCCGTTCAGGATTAAATCCCAACAAGGTGGCACAGAATGCATCAACGGCAACCGGATCGGTCCCTGCCACAACGCGCATGGGCTTAACCATTTCCCCTGGCCCAACAGGGCCATTAGTTGTAATTACCTCTGTAACATCAGCAACTATGAGGTCGGGCTTACGAACTAGGTTCATCTCGGCAATACAGGTTGCCAAAAATTCAGGGTCGTTACGTTTGGGGCCATTAAGGTGAAATGTTACGTTGAAAGCTCGGGTATTAAGCCCCATCATGTTCTTCATTGCGTTGGTTAGTATGGTTGAAGCATGATGCTTTGCAACGGGAATGTTTATAAAGTAGTCGACCTCAAACACTTCCCTAACAACCTCTAGGTTTTTAAGGTTTGGTGCACCGGGAAACGAATCAATCCTAACGAAGTTTACTGAATCGAAAACCGAGGGGAAGGTATTCTGCTCAATGCTTCTAACCTTTTTAACATAACGGCTAAGTTTCTCGAAATGAGCGCTACGCTGCCAGTACTCGGGTTTTATATTTTGCAGCGACACAACCTCTGCTGCACCCGCATCGATACAGGTTTTCACAACAGCTAGCGTAACGTCGGGGCTCACGTAGGCTCCCCTTACCTCAAAATCGGAATTCACCAGAATTCCAATACGCATTCCGGGTTTAATGGTTGTATCGAGTCCAATGGTTCTGCATAGCAGCAGCGTATTTTCAAAAACATTTGTTCCCTCAACGGATATAATTTTACTCCCCGAAGCCTTAAATGGTACCTGGGAAATGACTATTAACAGCAAAACGATCACAAAAAAATTCTTTTTCATAATTTCACTTTTGGTTGTTATGGAGTTTTGATTCCGTAAATGGTTTAGGGTTTATTCAGGAATGAAGTGTGAGGTGTGATTATTCAACGTGAATGTACTTCTCAAACAGCTGCTTTACTCCTTTGGGTTCACCAATAATGGTGATTATGTCGCCCTCCTTAAGCTGGGTATCGCCCCGGGGTGTAATAATCTGTTCGTTACGCTGCACCATGGCCACCAGCACATCCTGAGGAAAACGAATCTCCTTCATCATTTTATCAATTAAATGCTCGGTGGTTGTGTTGCGAATGAGTTCAAGGGTAATGTACCGCTCGTTATGGAGCAGGAATTCTTTTATTTCACGCTCGTTGGTGAGGGTTAAAATTTGCTCAATGAAGTCGATCCTTTCAACAATATCCATTAGCCGCGATAGCAAGCGTAGCTGTAATTTGGGGTTTTCGGTTGGGCAAATCAGGAAGAAGAAAACCCTAATATTATCTTTCGATGAAATCTCGCCCTTCTCAACGGGTTTCTCAATGCCTACATCGGATGTTACCACATGAAGCATTGGATGGGTGAGCGCATCGACTTTGCCGTGGAGTATTGATACCCTTGGGATTACGAGAGCCGGATCGATGCTGGTAACTTTCAGTATCTCCTTCCTCAACTCCTTAGCATCAATGCCCTCGTACTTCAACGCAAACTCCGATGAAACCCAGCCAACCAGCTCCTTAAAGCTTATTTTTTTTTCGAGAAGATTCGTAATTTGCGCCTGTACAATCATCTCATCGAACGGATCTCCTTCGCGTAAACCTTTCTCCTTCAGTATGTATAGCAGTTCGTTTTCAAGTCCAACGTGCTGCTTTTGCCCCAGTAGGGCAAACCAGTGGTAAATGGCACCCTCGCGTTTTGCATTCTTACGTGAGTAGTTCCAGTACCAAAGCAGCGCCATACCTACAATTCCAGCACTAAAAAGAATTGGAATCCAGCCCATATAAACAATAATAATGAACGACGAAACGATGCCAAAAATCTGTATCCACGGGAACAAGGGCGAATGGAATCCAGGGTCGTAAGTTTCAATTCGACTATTCCGCATAACGATAACTGCAAAATTTATGAGAATAAATATTAAAAACTTAAAAGCGCCAGCCATTTTTGCAATTACTTCAACATTCAAGGTAAGAATGAAGGCAACCATTAGCAACGAGGTTGCTATTATTGAATAGTTGGGGGTTTTAAATTTCCCTACATGCTTAAAGAACGATGGTAGCACTCTGTCGCGTGCCATCGCCATTGGGTAGCGCGATGCCGACATTAAACCTCCATTACCGGTTGTTGCAAATGCCGCTATTGCGGCTCCAATAAGCAAAATTTCAACAATTTGCCTTGGATAAAACTTGAAAATTGAGTGCCCGGCAGTCCAAATTGGTGTTCGGTCTGCCAAAAAATCTGCGTTGGGAATTACAGCCACCATAATCAATACACCCCCCACGTATAGCAGGGTTGTTACTATAAGTGAAAGGAACATTCCACGGGGAATATTCTTCTCCGGATTCTTTACCTCCTCGGCAACGCTGGCTGGCTCAGTAAGACCCAAATACGATACAAAAACAAACCCTGTTGTTGCCAGAATGCCATCAATTCCGAAACTCGCAAAAGGAGTAAATTGAGTTTTTATAGTTTCGGCCAACCCCAAACCAGAAATTGTAATAAATCCCTGAACCAGAAATAAAACTAGCACGGCAACCAGGAAGAAAACCAAAAAGTTTTGCAACCTTGACGTCTTTTTTGCCCCAAAAATATTTATTGCCATAAAAAGCAACGTTAAAACAACAGCCATTACCCGAACAGGAAAATCGAAAAACAGGGCTGTGTATGTTCCAATACCCACCAGGGCAAAGGCAGTTTTTAGAACTAACGACAGGTAAACGCCAATCCCACCAATTGCACCCATCATGGGACCAAGGCTTCGATCGAGCAAAAAGTAGACACCTCCGGAACGGGGAATGGCTGTGGCCAGCTCTGCAATGCTTAGCATAGCTGGAATAATAATTACTGCCGCAAGAAGGTATGAAACAAAAACCGATGGCCCAGTGTAGTTCGCAGCCAAACCAGGCAGAAGGAAAAACCCGGAGCTAATCATAGCCCCAGTACTGAGTGCAAACACATCAAACAGCCCAAGTTCCTTGCTTAACTTATTCCCCTTTCTCTTTGCCATAAGGCAAAAATAAGCCAATTAGCCAAACTACAATCAAATTGCATAAAATAATCGGGAAAGACTTAACATTTATTAAGCAACCTGCGTTGTATTCTTTCATATCTTTACAATGAAAAATATTGCATAAAATGGCCAAAAAGAAGAAAGTAAAACGTGGTGAAGGTTTGAATAAGAATTTGCTGGTGAAATCAATCATTGGTATTTTTTCATCTGACCCTTCACTGAGTCTTAACTACAAGCAGGTTGCCAAGAGAATTGAGGCGAAAGATCCTACTTCAAAACGTTTAATAAACGATGTTCTGTATGAACTTGCTGAGCAGGAGGTTCTTCACGAAGTTTACCGAGGGAAGTTCATGCTCAAAGCAAAGCTCGGTGTTGTTGAGGGGATTGTTGAAATGGAACCCGATGGGAACGCCTACGTGGTTACCGATGAGAACCAGGAGGTTTTTGTTCCGGAGTATAACCTGAACCACGCCCTTAATGGCGACCGCGTTAAAATTGCGCTTACAGCACGCCGAAGGCGTAAACGCATGGAAGCCGAGGTGATTGAGGTTGTTGAACGGGCCAAACGAACCTTTGTTGGAACCATTCAGGTTGAGCGCAGCTACGCATTTGTTCTCACAGATAACAAGTTAATGCCCTACGACATTTTCATTCCCAACGATGGGTTGAAGAAGGCTAAAAATGGGCAAAAAGTTATTGCTCGCATTACCGATTGGCCGCCAAACACCAAAAACCCAATGGGCGAAATTGTTGAGGTGCTGGGCAACCCGGGAGTTCATGAAGTGGAAATGCACGCCATTCTTGCCGAATTTGAGCTACCCTACCGTTTCCCCGAGGAGCTAAACAAGCTGGCCGAGAACATATCGGAAAAAATTACCAATAGTGATTATCAGGAGCGTCGCGATTTCAGGAAAATTCCAACCTTCACCATTGACCCGGTCGATGCCAAGGATTTTGACGATGCCCTTTCGTTCCGAAAATTAAACGAAATAACTTTCGAAATTGGAGTGCATATTGCCGATGTAACCCACTACGTAAAACCGGGTTCACCCATCGATAACGAAGCCATTGAACGTGCCACCTCAGTTTACTTGGTTGACAGAACTGTCCCCATGCTCCCCGAACGCCTCTCGAACTTCATCTGTTCGCTGCGACCCAACGAAGAGAAGCTCTGCTTCTCGGCAGTTTTCGAGATGGATGCAGATGCCAACATCCTGAACCAGTGGTTCGGCCGAACCGTAATTCTCTCGCAAAGGCGATTTGCCTACGAGGAGGCACAGGTAGTGATTGAAACCGGCGAGGGTGACATGAAAGAGGAAATTCTTGCCCTTCATGGGTTAGCCCAAAAACTTCGCCAGCGGCGATTTAAGGCTGGAGCCATCGCCTTCGATCGCGAAGAGGTGAAGTTCAACCTCGATGAGGAGGGCAAACCCCTAGGCGTTTTCTTTAAAGTACAGAAGGAAGCCAACCAGCTAATTGAAGAGTTTATGCTACTGGCAAACAAGCGGGTTGCCGAATTTGTTGGGAAAAACTCAGGCAAAACAAAGTCAAAGCCTTTCGTTTACCGAATTCACGATAAACCCAACGCCGACAAGTTCGAGTCGTTCCGAAGTTTTATTACCCGATTTGGCTACAACGTTGAGGGTGGAACCGACATGCAAATCAGCAAATCGTTGAATAAGCTTCTTTCCGAAGTAAAGGGGAAAAAGGAGCAGAACCTTATCGAGACCCTCGCCCTGCGGTCCATGGCAAAGGCTCGCTACTCCTCACATAATATTGGGCACTACGGGCTCTCCTTCCCGCACTACACTCACTTCACCTCGCCCATTCGTCGCTACCCCGACATGATGGTTCACCGTCTTCTTGCTCACTATTTAAACAACGGAAAACCCAAAAACGAGGAGGAGCTTGAACGGCTCAGCAAGCACAGCACCGACATGGAGATTAAGGCAACCGAGGCAGAGCGCGCTTCCATTAAGTACAAGCAGGTTGAATTTATGGCCGATAAAGTTGGCCAGCACTTTCAGGGCGTAATAACTGGCGTAGTACACTTCGGTGTTTTTGTAGAACTCCTCGAATCGAAGTGTGAAGGACTACTTGCAGTGAGAGATTTAGAAGACGATTACTACGAGTTCGACGAGGAGAACTACTGCCTAACAGGCCGCCAAAGCGGTAAACGTTACCAGCTGGGCGATGAGCTAACCGTTGAAGTTTGGAGGGCAAATCTGGTGAAAAAACAGCTCGATTTTAAGCTTGTAAACGAAGATGGGAGTGTTGAGCTATCGGATACAAGACCGGTTCGAAGAACCCAACCAAAACCACAGTCGCGAACACGTTCAAAAAAGCAAACGAGTACTTCCAAATCCAGCCCACGAAGAAGAAGGAAGTAAATCATTTTTACGAGCTCTGCTTAAACTTCTAGCTGCCAGAAAAGTCAATTTTTTGTTAACCTAAATAAAACAAACCATCTTTTAAAAATGCGAAACACTACAAAATTCATTATTAGTGCGTTAATCCTATTGATTGTAGGATTTTCAAGCAATTCACATGCAATTGAGTTCACAAAGGGCACCATAACGGTAAACCAGTTTACGCTCAGTAACGGGCTAACCGTTATACTTAACGAGGACCATAGCAGCCCCGAAGTTTTTGGAGTAGTTATGGTGAAGGCGGGCGGAAAAAACGACCCGGCCGATGCTACCGGAATGGCTCACTACATGGAACATATGCTTTTTAAGGGAACGCAAGAGTTGGGAACCATCGATTGGGAAAAGGAGAAGCCACACATCGACAAAATTTTTGAGTTGTACGATGAGCTGGGAAAAACCACCGACGAAGCGAAACGAAAAGAGATTCAAACGCAAATAAACGAGGAGTCGCTCAAAGCAGCCGAATTCGCAATCCCCAACGAAACCAGCAATCTTATTAACGAAATGGGCGGCACCAACCTGAATGCAGGAACAGGACCCGATTATACCATTTTCTACAATAAATTCCCTTCGAGCCAGGTTGAAAAGTGGATTGACCTATACTCGCACCGATTTTCTGAACCCGTTTTCCGAAGCTTTCAAGCAGAGCTTGAGGTAGTTTACGAGGAGAAGAACCTGTACAACGACCAGTTCCAAACCAAGCTGCTTGAGGAATTCCAAAAACTATTTTTCAAAAACCATCCGTACGGACAGCAAACCCTTATAGGAACCATCGACGATTTGAAGAATCCTTCGTTAACCAAAATGTACGAGTTCTTCAAAACCTACTACGTACCCAACAACATGGCGCTAGTGCTTACCGGCGATTTCAACTCGAACGAGGTTATACCCATGATTGAAGAAAAATTCGGGGCGTGGGTACAAAAAGATATTCCAGAACCCAGAGTTTGGAACGAGGAACCCTTCAACGGGAGAGAATTCCACGAAGCTAAGCTAACTCCCATAAAGTTGGCTCTGCTGGGATTTCGCGCACCATCTGCAACCCAAAAGGAGAGCCTCATTGCCGATGTTACCCTGAAAATGCTGAACAACAGCTACTCAACCGGACTCCTCGACAAGCTGGCCATTGATGGCAAAGTTCTTGGTGCTCAGGCACTCTCCATGCCTTACTACGACCACGGCGCAACCATAATTTTTACCATCCCAAAAATAATTGGACAAAAACTTGACGATGCCGAGAACCTTATTCTAGCTGAAATTGAAAAGTTGAAAAAAGGAGAATTCGACGACTGGATGCTTGACGCCATTAAGCAGGAGATGTACCGCAACCACACCACCAGCATGGAGAGCAACCAGAGCCGCGCCATTCTTTTCGCCGATGCTTTCGCCAAGGGCGAAAGTATTGAGGAAGCGCTGGAGTACGCTGACAAAGTGATGGGAGTTTCCAAGGACGATGTTGTAATAATGGCAAACTCCATTTTCGGGCCAAACTACCTGGCATTCCACTCAAAAATGGGATTCCCCAAGAAGGAAAAAATTGAAAAGCCCGACTACAAACCGCTGCAGGCAAACACCAACGCCAGAAGCGAGTATGCCAAGCACTTCGAAGCAATACCCTCGCACGAACCAAAGATGCAGCCCATCGACTTCAACAAGGATGTGCTTTCAGAAAACCTTGGTAACGGCCACAAGCTGCTTGTAGTTCCCAACCCTGTAAACGACATTTTCTCGTTAACCGTAGTTTTTGAGGTTGGTGAAATTGAGAACCCCATGTTACGTTTTGCCACCGAAGGACTTAACATGAGCGGTGCCGGCGAGTACAACGTAACTCAGCTGAAGGAAGAGTTTGCCAAAATTGGAACATCGTACAGAGTGTTCTCAAACGACTCGTACACTGCTATTGATGTACAGGGAATTGAGAGTAACCTTGAAAGAACCCTCGAGCTGGTTGGACTGCTAATAGCAGACCCTAAGCTAGAGCAGGGAAAAATTAAAACCATCATTGAGGGCGAAGCCACAAACCGGAAGATGGAACGCTCTGAGGCCGATAATGTTGCCCAGGCACTCCTTGAGTATGGATTGTACGAGGATGAATCGAGCTACCTCGATCGCCCAACTTCGAAGGAGCTAAAGAAGCTTCAGGCCACTCAACTAATCGATGCCTTTAAGAATGCAACGGGTTACACATGCCAAGTACGTTTCACTGGAAAAACCGAAGTTGATGATGTGGCTGAGCTGATAAAGAAGAGCCTTCCGCTTGCGGAGAACCCAACCGTAGGGAAAAGTCCCGTTGACAGGCTGGCAAAGCAGTACGCTGAAAACACAGTGCTTTTTGTGAACAAACCGAAGGCACGCCAGAGTAAGGTATTCCTACATGTTAACGGAGCGCCATTCAACGTTGAAAACGTGGTGGCCATGGATGCGTTTAACGATTACTTCGGTGGCGGATTCTCTGGACTTATCCTTCAGGAAATCAGGGAATATCGTTCGTTGGCATACTCTGCTGGCGGCTACTTCCAGTCGCCACAGAATGCGGGCAACCCAGCCGATTTTGTTGGTTATGTAGGAACCCAAGCCGATAAAACCCTTACAGCCATGGAAACATTCAACGGGCTAATTCGCGATATGCCAGCAAAAACCGAGCGCATTGATATGATTCGCAATCACCTGCAACTCTCTGCGCTAACCAAGCGTCCCAGCTTCAGGGGACTTGCCTCAACCGTTGAGCGCTGGAAAAGGCTCGGTTACGATGCCGACCCAATGCTGGTTAACACTCCTGCATACAAGAGTATAACTTGGGACACAATTGATGGTTACTACCAGAAAAACATAAGGGAAAAACCTGTGGTTTACATGATTGTTGGTGACAAGAAGCAGATTGACATGAAGGAGCTGGAAAAGTACGGTAAAGTTGTTGAAATTAAGGAAAAGAAACTGTTTACAAAGTAGTTTCTATGATGAGAACAAAAAAGAGGGTGTCTCAAAAGCTAAAAAAAAATTAGATTCACTACTCTGTGGAACTCTGTGATTCCCCTGTGATACACTGTGATACAATAAATCATAAATATCACAGAGTTTCTCAGTGTCCTTCACAGAGTCACACAATGGACTTTTGAGACACCCTCTTTTTTTATTCGTTATAACCCCCAACTTTTCCAGTCCTCATCGAGTTGGGGACTAATATTTACCTGAGGATTTTACAGCTTGTGCAATGCTCCCCCAGAAAAATCCCACTGAATTTTTTTTACGAATTGTGCATTTGAAATTGATGGGAAAAGAAACAGTACAAGTGAAGCTTTAATCAGAAATCTATAATAACTCATCCTAAATAGTTTTTATTAATGTGTTTATTCACACACACTTAGTTGTTTTAAGAAAATAAAGATAAAAAAATATGAAAAGTTGACAAAAGAAATTTGCACATATGTTTGTGCAAAACTCTAATCTAGATTTTATAAAAAGAAGGGAAATTTTTATTAAGCCTTGCAAAAATCATCGAATCGAGTATCTTCCCGTCTTTATAAATCGATTTTTTGAATGTTGCTTCCAACGTAAAACCATTTTTTTCAAGAACTCTGGCTGAAGCCGGGTTGTTTGAAAAAACTTCAGCGTAAACTCTAAGGAGATTATATTTATTAAATGCAATATCAACAATCTGAGAAATTGCTTGAGTAACAATTCCTTTTCCGTGATATTCAACCCCAATCCAGTAGCCAATTTCGCCGTTATTTTTGTAAACATCATCCTTTAAATG
>DAOSWM010000097.1:0-9339 GCA_035380045.1 Tenuifilaceae bacterium | reverse complement strand
AAGCTTCTTCGGGTAGTTAGTTATTTCACGAATCTCTTCGTACAATGGCTTTAGCTGTTTGTACATTTTTCGATATACTTTTTCGTAAAGTTCCTGGTAAACCTTTCTGTTCTCAGGAATTGGGCTGTAAACCTCGCCAACCCTACACATGTTTTCAATTGCGGTTTCGAAATTGGGGTAAAGTTTAAGACCCACAACGCAGTTAATTGCTGCGCCAAGCGCAGAGGTTTCAAATGTGTGAGGTTTTTCAACCGTCATGTTGAAAATATCGGCAGTCATCTGCAGCGCGTTGTTACTCTGCGATCCCCCGCCTGAAACTCTCAGCTTCTGAATTTTTACGCCATTGCGTTTTTGAGTTCTGAGTGCGCCTTCCTTTAGCGCGTAGGTTAGCCCTTCTATTATCGATCGGTACAAGTGGGCTTTTGTGTGAACATCGCCAAAACCGATAACGGCTCCCTTGGCTTCAACTCCTGGAATTTTTACTCCGGGCGACCAGTATGGCTGCAACGTTAAACCCATCGATCCGGGAGGAATGCTGCTGATCATCTTATCGAAAAGCTCTTCGGCCGATTTTCCTTGCTGCTTAGCCAGCTCAACTTCCTTGTGACCAAACTCTTTCTTAAACCAGTTAATCATCCAGTATCCACGGTAAATCATAACTTCAGTATTGTAGAAGTTTGGAATGGCGCTGGGGTAGGATGGGAAAAACTTAATTACTTCAACATACTTCGGATTTACCGTTTCGATTGTTGCTGTGGTTCCGTAGCTTAAGCAGGCAATTTCTGGGGAAATACAACCCGAACCCAGAACCTCGCACGCTTTATCGGCAGCAGCAGCAATAACAGGAAGTCCTTCTGGTAGCCCGGTTTCCTGCGAAGCAGAATTTGTAATGTAACCAAGCAGTTCCGAGGGTTTTACCAAATCAACAAGCTTTTCACGTTCAATTGGAAACATTTTTGAGTTGAACTCATTCTTATTGCACCAGCGCTGCTTCTTGTAGTTGAATGGCATGTAGCCAACTGTGCTACCAATTGAATCAACATATTCCCCTGTTAACCTGTGAACGAAGAATGCTGATAAAAACATGAACTTATGGGTTTTCTCCCAAATTTCGGGTTGGTTCTGCCGAATCCAGTTCGATTCGCCATCTTTAATGGCATGAACCAACGATTCGTGCATATTTATCAGCTTAAGTGCAGCTTTTATGAACCCTCTGGGCCATTTGTCAACTTTTGCCTTACGCTGGTCGAGCCAAAGCATTGCCGGACGTAAAGGATTACCGTTTTTATCAACGTTTACTAATGTTCCACGCTGCGTAGTAATTGACATTCCCTTTATACTCTCGATAGGAATGTCGATACTGTCAATCAACCGTTTACAGGTTTGCGTAAGAATATTCCAAAGGTAAATTGGATCTTGCTCGGCAAATCCCGGTTCGGTAGAGAAGTACGGTTCAACTTCGGTACGCTCAATTCGAACAATATTTCCTTTCAAATCGATAAGAACCGCCCTGATTGATTGTGTGCCGGCATCAATTACTACTACGTAATTATCCATAGATATCATTTTAAAAACAAAGACACTGTAAGAAGCAGTTTAAATTTAAACAAAATACAATATTTAAACTGTTGCCAAGGGCTTTAGCCCTTGGGTTTAAAAAGAAAAAGGACTTGGCTTTAGCCAAATATAAGTTCTTTTTTTGGGCTAAAGCCCATTGTTTTTGTGATAAATACCCCAAGGGCTAAAGCCCTTGGCAATAAAAAAATAAAATTTAATCAGTTTATATGAATTTAAACCAAATTATGGAATAAGTCCTAACGTTCCACCGGGATTCATAATTCCGTTCGGATCGAGATGATTCTTAATTGCTTGCATCAACGCAAGATTTTCTTTCCCCAGCTGCTGCTCCATCCATGGAGCAAGTGTTCGTCCAACTCCGTGATGGTGCGAGAGCGATCCGCCCGCCTTGTTTATTGTTTCAATAATTCCTTTATGGTATTCAATGTATTCGTTCAGCTCATTGCCTTTCATCATTGGACTGAGGAATGTAAAGTACAAATTTGCGCCATTCTCGTAAACGTGCGAAATATGAACCATTACCACAGTTTTATCACGACTTTTCAGGTAACTTCTAACTGATTTCCAAACAGGAATAAGATTATCCCACATTACTGCAGTTTCAAGTGTATCGGTCATAATTCCCAAATCCATCAGCGGATCGCGGAGATACGCGCTTGAGTAACGTTGCTCAAGCCATTTTTTTGTTGGGTTTCCACCAATGGCAAAACCGCCATTCTTACGGCCGATTCTTGATATCGATTTTGAAACCTGCTTTGTGTAGGCTCTATCGCCTTCAATGGCAACAAACATCAGGCACCGACTGCCTGATTTGTAACCAAGCGTGTTCAAGAATTTATCGGCAAAAGTTCCATCGAACTCCTTCGTTTTAAATGCGATTTCAGTTTCTTCAGGATCGGAAATACGGTAAAGATGAGGTAATCCAACTCCGCCCTGCATTGCTATGCGCATTGCGTTGACCGCCGATTCAAAATTCTTAAAAATGAACGATGCGTGTTTCGTATTTTCCGGACGATACTTGCGTATTTTCATGGTAACCTCAACAATAACACCGAGAGTTCCCTCAGAACCTGCAAAGATTTGGTGCAGATCCCATCCCTGGGCGCTGGCAGGATAGCATTTTGTTTCAACTACTCCGCTGGGAGTTACAACTTTTACGGCAAGAACCATGTGCTCAATTTTTCCGTATCCGGTTGAAGCTTGTCCGGCTCCTTTTGCAGCAAACCAACCGCCAACGGTTGAATATTCGAACGACTGAGGGAAATGTCCGCACGAATACCCCTTCGCATTCAGAAAATCTTCGAATGCTGGTCCGTACATTCCGGCCTGAACCGTACAGGTTGAATTTATTTCGTTTACTTCAAGAACTTTATTTAGATGCTTTGTTAAATCGAGACTGATTCCGCCTTTTGGAGTTTCAACTCCACGGGTTACCGATGAGTGTCCGCCGAAGGGAGTAATTGCAATTTTATTGGCGTTGCATAGTTCAACAATTTTTATCACTTCATCAGCATTACGAGGAAATACAACAGCATCGGGAGGAGTTGGGATTTTACCCATTCGAAGCAGAAGCAAATCGGCGTAGTACTTTCCGTACGCGTGGGCAGCACGAGAGTAATCGTCGGTTCCAACGTTTTCTTTTCCTACAATCTGTTCCAGATTTGAGATTATTTCGGGGCTTAATCCGCTTGGCTTTTCGAGTTTAACCTGTTCGTTTCCAAAAAGATGCTTTTGTTTTAGTTCCTCATCAGTATATCCAATCTTTTCTTTAATAAGTTTTATTGTGCCTTTGTCAACAACCGTTTCACGCTTATCACCCCATTTAAAAATATCTCTGTATGTCCCGTTCATTGTTCTGTATTTTGAAGAAATTATTATTCAGTAAAATTAGTCAAATGTCAACTGCCAACTGCCAACTGCCAACTGCCATCTATTACCTTGGCAGATTAAAAATCATCATCGCCTTCTTAACTTCGAGCTGAGTTTTGTTTTCGTCCCAATTTAGCATTTCCTGAGCAATGTTGGTTACCTTATTGAAAACTTCATCGCCCGGATACCCGAGAGTTCCGATTCCGGTTCTACGGAAGAAAATATCGGTGAGCGATTTTGCCATTTCGTGCTGAATTGCGTAGGCAACCTCGGCTAAAATTTCACCATCATTTGTAATAACTTCATTCAGGTTGCTGCTACTCTTAGCAATTGTAAACACCTCGTGGCAATGGGTGCCGTAGTTTTTACCAACATATTCAACAGTTTCTGGTGAAAAATTGGGATAGTTGGATTTTAATTTTGTAATAAAATCGCTCATGTCCTTAATATTACTTCCTTCAAGGTATTGTTTGTTTGTTACTGATTTTTCGAGTTTTCTGTTAAGTTTCTTTTCCACTTTTCTCATCGCTTGACAGGCAAGTTTTCGGCTGGTGGTATATTTTCCGCCTTCAATTGTTATTAGGCCGTTTAGACCATTCTTTGCATTATCGTAAATTTCGTACTTGCGCGATGATTCGTATGAACCCTGGGTTTGGTCATCAACCAAAGGACGTAATCCACCGTAGGCGAAAATTACATCCTCGTACTTGAGTTGTTCGCAACCGTAATTTTCGTTCATATCATCAATAAGTCCCTGAATGCTTTCCTTTGTAACTTTGTAATCATCAGGATCGCCGGTGTATTCCTTGTCGGTTGTTCCAATTAATGAATGGTTACGCCACGGCATCAGCATAATGTGCCGGCCATCTTTTGTCATAACCGTTACAGCGTGCTTATTAACAAGTTTTTTTGTGATGATATGAATTCCCTCAGAACGGCGAATATTGTGTTTCTTCCCATTCTCTGTATTTGCTGAGTTTAGCACAATATCAGCCCACGGTCCGGCGCAATTTATGGTAACTTTTGCTGTAAACTGATGTTCTATTCCTGAAAGAGAATCAACAACGTTTACACCCAATATATTTCCGTTTGAACGCACAAACGATTTTACCTTTGCATAGTTTGCCGCTTTGACACCGTTGGCAATTGCTGATTTTAAAACCGAAAGCGTTAAACGTTCGGGATTGATATTTTGGCAATCGTAGTAGATGCTGGAGCCAGTTAACCCCTTGGTTTTTACACACTGTTCCAGTGAAAGAGTTCTTTTTGCGCTGATGGTACTGTGCAACGGAAGTTTCTTGGTTTTATCCCATGTCATTGCTTTATCGTACGAAAGCATATCGTAAAGAACCATTCCCATGAAAAGGAAGAAACGGTTGCTTTTCAGGTTGTTGTAGGTTGGAACCATAAAGGGGATTGGGTAAACAAAGTTTGGTGCAATGTTTTCCCAAACTCTTCGCTCGGTGAGCGATTCACGTACTAACCCAAACTCAAGGTTTTTTAGGTAGCGCAAACCTCCATGAATTAGCTTTGAGGTAGCTGCCGATGTTGCCTGTCCAAAATCGTCCTTCTCAAAAAGCGCAACGCTTAATCCTCTAGTGGCTGCTTCGTATGCTACAGAAACTCCTGTAATTCCTCCACCAATTACAATAACATCGAAATGTTGCTGGGTAAGCTTATCGAAAATACGTTCCATTGCAGAAAGTTTTACTTTCTACAAATATCAGCTAGTAACTGTAAAAAGCTGTTTAACAAATGTTAAAAAAACTTTTAAAGTTGAAAACTCGATAAATAATTTAGAAACGTGCAGTTAGTTTAATATTTAACCTGCGCGATGTTAGGTAATTTGGAACAGCGTAAGTTCCAGCAAGATTTTCTTGGTTTCCAACGGTTTTTACCCAAAGAAATGAGATTGTGTTGTTGAAATCGAAAAGGTTGAAAACTTCGGCGCCAAGCCAAAGGCTTTTTAACCACTTAATGTTGTTAAGCGAGGTTCCGCCTTTCCCTCTATCATCCTTAAAAACTTTTGTGAATCCGATATCTATTCGTTTGTACGATGGCATACGGTCGAACAAGTCGTACCTTTCCGATTTTGGCATTGCAAAAGGCAATCCGGTTCCGTAGTGACCGCTTAAATGGACCCGAAATGTGGGTTGCCCTGCAAGGTAGTCCTGAAAGAATACTCCTACATTAAAACGCTGATCGGTGGGACGTGGATAGTAACCCGGTTCAACCCTGTTCCCATCGCTATCGATGTAAAAATCGTTCAGAACATCTTCGTACGCACGCATCACCGAGATGCTGGCCCACGATTCGGCGCCCTCAACGAATTCTCCGTTCACTTTCAGGTCGATTCCTTGAGCAAAACCGGTGGCTAAGTTTTCACCAGTGTACTTAATACGCACATTATCAATTTTATATGGAATGATATTGTTGAAATGCTTGTGGTAAACTTCGGCCTGGAACCTAAACGGACGCTTCCACGCAATAAAATGGTACTCGCTTCCCAGAACAAAATGGATTGATTCCTGTGCAAGAATTTCGTCATTTAAGTTGCCATTTGACAATCGGAATTCTTTATAAATAGGCGGTTGGTGGTAGTATCCCCCTGAAATATGAAATGCAACGTTGCGTTTCCAGTCGGGCTTAATAATTGCTGAGGCACGTGGACTTACATTCAGCTGCTGATTATATGTCCAGTAGGTTGACCGAACTCCAGCGGTTAGCGTTAGCGCCCATTTCGTAAAATCGATGGTGAAAGCATCCTGAACGTAACCCGAAAAACGGTTCGATGTAAGCGTATTTGCTGAGCGGAGCCAGTAGTTTAATACTAGTTCCTCGCCGTTATATGGAACTGCGTAGCCCGAGGAGTCGATGAGTTCCCACTCGTTTATTTCATCGCTTATGTTCTCAATCTGGAATCGGAAGCCCCACTTCAGCTTGTTGGCTTCGGTTACGTGCGAACCCAGATGCTCAAACCGGTAGAAGTCGGCGTTTAGGTAGTTTCGGGCATGATTCAGGAATCCGCCAATTCCAACATTTATAAGGCTGTCGCCATAGGTAGTTGAACCTAAATTATTATCCAGCTCGTTAAGCAAGTATTGTCCTAGCACATCGAAGGTTTCGGCCTCACGAGCAACGTAAGTACTGGCGATTACTTTTAACGATAGTTCCTCGGTTGGACGAAAATCGAAGGTTACTGCGCCCTGCGCAGTTTCGAAGCGGTTCACTTCCTGTCCATCGTAGTAAACCTTCAGCTGAAGTGCATTGTTGAAGGTTCCGAAGCGAGTTTCCCTAATTTCAGGAGCAAAAAGGTACTTGTTTGACGAGTAGTTTCCCAGGAAGCTAACGCTAAACCTGTTGCTGAAACGCCAAACCAGGTTGGTTTGAAAATCGACAAACGAAGGTTTGTAGTCGCCCTTTACATCCAAAGTACGAAGGAGGTACTGTGAAGTTTTGTAACGAATTCCTGAAATGTGTGAGAATTTCCCGTTTTTCGAAACACCTTCAACCACACCGCTTGCACCAAGCAAACTGACCTCTGCACGAGCAGAATTTTTAAGAGGTTGACGGTAGCGAATGCTGAGAACCGATGCCATCTTATCGCCAAACTCAGCATTAAATCCACCTGCAGAGAATTCAACCCCCTCAACCATGTCGGAGTTAATGAAGCTAAGGCCTTCCTGTTGCCCAGAACGTATTAGAAACGGGCGGTAAACCTCAATATCGTTAACGTACACAAGGTTCTCGTCGAAGCTACCACCGCGAACCGAGTACTGTGAGCTAAGCTCGTTGGAGGAGGAGACTCCGGGAAGGGATTTTAGCAGCGATTCAAAATTTCCCGATACATCGGGAATAAAATCGATGTCGCGATGGTCAATGCGCTCAATATTGCCAAACCTTCGTTGGTAGGCAAGAACCGAAACCTCTTCTATTTGGCTCTGAGACAGCTGAAGAGTTACGTTTAGCTGCTTACTTTCTCCGGCACTTATTTTAATTGGAACTGAGAGGTTTGAGTAACCAATGCTCGAAAATTCAACGGTTATGGTATCGGACTGAGGAACCATAAGCTTATACTTGCCAAACTCGTTGGCAGCAATCCCAAGGGTTGTTCCCTTAATCACAATGTTTGCGTAGGGTACAGGTTTCCCGTTTTGGTCAGTTATGGTTCCAAAAATTTGCCCCAAACCCTGTCCGAAAGTTTGTTGGTGAACCAATAAGAAAAAAAGAATTAGCTTAAAAACAGTAAAAATACTTTTTGAAATATTATTTTGGAATCGTTTAATCATTGGTTATACTAAACAAAAAGTGAACTATTCAAAAAACTACAAACCTAATAGAAAATTGTCCAACAAAATTACATTTCCTTAAAATATTAAAAAATGTAGGGTATAATTGGGGCTGTTTTTTAGGATTACACTAACTTTGTTTCCGAAAAAAAGTTAAGAAATGAATATTAACTAAAACCATATATAACGATGAAAAGGAATCAGTTACTAATAGTTGTGCTAATTGTAGGAGTTTTATTGTTGATAATCTTCAGTAGCAGAATGTTCTACATTATTCAACCCGGGGAAAGAGCCGTTATTTTTAGACCCTTTACCTCTGGTTTGGATAAGGAGAATATTTACCAGCCTGGATTTCATGTAGTTGCCCCATGGAATGACTTTCATGTGTACGACGTAAAGGAGCTTAAGGCAGAGGAAACTATGGATGTGCTAGATAAGAATGGTCTTAAAGTAATAATCGATATCTCGGTTCGATTTAACCCAATTTATCAAAATATTGGTTCATTACATGAAATTTTTGGGAAAAACTATATTAATCAATTGGTTATTCCAGAGGTACGCTCTTCGGTTCGCCAGGTAGCCGGAAGGTATACCGCTGAAGAAATTTATTCAACCAAACGTAGCGAGGTGGAGCAAACAATAATTACCGAAACTGCTAAAATTTTGAATAAGAATTACATTGACATGAGAGCCTTGCTCATCAGAAGCATCAGCTTACCACAGCAAATACAGCAGGCTATTGAGAATAAGCTAACTCAGGAGCAGGAAGCGCTTGCGTACCAATTTAAGCTCGACCGCGAAAAAAGTGAAGCTGAACGAAGAAGAATTGCAGCCGAAGGTGAAGCTCGTGCAAACCAAATTATTAATAGTAGTTTAACCACCAACTTGCTAAAGATGCGGGGCATTGAAGCAACAACTGAACTTGCTAAGTCACCCAACACAAAGGTGGTTGTTGTGGGAAGCGGAAAGGATGGACTACCTTTAATTTTAGGTAGTAACTAAACTTTTGTTGGAATTCGACTAGTTGAGTAGAGCTTTTGTTGTTTTACTAGAAATTGAATAACGATGATTCAGAGAATTCAAACAGTTTTTTTACTAATTGCAGCAATTCTGCTATCGTTCTTAGTTTTTTTCCCGATAGCAGAAATGGTTGGTGAGTTTGATACTATTGTATACGAGATAGGATTTAAAGGTTTTATAGTACAAAAAACGGGGGAGAGGGCTGCCTTTAGCACGCTCCCTCTTTCAATACTTATATCATTATGCTTGCTTGTTACGGTAGTTTCAATATTCCTATTCAAGCGTAGGATACTTCAGATTAGGCTCTCAACATTCAATGTGATTCTACTTGTTGGATTGCAGGGGCTTATGTTTTACTACATTAAAATGGCTCAGAAGGCAATAACTGCCGACTTCTCTTTTACCCTCTTTTTCGTGTTCCCCACTGTATCGGCAATACTTGTTTTTCTTGCCCTTCGGGCAATAGCACGCGATGAAGCGCTGGTTAGAAGTTTAGACCGGCTCAGGTAAAAAAGACGATGTGGTAAAAAAGAGGGTGTCTCAAAAGTTCATTGTGTGACTCTGTGAAGGACACTGAGAAACT
>DAOSWM010000096.1:0-9444 GCA_035380045.1 Tenuifilaceae bacterium | reverse complement strand
AACTGCCAACTGAGAACTGCCAACTGAGAACTGCCAACTGAAAACTGCCATCACTCCCCAAACTTCGTAGCAACCACGCAGGTTTTCTTGTAGTGTTTTAAATTCTTCTTTACGTTTTCTTTCACAGTAAATGTTTCAATATAAATTACGTAGGCACCAACCGGGACTTTTATATTCGCATCGGTAACGCCATCCCACTTCAATGTTCCGCTGGTTCCCAGCGAAAGGTTCGATGCCAGCCGGCGAACTCTCCTCCCCATCGAATCGAAAACAATGATATTGGCAATGTAGCCCTCCTCGGGTAGGATGTAATCAATTAGCAGCACATCGTTAAAGCCATCGCCATCGGGCGAAAAAACTTGCTCTGCAATATCAAAAGCATCCTCGGCAACGCCTGGCTCAATGTACTGCGAATTTTTTGCAGATGGAGTTGCAAATCCGGCAGACTGGGCAGCCGACTGCCAGCTCGATGCATCATTACTTACCAGCGAGGGATAAATACGCTCAAGGGAAACCCCCTTAGTGCTGGATAGCAAAGGAAGGTGCATGCCCTCATCGTAGTGAAACTCGTCAATTACATCACCCAATGAATTCAGGATAAGCACGTAACCCTCATCGTTCGGGTACGAGGGCATCTTGGCTGTCCAAACCATTGCACTTTCATTTTCAACGAAGTAGAACTGCTCAACGAGGCGCGGGTTTTCGCAAAGAACTGCGTAACCCTGCGGGAAAAGTAGCCAGGCCGAATCTGAAGCAGCATAGAACTCGTTCAACCCTGCAGTTTCAACATTCCGGTTGGCAATCCAAATATTCTTAAGGTCGAACGTTTTTTGTGAGTTGTTGAATATTTCTACAAAATCGACTCCTCCTGAGTAGGGATTGAAAAGCACCTCGTTAACAACAATATCGCCAATCAACGGTTCCTCGGGAACCGCAACTTGTAAACATTCCGATGGGAATGGGTTTCCAGAAAAATCGGTAATTCCATCTCCAATGCACAATTCGTAAATTTCGCCAAGGCTCATTCCCTCCTCAAACTCCAAGGTAACTTCGTTGTACTTTGGACCAGTGGTCTTTACCCATAACGGCTCGCCAATTTGGGAAAGGCTGTAGTTTGATGGCAGGGTAACCGAGAGGCTGTCCATAGTTTCTGAAAACAGCAGCCTGACTGAATTTGGATTTTCAACCGCAACTTCTGTGAGGTAGGGTGAAATCAAATCGGGATTGCTTGCTAAAACCGAGTTTTCCCTTCCGGGAGTTCCTCCTGAAGGATCATCGGAACCTTTCCAGTTCTCGGCACCACCTACCAGGTTGTTCGGGTCAATTTTTTCCAGTGAGTATCCTCCAGCTTCCTTGATTTCGCTACCGTACCAGTTTTCGGAGTAATCAACCCAAGTGATTACGCGCGAAAGGTTATCGGTAATTGCCAGCGACATTCCGGAGTTAACTAGGGAAGGGAACGAAGATACGCCCACGGATGGTCCGAAGGTAGATAGTTCGGAAACGCCACTATTGGATGTAAGTATCAAGAAACCGTTGGCCTCAACAGTTGCATCAGGAATGATGAAAGAGTTGTCGTTTGCTTTCAATTTCCAGCCATTTAAAAGTATTGTTTCTTCGCTGCGGTTGAAAAGTTCAATGTACTCAAAGTTAGGCAGCTGTGCGTTGGCAATTGGCTTTGCCATAATTTCATTAATAACCATATTCCCAAAGGTTCCCTGAGTACCTAACCCAAACACAACGCTATCGGCGCATGCATTGTCCTGCATATCGCGAATATTACTAACGAATAGCATTAGGTTTTCCTGTGGAAGAATGGTGGTTCTCAGGGTAACTTTCGATTCGTTCTCTTCATCAGGGAAAGCACCAATAACATCAATCTGCTCGCCATTCAACTTTTCAATCCTGTAGTTTGAAGCCAAGGCAGCATCTTCGGCATTTACGATTTCTGAAAAGTTGACGGCCACCGATGTTAAGCTAAGCATGTTGGCGCTGCTAATTACCGGAGGAAACTCGGTTTTACATGCCTTGAGGTTATCAACCCAAAACTCGCCAGCCCTGCTGGCAGAATACTTAAAACCGATACCAAGCGTTTTGGTTTTGATGATTTGCCTGTCGCAGGCAGCTCCACCATGCAAAAATCCTTCGCTGCTCGATTCGGGTTGGTAAAACAAATCCCAATCGCCTTTTGGCGAGCGCGTTACTTTTATTCCAACGGTTTCTGCTTCGTTCCAATCGTATTCCGATTCAATTAGTGACGTAACTGAGTTACCGTTTACCCGCCAAAGGGTTAACAAATCGGTTGCCCCTGAAAAGTTTGCTCCAGCAACATAGCCTTTGAATGTTCCTAGCGAAACATTGGTAGTATCGGAAGCCAGCACAACCCAAAATCCGTTATCGACCGAAGGATCCCAATCCCCGTTTCTGAGTACAAACGACCACTCGAAGGTTCCTTCGCCCAGGTTATCAACTTCCAACGGGAGCGTTAAATCGCTTTCGCCAGAAACACCAGAGAGAGCGTGTTTTAGCGAGTATTCGCCCTCAATGGGCGAAACGCTCGATGTATTCCATGCAGTAGAGTATGGAAAGTTTACTGGGTAACCACTCTCGAAATCTTCATTATATAAACAAGCGTGTGATTGTCCACACCAAATTGTTTCCGAGAGAGCCTCCAACGCTGGTTGGTTTGTGGAAACCCTAAAACAGTATTTTCCAACTTCGGTCAGGGAAATATCGCTCCACGTTGCAATCCCATTCTCCATTTGTTGCTGAGAACTATTCAATGTAAAACCAGCCGGACCGTAAAATAGGTCAATTGTTGAATTGGCTGAAAAGTCTACATCAACATTGCTGTAGGTGTCGGTTGCGGCTACTTTGAGTGCGATTGACTGGGATTGTTCAACGCTGAAGGGCTGTTCAATAAAACTAAGCTGCGTTGGCTCAACGCTTAGCTGTAGAATCGGCCCAACCACTCCGCTCTCGAAACTTTCGGGGAATCCCGAACCATTCGTGTAAGTTTGCCAACCGTGCGATGAGCTTGGAACGTAAAGATTCAACGTTGAACCTTCGGAAAGGCCTCCCTTTTTGAGGAACACCTTCAGCGTTAGCTCTGCCGACTCACCATCGGGAATAGTCAGAATATTTCTCTCAAAATTTAACACAATTTGATTTGATGAAATCGTGGAATTTCCTGTAACCACATCATCCTGTTCATCAACCAAAAAGGCTCCGGCCAACATTTTATTTAACGGCATATCGGTTGCTAAACCAAATCCGTGAAAAGTAAGCTGCGAAACGCTTGTTGAAAGCCCATCGGTTTCTCCTCGGTCTGCTATTTTGAAGCGAATCGTTTCCATTGCTGCAAGCGAATCGACCGAAAGGCTGCTGATTTTTTGGTTTGCAACTTGCTCCGTGGGAGCAGAAACGGTTGAGGTACGGTCGGCACAGTAAATCAAAGGCGACACAGCATCGTTTAACCCTTCAGCTGAAGCGAGAATTGTGAAAGGTTCGGCTTGGTAGTAAGTTAACCCACTCCAACTCGCTTCGCCGCTGCTGGCAACTGTTGTTGCCGATGGTATGGTTAGCCAGCCTTCTCCTGAATTCTTCGAAAGCGTAATCTGCGATTCTGAGTCCACATCAACGTTACCTCCATCATCAACCGTACTTACTTTAACCGAAAACTCTTGGCCCAAACCCACAAACTCAGGAACGTTGGAGAAAGCAACCCGTGTAGCTTCCACCTCAATTGTAAAAACTTCTGAAACCACAGCATCCCCGAAATTGCTTGCGAACGATGAACCTTCAGCGTACGACATGAAGCCATGCTCAACGGAATCAATCATAAAAACCAGCTGTTTCCCATCTTCCAAACCCTTTTCGTTCAGGTAAACCCACAGCGACAAATCGATTCGACCCTCGTTTGCAATTGTGATAGCGCTTTTGGGAACCGGAATTGTTATGCTCGATGTAAGAATGTGTGGAGTTCCAACAGGAATTATGGCTGAGCCAACCTTAAAAATTACACCCTCAATATTTTTTGTGAACGAAGCCAAATTTTCGCCTTCGCCCCTTTTTATGGTTATTTGCTGAACGTATGTTGGCTCATCATCGTAACTGCCAACATCTAAAATCTTAAACCTCAGCACCTCAGTTGCCATGCCTGGCATGGTATTTAACGATGAAATTGTACCTCCTTCAACTTGTGTGGTCGGGTTCTGAACAACGGTTGTTGTATCGTACGAAACATATATTTCGTTACCAACCACTGACTGTAAACCTGATGCGCTAGCCTGTAGCTTAAATATATCATGTACAGAGTACGAAATATTGCTCCAAGTAACCATACCTCCCTGAGCATTGGAAACCAAGTTTGCCGATGGTGTTAGTGCTCCATTCCCCTCAAAAAGGCTCAAAGTAACAGCAGACGAGAATTCTGTTGACATATTCCCAGCCTCATCGCCAGCATATGCCGAAATGTTGAAGGGTTTATTTATTATCACCATTTCGGGGTAGTTCAGGAAGAACAGGTGGGTTGGCACAACTCGAACTGTAAATACATTCGAAACTACTTCGGCAGGCAAAATCTCGGGGAAAGTTGAGCCGCTAAAATCGGTTTCCCAACCGTGCTCCTCATCGTCTATCTTTAGCTGAAACGTTTCGCCGTGCGAGGTTCCTCCTTGTTTCAAATACACCGACAACGAATATGTTTGACTATTCCCGTCCTCAACAACCATCGATGAGGGTTCCAGCTCCACCTCAATGGAGCCGCCCATTATGTATGAAGCCTTTAATGGGATGGTGTCTCCGCTTGAATTTCTAATCACGACACCTGCAATTGACTCATCCCAGTTTGCTGCAGTTGAGGAATCAACCTTCACAAATCGCATTCTGGTGACTTTGGTTTGCAAACCATCGCCAGAACCCTGGTCAGTAACCTTAAACTTGAAAATGCTTGCTGCATTGCTGGGTTCGCAGGCCAATGAACTTATAAAACCCGATTCGATTTGTACATCTGGTTCTACAATCTGCGAATCGTTATCGTTGGGGTTAACCGGATTTAGACCAATGGAAATATCGTCAACCCAAAGTTTCCCAGCAGCCGATGAGGTGTATGAGTAGTAAATTCCGAAGTACCCGCCAAAGGAATGGGTATTATCAACTGCTGAACCAAACGGGTTCAAGTCAAGGAACGAGCCTGTGGTTGAAGCTTTCATGGAGAAAGTTCCATCGGGTTTACGTTTCACCTCAACGGCTCCAACTCCGCCCGTTTTAATTTCCTGCTCCCAGTTTATGGTTGTTTCAACTAGGGTGTTGAAGGTTCCTCCGGAAACCAAGTAGAGTTTTAGTAAATCGTCGGAACTATTCAGGTTTACTCCAACAGCATACCCATCGGGACTTTCCGTTGATACCATTCCGTTTGCATCCTTGTTGCAAAATAGAAATACAGCCCAATTATTGCTGCTCGATGGGTTGTAACCATGCTTAAGCAAAAACCGCCAGGTAATGGTTCCATCGCTTCCCTGCCAACTTGGAAGTTCTACCGAAATCCTGTCCTTATCGGTACCAGTCCAGCTATGCTTCAGCGAAAAACTACCACTTAATGGGGTTACATTCGATGTCTCCCACCTTTCAGCAGGAACCTGCAACCAACCATCAATACTTCCATCTTCAAAATCGTAGGTAACCTGCGCAGGTAGGATGAAAGGGGCAAGAAGCAAAAGAATAAAAAAAAAGGGATGTTTCATGGCAGAGAAATTTGTCAAATTATTACTTTTACAAAGTAAAAAAAAATTGTGGTATCATGCGTATAGCCATAGTAGGAAGCACCGGATTAGTTGGCAGCGAAATGCTAAAAGTGCTAGAAAACAGTAATATAATAGTTTCAGAACTAATTCCCATAGCCACCGAAAAATCGGCTGGAAAAGAAGTTCCTTTCAAGAACTCAAGCTACAAAGTTGTTGGAATGGAAGAGGGTTTAAAAAGAAAACCCCAAATTGCTCTTTTTTCAGCTGGCGGGGAAACCTCAAAAATTTGGGCTCCAAAGTTTGCTGAGATTGGATGCTACGTTGTTGATAATTCCAGCGCCTGGCGAATGGATCCTTCCATAAAACTAATCGTTCCCGAAATTAATGGTAATACGCTTACCAAAGGTGATTTCATAATAGCCAACCCCAACTGCAGTACCATTCAAATGGTAATGGTACTGGCACCGCTGCATAGAATGTACGGCATTCGCCGAATTGTAGTTTCAACATATCAGGCAGTTACCGGTACGGGATACAAGGCGGTGAACCAAATGGAGAATGAGCGCAGAAACGATTTCTCGTTTAAGGTTTACCCTCACCAAATCGACCTGAACTGCATCCCGCACTGCGATGTATTCCTCGACAATGGATACACCAAGGAAGAAATGAAACTGGTAAATGAAACCCACAAAATACTGAACGACAAATCAATTGGCATAACTGCCACCGCAGTTCGCGTTCCGGTTGTTGGTGGACACTCCGAATCGGTTAACGTTGAGCTTGGCAAAAGTTTCTCACTTTCAGAAGTTCGCTACATACTAAGCTCAACCCCAGGGGTTGAAATGGTTGATGAACCTTTTAAGAATGAGTACCCAATGCCCATTAACGCTCATAAACGTAACGAGGTTTTTGTTGGGCGAATTCGCGAAGACTTCTCCGTTCCTAATGGTCTGAACCTATGGATAGTTGCCGACAATTTGCGCAAGGGGGCTGCAACAAATGCCGTTCAAATTGCTGAGCAAATCGCCAAAATGGGCTGGGTGAATTAAATCCTTGAAATTTTTTATAATTCTTTTATTATGAGCCTATTTAGCAAAGCAGAACCCCAAACCGTTGAGGTTAATGGGCGAGAATTGAGGTGCCCGGTATGCAATAACAACCTGTTCTGGACAAGAAAGGCACAGTTAAATACAGCAGTAGCTTCATTCTTCGACCTCGACTGGGCAAACCGAAGCGCAACCTGTTTTGTTTGTTCAGATTGCACACATATTTCTTGGTTTCTTGGGAAAAGATAGTTTTTCTAGAATAGGAAGTGGTCGTAGGGGTAACGTTTCATATGAATTTCACGTGCCGTACTGTAAAGTTTATCTTTTAGCTCAGAAATGTTTTGCCGTTGCTTTGCCGAAATAAAAACGCTGGGTGAATTAACCTTGCCAATCCATGTTCGTTTTAAATCTTCAAGTGAAAAATTCTCTTTCCCAACGGGCATGGCATCAAACTCGTCCTTTTCAACCCATCGATACGCATCAATCTTATTGAAAACCAGAATGGTTGGCTTTTCGCTCACGCCAATCTCGTGCAGGGTTTGGCTAACCACTTGAAGCTGCTCCTCAAAGGCAGGGTGCGAGATATCAACCACGTGCAAAAGAATATCGGCTTCACGAACCTCATCGAGGGTTGACTTAAACGATTCTACCAGCTGGTGTGGCAACTTTCTGATAAACCCAACAGTATCGGACAGCAAAACAGGTAAGTTTTCAATCACAACCTTTCGAACGGTTGTGTCGAGTGTTGCAAAAAGCTTATTCTCGGCGAAAATGTCTGACTTACTTATTAGGTTCATCAAAGTTGATTTGCCTACGTTTGTGTAACCAACCAACGCAACCCGCACCATACTGCCCCTGTTTTTTCGCTGGGTTGCCATCTGCTTATCAATTTTACCGAGTTCGTCCTTAAGTTTGGATATTTTATCGCGAATAATCCTGCGGTCGGTTTCAATTTCAGTTTCGCCGGGTCCGCGTAGGCCAATGCCTCCTCGCTGGCGTTCAAGGTGAGTCCACATCCTGGTGAGACGTGGGAGCAGGTACTGGTACTGTGCAAGTTCAACCTGAGTTTTGGCGTAGGCCGTTTTTGCCCGCTGGGCAAATATATCGAGAATAAGGTTGGTTCTGTCGAGCACTCTTCGTTTTAAATCCCTTTCGAGGTTTCGAAGTTGAGTTGCAGTTAATTCATCGTCGAAAATCACCAAATCAACCGAGTTCGATTCAACATACTCAAAAACTTCATTCACCTTCCCTGTGCCAATAAATGTGCGGGGCAAAGGAACATCGAGCCTTTGTATGAACCTGTGTACCGTTATGGCTCCGGCTGTTTGTGCCAGGAATTCCAACTCATCGAGGTAATCCTCAATCAAGTCGTCGGACTGGCCCCTTAACTGAACTCCCACAAGCACAGCTGTTTCCTGCTTCTTTGTTGTTTCGTAGGGTGTAATCATATAAAATTACGAGTAGCAAAAAAAACCCTGATATGCATCAGGGTTTAATATTCTTATGTTCGAATAATTTACTGAAGTACGAAAATAATTGGGAATGTAAACGATACCCTTACAGGTTTTCCCCTTTGCTTTCCTGGCTTCCACTTTGGGCTCGATTCAACAACCCTGATAGCTTCCTTGTCTAGAGCTGGGTCAACACCTCGAACAACCTTCACGTTGGAAACTCGGCCATCGGGTTCAACCACAAACTGAACAAACACCCTGCCTTGAATTCCGTTCTCGGCAGCAACCTCTGGATAACGAAGGTTCTTAGCAATGTACTCGCGGAACTTGTTGCTATCGCCTCCGCCAAAACCAGGCATATCCTCTACCACAACAAAAACTTCCTCCTCTTCAACTTCCTCCTCTTCCTCAGTGAAGTTAACGATTTGCACCGCTACATCCTCACGGAATTCAGAGTCGAAAATATCAATGTTGTCATCAATCTCAACATCATCCTCAACGATGTTAATCACATCGGTAACCTGAACAGGTTCAGGTGGTGGGGGTGGTGGCTTCACCTCTTGCTGTTCCGTAATGGGAATCATCTCTTCCTCCATTACAACTTCATCTATTTTAGCCAATTCGGTGTTGATGTCTCCAGAGCTGGTCCACTCAAAAGCAAGTAGCACAACACCTAAGGCAAAAACAAGACCTACCTCAGTGAAGATGAGTTTCATCTTTTCCAGATCGGCCTTTGGATTTTTCTTGAGTTCCATATCAAAGGTATTTTAGGCTATAAAGGTAATACAAAAATGAAATAATACGAATAATATTAATGCTGAATTTTCATCTCACAAAAAAACGAAAAATAATTCACACTCATTATATGTACGTAATTTTTTTTAGAAAGTTTTTGCATTTACAATACTATTTAAAAAATATTTCTAATTTTGCCATGCTTTTGGGGGTATAGCTCAGTTGGCTAGAGCGCTTGCATGGCATGCAAGAGGTCAGGGGTTCGACTCCCCTTACCTCCACACTTCAGAGTAAAGTCAATCCAACTCATGGGGTTGGCTTTTTTTGAATGCGGAAATAGTTCAGCTGGTAGTCCGCCAACCGGCGGATCCCAAGCTGAGGGTACATTACAAATGCGGAAATAGCTCAGTTGGTAGAGCATCAGCTTCCCAAGCTGAGGGTCGCGAGTTCGAGTCTCGTTTTCCGCTC
>DAOSWM010000095.1:0-9476 GCA_035380045.1 Tenuifilaceae bacterium | reverse complement strand
TTTTTTAGTCACACAGTGAACTTTTGATACACCCTCATTTTTTATTTTGTAATAATCATACGTTTAGTAGCTGTTCTGTATCCTCCATCCAGTTGTAGCTGATAAAAGTATATTCCCGGAGAAAGATGCTTAGCATTAAATTCTACGCTATGGGAACCTGCTTCCTTTTTGCCTGAAAAGATTGTTGAAACTTTTTGTCCAAGTGCATTGAAAACAATAAGCGATACATCACATGCTGTTTCAATCGAGTAGTTGATAGTTGTATAACTATTAAAAGGGTTCGGGTAGTTTTGAGAAAGCGAACCGTTCATTCGGTTATTGGTAATCAAACTGGTAATCCCTTCTTTTTGAACAACCCCACCAATAAGAAAGTTGTAATCGAGATTTGCATTTAAATCGGTGATTTGATTCCAGGTTTCATCCCATTTAATCCAGCCACCCTTTCCTTCAACCATAGGACCCCTGTCGGTGGTTGCGGGGTATCCGCCGGTTGCTGCAATCTCGTAACCAATCCAGTAGTCGGTATCTTCTTTAATCTCAATCGATTGTTCAAGTGTAATTAAAGTCCAGTCATCAAGATTCACTTCGCTAGCAATAGATTTTTGGTAGGCAACTGTTCCGGGAGCATTATCCAGTGAACCTTCCCAGATGTATGCAGTAACATCGCTTCCTCCACCTGAAGTAATTACAAATTCAAATTTTGTTAAGTATCCTCCAACGTAGGCTTCTAAATCGCTGGGTTCAAACTTTGCCGCTACTGAGAAGGTTTTTTCTTCACCACTCCCAACTGAAGTTTGTCCGCTGGGTTTATAATGGCTTATTCCGCGAGGAATATCATAATCAATAAACATATAAAAAGAAATGCTTTCACCTGCATTGCCGATATCTGATATTTCAATTCCTCCCTGGGCTCCATCTGAAAGAAATGGTGAAGGAGATGTTGTGCTATTTATGATTGTGCGTCCTGATTGAAGGCTGAAGTATGCGTTGTTTATATTTCCGTTTGCATACATTGTACCTCCCGGGCGATATATGTACAGCTCATCGGGTGGGCCATCGGCATTTCCAACACCCCGAAGCCTGTCGTTAATTCTGTAAAGCAGCATTCCACTTCCGGGGAGAGAACTGTCGTACTCGTAGCTGTTGGTTCGGTATTCTGCCACAAAATATTCTGTATGGGTATTGGGTGAAGGTATTTTGTAGCAGCTGTTTGCACCTGATTGCAAAGGACTCAACTGATAGATTCCAGTTTGGGTAATTTCAGGAATTTCGTCAATCCAACCGCCGTATAAATACTTCATATAGGCAGTCATTTGCTGTGGAATGGTTGTGGTGGATGCCATAATATCCCAAATTCCAACAGGAGTAATGTTGCTATTTTCGTAACGGTATAAATCGGGTGCGCCAATCACATGAAACATTTCATGAGCAACTGTTCCAAGCCTTATTCTGTCGTTACTTGAGGAGTACTGAAGTTGAAATGTGTAATCCCAAACCCTTTTGCCTCTTATGTATACCGACTTGGTGTGTAAGCTCCAGCGGTGGGGCCAAAGAAGATCTGACCAGCCATCGGGTTCTCCTGAAACAATAAACGAAACACAATCAACGTATCCATCTCCATTAGCATCCTCTTGAAAATCAGAAGGTAAGTCTTCTTTGACTGCTTCAATAGCGTTTGCTAGTAAATTATGCTCCCGGTAAGTTCGGCTGGTACTTCCCGATGTAGCATCGGGGTCAAACCCTTCTGGATTTGTTGTTTCATTGTATGGTTGATAGTATGCCCGAGGGTTTTCATCGGTGAACCAAACTACATAGCTAGAAGATGTTTGTGGGAGGAATGTTGACTGCAGAGTGAGCTGGTCGTTAGTAACCTGCTGGTAGTAATGAATTAACGATGGCCCTTGCTCGTTAAGATACAAGTCCTCATAGAATGAGGCGTCTTCGGTTGTTATATTCTCATCGGAAAATTGAACAAAAATTACAATGTTACTTAGGGCTTCACCACTTTTCTTCCTGGTAACAACGGGTTCATGAATCCCCTCCTTCTTTTGCTCTATAGGAATCTCAAGTTTTTCAAGCATTTTTTTCCTCTTTTCAGAAACAATTCTTTCCGAGATATTCACGTTTGGGTTTAACCCAACGTTTGCCGGATCGACTTGTCCAACAATAAAATCGGAGGCTTTAACGTTTTCTCCATCCTGCTCTGCATATACGTAGTACCCATTTTGGGGATGCTGAATTATTGTGAACCCATTTTCATCGTGAAACCAATTATGAAACTCGTCGCCACTTGAGAAGCAGTAAATCGTTTCCCCGTTAGGCTGCTTTAGTGTAATGGGAAGATTTTTTAAAGGCGCAGCATGTGTGGTAAAAACTACACCTCCCCATAGGATTGCAGTTAGAATAACTACAATTATTGATGTCTTATTTCTTTTCATGATACCTGAGGGTTATTTTACTAAGTTAAACAAATTTTGTGAGTGGAGAACTATTAGTTGCCATAGAGTTTTAGGCTATCTTTCATGAAAAATCCTCTAAAATTCACTTGGTGAATAACTTTTCGTTGAACTATAGCATTCCCTTGCATTGATGGAATTGTATCAATCGATTCGTAAACCCTTTGCCACTCTTCGCCAGCTTTAAGGGACAGTTTTTCTCCTTTAAAGCGAAAGAGCATCATTTCGCTGGTAAATGAATCAATGGATAGGTTAATATTACTGTAAGGAAGGTCTTTTACACCAACAAGTCGGCTAGAAAGGCCTCCACCTTCTGTTCCTCGCCTTATCTTACCTATGCCAATAACTGTGGTGATGGTGTCACTTGAAAAATTTGATTCCATGTAGGAGTTTATCTCTCCGGTTTCGCTATTGTACATGTAGGTTGGCCCATCAATTCGAATACCAGGAGGAGGTGTTCCCTCAAGGGGTTTCCCATCGTAAGTAATGTAGTACTCAACAAAAGCGAACTGGTTGGTGGGTGGTTCCCATGTTGTAGCGTTTTTTCCTTGCCTGCATCCACTAAAGATAGGCAGAGCGGCAATTGAAAGGAGTAGAATTTTAATTTTAATTTTCATGTTACTTTAAAGTTCGTTAGCAAGTTTATCTAAGCTTTTCAACCACTGATAGTATTGGGTTCAGAATGCTCTCACCTAGTTTTATAGAACGTAGCGACGACCAGCCAAAATGCTTGTCGGGCAAGGCCTTGTTATCCTTAAAAGGCATTTCAATTGTCATTGATAAACACTTAAACATTTCACCAACAAACTTTGAGCCAATGTTCAGGTTCGCCTTCCCGGGTTCATTCTTTGGGTAACCATGCTCTGTTTGGAAATCGGGGGTGTACTCAGCCCATTTGGTAGTAAATGTTTCTAGGAGCCACCTTAGCCTGTCGTCAAAGGATGGAATACCCTCAATTGCTGACACGAAACAGTAGGGTAGTCCCTCGTCTGCGTGAATATCAAGAAATAGGTCAACGCCAACCTCCTGCATTTTATTTCGAACGAAGTAAACCTCAGGGCAAAGATCTTTGTCGGGATTTCCCCATTCACGATTTAAATTTTTCCCTGCTGCGTTAACCCGTAAATTTCCATCGATACTACCATCGATATTTGCATTAGGTACAAGATAGAAAGTTGCCATTGAAAGCAATTTTCGCGACACTGGATCGTCCTGATCGAGAATACGCTCCACTACCCCTTGTATGAACCATTCGGCTTGAGGCTCGCCCGGATGTTGTCGGCCTAAAATCCAAATCTTTTTCTTATTCTCGTCGGGTTCTCCTACTATCAATAGGTCGATATCTCTTCCCTCTACGGTTTCTCCTAAAAACTCAAGTACACAGAGTGGAGAACGTTGTGCCGCACTTACCATATCGAGGTGTTGCTCATAGGTGAACGGAGCCGAGTATGCGTAAAAAACAGAACTTTCTTCGGGAGTATGCTCAATGGTTAACACCCCGTTGCTGTATTTGGTTGGAACACAAAACCAGCTAATTCTATCGTACGAAGCGTATGCATTGTAATCGTCCCAACCTTCCGGGTAGCTCGCTTCCCCAGCATTTTCAATGTGAATTACACAGGGGAACCCTTCGGCTCCATGAAGCCGAAAGTAGAACCATTGAAAAGTGTCAGAATAGGTGTCCTTCCTGATTTTTAGCCTGATATTATCGTGTTTCTCTGCGCTAATAATCTCAATGTTGCCGCTGTCGAAGTTTGATGATATTTTCATATGCTTATTACCTAAAAACGTGGCAATATACAATATTTTAGGGATTATTAATACTATTAATTCTCATGAAACGTTAAACCAATGTTTGAGTGCAATTCATAACAATTTTATTGTTTTGTTATTTATTGCTAATATTGTGGCTCAATTAACAGAAGGAAATGGTTTCCAACTTTCTTAAAAGACAATTTTTTTTCACATCGCTAGCTATTTTCCTCTTTATAGGGAATAGCTCTTTCTCTCAGATTTTTTCGCCTACCTGCGATTGGTCAACGTCAACACAGTATGTGTGGGGCGATAAGCAGGATTCGGTATTCCTTTTCTTCTCATCTTCAGAGAATCCTGTGCTTGGTGAGTTACGTGCCCAATTTTCAGACTCTTCAGCCGCAATTTTCAGATGGTTTAAGTATAACGAGAATTTGCCTCTTGAACAACGGTTCGTTTTGCTGCCAGAGGAAACTGACTCGTTGGCAGATGGTTTAACCAGAGGGGGGTATAAGGTTGAGGTGCAACGCATTGCAGATGATAGTACTGAGGTGTATACTACTTGGGTAATGATTGATGATGTTGAGATTGAAAGTTTGGAGGTTTGGAATAACCATTGCGAAAGGCTAATTCTTGAGATGAAAACCTTACCGCTCAACTCGTGGGACATTTCTCAACTTTTCTCGTACTACGACCTTTCAATTTCAACTCAACAGGAAAGGAGCATATTAACTGGTGGGGGATATTTTCGAAATAACCAATTCTTGTCAGACAATATTGATGTTCAGTCAACTATACCCACCTTGTCGAGTTCTCCATTTATTTATATCGAGTTCGAGAATGAGTTAAATGGCACCATTCATGGTCCGTTAAAGGATGCAACCTACACAATCAAGGTTACTAATCCGTTTAATGGTCAGGTTTTACAGGCAACAACGGAGGAGGTTCCTGCCATTTCAACCACCACTAATTTTGATATTTGGTTCAATGAAGGAGATGAATTACTCGAAGACTGGAAACTGAAGGAGGGTGAAACAGTAAATGGAGAAGCATTGTTAGAAGTTAAGCTTGAGGCTAAACCAGAGAATGCTGATTCTGTTATTTGGAGAATTATTAACGATCCATACCTTTTCGCCCGTGGGCGAGATAGTATTTTATGGAAAGATAGCTCCCTTTTTAGTTCTGTTTTTGAATTTTATCCTCCAAAGGAGTTAATGATTCCTGGAGTTTATAGTGTTGAGAGTATTTCGTTAAATACCATCGCTGGTTGTCGCGATACGCTCTACAAAACCATAGAAGTTGATACCTCATTCATAAAATCCGAAGCAATCCCAAACGTTTTTTCACCCAATGGCGATGGGGTAAACGACTTTTTTGTCCTCAAAGAGCCCGGAACCAACGTAATGTCAATTAAACAATTTCAAATAACTATTCTTAGTCGTTGGGGTAAACAAGTGTATTACTACTCTGGTGATCCAAAAACCTGGGAGGGCTGGAATGGTAAGATACATGGTGATAAAGGCGATGCCGCAGAGGGTGTTTACTACTTCGTAATGGATGCTATCGGATGGGATGGAAAAAGGTTTAGGGACAAACAGTACAAGGGGTTCCTGCATCTTTTCAGATAGATATTTTTAAAAAAAGGTCAGACATACAACCACACCCCATATTTTGTAACTATATAATATTCAGTTACTTGTATTGTGAGCCCAATCGGCAAAATCATTAAGTAATCAGCACAAACGTGAAGTATTGTTTGTTGTTTACTTTTTATCTGTTCCAAAATAATCAGTAAAAAACTCACTTTTATCGGATGCTTTTGTAAATTTGCTGATGATCAAAACTAACAGTTATGTTGAAGGAAACTGTAACCCAATACCTTGAGGAAAGTATTAAGAAAAATTGGGATTCCACAGCGCTGTCCGATTACAAGGGAGAGGCATACACCTACGGTCAAGTTGCACAAATTATAACCGATCTCCATGTTTTTTTTGAGAAAACCGGGATAAAACCAGGCGATAAGATTGCCCTCCTGGGCAAGAATTCTGCCCGTTGGTGTGCTGTTTACCTGTCGGTAGTATCCTACGGTGCCGTTATTGTACCAATTCTTCCCGATTTCAAACCTGCCGATGTGCACCAAATAGTTAACCACTCAGATTCAATTCTGCTATTCTCCGAGCGCAGCATTTTTGCAAACATGAGCTTCGAGGAGATGCCTAACCTCATGGGAGTGCTCTCAATTGTGGGATTTGAAATTCAAGCTGAGCGGTCTGAAAATCTAAGGGAAGCTGTTGCTTCTTCAAAAATTGAGGAGTCCGGAAAAGTTGTTTCAGTTAACCTCCAGGAGTACCATCTTTCTCAGGTTACTAATGATAAATTGGCCGTAATTAGTTACACATCAGGAACAACCGGTTTTGCAAAGGGAGTGATGATCCCTCATAATAGCTTGGCAGCAAATATTCGTTTTGCCCAACGCAATATGCCCTTAAATCCAGGCGATAGGATCGTTTCGTTTTTACCGCTTGCACACACTTTTGGTTGCGCATTCGAATTCCTGTTTCCATTCACTTTAGGTTGTGATATTACTATTCTTACCAAAACCCCTTCACCACAAATCATCTTGCAAGCTTTCGGCGAAATTAAGCCATCGCTTATCCTTTCCGTGCCATTGGTGATTGAGAAGATTTATAAAAAGCAAGTGCTCCCGAAAATCTCAAAATCCTCAATGAAATTATTGTTAAATATTCCTGGGGTAAGTGGGCTCATACTAAAAAAGATTAGACTCAAACTCGAGGCAGCCTTTGGTGGAAATTTCAGGGAACTTGTGCTGGGAGGAGCTCCGTTTAACCAGGAGACTGAAAATTTCTTTAAGAAGATGAGGTTCCCCTTCACCGTTGGTTATGGTATGACAGAGTGTGGTCCACTAATCAGTTATATTAATTGGAGAGAAAACCCAATGGGTTCATCCGGAAGAATTGTTGATACGTTGGAGGTGAAAATTGATTCACCCAACCCAAAAAGTATAGTGGGAGAAATAATGGTTCGAGGCGAGAATGTTATGTATGGCTACTACAAAAACGAGGAGGCAACAACTGCTGTTCTCGATCCTGATGGATGGTTGCACACGGGTGATTTGGGCTTAATTGACAAGAAAGGAAACATATTTATAAAAGGTAGGCTAAAAAGTTTGCTTTTGGGTGCAAGCGGGAAGAATATTTATCCCGAAGAAATTGAATCAATATTCAACAATAAATTTGGTGTTGCCGAAACCGTGGTTGTTCAACGTAACGAGAAGTTAGTAGCACTTATTTTCCCCGATAACGAGTTTGTGCAAAGGGAGAAAATATCAGCTGATGAGTTAAAAATTCTTTTTGATACATATAAAAAGGAGATTAATGATGAGTTGCCCGGATATATGAATGTATCTCAAATAGAAATACGTGACGAGGAATTTGCAAAAACACCTAAACGAAGTATTAAACGATTCATGTACAACTAGTTTAAAGCCAACAAGAAGAACGCCAAAGCTCTTTTTAAGAACTTTGGCGTTCTGTTATAATAAACAATCTTAGTTTTTTCCTAAAAGGTTACTCCTCAATAATCACAATTTCCTCAATTTCATCACCCTGCCTAATCTGGTCAATAACTTCCATACCTTCATATACTATCCCGAAACATGTGTGGTTTCTATCCAGGTGGCTTGTGTTCTCGCGGCTGTGGCAAATAAAAAACTGTGATCCTCCTGTGTTTCGACCAGCATGTGCCATGGAAAGAACTCCACGGTCGTGGTACTGGTTGTTGCCTGTTAGCTCGCAGTTAATCTTATAGCCTGGCCCACCGGTTCCAACTCTGGGATCGCTCATATCTTTTGAAAAAGGGCAGCCTCCCTGAATAACAAAATTTGGAATTACCCTATGGAAAGCGAGGTTGTTGTAGAAACCTTGCTTTGCAAGTTTCACAAAGTTGTCAACAGTGTTTGGCGCATCGTCCTCGTAAAATTTCACCTTCATCACACCTTTTTCTGTGTGTATTTCTGCAGTTCTCATAGTTCAATTTGTTTGTTTTACAAAATAGAATGCTAACATTTCATCCTTGGCATTCTTTGTTATTATATTCTAAATGATTTGTTGAATTGTTAAACTAATCCTCTGTTTTGGGCAAAGAAGTATATTATATTTACAATATCCTCATTCGAAAGAGTAGAGCGATTGAGAATCAGGTCGAATAATTCACTATCTGGTTTTTTCCCCCGAAAAAATTTCATAAATGTTTCTCGCCGTTTATCGGTTTCTTTAACTTTACTCTCAGCCTCGGCATGGCTTATGGAAAATCGTTCCATAATTCGAGAAACTCTCCATTCGAAAGGAGCAATAAGTTTAACATGGATTGCCTTTTCAATATGCTTAGCAATCACGCAACCAGCTCTGCCAACAATAATTGATTTTCCTTGTTCGGAGTACGAGCGTACAACCCTAGCTATGGTTCGTTTTATGTGTGAATCGGATATGTATTTGTCCTTCGAGAAGAGCGAAACCAAGTCACCAAAAAACGATTTCTCTTCGGCACCAAAAATATGCGATATGTCGCGGGGCTCAGTGCCCATGTTTGTAGATGCATCATGAAGAACCTGGTGGCTCACAAAAACCCACCTATCTCTCTCTTCCGTGTATACTTTTGCGTGGTTAATTTTATCAGCTAGAAGCTGAGCAATCTCACTGCCGTAACAGCCATACTCTCGCGAAAGGGTGATAACAGGGCCGAATTCAGTGATAATTTCCTCCTCTTCGCGCCTTGCTTTCTCGAACATGTAGTGAAGAAAGAGATTTTCCATATCGATTTTTTTATAAATATACAACGATTTTTTTATTTCGAAAGATTCCAATTTCAGTTTTTTAAAACCTTAAGTAGGATTCATCTATATGAATACTAAATAAAAAAGAACCTGACATTATTGCCAGGTTCTTTGGTGTGCAATTTGGTATGTGAGTACTATTCTTCTTCCGACTCCTCTTCGTAAGCTTTCAGAAGCTTATCCTGAACATCGGCAGGCACCTGTTCGTAGCTGGCAAACTTCATGTTGTAGGTTGCCCTTCCGCTGGTTAACGACGAGAGCGAGGTCGAGTACTTGTTCAACTCAGCGAGAGGAACTTTGGCGTTGATTTTTTCAAAGCCTTTTTCGCTGTCCATCCCAAGAATAATTGCTCTACGGTTCTGCAGATCGCTCATTACATCACCCATCTTATCGCCAGGAACCAAAACTTCAACATC
>DAOSWM010000094.1:1473-9595 GCA_035380045.1 Tenuifilaceae bacterium | reverse complement strand
GCAACCAGTATGGTGCTTCCATTAAAGCTAAAAGAATCCTGCTTGCTATCATCAGAAACCTCAACATGCTGGCCAACACCATCGTAGGGCAATGTAAAACGAAACGATGAACCTACACCAACCTCTGAGGTTACCCATATTTTACCCCCAAGTAGCTCAACAAAAGCTTTTGAGATGGCCAATCCCAGTCCCGTTCCCCCATAGTTTCTCGACTCGCTCATGTCAACCTGCCTGAACCTGTCGAAAATGGTTTGGTGATGCTCCTCTGCAATCCCAATCCCGGTATCGTTCACATAAAACTCTATGGTTGAATTTTTCATATCGTAACCAACCTCAATAATTCCATTATTGGTGAATTTAATAGCGTTGCTAACCAGGTTCGAAAGAATTTGACTCAGCTTCGTTTCATCGGTTTCAAAGATGCACAGGTTATCGGGGAGCGAGAGCTGCAGCTGCAACTTATTTTTTTTGTTGGTTGCGTTGTAAAGGAAAAGCGACTGTACTGAGCGAAGTAAACTATTTACATTTATGCTACTTTTCACAATGGATACCTGACCCGTTTCAATTTTTGAGATATCAAGCACATCGTTAATAATGGTGAGTAGCTGGTTACATGATGCGTTAATAACCTTTGCGAAATGCTTCTGCTTTTCAGGGGAAAGATTTGGGCGTGTAAGAATATTTGAGAAACCAATAATTGCATTCATTGGTGTTCTTATTTCATGGCTCATGTTGGCTAGGAATGCTGATTTTAGAGAGTCGCTTTGCTCGGCTTTTTTTCGTGCTTCATCGAGCTGCTGGTTAATGGTTTTTATCCGCTCATTCGATTCGGTTAGCTCCTCATTCAAGGCTAGGTACTCCTCATTCTGCTCCTTGAGCCTTACTTCACTTGCCCGAAGTTTTGTATTTATCTCGGTTAGCTCCTCGTTCAGTGCTAGGTACTCCTCGTTCTGTTCCTTCAACTTATGCTCGTTCTGTTTTAGTGTTTCCTCCGCCCTTTTGCGCTCGGTAATATCAAAGTGGGTTCCGTACATTACAAGGGGATTTCCTTCGCTATCCCACTCGGCAACGCTTCCCTTATCGAGTACCCAAACCCAGCTCCCATCGCTGTGTTTCATTCTTACCTCACACTCGTAGAAATCGGATTGGCCAGAAAAGTGCTCCTCAATTTTTTTGTTTGACTGTATGAAATCATCGGGGTGTGAAAAATTCTGCCATGTTTGAATTGTTGTGGGCTGCAGATCTTCGAGGGTATAGCCAATAATTTCGGCCCAACGTTCGTTTACGGTAATTTCGCCATCCTTAATTTTCCATTCCCAGGTTCCCACATTAGTTCCTTTAATGATATTTTCCAGCCGTAAACGTTGCGCATTTATTTCTGCCTCTGCCTTTTTTAGCTCGGTAATATCCTGCACGTTAACAATTCTATACATTGGGTTTCCATGCTCATCCTTAACTCCAGTCATGCTAAGCAAGGCAGGAAACCTTGAGCCATCTTTTTTTATGTGAACCGTTTCAAACACATGGAAACCATTCTCGTACGATTTCCTTATCACATCAGGAATTGTATCCCTTTTTTCGGGGGCAAAGAAATCGGCAACTGATTTTCCGTATATCTCCTCGGGGGAGTAACCGTATATTTCGGCAAAAGCAGGGTTGAATATTTCAATTTTGGGAACTTCCACATTTCCAACTGCAACTCCTACTTTTGTGGCATTAAAAATAAGTTGCCACCTAAGAAGCTCATTCTCGAACTTCTTTTGCTCATCAATATCAGCGAGGGAGCCAACGAAACCCACCGCATCGCCAAACTCATTTATTTGGGATTGAAATTGTCCGAACACCCATAAAACAGTTCCATCCGGCTTATGTATTCTGAATTCCTGAGAGAAATGCTCAACCCCGTTGAGTTGTTTCTTCCAAGCATTATTAACTTCTTCTAAATCATCAAAATAAACAAATTCAATGAATGGTTTACTTATAATATCGTTGGGATTTGAACACCCCATAATTTTGCAAACTCGCTGGTTTGCGAATACTACAATTCCTTCGGGGGTTACCCGCCAAATTCCAATAGGTGAATCGTTTGCCAATGAGCGAAAATGCTCCTCGCTGCTACGCAGGGCCTGAACCGACCTGACCTTAACTTCCTGGTCGTGAAGAATTTTACCAATAAGAATGGTTGCTATTGGGTAGAAAACGATGATTGCCAGCCCAACATTTTCGAGCACAGCTCGTGCTGCATCTTTTGGAAGGGTTAGCGTTAGGGCAAGCATAACAATGTGAACCAGAAGCCCAAATCCCAGCAAAAATAATGTTGAAATTCTTTTGCTTCGCCTCTTGCGTCGGTAGTGGTAAAAAACCCCTATTAGGGCCGATGCTGTAATAACTGAAACCCCCATAATCGCCCCGGCTCCGCCTTGGTAAACTCTTAGCACAATGGCCATGGATGAAGAAATGGCTGCCGCAATTGGCCCAAAAAACAGGGCGCACAAGCTTATCACAACCGAACGGCCATCGAACACAATTCCGGCATCAAAAACCAGCGGGTTAATCATGCCAAGCATGGCAACTCCTCCAAAGAGTAACCCCTGAATTATTTCTCCTAGCTTGGTTGTGCTACTCCATCGATTATCGATAAAGCCAGATACAATACTAAGCGCTACAAGTGCAGAGAGGTTGTAAATGAGATCGATTATGAACATGTAAACAATAATATTAATATCCTATAAAATTAACCCGTTTTTTTTAAAACTTAATTAATACTTTAATTATTTGAATAAATTATATCTATTCCCTAAAAACTTATAAAGTAATACCGAGTTGCTGGCAGCCAAGGAGAAAGCCGAAGAGAGCGAGAAGCTCATGTCGGCATTTTTGGCCAACATGAGCCACGAGGTTCGTACACCCATGAACGGCATTATGGGTTTCTCGCAGCTTATACAAAACCCCGAACTCGGCGATGAGGAACGCAACGAGTACATTTCAATAATTCAGCACAGCGGAAACCAGCTTCTTACCATTATTAACGATTTAATCGACATTTCAAAAATCCAATCGAACCTTATAACCATAAGTAAGGCTCCTGTGAACATAAACGAGCTTCTGCACGAGCAATTTTTACTGTTCAAGCCCAAAGCCGATTCGCTTGGGTTAACGTTCTCCTTTTCAACCGGCCTGGCAAATAACGAATGTGTAATTGAAACCGACGACACCCGGCTCAGGCAAATAATCACCAACCTTTTGGGGAATGCTTTCAAGTTCACGAAGCAGGGCTTCGTAAAATTTGGCTACATGCCAAAAGGCGATTTCCTTGAATTTTTTGTTGAAGACTCGGGGGTTGGCGTTCCTCAGGAGATGAAAAACTTAATTTTCAACATATTCCGCCAGGTTGAAACCGAGCTATCACGGCAAACCGGCGGTACGGGCCTTGGCCTTTCAATATCGAAGGCGTTGGTAAACAAAATGGGCGGAGAAATTTCGGTTGAATCTTCCCCCAACGAGGGTTCAAAATTCACATTCACAATACCATACAACACAAGCACTGAAAAGAAATACTTAACATCTGAATTTATGACTGAGCAACCAAAAGGTGGAAAAAAGAAAATTTTAATTGCGGAGGATAACGAAATAAACTACCTGTACTTTAAACAGTTGCTAACTCAAATTAATGCTGATTTCAGCTGGGCTGCTAACGGACTCGAAGCTGTTGAAATGGTGAGGAGCAACCCCTCCATCGATTTAGTTCTTATGGACATTAAAATGCCGGTAAAGGATGGATTGGAGGCAACCCGAGAAATTAAGAAAATTCGTAACGATTTACCCATTATTGCCCAAACGGCCTACGCTTTTGAGTCGGACAAGGAGAAAGCGCTTGCCGCTGGTTGCGACGATTACATCTCGAAACCCATTAATCGCGACCGCCTAATTGAAATGCTTTCGAAGTACTTAAACAGATAAATGGCACTACTCCTCCTTACTCGGGTTTCACAGCGAAAGTGTCTCAAAAGTTAAAAAGGATTAGATTTACTACTCTGTGGAACACTGTGATTTCCCTGTGATATACTGTGATACAATAAATTATAAGTTTCACAGAGTTTCTCAGTGTCCTTCACAGAGTCACACAATGAACTTTTGAGACACCCTCTTGCAGATTTTTTGTCTTTGGGTGATATACACAAAAAAAGGTGGGCTTCAGCCCACCTTGGTAGCATATATAATACATTCAATTTAAAGTAAACGATTACTCCTCCTTACTCGAATTTCGTATCTGTTTCAGCAGGTAGGTTTTAAACTCGTAGTCGGCGAGGTAAAGCTTCATAACCTTCGAGGCTGGCAGAACCTCCTTAAACTTCTCGTTAAACTCGATGAGCAAATCCGACTCCTGCTTGTGGAAATTGATGTACATGTCGGCGTAGCGCTCTATCTCCTCCTCCGAGAGCTTTTCAATATTCTCGGCACAGAACTGCATCGCCGAACGGCGCTCCTCAATAATCTTGTTTTTACGTTGCCAGTACTCGTTGTACACAGGCCAAAAAATTTGGGCTTCCTCAGGGGTAAGGTTTAGCTTCTCCGTAAAGAAAGCTATTTTCTGAACCTTAATTTGCTCGCTTCGGTCCTCATCAACCTTTTTTGAGCACGATAATGAAAGGCCACCTGCAAACAACGCTGCAAGGATAAAGGCTATGGGTGTAAAATATTTTTTCATATCCTAGTATTGTTCCATTAGGGTAACGTAATCAACATTCTCTTCGAGCAGGTACTGAATCATTTCATCAGTTCTATCGTTTGTCAGCGAATCGTAGGGTGAATGGTTTTCCTGAAGGCTATTCAGCTGTGCCTCATCAAAATCGGCTACATCAACGCGCACAATCTCAATAAAGTCGCCATCAGTAAATGCATTAACCGGCGGGTTGGGTTGAAGGTAGTAGTAACCGGCAAATGCCATCATAACCAGCACAATAAAACCCGATGCCAGCGCAAGTTGCGCTTTGAGTACACCAAAGAACGAACGTTCGGGCTCGCCCGAGGTAACAGGTGCATTGGTTATGCAAAATTCCTGTATGCGGGTGGGGAGCTCATCGAAGTAGCCTTCGGGAACCTTAAACGGCAGTTCCTTCCCCGCCTTATAAAAACTTTCGTTATTGCTTTCTAAATCCTTCATCACTGTAAAATCCTTTTCTTTAACAATATGACAAACCTGTTGATTAAGGGTTTAATCGGTTTCCATATATTTTTCAATTTTCTTAACCGCATGGTGATACGAAGCTTTCAACGCCCCAACTGAGGTTCCGAGAACCTCGGACATATCCTCGTACTTCATATCGTCGAAGTATTTCATGTTGAACACTATACGTTGCTTCTCAGGAAGCGTGAGTACAGCTTTCTGGAGCCTCACCTGCAGCTCGTTACCGTTTATGTGATGATCGCTCTCGAGCGAACGGCAAAGCTGCTGTTCAACGTCAACCAGCGGCATAAACAACTTGGTGCGCTTCTTTTTAAGAAAAGTTAGCGCCTCGTTTGTTGCTATTCGGTAAAGCCAGGTGTACAGCTGCGAATCCTCGCGGAACCCATCGAGCCCGGTCCAAACCTTTAGGAAAGTGTTCTGAATCACATCGTCGGCATCATCGTGGTGTATCACCATTTTTCGAATATGCCAGTATATTCGCTCCTGGTACTTACGAACGATAAGGTTAAATGCGTAGCTGCGCGTATCGGCGCACCGAAACTTTCCAAGCAGCTCCTTATCGCTCAAATGACTCATATGTTATTTACCACATGTTACTTACGAAGATACACTTTCTCAACAGCTTCCAAAATATTTGGGGTATCGAGGCCGTACTTCACCATCAGCTCATCGGGTTTTCCGCTTTCGCCGAAGGTGTCGTTAATGGCCACCATCTCCATGGGCGATGGGTTAAAACGTGCCAGCACCTGCGCTACGCTATCGCCAAGTCCGCCGTTCATCATATGCTCCTCGGCGGTAACCACGGCGCGGGTTTTCGCTACCGAAGTTAGAATGGCGTCAACGTCCAATGGTTTTATGGTGTGAATGTTAACTACCTCAACGCTAATTCCTTTTGTTGAAAGGATTTCGGCTGCCTCCAGCGATTTCCACACAAGGTGGCCGGTGGCAAAGATGGTTACATCGGTTCCTTCAACCAGCTTAATGGCCTTGCCAATTTCGAAGTTCCCTTCGGCTGGCGTGAAATTTGGCACCGACGGACGACCAAAGCGCAGGTAAACCGGCCCCTCCCATTCGGCTGCTGCCAGCGTTGCCAAACGGGTTTGGTTAAAGTCGCAGGGGTTGATAACGGTCATGTTGGGCAGCATCTTCATCATGCCAATGTCCTCGAGCATCTGGTGCGTTGCTCCGTCCTCGCCAAGCGTAATGCCGGCATGCGATGCCGCAATTTTCACGTTCTTATTCGAGTAGGCTACGCTCTGGCGAATCTGGTCGTAAACCCTGCCCGTGGCGAACGCTGCAAAGGTTCCTGCGAAGGGAATCATTCCGCTGGTGGCCAGCCCAGCCGAAACACCAATCATGTTGGCCTCGGCAATTCCAGTTTGGAAGAAACGCTGCGGATTCTCCTCTATAAACTTCTCCATTTTAAGCGAGCCCACCAAATCGGCGCATAGCGCCACAACCCGGGGGTTGGTTTTCCCCAGCTCGTATAATGCCTGGCCAAAACCCGACCGTGTATCCTTACTTCCGGTGTTTGTATATTTTTCCATCAATTCTGGATTATTTCTGTTTAACTATCTTCTAGGTTCTCTGCTGCTGACGTTCAGCGGCTTCCTTCTTTATCAGGCCAAGAATTACCAACTCGGCTGTTGCGTAGTTGGTGGCCAACGGGATGTTGTTTATATTACACGTTTCGAGCAGTTTACGAATATCCTCGTGGTGTTTCTGCACCAGCTTCGAGTCGCGGAGAAAGATTACGATGTCAACCTCGCCTTTCTCAATCATATCGGTTATTTGAATGTAACCTCCGTACTGTCCGGGGCTCATATGCTTACACGAAATTCCCTGCGATTCTACGAATTCGGCTGTTCGGCCGGTTGCTATCAGGTTTACCCCACGAAGCCACTCGAGCCGTTCGCCCAGAAACTTCACCAGCTCGGGTTTCTTTGCATCGTGAGCAATTATCACAATGTTCTTCATTTCTCTTAGTTTTATGTTGATTTAAAAATCGCCTTCGGTTTCGGGGAGCTGCGCCATGGCCTTCTCAAACTCCTCCTTGTTGGGGGCTTTGCCGTGCCATTTGTGCGTTCCCACCATAAAATCGACTCCCATTCCCATTTCGGTTCGCATGAGTATGGCAACGGGTTTTCCTTTTCCGGTTGCATTCTTCGCTTCGGCCATTACCCTGAGCACATCGTCAATGTTATTCCCCTGCATTTCAAGAACGTGCCAGCCGAATGCTTCCCACTTAGCTTTCAGGTCGCCCAGCGGAATAACCTTGTCCACTGGCCCGTCAATTTGCTGCCCGTTATAATCGATGGTTGCAATCAGGTTATCAATTTTGCGGGCAACCGCAAACATGGCGGCCTCCCAAATTTGGCCCTCCTGCAGCTCACCATCGCCGTGTAGCGTGTACACCAAATGCTTATCGCCCTTTAGCTTCTTGGCCAACGCGGCTCCGCATGCTACGGACAACCCTTGACCCAGCGAACCGGAGGCTACACGAATTCCGGGCAAATACTCGGCCGTGGCCGGATGTCCCTGCAGGCGCGAATCGATAAGACGAAAGGTTGTCAGCTCCTTCACAGGAAAAAAGTTTCTACGGGCAAGCACGCTGTACCACACTGCTGAAAGGTGACCGTTGGAGAGAAAGAACATGTCCTCGCCTTCGCCCTCCATGGTGAACTTCTCGGGGTTTATTTCGAGTATGTTGAAGTACATAGCCGTGAAGAAATCGGCACAGCCTAAGGCTCCGCCCGGGTGACCGCTGGCGGGTGCGTACACCATGCGAATTACATCGCGCCGTACCTGCGCAGCTATCGATTTAAGTTTTTCAATATCAGCCATAAACAATAATTTCTTTTCTTGTTTTTTTGAAAATTCCGCACAAAGGTAACCAATTTTTAGCAAAAGCGAGGGTGGTTTGCATCATCTTTT
>DAOSWM010000094.1:0-1373 GCA_035380045.1 Tenuifilaceae bacterium | reverse complement strand
TTTTTTTTTCTATTTTTAGAAATCGTTTGCGTAAGTTCCAACAGGCTTGTTGTCAATGGGATTCACAGGGCGAAGCTGTATAAAATAGTGAACGTTATGGAGTACGAACATACCGTAAAACTTGAAAAAGGATTCCACAGGGATTCTAAAGTAATTTTCCTTTCGTTCCCCAAGGAACAGAAAATTATTGACGCAGTTAAAACCTTACATGGCCGGAAGTGGAGCCAAACTAACAAGAAGTGGTACATTACCAGCGACGATTTTAACCTCGACGAGGTTTTCAGCGCCCTGCGTAACCTTGCATGGATTGATGTTGAGGAGCTTCGCGGCAAGGGCAAGGGATCCAAGGAGGAAGCGCCACTGCCACCACGTACTACAAGTGAACCAACCAGGCAGAAGGTAAAGCCAAAAATCGACCTAACTCCTGAGAATAAGATACTTCTGGAGGATTTCAGGGGCTGGCTCGAGCATAAACGTTACAGCACACGGACCGTAAAGATTTACACCGAGATGGTGAAGGTTTTTGCTACGCTCATGTCGGCCAGCGATTTAAGCAGTTTGAACAACGATGATATCGTAAATTTTATTCACACGCACATAATTGGAACGGGCTACAGCTCAACCTATCAGAATCAGATGGTAAGCGCACTCAAAATTTTTTACCGGGAAGTTTGCGATGCCCCCATTGAGGTTGAAGCCATTGAGCGCCCCCGGAGGGAGCACAAGCTACCCAATGTGCTTAGCAAGGATGAGGTGAAACGTATTCTCGATGCGCACGCGAACGTAAAGCATCGCACCATGCTGAGCCTGATTTACGCGTGTGGGCTGCGCCGTGGCGAGCTGCTCAGGCTGCGGTTTGGCGATATCGACCGAAACAGGAACCTGCTAATTGTTCGGCAATCGAAGGGGAAAAAGGACAGGGTTGTTCCCATTTCGGACAGGATTATGGCGATGCTTGAGGATTACGTTCGGGCCTACAAGCCCAAATTTTACCTTTTTGAGGGACAGAAGGAGGGCATGCCCTACGACGAGCAGAGTTTGCAGAGCGTTCTGAAGCAGGCGGTTGCCAAGTGCAGGATTCGGAAACCCGTAACGTTACACTGGTTGCGTCACAGCTACGCAACGCATTTGTTAGAGGCAGGCACCGACTTGCGCTACATACAGGAGCTGCTAGGGCACCGGAGCAGCAAAACCACAGAGATTTATACCCACGTAAGCACCAGTAGCTTAAAGATGATAAAGTCGCCTTTTGATGATTTGTAGCCAAATTATTTCAGTAGAATGATTAGATTTGTAAAAATCAACTATAAACATACTTTAACAACCACCTGTACCCAAAAAAAATATGATTTTTCAATACCTACAAGCAAGTT
>DAOSWM010000093.1:0-9745 GCA_035380045.1 Tenuifilaceae bacterium | reverse complement strand
AAGGTCAAATAAGGTGAGGGGTTGGTGGCGGCGAAGCCGCCACCAACCCCTCACCTCAATATCTACTTAAAACCATACCCATGTCATTCAGAGCGAAACGAAGTGTAGCGAAGAATCTTTTGCTCTCCGAAGGGAATCTTTTATAAAATTAAAGTTTTTGTCGGTCACTATTGTCCAAGAATAGGAATTTTACTTTTTATTAAAATGTTGCAAATACAATTCATTCTATTGAAAAAGTTATTATTCTAAACGTGTACACCAAAATATCTTTTTTATCTTTACGCACACGTTTACGATATTGAGCAATGGACGAGCTAATCCGATTTCGGCAGGAACTTCATCGTAACCCAGAACTTTCTGGTAACGAAAGGGCTACGGCTAAACGTATTCGCTTCTTTTTGAATCGTTACCGTCCCAAGGAGCTAATAACCGGCATTGCCGGTGAGGGTATGGCGGCAATTTACCACGGCAACGAGCCGGGCCCAACCCTGCTTTTCCGCTGCGATTTGGATGCGCTGCCCATTCATGAAGCCGTTCGCCGACCCTACAGCTCAACCATCCCGGGCGTAGCCCATGTTTGCGGTCACGATGGGCACATGACAATGGTTACCGGGCTCTCGAGGTGCCTCACTGAAAATCCCATAAAACGAGGGAAGGTTATTCTTTTCTACCAGCCCGAGGAGGAGAATGGCCAGGGAGGAAGGAAGTCGATTGCTCGGCTTAAGGAGCTTGGGTTAATCCCCGATTTCGCCTTTGCTATTCATAATTTGCCAAAGTATCCGCTTGGTAGCGTAGTAATTGGTGAGAAAAGTTTTGCTGCAGCATCAAAGGGAATTGTAGTTAAGCTAATTGGCAGGAATTCGCACGCCGCTTACCCTGAGCAGGGCGTCAACCCATCGCTGGCTGTGGCAGAAATAGTTCAGGGGCTAAATGCGCTTTCTGAGTCAAAGGAATTCTCCGATTTTGTGCTAATCACCATCATACACATTCGGGTTGGTGAGGTTGCATTTGGCACATCGCCGGGTTACGGCGAAATTATGGTAACTCTCAGGGCCTTTGCCGACAATGATATGCAAATTCTTTCACAAAAAACTGTTGATTTAGCAAAGAATGTTGCGCATAACCATGGCTTAACAATTGAAACCTCGCTTACTGATGATTTCCCTGCAACGGTAAGCAATTCCGAGTTAAAAAGGTTAGTTGAGAAGGTGGCCCTTGAACAGCAGAGAAAAGTTGAGTTCATGGCTCAACCAAACCGCTGGTCGGAGGATTTTGCCCACTTCACTACTGCCTGCCCGGCAATACTTTTCGGGTTAGGGGTTGGGGAAAATGTGCCCGAGTTGCACAGCCCTGAGTACGACTTTCCTGACGAAGCACTTATTCACGGTGTTGAAATTATGGATGGAATAATTTCTGACCTTTTAAGATAAAACACTGGTTGTCAGTTGTTATATGTGTTTCTTTTTAATTGCTGTTTATTGGCTCTTTGTTTCAAGCATATTTTACTATTTTTGTCAATCTAACTTTTTTTCAATTCGGAAAATTGAACAATTAAAATTTTTACCATGAAAACCGTAAAGCTTTGGGATAAGGAGTTCCGTTTAAGTTACCCTGCAAGCGAAATAAGCAGTGATATTAAAAAATTGGCAGATTTGTTAAATAAAGATCTAGCCAAAGAAGAGAACCCCTTGTTTCTAAGTGTGCTTAACGGCTCTTTTATATTCACTGCCGATTTAATACGTCTTATTACTGTCCCCTGTGAAATTTCGTTTGTCAAGCTATCCTCCTACGAAGGGACAAGCACAACAGGGACTGTAAACCAGCTAATTGGGCTTACAGAAAACATTGAAAACAGAACTGTTATTATATTGGAGGATATTGTTGATACTGGAATCACACTTGGGAAACTCATCGAAACTTTAAAACAGAAGAAACCCAAATCCATAAAGGTTGCAACATTGCTTTTCAAACCCCAATCATATAAAGGAGAAATTAAAATTGACTATGTAGGGAAGTCCATTCCTAACGATTTTATTGTTGGTTATGGGCTTGACTATGATGGGATAGGGAGAAATCTGGCCGATATTTACACCCTGGTTTAAAAAAAAAATATTGAGAAATCAATAAATAATTATGCTCAATATCGTTTTGTTTGGTCCTCCTGGAGCAGGGAAAGGTACGCAATCGCAGAAGCTAATTGAGAAGTACAATCTAATGCACCTATCAACAGGCGATATTCTGCGTAACGCAATTGAAAGGGAAACACCACGGGGCATTGAAGCAAGAAAGTACATGGATAGGGGAGAATTAGTGCCCGATGAGTTAGTAATAGGAATAATTGGAAGAAGATTAGAGGAGTACCGAGATCAAACAAACGGTTTTATTTTCGATGGGTTTCCTCGAACAAATAATCAAGCAAAGGAACTTGATGTTATGCTTAAGAGAGAGGGTATGGCAATTACAATTCTCTTGGCTCTTGAGGTTGAGTACAATGAGTTGGTTGAAAGGATTTTGAAGAGAGGAAGAGTTGGCGGGCGAACCGATGACCAGGATGAAAATATCATCAAAAACCGAATTAATGTTTACAACGAAACTACTCGAAGCGTGATGGAATACTATAAAGGACTTAGTAAATACGAAGGGGTAAATGGGATGGGTTCAGTTGAAGAAATATTTCACCGTATTTGCAATGCCCTTGAACGCATTGCCCTGTAGTTCTTTTTTTTTGTCTTGCATAGGGAGTATTCACAATAATTTCATTCACATTATTTATTTGCTTCAATTTATACTATGGCGCCATCAAATTTTGTTGATTATGTAAAAATTTTTTGTAGGTCGGGCAAGGGTGGTGCTGGAAGTGCCCATCTTCACCGTGAGAAATTTGTTCCCAGAGGTGGTCCCGATGGGGGTGACGGTGGCCGTGGCGGACATATATTCCTGAAAGGCAACAACCAGCTGTGGACGCTTCTTCACCTGAAATACCAACGACATATTTTTGCCAGTAATGGAGAGTCAGGAAGTAGTAGCAGAAGCACCGGAGCTGACGGGAATGACATAACAATTGAGGTTCCACTGGGAACTGTAGCCGTCAATGCCGAAACCGGTGAGCATATTTGCGAGGTTACCGAGCACGACCAGCTGGTTATGCTGCTGAAGGGAGGAAGAGGCGGTTTAGGAAACTGGCATTTCAAATCAGCAACCATGCAAACTCCTCGTTTTGCACAACCTGGTGAGGATGGAATGGAGGCAGCAGTTATTCTTGAGCTTAAAATTCTGGCCGATGTGGGGTTGGTAGGTTTTCCCAATGCTGGGAAATCAACCCTCTTATCTACAATAACAGCAGCTAAACCAAAAATTGCCGATTACCCGTTCACAACCCTTGTCCCAAATATTGGAATTGTCCCTTACCGCGATAACCGATCGTTTGTGGTGGCCGATATACCTGGAATTATTGAGGGCGCCCACGAAGGCAAGGGTTTAGGACTACGATTTCTGCGGCATATTGAAAGGAACCCAATCCTGCTTTTTATGATTCCGGCCGACAGCCCAAATATTCAGAACGAGTACGAAACTTTGCTCAACGAGCTAAGGCAGTATAATCCTGAGCTAATGGATAAACGAAGGTTGCTGGCCATTACGAAAAGCGACCTCACTGATGAGGAGCTAAGAAAGGAATTGAAAAAAGAGATCCCCGACATTATGCACATATTCATATCATCGGTTACCGGTGATGGTATCGTTAAGCTGAAGGATATGCTTTGGGAAGAAATAAATAGGTAAGTATCTTTGAACCATAAAGTTTGACATTACAATTTCTGCACAAAGAATGATTGAATTCCTCTCAAATATCGACTCTAAACTTTTCCTTATTCTCAACGGCATCAATTCCCCTTTCTGGGATACAATTATGTGGTACGTTTCTGGGAAATTAACTTTAATTCCACTTTACCTGATAATCATTTATTTTATTATCAAAAAGTATGGGTGGAAAACAGTTTGGATTCTGGTTGCTGTTGCAGCTGTTGTTACTTTGGCCGACCAAATATCCGTTCATTTTTTTAAAAATGTTTTTGAGAGGTTACGACCCTGCCATAATCCCGAAATTAAGGACATTGTTCATCTGGTAAACGGGAAGTGTGGAGGAAAATTTGGTTTCGTTTCATCGCACGCCGCCAATACGTTTGGGGTTGCAACATTCCTACTGATGTTGTTCAGGTCACGCTGGTTCAGCCTCGCCATTCTGCTGTGGGCAGCAGTGGTTTCGTACAGCCGAATTTACCTGGGAGTTCACTACCCCGGCGATGTTTTGGTTGGCTCACTTTTGGGAGCTGTAATTGGATGGGGAGTTTGGAAACTTTTTGTACTTATTTGCTCAAAAACTAAAATTGTAGATTTAGCCGAAGTAAACTAAAAGCATATTCATTCCCTCTTTTGACATTTGACATCATACATTTGCCATATTAATTAGAAATGCTCTGCATTAAAAGTCAAACTACCAATCCGTACCTCAACATTGCTGCTGAGGAGCATTTACTAAAGAGCTATAGCGATGATATTTTTTTCCTGTACCGCAATGAACCATCGGTTATTGTTGGGAAACATCAGAATACAGTGGCTGAAATTGATGCTGATTTTGCAGAGCGGAATGGGATTACGGTAGTTCGACGGCTTTCTGGTGGTGGCGCCGTATACCACGATTTGGGGAACCTTAACTTTTGCTTTGTGAAAAATGGTAGCGAGGGCAACCTGGTCGACTTTAAAGCATTTACCCGTCCTGTAATTGAAGCACTTCAACAAATTGGCGTACACGCCAAGCATGAAGGGCATAACAGCCTGCTGGTAAACGGGCGAAAGATTTCTGGCAATGCCGAACATGTTTTCAAAAACCGGGTGCTGCATCATGGAACGTTGCTGTTCTCAACAAATCTTGAGCAGCTGGCTCGGGTACTTTACGTTGATTTGGACAGGTTCTCCGATAAGGCTGTTAAGTCGGTGCGTGCAAATGTTGTTAATCTCATTGATTTGATTGAACCAAAGTTGGATGAGCTAACCTTTTCCAACCACATTTTCGATTCCATAAAAGCAATGAATGCTCATTCGAGGGAACACTCATTTTCGGAGAATGATTTGGAAGCGATACATCGGCTAGCTAAAGAAAAATTTTCAACCTGGGAGTGGACTTTTGGTTACTCCCCCGCTTATAGCTTCACCCGAAAAGTAGATGTTGGAGACGAAGTTTTTAGGGCTACCTTTTGGGTTGAAAAGGGAGTGATTGTAAGGTTAGATTTTGCAGAGCGAACCAGCCGAAGCGAGGATATTATTGGTTTTTTTGTGGGACAACAGCACAGCAAGCCAAAACTTTTCGAACGTTACCGTTCGGGTAACTATAGTGGTAATACTATGGTGAAAAGAATACTTGAGAGTTTGTAGCTTTGGTGCTTACTCTACCGAGTCGAGCCGGTAAAAAGTTTTCTCATTTAGAATCATATCGAACGATTCGGGGTTTAGCACCGAGGCAACCCGGAAAGCCGTATCAAGGAAGAAAAGGTTCTCGTTGCTAATTGTTTCTCCTGCAATGTTTTTTGTTGTGTACTTATGAAGTACAATGTATCCAAGTAAATTTCCGGGATTCTCGTTCTGCAACATTTTCAAGCTGTCGAGTTTGGCAGAGCCATCGGGGTTGAGCGATTCTTCTTCAGCAATTAGCATCGAGAGTTGGAATGAGCGATTGGTTTGCTCAAAACGTGGGGTAACATCGCCGAATACAACGGGAGCATAGTGGGGATGATCGTTGCTTTTTAGCATCCAGTTTTTAATGGCATCCTCGGCACGCTGCTGTTTTGTGGGAGTAAAACATCCTTCCTTCTTCACTTCTTTACAGGAGAAAGCAAGCATGGTAAGAAAAGCCAGCACAATAACTCTCGATAATTTCATACTCTTTTCGTTTTCCGATTATGCCTACAAGTTATTAAAAGCGTTTGAAAAATGTACCCGATTATTCAAAAAAGATATCCCGAACGATTCATTTTTTCAAAAAACCATTCGGGATAAATAAATATTATTAACAGAATCTACTTGTTCATTTCAGCAAAATGCTTGTAGAACAGTGGAATTGTTTTTATTCCACGGTAGAACTGTTCAAGCGGGTAGTTCTCGTTTGGCGAGTGAATTGCGTCGCTTTCGAGCCCAAACCCAAGCAGAATTGATTTCAGCCCAAGAACCTGCTCGAAGGTGCTGATAATTGGAATACTTCCGCCGCTACGGTAGGGGATTGGTTTTTTACCCAATACTTCCTCAACGGCCTTGCTTGCTGCCTGGTAGGCAGGAGTGTTGGTTGGCGAAACGTAGCCTTGCCCTCCGTGTAGCGGAGTAACTTTAACCTTTACGTAATCGGGAGCAATTGCCTCGAAGTGTTTTTGGAATAGTTCTGCAATCTTGTGGTGTTCCTGATTTGGAACCAATCTCATTGAAATTTTTGCGTACGCTTTCGAAGGAAGAACCGTTTTGGCGCCCTCGCCAATGTAACCGCCCCAAATTCCGTTTACGTCGAGGGTTGGACGAATACCAACTCGTTCCAGAGTTGTGAAACCTTTCTCGCCCCAGTTCTCCTTTATATCCAGTGCTTTCTTGTAGTCTTCAAGGTTGAATGGAGCCTTATTCATCTCAGCACGTTCGGCAGGGTCAACATCAAGCACGTCGTCGTAGAACCCAGGAATGGTTATGTGGTTGTTCTCATCGTGCATTGATGCAATCATTTTTGCAAGTATGTTTGCGGGGTTGGCAACGGCTCCACCGAAAAGTCCGGAATGAAGATCGCGGTTTGGTCCGGTAACTTCAACTTCAACATATGCCAAGCCACGCAGTCCGGTTGTAATTGAAGGAATATCCTTTCCAAGCATTGAAGTGTCGGAAACCAGAATTACATCGGCTTTGAGCATCTCCTTGTTCTTCTTGAGCCATGCCTCGAGGCTAACCGAGCCAACCTCCTCTTCGCCCTCAATCATAAACTTTACGTTGCAGGGCAACGTGTTGTTTTTCACCATTATTTCGAAGGCCTTGGCGTGCATAAAGGCTTGTCCCTTGTCGTCGTCGGCTCCGCGTGCCCAAATTTTTCCATCCTGAATTACAGGCTCGAATGGCTGGGTTTTCCACAGTTCAATCGGGTCAACTGGCATCACATCGTAGTGCCCGTAAACCAGTACGGTTGGCAGCTTAGGGTCGATTATTTTTTCTCCGTAAACTACGGGGTTCCCTTCGGTTGGCATAACCTCTGCTTTATCGGCTCCTGCCTTGAGTAGCTGATCTTTCCAGTAGTCAGCACACTTTATCATGTCGGATTTGTGCTCCGCGATGGAGCTGATTGATGGGATGCGAAGCAACCCAAATAGTTCGTTGAGAAATCGTTCCTTGTTCTCCTCAATGTACTTGTTAATGTAATCCATGATGTTAACTTTTTGATTGATATATAATTAGTTTTTTTGCTCAAGATAAAGATTTTAAGTGAAAGCACCTAATCATCGTTTTTTTCTTTTGATTCCTCCAAAAGTTTGGCTGCAGCCTCTAGTTCGGTGTAAAAACTATCCCCGAAAGCCCTAATTATAGGTTCTTTTAGAAATTTATACACTGGTAATCCCATCTGTTCACCGAGTTCTCTGGCAGGTTGGCAAATGCTCCACTGATCGTAGTTTAACGCAGTGAATGTGCTATACTTTTTTGCTCGTATTGGGTAAAGATGACACGAAATTGGTTTGCGAAATTTTACGTTACCTTCCATCCATCCTTTTTCAATTGCGCAGAAAGTTACTCCATTATCTTCGTATGAATATGCGCATTCTTCCTCATCAATTAACGGTGTTACAAGGTCGCCGTCGAGATCGTTTACTGCAACGCCTTGTTTTTTAATTGATTCAAGCCCCGAAGGTTTGAGGTACGGCTCAATTCTGGGTAGTTCCTTTTTGAGAAGTTCTACTTCATAGGATTCAAGCGGTGCTCCCGATTGTCCATGAACGCAGCATGTTCCCAAACATTTAGGTAAATCGCAACAAAAACTTTTTTCGAAAATATCGAAGCTAATCAGCTTATCGTCAATTTGTATCATTTTATAAACTCAGATAACGAGATTTGTTTTTATGAACACAATGCCTTACCGGTCATCTCAGCAGGGATTTCCAATCCCATAATTTTGAGAATGGTTGGTGCAACATCGGCAAGAATTCCGTTCTCAACTTTTTTGTACTTGTCGTTTACCAAGATTATTGGAACCGGATTCAGCGAGTGAGCCGTATTTGGCGATCCATCGGGATTTACAGCATAATCGGCATTGCCGTGATCGGCAATAATAATTACTGTGTATCCATTCGCTTTTGCAGTTTCAACTACTTCGCCAACGCATTGATCAACTGCTTTTATGGCAGATTGAATTGCGCTGTAAATTCCTGTATGCCCTACCATATCGCCGTTGGCGAAATTCAGGCAAACAAAATCGTGAACGTTTTTATTCAGCTCTTTCACAATTGCATCCTTTACTAAAAATGCGCTCATCTCAGGCTGAAGATCGTAGGTTGCAACTTTTGGCGAAGGAATAAGAACGCGGCTTTCTCCCTGGAATTCCTCTTCGCGTCCGCCGGAGAAAAAGAAAGTTACGTGTGCGTACTTTTCAGTTTCGGCAATTCTTAACTGTTTTAGTCCATTCTTTGAAACAACCTCGCCGAGCGTATTAAGCAAATTATCCTTTTCGTATGCAACGTGAACATTTTTAAAAGTGTCGTCGTAGCGGGTGAGAGTTACGTAATGCAACGGAATCGTTTTCATTCCATGCTCGGGCATATCTTTTTGAGAAAGAGCGATGGTGATTTCGCGGAGACGATCGGTGCGGAAGTTAAAACCAATTACAACATCATTTTCCTTGATTTTCCCAACTGGATTTCCGCTCTCATCAACCCGAACAATTGGTTTTATAAACTCATCGGTTACGCCTTCGGCGTAGGATTCCTCAATGGATTTTGTGATGCTGGTAGTTTGTTTTCCAACGCCGTCAACAAGTAAATCGTACCCAATTTTTACTCTTTCCCATCGCTTGTCGCGGTCCATTGTGTAGTATCGACCAATCAGCGATGCAATAACTCCGTTGCTGGTTTTCAGATGATTCTCAAGATTACGAACAAAACCCAAACCGCTCTGCGGATCGGTGTCGCGACCATCGGTTAGCGCATGAATGAAAACTTTGTTCAAACCGTACTCCTTGGTCATGTCGCAAAGCTTGTACAAATGCGTGTCCATTGAGTGAACACCGCCATCGGAAACCAGTCCGATGAAATGTACGGCAACGTTCTTTTCCTTTGCGTAAGTAAATGCTTTTGTTAAAACAGGATTGCTATCTATAAGACCTTCCTTTATCTCTTTGTTGATTCTAACTAAATCCTGGTAAACAACTCGTCCGGCGCCAATATTCAGGTGACCAACTTCGGAGTTTCCCATTTGTCCCTCGGGTAGTCCAACATCCTCGCCGCAGGTGAGTAATTGTGCGTTTGGATACTTATTTTTTAGGTTAGTCATATTCTCAGGGTGAGTGCTGGAAATAACATCCGATTTGGTTCCATTGCCAATTCCCCAACCATCGAGAATCATCAGTAAAACTTTGCTATCGATTTGCATATAGGTATAAATTATAATAATTATGTTACAACAATTTAAAATCCAAAAAGTTGAATTTTTGGGAATGCAAAGTTACCGAAAATGTGGGAGA
>DAOSWM010000092.1:0-9887 GCA_035380045.1 Tenuifilaceae bacterium | reverse complement strand
CATGATTTTTAAGCCATGTAAATGTTTCGGATTTAAGGCTTTCGAACTTGTAGCCATACTTATCTGTAAAGCGTGTTTTATCGCTGGGTAAATCGTCGGCAATTACCATAGTGCCTGGGTCGCGTCGGCGCATATATGGCTCAATGTAGTTTGCCGAAACGCCATTGGTAACTCTATGTACAATGGCCTCGGTAACAATTCCCTTGCAGGGTACATCGTACTCAACTTTAAAGGTTTCATTTTGTTCTCCGCCAAGGGCTGCAATAGCCAAATCGTTGGTTGTGTTGTAAACGGTGTACCCCTTGCATTGGGTTAATAGCAATTCAACATCTACAGGAATTGGCACCCCTTTCTTTTTTAGAATCTCAAAAAAATCACTCATAAACTTTCCGTTTTAGTTTGATGGTTATAATAGGTTTGTTGTAAGTTGTTGACATTGAGTATCAGCAGTGCTGTGGTGGTCTATTGTATCGTAAATGCTGGGGGTTAGGTTGCGAAGATTATAGCGCGAGCTCATCGATTCGCCATAAGCACCAGTCGATCGGATGGCCAATAAATCGCCCCGCATTAGCTTGGGAAGCTTTATGGATGTTCCAAACACATCACTGCTTTCGCAAATGGGACCCACAATATCGTACTCTTCTGACAGGCCGCTTGTTGCTTGCAAAGTGTAAATGCTATGCTTTGCCTGATAAAGGGCTGGCCTTATCAGGTCGTTCATTCCCGCATCAACAACAGCAAACGAGCGGGTGTCGCCACGTTTTACGTAAAGTACTCTGGTAATTAGCTCGCCACTTTGCCCAACTAGAGATCTGCCTGGTTCAAAATGAACACTTATTCCCTTACCAATATTAAGGTTATTGGCAAATGTGCCAAAGTAGTTTTTAAATTCTGGAATGCTATTCTCTGTAGGGTTTTCGTAATCGATGCCTAATCCGCCGCCAAGATTGATGTATGTAAGTCCCAAGTGCTGAAAATTTGTGTAGATTTTATTGGCATATTGAGCCAGCTGCTCAAATTTTGACATATCGAGAATTTGCGACCCGATATGAAAGTGGAATCCAATTAGCCTAACCGATTTTAGGGTTGGCATAATACGTACCGCCTCGGAAAGTTCCTGCGTGCTTAGCCCAAACTTGTTATGGCTAGTGCCAGTTGTTATGTACTTGTGCGTGCCTGCATCGAGGTTGGGGTTTAGCCTTAGCGCAATGGGCATTACAATTTGGTTAAACGATGCCAACTCGTTAACAACAAGTAGCTCCTCGAAAGATTCGATGTGGATGCACTGTATCTTGCTATGTATGGCCAGCTCAATTTCTGTATTTGTTTTTCCTACGCCTGCAAAAACAATGGAGTTGGGCTTAAATCCAGCAGAGAGTGCAGCTCTAATTTCGTTGCCACTTACACAGTCGGCGCCAATGCCACTCTTAGCAATTATCTCAAGAATTTTAGCGTTAGAGTTGGCTTTCACTGCATAGTGAAGGTTGTAACCGTGTTGCGACGATTCTGCTATTGCTACTTGCAAGGTTTGCTCAAGCAAGTTTATATTGTATCGATAAGTAGGTGTTTCCATTGATTTGTTAGTTAACAGGTTGTTGTACGTTTACTACATTCTGTAATGCTTGCAATGCGCTGAGTTTATTGTGGCTCCCTATTAAAAAGGTTATGTTGTGCGAACTGCCTCCGTACGATATTAGGCTAACGGGAATTTCTTTTAGCGACTGAAAAACCTTTGAGGCCATTCCAGGGATTTGAGCCAAGAAATTGCCTACTACGCAAATTATTGTTTGGTTCTGCTCAACATCAACTGTCGAAAAGCTTTTAAGGGCAGCTACAATTTGGTCAAGATTCGCCGTGTTGTCAATTGTAAGGGTAACGGCAACCTCCGATGTGGTAATTAGGTCAACCGGGGTTTTGTACTCATTAAATATATCGAAAACCTTTTTCAAAAATCCGTGAGCCATCAGCATTCTGAGCGATTTAATGCGAATGGCAGTAATGCCATCCTTGGCGGCAACAGCCTTTATGCCCCCATCAATATGCTGGGCAGTTATTCTTGTACCAGCATCGTTGGGGTTTAGAGTGTTTTTTAAAATAACCGGTATATTCTTTTGCTGGCAAGGATGAATTGTTGATGGGTGTAAAATTTTTGCGCCAAAATATGCCAGCTCAGCGGCCTCGTCGAACGATAGTTCACGAATGGGAACTGTGCCCTCAACGTAGCGTGGGTCGTTGTTGTGAAAGCCGTCAATATCAGTCCATATTTGCACCTCGCTGGCATTTATGGTATGGCCAATTATGGCTGCTGTATAGTCGCTTCCACCGCGCCTAAGATTATCTATTTCGCCTTTGTCATTTCGGCAAATAAAACCTTGGGTAATAATTACGTTGATACCCGTGCACGAGTCGAGAAGCCTGCTCAAATTCTGTGCAATGTAAAAGTAATCGGGCTCTCCATCCTTATCAATACGCATAAAGTTTAGCGCAGGTATAAGAGCAGCCTCAACATGCTGTTCTTGCAGGTAGGTATGGAATAGATTGGTTGATAGAATTTCACCCATTGCCAGAATTTCTCTGCTGGTCGTGTTGTCAATCTCTTCAATCTTTATGTATTTATCATTAAAAATCTTTTTTACTAACTCTTTACCCTTCATCATATATTTTGATGTTGCAAATAGCGTTTGGCAGGTAGCCATATGCATTTGTTCCACCTCTTTAAGCTTGTTTTTTGCTTGCATAGGTTTTTTCTCATACGCAAGGTTTATTGCCTCTACCAGGCCATTTGTTACTCCGGCCATTGCCGATAGAACCACTACAATGGGTTCGGTAGTGGGGATAATGCGCCTCAGGTTCTGAATGCGCTCTGCGGATCCCACCGATGTGCCGCCAAACTTTAAAACTTTCATCTTTTTAAATTGAAGGGTTTTGATTAAACAAAAAAGGCCTGCAGTTAACTGCAGGCCTTTTATTTATTTAGATTAAGAGTTTTCATTATTTACCCATTTCACCTAGCCTGCATAAGAACACACGTTTCTTTATCAACATAGCCATAGCCATATTGTTACGTTTATCCTTAAGCATAGTGGTGAAAATATTTAGTGCCATCATCTTTTGTTTTCGCATGCAATATTAGGCATAATTTTTTTACATCAAATCTTTTTTTGTTTTTTTTCATCGTTGCAGCGTTTTAAAACCCAAAAGCGTAATAAGTGAGAGTATATAATTACACCCCAAAATCTCATTAAAAACTAATAGGCATATAAATAAATAACTTATGAAACACCCATGATAGTGCACGAGCACAAACACCGATGAAAATTTGGCGCTAAGCGAGTATCTTTGAGTTAGGTTTAATCAAATCAAAGGCTATGAGAAAGCGCACAGTTGAATTTGAGCAAGTCATCGAGCGGGGTTGTGGCCTCAGTTCGGCTTAGGCTTTGCCTAAGTCGAAAATATTAAACAGGCTGTGCCTGAAATTTGCATAAAATATTATACTAACTATAAGCTTTCCACCAAAAATCAATTTCAACTATGTCAATCACCCTTAGTTCGGCTTAGGTTTTGCCTAAGTCGTATATATGATTACAGGCTTTGCCTAAAACCATAATTCAAAACAAAGTTAACCATAAGTTTTCCACCTAAAATCAATTTCAATTATATCAATCACCGAATCTAATCCAACATAGTTTCTTGCGCTCGAATATAAATAATCTTCAGGATTAACTACTATACCGCTTCTTACTGGATTGTTATGAATATAGCCAACCTTTTGTTCAATAAATTTCTGGCTAAAAATATGTCCCGCGTGGTTTTCGTGTGTCCAAACTTGATTTGTTTGCTTTTTTTTAAACTTACCATGATATTCAAAAACAAGTTTTAACCAATCGCTTCGACTCTCATTTCCGCCATTAATAAATTCAATAAACCGTTTACTCGTAAAACTCTTAAAATCCCTGATAAAACCACTTAAATCATCTTTTTCACTTTGTGCAAGCAAGTGAATATGGTTTGACATAATTACATAAGCAAAAATATTCAACCCTTTTTCCTTCTGGCAATACTTAAAACTTTCAATTACCATATCTCGGTAATCCTTTCTAGTAAATAAGTCAACCCATCCTACAACCTGAAATGTAAGGAAGTATGCTCCACTCTTCTCATCTATTTTATATCCTGTAGACATGTTTTTTGTGTATAATCAGCATTAAAAACTTCAAAAACAATTATTACAAATAAAACGAGATTTAGGCACAGCCTGAAAAAAAAGAACGACGGCGGTGCAACCGCCGCCGAACATTTCATTTAATTCTTTTTCTTGTACTCAGCAACTTTATACAAATCATCTAATTGCTTTGTGTCTGTAATTTCCATGGTTAACGGTAAAAGTTTTCCTATACTTTTCTCTGAAAGAAAATTCTGCTTAATTGCTTCATCTATTTCAAGGCTTAAAACTCCGTCCTTAGTTTTTTCGGTGAAGTAGAAGCCAACCTTATAGTAACCTTCCCAAACCGAAAGCCAGAAAACTGTTTTCTTTTTGAACGATACTTTGCACAGCCACGATTTTCCATCGTTATAGTAGTTCCACTGGGGTGATAATGCAAAATCAGGTGACATCAAGTTGTCCATCATCTCCTTATAAACCATGTATATTTCGCCGAGATTTTCCTGAAGCACAGCTTCATCGGGGAAAATTTCCTTACTTCCTAAAAGATTACTGCTCATGTTTTTTTCTACTAAGATACCAATTTTGAAAATATTGGATTTACTTATACTGAAATAAGAACGCCAAATCCACTTCAAAGCAAAACCCTAAATGTTGCCAATATTCAGCATTATAAACATAAAGAAAAACAATTTCTCATTGAACACATTAAATATTCATCCCAGTCGAAGAAAGTTAATTGTCACCCTGAGCCCGCCTGTCTACCGAACAGGTAGATCGAAGGGTGGCGGAAAGAGATTACTGCATAACAGAGCAACAAATTTGAACGTAAATAATAGCCCTTACTTAGCTGCTTTACTCAAACTATTTACACAGAAATTACTATTTTTGATTACTGGATAAAACACAACAAGGTTTATTCTATGGAGAACGTAAGCATAAATATACAATTGATAATTAACATTGTCCTAATTGCTATCACAATAATTGGGGGATTCGTTCTGCACAAAAAAGGGAAACCTTACAATGGGTTCATTTTTACGATTCACAAGTTCGCTACCATTGGTTTCGTAGCATACCTAACGGTAATCATTTTCAAAATATCAAAGCAAGTCAGCTTCAGCCTTCCATTTTACGTTTTTGTTGCAATTGCTGCTGTTTGCGTTTTAGCGCTTCTTATTTCGGGAGCATTATTGAGCCTCGACAAGTTGAACAATTCCATGCTAAACGCTCATAGGCTTGCAACTATTGGTTTGGTAGTTTGCGTATCGCTAATTGTTTACAACCTACTGATATTTTAAATTACATTAAGCACTAACCTCGCCCCCACTTTTTGGTGTACTTTACTGCCCCCTCGGGGCAAATATTTACGCACTGCTGGCACGCAACGCACTCGGTTGAAACAACCCGTTTCCCTTCCCGCATGTAGCTGAGAAGCTTAACGTTCATGGGACAGTGCTGCTCGCAGAGTTCGCATTCAACACACTTTTCAGCATCAATTTCAATTTTCCAAACCGAGAACCGAGCCCCGGGTTTCATCAAGGTGGGAATAGGACAAACGTACTTACAGAAAGCCCTGTTATCCTTTAGAATTGCAGCAAGAATTATGGCGAATGCAAAGTATGCAATGTTCCCAACAATTAGCCAGTACAGCTCAACGGTTGAGTGCTTGTCGAAATCCCTCATCTGATAAACAAACCACAGGACTAACACTAGCACAAGTGCCGCAAAGAAGTGCACGTAACGAAGAATTCCCCAATACTTTAACCTTTCATTCTGAGGTTTCATCCACGGGAAAAAATCGAGCACCATGGTTGTCCAGCAGGCCCAGCCACACCATCCACGACCAAACAGGAAGGTTCCCCCAATCTTGGCGATGAGATAATGCAAAACCGGCCCAGAGAAAGTTCCTGCTAGCAGGTAGAAGAAGAATCCCTCAATTTGCATGTTCTCCCGCCCCAGGAAACCCAAAACGCCGAGCATGTAAAGGCCAATCATTAGCTGGCTAATTTTTCTTCCCCACATCTTTTTCTCGCGAGGAAGCAAACCAAAAACCAGCTCACCCAACGAAGCAGAAAATCCAATGTAACCAAAGTTGAAAAGGAAAAAGATGTGGCCCTGCGTTTGCCAAAGTACAACGCCAATTACCAGGAAGAAAATGAATGTAACGATGCTTTCGGTAATAACCTTTTTTCTTTTTTGCTCCATTATCAAATTGTTTTAAATACTATGCTAAAAGCGAATTTCAATTTTTTTCGGTTCCTGCCTTAACTCAATCTTAAAATGTATGCGGTTATCTGATTCAATGAAAATATAGTCCGTGCCCTCAACAATCGTCTCGTTAACCAGTATCTCCTTGGGTTCATTCCGAATGTTGTGTAGAACCATGTTAACCAGTTTTTTTTCAACTGAATAATTCTCACCAACTACCATATCAATTTTTAAAACCAGTGTTGAATCACTCTGGGTTGCCTTAAATTCCACAAACTCATACATCCTTTTTTCAAACGAATCGGGAGTTTTCCCATCGTCGTTATACAGCCTGTAAGCTGAACTTTTTTGCTCATCATCAACGTAGTAGTGCATATCAAACTCGCAAAGCGAGTAGTTCTGCTCGTTGGTTGCTTTTGGAACCATAGGAATAAACGAACCTCCCTTCACAAAAACGGGAATATGGTTAATGCTTAGATCAACCGTAACCTCTGCCCCTCCCGTGTGAGCTTCACCAGTAAAAAAATTTGTCCAGTTTGAATTTGCTGGCAGGTAAACTTGTTGCTGAGTTTTGCCCCGCTCCTTCACCGGCGAAACCAGAAACGCATCGCCCCACATGTAGGCGTCGGAGTACTCAAGCAAGGTTGAATTTTCTGGCTCGTTGAAAAAGAGAGGAATCATCAGCGGTTTACCCGATTGGCTGTTTTCAAACGCCATGCTGTAAATGTAGGGTTTCAGTCTGTACCGCAAATCGATAGATTTTTTAACAAGCGCTTTGGTTTCCTCTGTTTGGAAAACCGGCTCCGAAGGAATATGCTCCTGCGCATGCGGACGGTAAACTGGCTGAAAAACGCCGTACTGCAACCAGCGTGCGTACAGCTCATTATCAATGGAATCACCGCCGGCAAACCCGCCCAAATCGGAGTGCATGTATGCAACACCCTGCATTCCCATTTGCAATGAAATTTCGGGTTGCGGAACCAGCCCACCCCAGCTGCGGTTCACATCGCCAGTCCAGGGAATCATTCCGTAACGCTGCGATCCAGCATACCCGGCTCGCATTAGGATGAAGGGACGCTGGTTGGGAAAATCGTTCCGGTAGCCCTCGTAAATTATTTTCGCCCACTGGTGCCCGTAGGCATTATGAACCTCATCGGCACTTCCGTTTACGTGCAGCAATCCCGATGGGTGAACCTCGGGCTCACCCAAATCGCCCCACCAGCCACCAATGCCCTGACTGGTAAACTGCTTGTAAATATTCCAGAACCAATTGGCCGCTTTGGGTTTAAAAGCATCAATCAATCCGGTGTTCCCGAAGTAGAAGTTGTAGGTATATGGATTTCCAGCCGAATCTTTCCCCAAAATATCGTTCGCAACCGCCTCGTTCCACCTGTCGGATGTGGTGAGAATAAATGGCTCTGTAACCAGAACGGTTTTCACACCTTTGCTCTTTAGCTCATCAATCATTCGCTGTGGCTCGGGAAAACTATCGCGGTACCAGTTCAGGTTGCCCATGTAGTCGAAAATTCCGGGACCAAACCAGTAAATATCAATTATAACCGCATCAACCGGAATGGAATCAGCAAAAAACTTGTTGATTGTAGTCAACACTTCATTCTGTGAATGGTAACCGAACCGGCTACTAAAATTCCCGAATACCCAGCGTGGTGGCAGGGGCTGTCGGCCGGTTAGCGCAGTGAACTGCGAAGTTAAATCGTACCAATCGTTCCCTACTACCACGTAATAATTCATGGTTCCGAATGCGCTTTCAAAAACCAGCTCGTTGTTCCCTTTACTGTCCAAATCGAGGAAAGCCGAGGACGCGTTATCAAAAAAGAGCGCATACTTTTTTGATGAAACCACCACCGGCAGGCTATAGTTCATCAGCTCCGAACGGGTTTCGTAACCGTAGTGAGCCCTGTTGTAAAGTTGCAATCTGTTCCCTCGCCTGTTCATTCCTAAAACGCGAGCGCCGCCACCGTAGAGAATCTCATCCTCCTCAAGTTTCAAACTCATCATCATTAGCGAGTCGGTTTGCTGGTAGCCGTTAAACTCCTGCGTAACCAGCTCGCCACGGTAAAAAAACTGAAGTTGAAAAGGATTTTTGGTAACTTCAACTTCAATTCCAGAGGTTTTAATTAGCAGATTCTGGGTGTTTTCAACAACCTCAAAATCGGAAAACGTTGGTTGAGGTACTGCCCCGAATGCTAAATCACGAACCTCTTTGCCCTTGGGCAAAAATTTTACATGAAACGTTTGCTCGTTAACTGGAACAATATGGTACTCACCATCGGTAACCATAACGATAACTTCATTTCCAGAACGGTTTTGTGCCAAGAAACTTCGCTCGGTATTCTGCGAAAAAGCAATATTACACTGAACCAATAACCAAACAAAAGCAAGCAGAGGAGTTCTCATATAAATAGTTTTTAATTATTTCATGAATAAATTGAGTTTCATAATTTAGCAAATATAACCAATTGACTTAAATTTGATTGCAATTGGGGCAACACCCTACCTAACATCTTTTTAAATATGACAATTGAAATTATAACAAGCAACCACTCAAAAATTGCCAAGCTTAACTCCGACAACTTTGTGATAAACGAGGTTCAGGATGCCCTCGATTTAATGGCAAACTGTTCGTACCAAGGAGCAACTGGCGTTATTGTTGATGAAAAACACTTAGCCCCGGAATTCTTCGATTTAAAAACACAACTGGCCGGCGAGATTCTGCAAAAATTTTCGAACTATAACTTTAAGCTTGCCATTGTTGGCAATTTCTCGAAGTTCACCAGTAAAAGCTTACACGATTTTATTTTCGAAAGCAACAAGCATAAAAGAATAAACTTTGTGGAGAGTGAAAGTGAGGCTATGGCAGCGCTGGCATAGCTTTACCCGTCAGACCGCTTTGAGCGGTCAGACGGGTGTGTTATCGCTTTAAGCAATCGGACGGATGTTTTGAACTTTTTTTCTCCCTATTGTCACAAATCGCAGTTGAGTTTGTCATATGAATGACTTTTGAGCCAATGGATTTTAATACGTTTTACCAAGAGAATTTTCGCAACCTTGAAAGGTTCTGTTTTCGCTGGACGGGAGATACCGAACACGCAAAGGATATTGCGCAGGAAGCATTCGCGCAGCTAATTGAGAAAACGGACAAGAAGCAATCCATTGAGAACCAAAAGGCGTGGATTTATCGTGTTGCATACAACAGGTGCGTAAACCTCCACAAGTTTAACCGTAGGTTTGTTTTCGGGGACAATGGGCAAAGCCATAACGAAGAGGGTGCCGAGGATATTCAAATTCAACTTGAACGCTCACAGCAGGTTCGCCGGGCACTGGATATTCTTAGCAAAAAGGAGAAGGCGCTGATTATTCTATACAAGGAGGGATTCTCGTACAAGGAGATGGCCGAAGTAATGGAAATGAACTTCGCATCGGTTGGAAAAACGCTAACCCGCGCGATTGATAAGCTGGCGAAGGAGGTGAGAAGAGGGTGAGAAGTAGGAAG
>DAOSWM010000091.1:0-10015 GCA_035380045.1 Tenuifilaceae bacterium | reverse complement strand
ACGCCTGCCTGACGCCTGTCTGCCGACAGGTAGATCAGGCAGGTTTCCATGACCGGCAAAGAACAGCCGGACACCTACCTTTGGTAGGTAAAATTGGAAAATGAAGTGGCATCAATAACTTTCTACTTCTTCACTTTCCAAACGGTATCGATAATTGTTCCATCAACCCATTTGATTACAGCAATTGGTTCATCAGTAAACTCAATCTTCTCAGGTTTTCCGCAAATTGCTTCTGCCTCCTCCTTGAGCTGCTCGATGGTTTTTATTGGAAGTTTCGAATCTTTCAACTTCTCAAGCAAATCTTTCCTAAGCGGATTTATCGCAATACCGCGTTCGGTTACAATTACATCGATAAGATCGCCAGGGCCACAAACCGTTGTTACCTCATCACGAATAACAGGGATGCGATCGCGGAAAAGCGGAATTGGAAGAATAGTGCATTTTGAGAACAGACAGTTCTGCCAGCCGCCAATACCATGGAGAAGAACTCCGTCGGAGTGCGTAACTACGTTTGCGTTGAAGTTTACATCGACTTCGGTTGCACCCAAAATTACAACATCAACCATTGACGCAAAGTTCCCCTTTCCGTGGTAGTTGTAACTTGTAAATGGGCTAGTGTTAAGGTGGTTAAAATTCTCGCGCATGGAGCGAACGCCTTCTAAGTCGAAGGTTTGCCCATCGAGAATAAAATCGACCAAGCCTTCCTCGAGCATGTTAACCAAATACTTGTTGCTACCACCGCGCGCAAAGCGGGCTTTCATCCCGCGTTCGCGCAACTTATCGGCAAAGTAAATTCCAATTGACAAAGCCGTTCCTCCTGCTCCGGCTTGAAAAGAAAAACCATCATGAATAATTCCGGCCTCATCGCAGAATTGCGCAGTCATTTCGGCAAGGAGAAGCCTGTCGGGACTTTTGGTAATTTCTGTTGTTCCCGAAACAATTTTTTCAGGAATTCCAATCTGATCTACCACAACAACGTAATCAACATAGTTTCCATGAATTTGCCATGGAATACATGGGAAAGGAACAACGTTATCGGTTGCAATAATAACTTTATTGGCGTATTGAGAATCGGCAAGCGCAAAGCCAAGTAATCCGCAGGCAGCAGGACCGCGATCGCCGGTTGCATTTCCAAACGGATCGGCGGTTGGAGCAGCTATCACTGCAATATCAACCACAACATCGCCATCCTGAATTGCCTGGTAACGACCGCCGTGGGAACGGAGAATCCCCATTCCCTTCATTTTTCCTTCGGATGTAAATCGACCCAGCGCACCGTTCATACTTCCCTCGATGTGATGAATTGTTCCATCCTCAAGATACTTGATTAGCGGGCTGTGACATTCGAACGAAGCAGAAGGAACCCATACCAAATCTTTAATTGCCAGCTCGTGTGCAATATCGAAAATTTGAACTGCAAGCAAATCACCATTCCTAAAATGGTGATGAGTTGAAATCACCATCCCATCGCGTAATCCTGATTTTACAAGAGCATCCTTTAGCGAAGGAACAATTTTATTTCCATCGGCAGGATAATCGGCGCAGGAAGCGATTAGAGGCGCGTATTTTCGACCGGTAGGTTTGTACTTTCCAACTCCCATAAAGGGAACCTGAGGTTTTCCGTTAACTTCGGTTGGAACCATTCGTCCTACCGCATTCTTAACCAGATTTGCATATTTCTTTCCCATGTAAATCTTAGCTTTTATTAGTTTTTAAACTTATGATAACAAGTAAATATACAACTATTTATATGTTGGCTAACACATATTTTAAAATAATTTTAACTATTCAATTGTCAGGGAAAGGTTTAAAAAAAATGTGCCACGAAATTCCGTGGCACATTTTATAAAATGAGAACAGTATTTATTCAATAACTTTTCTAACAACATCGATTATTGTTCCATCAACCCATTTTATGGCAGCAACGATCTCATCTGAAATATTTGGCTTTTGCGCTGTCCCACATATAGCTTCGGCCTCTGCTTTCAGCTCTTCGATTGTTTTAATTGGCAACTTGCTGCCTTTCATTTTTTCAATTAAATCAGTACGCCTTGGGTTAATAGCGATACCTCGTTCAGTAACAATAATATCAATCATTTCGCCTGGGCCGCATATTGTTGTTACTTCGTCTTTAATTACAGGAATTCTATCTCTGAATAGTGGGATTGGTAGAATCACATTTTTTGCATGCAAACAGTTTTGCCATCCACCAATTCCGTGTAGCAAATATCCATCAGAATGAGTAACAACATTGCCATTAAAATTAACATCCACTTCAGTTGCACCTAAAATCATAATATCCATCATAGATGTTAAATTTCCTTTTGAGTGGAAATTATAAGCGTTATATACCGGATACTGATGGTGATTTTTATTGTTAGCAATACTCGCAACTGCTTCCAAATCAAAAGCCTGAGCATCCATAATATGCTCCATGGTTCCTTCCTCAAGCATCTGAACCATATATTTGGTGCTTCCACCAAATCCCAGCTTAGATTTCCATCCTTTTGCTTTTAATATTTGATGAACATAGTAACCAATAGCCAACGAAGTTCCTCCTGCTCCAGCCTGCATGTAACAACCATCCTTCAATATTCCGCTTTCCTGTAAAAATTGAGCTGTTAATTCAGCAATTAGTAATCTGTCGGGGCTTTTAGTGATTTGAGTAGTACCGGAAACTATTTTTTCAGGAATACCAATTTTATCCACAACAACAACATAATCAACATAATTACCTTCAATTTCCATCGGCATATTTGGAAAATCAACCAAATTGTCGGTAATTACAATTACCTTATCTGCATATAAATAATCGGTTGTAGCATAACCTAATACACCACAGGCCGATGGCCCGCTTAATGCATTTGCATTCCCAAAAAAGTCGGATGAAGGAGCAGCTAACACTGCTATATCAATTTTAACTTCACCATCCTGAATAGCCTGAACTCGGCCGCCATGAGAGCGCAAGACAGCGGTACCTTTCATTTTTCCCTGACTAACAAATTTTCCCAAAGGGCCATTCATACTTCCTTCAATACGATTTATAGTTCCATCTTCAAGGTATTTTGTAATAGGCTCGTTGCATGGGAATGATGCCGAAGGAAACCATACCAGATTTTTCACACCAATTTCGTGTGCTGCATCAAAAATTGTGTTACTCACCAAATCACCATCACGTAAGTGGTGATGAGTAGATATCGTCATTCCATCTTTTAAACCACATTTTTGCAAAGCTTCTTTTAGCGATCCTACTACTTTATTGCCATCTTCAGGATAATCGATAGCCGTTGGAATAGGCGGTGCATATTTTCGTCCTGTGGGTCTGTGTTTACCAACCCCTTTAAATGGAATGGCTTCTTGTCCGTTTATTTCGGTTGGGACCATTCGTCCCACTGCATTTTTAACCAGCTTACTCATTTAAAAACTCCTCTCTCCAGTTTTCTGGTATTAATCCTAAATTTGTTGCTAAATTGATTGTTTTTTCTGCACGCTTAACAACGGGTGGATCGATCATTTTTGTTCCAAGCGAAACAACGCCTAACCCTTTTGCGGTTGCCTCGTCGAATGCACGAACAATTTTTTTAGCTTTCTCAATCTCATCCTGCTCGGGAGCAAAACTTTCGTGAATAACCTTGATTTGGCGTGGGTGAATACAGCCCATTCCATCGAAACCAAGGCTCTTAGAACGTTTAACGTTCTCCCTCAAACCTTCCATGTCGGCTACATCGCTGAATACCGAATCGATAGGTTGGATTCCAGCAGCACGACAAGCATTCACCAGCTGGGTTCTTGCAAAGAACGATTCGTTTCCTTCGAGCGTACGTTTCACGCCCAGGTCGGCGGTGTAATCTTCCAAACCAATTGCAAGGGAGACAACATTCTTTGCAGCGGTGGCAATCTCGTAGGCTTTAATCACACCAAGCGCGCTTTCAATAATTGGCATAAGCCAAATGTCATAGTTAATGTTGTGCTTCGCTTTAAGCTCATCAATTTTCTGGTTAAGCACCTTAATTTGGTCAGCACTTTCGCATTTTGGGACCAGGAGAAGATGTACGTTATGAGGGATTATGTAATCCAAATCATCGAGCCCACGTGGAATTTGGTTGATACGAACCATGCGTTCTGCCCCGTAAAAATCGAGGTTGCGAAGAGCGTTGCGAACAACAAAGCTGGCTTCGTACTTTTTGTCAATGGCCACAGCATCCTCTAAATCGAGAATAACTCCATCAGGATGATGGATTCCGGCATTTATCATCAGCGAAGGTGTATTCCCCGGAAGATAAAGCCTTGAGATACGATTCCTGTCGCGGGTTGTTTGGTACTGATTCTGAGGAAGCACAGGAAGCAGGAACTCCTTTTCGGAACCTGTAACTTTACGAATAGCAGCCTCCATGCGTGCTGCAAGGACAAAAGGCAGAGCACCGCTGTCCTCAACCAGGATACTTGCATTCTGAACCGAGTAGAATGAAAGAATGTCCACGATTAGCTTCTCATTCTGCTTTCCGTAGATTGCATTCACCTTACTCTCAACCTGAAGTTGAATTCCTCCGCTTTCGGTAAGCTCGAGGGTAACAGCACAATCTGAACGAACTCCTTTGCCCTTATTTCCAACTGACACTGATTTGCTCATTATGTTGTGGGTTTGTAATTAGGAAAATGGTTAAAATAGTTTGAGCAAAATTAGTAAAATACCAATATCTGGCAAACAAAATCAGTAATCTGCAAACGATTGTAGAAAAGGTTTTTGAAGATGTTTGAAGCGAAGATTTTGCTACGATTGAATTAAAAGGAAAGTCTCTTCCTCATTAATCTGTTTTAAAACAACTATTCCCAAAACAGCCAGATTCACCAGAACGTTTTCTGCCTCTTTGTGGGGGATAAATGCCATTCGGCAATACTCGTCGACCGTAATTTTACCATGCTCCTTCAGGTAATCGATCAGGAGCTGATCCTTGTGTGAGAGGTTAAAGCGAACAGCTTTGCGGTAGCGAATTGCATTCCAAACTTTTACCTGAAGGGGAGTTGCAACAAAATTCTCGTCTTTCTGGCGAAAGAAGACTTTCCACTTTCCGTTCTTGTCCTGCGCCTTGTAAAGATTTTTGGAATCGGCTCGAACGTAAACTTCCAGCACAACCTTTCCGTTAATGTCCCAGCGAGTAACCTTCAGTTTCACCTCAGGTTTGCAGTACATTTGCGCAGCGCCCTCTAGCATGTAGTACTCCTCCTCGGAGTTTACGCCCGAAACATTTCCGTTGTCCTTAACACCAATTAGCAGCGTTCCTCCATCGGTATTTGCAAAAGCGGCAAGGGTACGTGCAATTTTTCTCGAATCGGAGATTGAGTGCTTAAAGTCGAGCTGCTGGTGCTCGCCCTGGGAAATTAAGTTTGCAATGTAACGGCTCACAAGGAACAATGATTATTGATAAATGATTAATGACTATTTAAAAATCATTAATCAGAAAAAAACTCCTGAAAGAATTATTTAGCTGGATTTACAACTCGTCCCATAAACAGAATATTTCCGGTTTCGTTTTCACGAATTAGGAAAAGGAATGGACGATTGGCGATGAACTTTTCCGGAACCGCAAATGATTTCCTTACAACCACCACAGCAGTTGCTGCGGCTGCTTCGGTTCCTTCCTCGGAAACTTCAACAAAAGCCTTGTGGTAAACCTCATCGATTTTCAGATCGGGTTTTTTCGACATGCGGGTAAAATCCGCTTTATCGCTGAAGGCGATGGGCATTCCCATTTGCGAAAGCGAAGATTTCAGTTTGAACTCCGATTCAAACTTGAATTTTGGAAATGAAAGCGAAACATCCGACTCGGCCATCAAATCGAAATATTTATTCAATTTTTCAATTGAAAATCCTTTTTCAACCTCGGCGAGAGAAGTTTCCTCGTTTGGAAGAAGCACCAGCATCGAGAATTTTTTATCAACGTAGGGCAACTCAATAAGCGCAATTTCATCGCCTCGGTAAAGGTTGAACTTTTTCTGCGCATTCATCATTCTGCACTCAACCTTCTCGCTGGGAGATGTAAAGAAAAATCCATCGGTGGTATTTTCCGCATCGAACTTTGTGTCCCACTGTCCCTTAAAGTAGATTGCGTTGGTGAGAACGAGTGCCGTTAAGTCGGTTATCGACCCTTCGGGTAGCAAGTCCTTCACGCGTTCTTTCGTTTGCGCTTCAACCCAGCTATTAATCTCAAGCCTACACTTATCAGGCGTTACTCTGAAAGGCATTTTCTTAACTGGCGCCTTGTAGGCTCTTTTTACACCTCTGGTGTATCGACATCGGAATTTATACTCCTTGTCGGCCCAAAGCTGGTTGGCAACTGAAATCTCAATTCCTTCCGATTCCATTTTTCCCAATCGAAGTTGAAGGTTTCCAAGCTCAGCGTGAAGATTTTTATCCTCCAAAGGATAGCCAAAAACCTGTGAAATTTGATTCTTGGTTTCAGCGTTGGCTCCGGCATAGGTCATTCCCATGGCAGTGTTTATGCTAAATGGCGATATGAAAATATTTCCCTGACTCTCTTGAGTAAGCTGCTTATATAAATCGACTGCAAACTTTCCAGATGATTCAGGAATATTATAAGGTTCCTGCGCTTTTGAGCATGCAAATAGCATAATTGCCGGAATTAAAAGATTTATCTTTTTCATAACAATAGAGATTTATCCTACAAATTTAACCAATTTACCGTTAACTGGTTTGATTTGTAAGTTCAAAGGTTGTGCCAATAAAAATTTGGAGTAGAAAAACTTCTTTCTGTTAGGAAATTCCCTTGTTCTTTTGGATTTCTTTTGTTGATAGCAACCCGCAGGCAGCCTGAATATCCTGTCCGCGCGAGGCACGAATTGTTGTGAAAATTCCTTTGGAAGTTAACGAATCTCTAAATTCAAAGATTCGCTCATCGGGCGATCCTTTCAGCGGACTGGCAGGAATTGAGTGGAAACGGATGAGATTTACTCTGCATTGCAAACCATTGAGCAGGCGAGCCATTTCCTTAACGTGCTGTGGCGAATCGTTTACACCATCGAACATAATATACTCGAATGAAACTCGGCGCTGACCCGAAAAATCAAATTTCCTAATTTCTTTTACAACTTCCTCAATTGGGTAAACATTCTGAATTGGCATCAAACTTCGGCGTTCATCATCGAATGGAGTGTGCAGGCTAACCGCCAAATGGCACTGACTTTTTTCCAAAAACTCACGCATTGCAGGAATCACACCAATTGTTGAAACCGTAATTCTGCGTGGACTCATCGCCATTCCCCATTCGGAAGTCAGAATATCCAGCGATTGTAAAACATTCTCCAAATTATCAAACGGTTCGCCCATTCCCATGTAAACAATATTTGAGATGTTGTGCCACTCGGGAATGCTGCGAAGTTGATTTACAATTTCGCCAGCGGAAAGATTTCCCTGAAAACCCTGCTTGCCGGTCATGCAGAACAAACATCCCATTTTGCAGCCAACCTGCGATGAAACGCAGAGCGTTGCCCTGTCGTTATCGGGAATATACGCAGCCTCAACGAACTTCATCTCTCCAGCTGAAAAAAGATACTTTTTTGTTCCATCGGCTGACTCGGAAACTTTCACAGGTTTTGATAAACCAAAGGTATATTTCTCAGCAAGTTTCTCACGAACCTTTAAGGAAAGGTTTGTCATCTGGTCGATACTATCGATATCCTTTTTATAAAGCCAATCGGCAATTTGTTTAGCGGTAAATTTTGGTAAACCTTCGGCTAAAACCAAATCGGTAAGTTGGGAAAGCGATAATCCGAAGAGTGACGTTTTTGACATAAATATTTAAAAAAGTTGGCAATTCTCAGTTTTCAGTTGGCAATTCTCAAACTAAAAATAAATTTCAGCGTTGATGTTTGCGAAAGGAACTTCGCGAGAAATAAGCAAATCGCGAGTTTCGACAACCATTTCGGCGCTGCCGCAAAGGTAGTACTTTTTATTGGGGTTGAAATTTTTCCATTGCAGAATGAAATCGGTAACTCTTCCCTGAAACACATCATCGGTATCGCAGCGTGAGCAACACTGAATGTAACTTTTCCCTAACTTCTCGTTCAGAAAATTCTCGTAGTAAAAAAACTCCGGATAGCTTGCCCCATGAATTAGTGTAGGGTTCGCTCCTTTTCCCGAAAGAATCCGCGAAATAAACGGAGCAATTCCGGTTCCGGCTGCAACATAAATGGCCGAATCATCAGTTTGTGTAAAACTCCCGAAAGGTTCGGAAACCATCAATTTATCGCCGGATTTAAGAAGCGAAAGCATTGGAGTTAGTTTGCCGTCCAATTTTTCGGTGTAAAGAATCTCAACCAAAATATCCTTTTCGCCGCTGGCAATACTGTAAAGTCGGGGTGCAATATCGGGCGTAACTCCAAGCGCAATAACTTGCCCTGCAAGAAAATCGAAATTTCGTTCGAAAGATAAAATCCAGGCTCCCTCAGCAATTTGGGTGTTTGATACAACGGGAACCACTGAGTAAATATATTCGTCCCAGGTTTTCATAAAATCTTTTATATCATCAACCAAAAACAAAATAAATGGTTCAAGATTTACTATATAATCTTTAAAAACCTAAAGCACGTTAACTTCTTGAATCGAAAAAATCAACTACTCGTACCTCAACGCTTCAATGGGGTTACTTTTGGCCACTTTCCAACTTTGCCAGCTAACAATTATCAAAATAATCCCCAAAACCATTGTTCCGGAAAGAGCAAAAATCCACCACTTTATATCAGTTTTGAAAGCAAAATTCTGCAGCCACATTCTAAGTACAAACCACGAGATTGGGATTGCAATAAAAAATGCAATGGTTACCCATTTCACAAAATTCATATTTAGCAATGCCATCACTTCCCATGTTTTGGCTCCATTCACTTTACGAATGCCAATTTCCTTGGTGCTTTGCTGCGAAATGTACAACGAAAGCGCGCTTACTCCAATAATACAGATTAGCGCTCCAATAATTGAAAAAGCCAGTAAAATTCGGCGTAGAATGATTTCTCCCTTGTATTGCTGGTTTATTTTTTCGTCGATAAAGAAATAGTTAAAATCCTGTCCCGGATAATGTGCCTTCCAAACGTTTTCAATGCTTTTGATATCGCTCATTGTTGAGTTTGGCTTCAGTCGAATATGCGTGAATCTTCCTCTGGAAAATGATTCGCCAAGTAAAAATGCAAAATCGCCAATTGGCTCATGCGCCGATCGGTAATTAAAATCGCTGGTAACGCCAATTATTTTTATATTGTTTGTATTCTGGCTATTCTGGTATTCCTGCAATGCTTCAATGTTTCCATGTTTCTCCATTAACCTGTTATAAAGATGATTGTTTACAACCAATCCGGAAATTGTGTCATCCGAAAGTTGAAACCAATTTTTTTCGAGATTTATATTCATTGTCTCAAGATAGCTGTAGTTTGCAAAAACCAGCTCGGCATTACCGTCAATTCCAAATCCTTCGAGATTATAACTTTGTGTTGGATATCCAAAGTGTTGGTTGGTAAATCCAACAGAAACAATCGAACTTTTCAGTTTCAACTCGTTGGCAAAAACGGCAGGATCTTTTGTTAAATCGTTAAGATGAACCACCAAAACGTTTTCCTTGTCAAAACCTAGAGGTTTATTGAAAACGAAGTTTATTTGCTTGTTTACCAAAAAAGTTCCCGAAAGTAACGAGATAACAACTGCAACCTGAGTAATCAGCAGCATTTTTAAAACTCTGTTTCCAGAATACTTACTTTTTCGTGACAGGATATCGATTGTTGATGCTTTACTAAATAAATTAAATCCAACAAACAGAGCAGTTAAGCCTAAACTAATAACAATAATCCCGAGAATACATAGGTAAACCGCTGGTTCGTTGAAATAGACATTAAAATCAACCTCAAAAAAGTTTTTAATTGCTGGCCTTAAATTTTCTAAAAGAAAAAGTGAAAGCACTATTGAAATTAAGCACTGCAAAAACACCTCAAATAGAATCGGTGATGTAAGTTG
>DAOSWM010000090.1:0-10068 GCA_035380045.1 Tenuifilaceae bacterium | reverse complement strand
CTGATGATAGCAAGCAGGATTCTTTTAGCTTTAATGGAAGCACCATACTGGTTGCTGAGGATGAGGAGGCCAATTATATTTACGTTAGCGAGTTGCTATCCGATAGTGGCGTAAAAGTAATTAGGGCTTTTAACGGTGCCGAAGCCGTTGAGCATGTTCGCTCAAATCCGAAAATTAGTTTAATACTAATGGACGTGAAAATGCCAGTAATGAACGGGTTAGAGGCAACCACTATTATTAAAAACATGAGGAAGGATTTGCCCGTTATTGCTCTAACAGCCTACGCAATGGTTGGCGATAGGGAGAAGTGTTTGCAAGCCGGTTGCGATAGCTACATCGCAAAACCAATATTCGGCGAGGAACTCCTTCGCGAGATTGAAAATTTTCTGAAAATGTAACGGGTTGAAAACCAATTTTAACCCTGTATTTTGAAGAAGGCGACAATTTCTTTAAGTAGTTCTGCCTGCTCCTTCAGCTCCTCAGAGCTAGTGGCAAGCTCCTCGCTTGATGCAGCATTCTGCTGGGTAACCTGGTTAAGCTGTTGAATAGCGGTGTTTACCTGATCGGCACCACTATTCTGCTCCATGCTCGAAACAGCAATTTCTTGTACCAGGGTTGCGGTGTTCTCAATTTCAGGAATAAGCTTCTCCATAAGCTCCACAACGCTTTCTGTTATTCCAACACTTTTCGAGGAGAGGGTTACAATTTCATCGGCAGCTGTTCGGCTTCGCTCGGCAAGCCGTTTTACCTCCGAGGCAACAACGGCAAATCCTTTACCATGCTCCCCGGCACGAGCCGCCTCCACAGCAGCGTTCAAGGCAAGAAGGTTTGTTTGGAATGCTATATCGTTAATAATCATTATTTTATCGGAAATAATTCGGATTGAATCGAGGCTCTCGGTGGCAGCGTGGCTAATGTTCTTAATTCCTTCGGAAACCTTCTGCGAAATTTTGTTGGCTTGCTGAGCATTATCGGTATTCTGTTGTATATTCGAAGCCATCTCTTCCATGGAGCTCGAAACCTCTTCGGCACCAGCTGCCTGCTGGTTTGCTCCCTGTGATAGCTGCTGAGAGGCGGAACTCATCTCGATGCTAGCATCTGAAATGCTTTCAGCACCATCCATAATGCTTTTAATTATATTCTGCAGGTTCTCAGTCATTTTCCTAAAAGCGTGGTAAACCATTCCTACCTCATCGTTAGAAACCTTAACTTTTGAGATATTCTCCAGATTCCCCACAGAAATATTGTTGGCAATGGCAGAAATTGAGGCGAGCGGATTGATAAGTCGACCAATCACAAAAACAATGACAAAGATACTTAGCAGTGTTAGAACAATTCCAATTCCAATTAGCTGCCACATACCTCTTGTTGCTTCACGGGTTATGTAGCTCAACGGTAAGCTAAGGCTCACCTGCCAGGGGGTTCCTGTATTTCCAATTGTAATGGGGACGAAAATATTTAGCAAACCATCCTTAACAAAAAGTTCCTCGCGTTGCGAGTGAAGAATATCGAGCTGATGCTGGAATCCATTAGTATTAATATTCTTGATGGGCTGGTTTATATGATTCTTGTCAACCGTTGATGCGGCAATAATCCCATTGTGTGAAAGGACAGTGATATGGGCTTTTCCGTCAAACATTTCGAGCTGAGAAACCATTTCTTGGAGGAAGTCAATAGAAATATCGATGCCGGTAACCCCAACAAATGCCCCATTTTTAATAACCGGAGTCATAAACGAAACCATTAGCATGTCAACACCCTGAACGGGGTAGATAACCGGACCATTTATTGCGTCTTTGAGCGTATTCTTAGGAATCCAGTACCAGGGGCCAACCTCCTGGTTTTGGTAATCGATAAGGGGTTCAACAACAAAGCTGGTTTCACTGTTTTTTGTGAGGTACGAGAGGAATCGGCCAGTTTCATCGGAATGGGGAGAGTTTACATACTGCGAGTCAAGCCCGTCGAATGCGTTGGGTTCAAACCCTAAGGTTAGCCCTAGGAATGCTTTATTGCTCAGCAATACTTTTCCGGCCATTTGTTCGGCATCGCTTCGTTTAAGTGAAATATCGCCGGTTGAGTTTCCTGCAGCCGATAAAGCATTGGCCAACGACGACGAGGCGTTTAACGCTTCGTTCATGGGTTTTTGCACTTGGGCAGCAAACTCGCGGGCTCTGGCAAAGGCTTCCTCTTGTGCCGCTTCGAGGGAGCTACTACGGAACGAAATGGTAGAAATGGCAATTAGAATGATTGCTGTTGCAAATATCCCAATCCCCAGGGTCAAACCAATTTTGTATCTTAAAGAAACGATCTTCTCAGTCATTGTTTAATACTTTATCCTAAGGATTTAAACTAAAATTCCTACTACAATGTTACACCAAACACAAAAAAAACATCATTCGCAGCAGGGTTTACTATGAATTCAGAAAAAACAGGAAGTGAAAAATGGTTTGTAACTTTTATATCCTTGCAAAGCCCTAGGCTACAGTTCACAATTCCTGTTTTATTAGCGTAAATACTTTCGCCTGGAGTTCCACCAATTTTCAGGTTAATAACCGATGCTTTTACTGGTATGCTGTAGCCAATTTCTAGGTAGGTTGAAAAAAAATTATCGTTATTCTGATCCCGATCGTTCCCGTAAAAAAAAGTTGCTGCGGTTAAGGTTAGCGGAAAGTTCTCTGTTCCGTTGAATGAGATTGTTCCTTCAAGCGCATGTGGAGATGTAGAATTCTTCCATACAAAGTAGCTGTTGAGATTTAGGTTCGATTCATTTTCAATGAAGTAGTCAAAAATGGTTGCTGTGAAATATCCATATGTGTATGATGCGAATAGATCGATTTCGGCGAAGGGGTCCGAAATTCCGTACGATCCCCAAACTCCCACTGAGAAACCCTTGTAGCGATACTCCATGGTTGGCTGAATGTGTGGTGTTGCCTCGAAAAGGATTCCTCGCCAAACGTAGCGGCTAACAACGCTGGAACTGAAACGAACGGGGCTCACTTTTCCTGTTGAATCAGACTGTTCCTGTGCAACCAATGCTGTCTGTGAAAATAGGAGGAGCAGGGCAAGTAGTCGAATGATTTTCATATTGCAGAATTATTGAGTTTATGGTAAATGTACAAAAAAAGAACGGCTTGATATTATATTTTCAAGCCGTTCATATATGATGAGAGGAAGCTTAGTAAACAGTTGAAGCAAGTTCAATGAGCTTGTTGTTTATTGTTAGTGAGTGCTTTTGGGCGTACGATTTGTTAACTTCGAACTGAATTTTCCCGTTGTTTTCAAGAAAACTAATAGCAGCCCCCTTCGAAGCAGCTCCGGGGTCATCAGCTACCACAAGCGTGCAACCAGAGCCAACAGCAGAAATAATACGTTGTAATTCGGAAGTTTTTGTTCGTGAAACGAACAGTATATTTACAGTACCGCACTGTGATAAATCGTTAATCTGAATGATTTCAATTGATTGTGCGGCAACTTTACGACCTTTAAGAGTATTTAGCTCATTCAACATATTCGCATCATTGCCAAAAAGACCAATGGTAAAGTTTCCCTGTTTACCACTTGGGCACCAGTCGATTAAACGAGTTAGCTGATACACGAATGCAGTTTGAATTTTATAGCTCTGGGCATTTACAGAAATGCTGCCAAGAAAGAATGTAGCAAGGATAATTGGGAAAAAGATTCTGGTTTTCATGGAAGTATTGTTATTTAGTTTATCCATTGAAGTTACTTCGATTCAACCTTTATACTTAAGTTAAAGCATTTTGTTTTAGGTATCGCAGTGATTTAAATCATCATATCAAAAAAACTAATATATAAGTTGAGAATAAACATGAGAAAATCATTGTAAATGCTCATATTTTCAAATAGATAGAGTAAGAAAGAGATTACTTGCGAAGCTTAAAGAAACTTATGGTGCTTAGGAAACTTTTTGCCTGCTCGTTTAGTGTTTCAGCACCGGTTGATAGTTCCTCGGCAGCAACTGCATTCTGCTGGCTAACCTGGTTCAACTCCTGGATTGAAACATTAACCGTATCCATGCTTTTTATCTGTTCAGATGCAATGGCCGCAACTTCCTGAATGAGGTTTGCGGTTAGCTTAACTTCCGGGATAAGTTTTTGCAGCAGCATATTGGCCTGTGAGGTTACCTTAACGGTTTTATTCGAAAGGGCACTTATGTCGTCGGCAGCAAGCTTACTGCGCTCAGCCAGCTTTCGAACTTCGCCTGCAACAACCGAAAACCCTTTGCCATGCTCACCTGCACGTGCAGCCTCAACGGCTGCGTTAAGCGCCAGAATATTTGTTTGGAATGAAATATCGGTGATGATTCTTATTTTTTCGGAGATGCTCATAACAGCATTCTGGCTTTTCAACGCCGATTCGCCCACTTTATACATTCTTTTGGCAATATCTTCGGTAATTCCGTTAGCTTCTGCTGCGCTTTGGTTTACCTGATCGATGGATGAGGTTATTTCTTCCATTGATGAAGCGAGCTCCTCAACAGTGGAGGCCTGCTGGTTTGCTCCTGAGGCCAAATGCTGTGAACCGCTGCTAATTTCGCCGCTTGCACCCGAAACTATTTCTGCTCCATTCTCAATGCTGTGCACAATTTCTTTAAGTTTTTCGGCCATCTCGTTCAAGGTTTTCGAGAGCACACCGGTTTCATCGAGGTTTCTAACCTCAAGGTTGGCCGTTAGGTCTCCTTCTGAAATCTGTTTCGAAAAATCAACCCCTCGTTTAATGGGTTTTATAATTACGTTGGCAAATACTATAACAACTAGCATAAAAACAATGAAAACTACTGGCGAGAACCATAGCATAGTATTAAGCATCTTCGAAATCTCAACGTAAGCCTCCGATTCGAAAATTTTCGCTGCAACATAGTAGTTGTCTTTAGCATTAACTTTGTGGATGTACAGAATGGCATCGTCGTCAGCCAACTTATCAAAGTATGAATGCTTTATATTTCCTTTCTCTTTCGAAACCAAGTTAACCACAATGTCAACATCGGAGGTTAATGATGAAGCCGAAGGGTTTATGGTGAACTTGTCGTTGCTACGAACCAGAAAGAAGTATCCGTTTCCAATATAGTTCCCTTTGGTGAAGTGTTTTTCAAGTTTGCTGCTCAGCGCAGCATCCTCAGCATTGGATTCGCCAACTATTTTACTGGTTGTTTTTCCTAAAGCAGTTAAGTAGTCCCAAGTGCGATTATCTGCTTGGTTTTTAATTCTCTTACTCTCATAAATGTATGCAGTGAAAGCCATAAAGAAAACTAGAATTACAGCAGAAACCGAAATAACAAGGTTCATGCGGGCTTTTATCTTGAAATTATTTAGAAAGCTCATGGTTGAATTAGTTTACAGTTTAAAGTACGAAATAAGTTCGCTGAAATTTTTAGCCTCGTTTGAAAGAGAATCGGACGAAGCGCTCATCTCTTCGGCTGAAGAGGCGTTTTGCTGAGTAACGTTGTTCAACTGTTGAACCCCAGCGTTTATTTGGTCGATTCCGGTTTGAAGTTCAAGAATTGACGATGCAATAACCTGAATCATTTCGGCACTTTTTCGAATTTGAGGGATAATTTCTTCCATGTCTTGGCCTGCTTTCTCAGTAATAATAACAGTTTCCTCCGAAAGGTTATTAATTTCCTGAGCAGCAAGTTTACTCTTTTCTGCGAGTTTCCTTACCTCTGCAGCCACAACAGCAAAGCCCTTCCCGTGTTCACCTGCCCGTGCTGCTTCAACGGCAGCATTCAACGCAAGCAGGTTTGTTTGGAATGCAATTTCGCTGATAACACCAATCCGGTTGGCAATTTGACGTATGGCATCAATGCTATCGCTTGAGGACTTGCTAACAGAATCTAAATCATTAGAAGTTGAGTGGGCAATTTCGCCGGTTCGTCGGGCATTTCTTGACGCATCATTAAAATTATGAGCGACCTGTTCCATTGTTGATGCCAACTCTTCTACGGTGGCTGCCTGTCGGTTGGCTCCGTCGGAAACCTCTCGGGCCGAGTTGGCAATCTCAATTCCCGTGGCAAGAACTTGGTCGGCACCTGCCTGTATTTCAAAAATAACATTCGTTAAGTTTGAGGCCATTTTATTTAATGCCTTGGCTAAATCGGCAATCTCATCTTTGCTGTCGATAGCAAATTTTGTCTTCAGGTTACCATTGGCTATCTCATTGGCAAAACTATTTCCCTTTACTAATGGTGCGGTTATGGTTTTTGAAAAAACAAAAACAATTATAAAAAACAATGTGATGGAAATGATAGGGACAATGATTATTAACCTTTGCTTTAAACGGATTTCTGCTCTTGCCTCGTGCTCAGAAATTTTTACAACTAGAAAATTATTAGCGTTTATTGGTTTTATGTAAAAGTACCAACCATCGGCAATTACTTTGTTAAGCGATTGGATCGGCTGGTTGGCAGTTTTACTAAGCTTCCCCCATATTTGTCCTAAAAGTTTTCCATCATTTGCTTCCTCTGTAGTTTTTGGATGTACAACAATTTCTCCCTCCTCATTGCAAATAAATGGGTAACCACCATTGTAGTAGTTGAACGAGGAGAGTTGCGACTGCAGTACTTGTTTGTTCTCATTGCTAATATTTCCATCTTCTTCGGCAAAAAGGCTTGCCATTGAGGCAAGCAACGTTGCCTGCTCAAGTACATGCCTGTCGGTATCATCCTTTATGCGCTGTTCCTGTACCAGGTAGGTTTTGCGAGATAAAGTAAAAATCATTAATGCAGCTAGCATGCTGAGCACCAGAATCATCCTGGTGCTAATTTTTATATTTGATAGTGAAGCCATATATAGAGTTTTATGTTCGAAATGTAATTTATTATTACATCTTTATCAAGTTTTATGGGAGATTTCCAACGATGGCAATATATGAAAAAAAGAAATACTAATAGGGTATTCTTCCTAATTTTCCGGTTATTATAAATTATACTGATTCTGGAACAATTTGTTACATCATTCTTAGTTATTGCGTAGCCATTACGCAAGTATTTCCTATTTTTGTTTTTTAAAAAAACAAAATCGAACTACCTTGACTTCGAGCAGCAAAGTGGTGGAAACACCACTAATGAAGCAGTATAACGCTATTAAGCGAAAGCATCCCGATGCAATTCTTCTGTTTCGGGTAGGCGACTTTTACGAAACTTTTAGCAAGGATGCCATAAAAGCATCAGAAATTTTGGGCATTACGCTAACCCGACGGGCAAATGGGGCTGCTTCATACGTTGAACTAGCAGGTTTCCCTCACCATGCGCTCGATACTTACCTCCCAAAGTTGGTGAGAGCCGGGCAGCGCGTTGCTATTTGCGAGCAGCTTGAGGACCCAAAACTTACCAAAACCATCGTAAAACGAGGAATTACTGAGCTGGTAACCCCAGGTGTTTCCTTCAACGATAACGTTTTGGAACGCAAGGAGAACAACTTCCTTGCCTGTGTTCATATTGAAAAGAAGTTTGCCGGCGTTGCATTTCTCGATATTTCAACCGGAGAGTTCTACGCAGCCGAGGGTTCGTTCGAGTATGTTGATAAGCTTCTCACAAACTTTGGTCCTAAGGAAGTTTTGGTTGAACGTTCCAAGTACAGGGAGTTTACGGAGTTTTTTGGAACAAAATTCTACATCTATAAGTTCGACGAGTGGGCCTACAACGAGGAGGGAGCCCGAGAAAAGTTGCTAACGCATTTTCAAACTTCAAGTTTGAAAGGTTTTGGGATTGATAGCATTCGGTTGGGAGTAATTGCTGCCGGCGCAGCGCTGTACTACCTCGATCTTACTCAGCACCATCAGGTTAACCATATTACATCAATTTCCCGGCTCGATGAGGACAGGTACGTTTGGCTCGATAAGTTCACCATTCGTAATCTCGAGCTTTTCTACTCTGCAAATGAGGGGGCAAAAACGCTTATTGATATTGTTGACAAAACCCTTTCGCCAATGGGTGGGAGGCTTCTCAAAAAGTGGGTTGCGCTTCCGCTGAAGGACACGAAACCCATTTCTGAGCGACTGAATGTTGTAGATTTTTTCATCAGTAATGATGAAACTTTTGAGTCGCTTCGCGAAAGTATCCGGGAGATTGGGGATGTTGAACGGGTAATATCAAAAGCTGCGGTGGGTAGAATTTCGCCCCGCGAAATGGTTAGCCTAAAGAATGCTCTTTCGTTGCTGGTTCCCATAAAAAAACAGTGCGAGGAGTCCAACGAGCCAACCCTTCAACGAATAGGAGAACAGGTAAACCTTTGCGCTCGCATTCGCGATAGAATTGAGAAGGAGATTGTTCCCGATCCTCCTGCACTCTTAAGTAAGGGGAATGTTGTTGCCGAGGGTGTTAACAGTGAGTTGGATGAGCTTCGCTCAATCATGCGCTCGGGGAAGGACTATCTTGTAAACTTGCAGCAGCGTGAGTCGGAACGTACCGGAATACCTTCGCTAAAAGTTAGCTTCAACAACGTTTTTGGGTACTACATTGAGGTTCGAAATACGCACAAGGATAAAGTTCCACCTGAGTGGATTAGGAAGCAAACGCTGGTTTCCGCTGAACGATACATCACTGAGGAGCTAAAGGAGTACGAATCGAAAATTCTTGGTGCTGAAGAAAAGGTGATGTCCATTGAACAGCAGCTGTTCGAGCAGCTAGTTTTCAGCCTTTCGGAGTACATTGCATCCATTCAGCTGAATGCTAATTTGGTTGCCCAAATTGATTGCTTACTTTCTTTTGCAGCTTGCGCAAAGGATTATGGTTACTGCAAGCCTGAGGTAAACGAATCGTTGGCAATTAATATTAAAGAAGGGCGCCATCCGGTTATTGAACGGATGCTACCTGCAGGTGAGGAGTACGTTTCCAACGATGTATTCTTGGATACAACCAACCAGCAAGTCGTAATTATTACCGGACCAAACATGTCGGGTAAATCAGCTTTGTTGCGACAAACTGCATTAATTGTTTTGCTTTCACAAATTGGTTCGTTCGTTCCGGCAAAGGCAGCAAAAATTGGTGTTGTTGATAAGATTTTTACCCGTGTTGGTGCATCCGATAATATTTCGCTGGGCGAATCAACCTTTATGGTTGAAATGCTTGAGGCAGCCAGCATCCTGAATAATATCTCTGAACGAAGTTTGGTTCTGCTCGATGAGATTGGACGTGGAACATCAACCTACGATGGTATTTCCATTGCCTGGGCAATGACCGAGTACATCCACGAGAATCCGAACGGAAAAGCAAAAACTCTGTTTGCAACCCACTACCACGAGCTTAACGAGATGGAGGGAGCCTTCTCTCGAATAAAAAACTTCAACGTTTCAATAAAGGAGATGGATAACAAGGTTATTTTCCTTCGGAAACTTATTCCCGGTGGAAGCGCTCACAGCTTTGGTATCCATGTTGCCCGAATGGCCGGAATGCCGCCGAGCGTTGTGAAACGTGCCAACGAAATCCTTAAAGAGCTGGAACGAAATCCTCAGAACCAGAAGCTCGCAAAACCCAGCTCCGAAATGGGGAGGCAGCGCGAAGGTTACCAGCTAAGTTTCTTCCAACTCGACGATCCGGTTCTAAAGCAAATCCGCGATCAGCTAGCCAAGCTCGATGTTAACAACCTAACTCCCATCGAAGCGCTAAATAAGCTGAACGAAATAAAACGCATGACTGGGTTGTAGAATCTTCCCCGTTGATATTTATCAATTCTCTCTGTTAATAAACAGGTTACGATATTAAGTCATTTTTTTTTCAAAAAAATAATATTTTTTTTGGGAGATTTGTAATAATGATATACTTTTGCATTCGCAATTACGGCAGCGAAATTTGAAATAATGCGGAAATAGCTCAGTTGGTAGAGCACGACCTTGCCAAGGTCGGGGTCGCGAGTTCGAGTCTCGTTTTCCGCTCATAAGCATAAAGCGGATTCATTCCGCTTTTTTCTTATACACTTCTTTTTTTATTGGGCCCGGATGGTGGAATTGGTAGACACGCAGGACTTAAAATCCTGTGGCCATTGCGGCTGTGCCGGTTCGACCCCGGCTCCGGGTACCAAAAGCCTCGAGAAATCGGGGCTTTTTTTAATT
>DAOSWM010000089.1:3891-10112 GCA_035380045.1 Tenuifilaceae bacterium | reverse complement strand
CAATAGTGTCCGACTAATTTAAAAAGATTACCTTCAGTGATATCGCCTGTCTGCCGACAAAGGCAGGCTGCGCTAAGTTCTTCGCTTCGCTCAGAATGACAGTTTGTTGTATGTTCTTAGGGGAAGGGAGGGGTTGGTGGCGGCTTGGCCGCCACCAACCCCTCCCTTCCCCTATAAAATAAAAATTAATTAACTGTCATTCTGAGAGAATCGAAGTGTATCGAAGAATATTTTTTATGCTAATAAAATTAATCGGACACTGCTGGTTGATTTCCTTAAAAAACAAATCTACAAATGCAATTTACAATTAATATTCATTACGAAACATCCATTAAATGTACGTTCCTCAATGTTTCAACCCAAATTGCTATCTTTGCACCCAAAATTATTAAACCATGTCGCAATCAAAAGTTCGTGTTCGTTTTGCCCCAAGTCCAACCGGGCCACTTCATATTGGCGGAGTTCGTACCGCTTTGTTCAACTACTTTTTTGCCCGCCAACAAGGCGGACAATTTATCCTCCGAATTGAGGATACCGATTCACAGCGGTTTGTTCCTGGTGCCGAAGAGTATATCAACGAATCGTTGAAGTGGTGCGGAATTAATATTGATGAGGGAGTTGCCGAAGGCGGACCCCACGCACCCTACCGCCAGAGTGAGCGCAAGGAAATTTACAAGCAGTACGCCGATAAGCTGGTAGAATCGGGAAACGCTTACTACGCATTCGATACCGCCGAAGAACTCGATACGCTCCGCAAGGAGGCCGAATCAAAAGGCGAAGCTTTTACCTACGGATATCAGGTTAGAAACAGAATGAAAACCTCATTGGCACTTCCTGCTGACGAAGTGAAGAAAAGAATAGAAAGCGGAGAGCAGTGGGTAGTTCGATTTATGATGCCGGAGAACGAAGAGGTTGTGATGAACGATTTAATCCGCGGAGAAATTAAAGTTAACACATCAACCCTCGATGATAAAGTACTTTTCAAAAGTGCCGATATGCTTCCAACCTACCATTTGGCAAACGTTACGGACGATTACCTGATGGAAATTTCGCACGTAATTCGCGGCGAGGAGTGGCTGCCATCGTTACCTCTTCACGTGCTTCTTTACCGTGCTTTGGGATGGACAGACAAAATGCCACAATTTGCGCATCTTCCACTACTACTAAAACCTAGCGGAAACGGAAAGTTAAGCAAACGCGATGGCGATAAGTTGGGATTCCCGGTTTTTCCACTTCAGTGGAAATCGGCTGAGGGCGAAGTTTCCAGAGGTTACCGTGAGGATGGATATCTGCCCGAAGCATTCGTAAATCTTTTGGCACTTTTAGGCTGGAACTCTGGAACCGAACAGGAAATTTTCAGCATGGAAGAACTGATAAATCTTTTCTCACTCGACAGAGTGAACAAATCGGGTGCAAGGTTCGATCCCGAGAAAGCAAAATGGTTCAACCATCAGTACATTACCAAAAAAAGTGATGCTGAAATTTCACGGGAATTTGCAAAAATTCTTGAAGGCAAAGGAATTAATGCTGATGCAGCAAAGGTTGAAAAAATTGTAGGATTGGTGAAGGAGCGTGTGAACTTTGTTCACGAAATCTGGGATCAGGCTTCATTCTTCTTCGAGGCACCAAAATCGTACGACGAGGCAACTGTTAAAAAATTCTGGAAGGAGGATACATCAGCAATAATGAATGAGGTTGCTCAGATTGTTGAAAGTGTTTCAACCTACACTTCACCAGAAATTGAGACCGCAATTAAAGGTTACATAAACGAGAAGGGGCATGGCATGGGCAAAGTTATGAACGCCATCCGATTAAGCTTAGTTGGCGAATCGAAAGGTCCAGGTGTGGCTGATATTTGCGAACTTCTTGGTAAGGAGGAAACGGTAAGTAGAATTAACGCTGCCGTGAAAGTATTACAATAAGATTCTCAAAATTTATTAAAGAGATGGTTGTTGAGCCTGTCGAAACACCATCTCTTTTTTATTTCTCCAATTCGACGGAGATTGCACTTGGGGCTGACTTATTTAATCGGGCACAGCCAACCGCAGCTTGGTAAACCTACTAAAATGTTCGACTAGCGAGTTTCTCAATAGCCAAATAGGATTTGGTTTATTACTCAGTGGAACTCTGTGCTTCCAATGTGACACACTGTGGTACAATATATTATTAATATCACAGAGTTTCACAGGGTCTTTTTCGGTGTCACACAGTGAGTTTAATGAAACACCTTCAATTCGAACTTAATAACAATTTTTTCTTTGCCACCTCGGCTAAATGTGGATAGTTGTTGAGCCTGTCGAAACAACATCTCTTTTTTATTTCTCCAATTCGACGGAGATTGCACTTGGGGCTGACTTATTTAATCGGGCACAGCCAACCGCAGCTTGGTAAACCTACTAAAATGTTCGACTAGCGAGTTTCTCAATAGCCAAATAGGATTTGGTTTATTACTCAGTGGAACTCTGTGCTTCCAATGTGACACACTGTGGTACAATATATTATTAATATCACAGAGTTTCACAGGGTCTTTTTCGGTGTCACACAGTGAGTTTAATGAAACACCTTCAATTCGAACTTAATAACAATTTTTTCTTTGCCACCTCGGCTAAATGTGGATAGTTGTTGAGCCTGTCGAAACAACATCTCTTTTTTTATTTTCCACCAAACTCCACCGTATACTTCGACTCCGAAAAGCCCATAAAAATTCCGTAACCTCCCTCTACATTTGAGTAAATGGTAACGGGGTTGCTGTTGGCATCACCCAAACTATTTAATTTAATATGGCGACTTAGCTCGTATCTGTAGTAATCCTCGCTTATTGAATAAAGAGAGAAAGTAGTTGTTCCTTCTAGTTCTGGTTCATTTTCATAGACTATATGATAGAACTGAAACGAAAACAAATTGGTATGAAATAGTTTATTGGAGAAAAAGACCGACTCTCCAACCTGACTGTCTGCTATTCCTGCATAATTCTCAAAAATAACATTTGGCTCTAATCTAAAATACGAGTTGTAGTTCAGACAGTTACTATTAATAATTTCGTATCCTAGTTCAATGAGATAGTATCTATAACCTTGAGATTGATCCTGCGAAAAAAGATTTATTGTTATTTTTTCCTTCATTTGGTAGTATTCTTGCCCAAATTCGAAAATTTCAATATCGTGGGAGATTATTTGTACAGGTAGGGGAATGTAGGTTGTCGCAATGACTTCATCAAATTCTTTATACTTTGCTTTTATTGAATAATTTCTTCCTTCAATAGCTTCTTTCCTACTAACATAATAGTTTTCTATGTATGGGACACAATCATTTATAATCCTGCACTTATTTATTAGCGTATCAAAAGGAATATTATCCTCAAACAGAATAACAGTTGCTTCATAAAGTGAATTTGGTGTTGGACTTGCATGGTTTTCAACATAATCGTTGTAACTTCTACTTAGCGAAAGAACAACGTAGGTGCTATCGGGACAGATATAGCCCGAAAGGCATAGCTTGGTTTCTGGTTCGGTTAGGTTGTAGTTTAAAAAATCGCCCTCGGTGCAGGATGAGAGAAGAATGAAATAAAAGATTATTAATAGATTGCTTCGACTCGCTGTGCGAGTCTCGCAATGACGGGATGGAATTATTATTGAGAGCATACATCTAAAAATTTAGCGAAAAACTTAAGTAAGGAATTACTCCAAAAAGGCTTACCTGCCCTATTCCCTCAACCGATTGGGTAAGGTAGTACGGGTTTTGATGCGCGTAGGCATTGTAGGCTCCAATACTAAACTTATAACCAAGGTGCTTTTTAAACCGCTCATAGTTTAAGCAAATATCAAGCCTGTGGTATGCCGGCATTCGCTCATTGTTTAAATTCTCGTACTCAACCACGGTGTAGTATCCATAATCAAACGGTCCGGTATTGTAGTACATAATATTTGAGAGCGTAACTGCCGAACCCGTTGCATACATCCAGTTGGCTCCCAGCGAGTACCTTTTCCCCAGCTTCTGCATTACGGCAACGGCAAGGTTATGGGTACGGTCGAAGTTAAAGGTAAACTCTCGCCCCCTGTTAACTCCATCGAACTGGCGGGTTGCCTTCGATAGCGTATATGAAATCCAGCCCGTGGTGCTTCCCGTTTCCTTTCGTACGCAAAACTCCAAACCTTTCGATTTCCCGTTGCCAACCTCAACCATCTCCTGCCAGTCGGTTCGGTTTACGGCGTAGCTGGCACCCTCCTTGTAGGTTATCAGGTTATCCATCCTTTTTAAAAATCCCTCAAGTGTAACTACAATTGCATCCGAAGGGCTGAATGTTAACCCGGCAACAAACTCGTTTGAAATTGATGGAGCAACTTTCTTTGTTGATGAAACCCACATATCCGAAGGTGCTCCCGATGAGGTGAACGAAAGCAGATGCAGATTCTGCGAAACTCTGGCATACGATGTTTTAAGCGTTAGCCTATCAAAGGTTAGGTAGCTAAGCGTAACTCTGGGCTGTAGAGTTGGGTAAATTTTCCCCTCCACAAAGTAGGTATCGAAACGTAAACCCGCATTAAGCGTTAGCTTGTTGGTTGGGTTATAAATATCGGAAACGTAAAGCGAAGCTTGATGAACAATATCGCTGAATCGGTAGGTTGTGTCGACATTATACTGCGAGCTGCTCGACACGCTGTTGAATGCGCTAACTTCGGGGCTTACGTTCTGCCGAAGGTACTGCGCACCAAATTTTAGCGTATGGTTCTTAACTCCGTAATCGAAATCGGTTTTTAGGGAGATATCCTCAATGCTCGACCGGTTGGTTAGGCTATTGCCCGAAACAACATTCCCCTCCTCGTCCCTGGTTGCGGAACCTTTCGTTGTTGAATAGTTATAACCCGAGTAGTAGAGCATAAAGTTGCCGTAAAGGTTTTCGGTAAAAATTTGGTTAAACCGAACAGAACCGGCACGGTTCCCAAAACCGAATGTATGGTCGTAAATTCCCGAGCCCTGAGGGCTGTAATCGTCCTTCCCATTGTAGAGCGTAATAAACAGTCGGCTACGGTTTGAGAATGTGTGGTTCACCTTCGCATTAATATCGTAGAAGCTGTACATATCGAGCCGCACATCGCCGCTGGCCAGGTACATTCCCGAAAAGCCAATGACTGCCATGCTCATCATTTCAGGAGAAATATCTAGGGTTGAACGTCTTCCGGTAACCAGGAACGATGTTTTTCCTTTTGCTATTGGCCCCTCGAAAAGAAATTTTGAGGAGAAGGTTCCCAGCATAACCTCGCCCGAGAAACGTTGGCTATTGCCCTCGCGCATGGTTAAATCCAGAACCGATGAGAGCCTTCCACCATGCTGTGCCGGCATTCCACCCTTGTAAAAGGTCACACCGTTTATAGCGTCGGAGTTAAAAACCGAGAACATGCCAAACATGTGGTAGGTGTTGTAAATGGGAGTTCCATCCACCAGAATCAGGTTCTGGTCGCTGCCTCCGCCACGCACAAAGAAACCGCTGGTTGCCTCGGTGCCCATTGCCACGCCCGGCAGCAGCTGAATGGTTCGGGTAATATCGGTTTCTCCCAGAATTGAAGGTAGGGTTCGTACAGTTCGGGCCGGCATACGTTCCAACGAGGTTTGCGGGGCAAACCTACGGTAGCTGTACTCCGATTTTACAACCACCTCGTCGAGCTGGTTTTCCGGAGCAAGCAGAATGTTTGCCACTGTTTTTAAACTATTTACCTCTACGTTTTTTGGCGAATAGCCAACGTAGCTAACCTGCAATGTTGTGGTTCCTTCCGGCAGTTCAATGCGAAAAAACCCGAAGTTATCAGTTGCCGTTCCAACCTTTCTGGCGGGGTCAACCACGTTTGCACCGATTAGCACCTCGTTGCTGGTTGAATCCTTCACAAAACCGGAGAAGACTTGGGTGGGTTGTGATTGTGCTGTTAGAAAAAGCAGAGAAAAACCGATTTGGAAAATTATATTTTTCACTTTAATACTATATTAAATCTAATTTTCAATAATTTGCAATGCAAACGTAGTTAAAACCCCCAATATGATATATTTATTTTTTATAATAAAGGTTAAATCTTTTGAAATGAATTTGTTATAAGGCTACATTTTAATAGTGATACCTTACGTAAAACTGCAGCACATTATTCAGCTGCCCGCGGTCCCTTAGCCTTGTAAAACTCCCTTGCTCGGCGAAGTCTCCTGACTTCGTCGAATTTAAATGTGATCTCCTGATC
>DAOSWM010000089.1:0-3791 GCA_035380045.1 Tenuifilaceae bacterium | reverse complement strand
GTTGGGATAATGGGGAAGTAACTTACCTGATATAACGATAGTGGCTGGTACTCCCAGAAAGGTGAAGGGACGTAGATTTCGCTGCTTTCGTTATGATTAAAGTAGTAATAGTATGGATTTCTTCGGTTATATGCATTGTAAATAGCGAAACTCCATTGCGCTTTATGCCCATTCCTTTTTGTGCGGGTTGTGTAGTGAACTGCTATGTCGAGCCTATGGTAATGCCTCATACGAGCGCTGTTTCTTTCTCCGTAAATAAATGCTTCATAGTAATATGGGTTTCCATTCTCATCGAACTCCAGACTGGGCGTAATTTGTCGCCCAATAACTGGCGTATAGGGTAACCCAGTTTGAAACACCCATGCTGCGTTCACTGAAACCTTATCTGATAGTTTTTTTGAAATGCTCAAAGAGGCACAATGTGGACGATCGTAATCGAAAAGAAACTCCTTACCTGAGTTTATATTGTTGAACTTTCGCGTTGCCTTACTGAATGAGTAGCTGAGAAACCCTGACCAGTCACCGTAATTTTTTCGAAGGAAAAACTCTACTCCGTAGGCTTCCCCAAAACCTCCTGTTTCAATTTTTGTGCGCCAGTTTCCATCACCCATAAGGTTTGTGTAGCCTTCCTTATAAGTCGACAGGTTTGATAGGGTTTTATGGTAAATATTAACTTCAACATCGAACATTCCTTTGTGGAATAGTCCACGCCACCCGGCCGAATACTGCTCAGAGTGAGCAGGTTGAATATTCTTTTCGGCAGGAACCCAAACCTCGTTACTCATTATGTTTCCGGCGGTGAATAGTAGATGGGAGTATTGGTTTATTCCCATATAGGAAATGTTTATTGAGTGATTTTTGCTAAGGCTTATGTCAATATTTAAGCGTGGTTCAATATCAAAAACTTTATAATTATGTGTAATGTAACCAACTCCCCTAGCACCTAGTTTAATGTTGATTCGGTTAAATAAACTTACCTTATTTTCAACAAACAATGCTGTTTCATTCGAGTTTACAATAGTTTCGGCTTTAGCTTCCGATTGGGTTGACAGGAAAACACTATTGGGACGATGTTGAAGGAACGAGGATTGAACGCCAAAATCCAGCGACCAGCTGCCCAACATTTCATACCTATACCCGAGTTTATACGAAACATCCTGAACCGATGAATGAAACTTTTTATTGTAACCGTAGTTCTCCTCCGCTCCTTGGTAGGAATATTTTTGCTTGTCGTTTAGCCTATACCTAACGTATGACAAGCTCTGGGTTGAGTAAAGTTTTGGTGAATGAACATGGTTCCAGCGGGCTGAGAGAAGCCAGTTCCCCCAGAAGTTTGACATTCTTGAATTTTCGGTTGAAAAGTTTGACTTTTGGTTCATCCAGAAGTTAAGGTAATCGTCACCCTGATAGAGGTTAATGCTGAGCGTATTACGCTCATTTGGTTTCCACGAGAACTTGCCATTAATATCGTGAAAGCCATACGAAACGATGTAGTCACCATCGGCAATTTTGCTTGCCAAAGCCATTAACGGATCGACCAAAGTTTTACGCCCCGTTACTAAAAAGGTAGAATTTTTTATAAACCCCGGGCCCTCCATTGAGAATGAAGCATCGGTAACCCCAATGCTAAAAGTTCCCTTCATCTTATTTGGATTTCCCTCACGTTGAGCAATATCCATTATAGATGAGAGTTTCCCGCCGTACTTTGCAGGAAAGCCTCCCTTGTAAACATCAATGTTATTAATCATTTCGGGATTAAAAACCGACATGAAACCACCCAGATGATTTACGTAAATTAGAGCTACATTATCGAAAAGATAAAGGTTTTCCCCGGGATTCCCCCCACGCACCATAATTAAGCTTGAACCCTCATTCTGCGATTGTATTCCGGGAAGCAGCTGTATCGCCTTCATAACATCGGGCTTTGCCCCCAGCGAAGGAATATTCTGTAGCTCGACGCTACTTAACTTGGCTAGGTTAAAATTCTGCTTACGCTGGTGCGTAAAGACAACCTCATCAATCTCATTTCCTGGCGAGAGACGAATTTCAACAAAACCGCTATTATCCGAAGTTGCTTTGATATTTTTTGGCGAATAGCCAATAAACGAAATGGTTATATTTTCGTCCTTGTTAAGCGAAATGCTAAAAAAACCATTGTTATCGGTGGCTACCGCTTTTTTGAAATCCTCGGTAACAATATGAGCCCCAATAAGCACCTCTTGGGTAAGGCTATCCCTTACAAAACCTGAAAGTCGAATTTGAGCAGAAAGATGAATTACAGGCAGTAAAATAAATAATGCAACCAATGTAAATACAAGAAACAAATTCCTTTGAGAGTAATAACTACTCGTGATATGAAGAGTAAACATAAAACTACGGGTAAATTGTATCGGTTTGAACACTAGAGTATCCGGCAAAAATGCCATATCCACCATTCACGTTTGAGTATAGCGGGAAGGGAGTAACCACTCCTCCAATTATGCTGGGGTACCTGCCCGTTTCGTATAGGTAAAGCTGCTTAACGTACATATAGTAATCGTAGCTAACTGAGCGTAATTCAACAGTTAACGGGTATAGTTCGCTGTGCCATCCAGTTTCGCTTGAGTACGAAGCACTCCCTGTTGTGTAGCTAATAGTCATACTGTAACTATCTCCGTTGATTATCTCGTTACTAAACAAGGTAATTGGTAATCCTTCATTAAGTAGCACGGGGTCGGTGATGCTAATCAGTTCAGGGCGAGTATCCCAATCGAATTTTTGTAAATGAATTACAACCTCAAAGTACAAGTTTTCGTTGGGATTATTTGAGAACTCAACTTTTACAGCAGGATACGAAACACCCTCCTCATCAACCCCTGCAAAATTTATATGCTCAATGTTTAGTATGCTGTTTGGTTGGGGAATTGTATTTTCTGCGGTTACAGTTTGAAAATCAGGAATTGCAACCTCACAATGGTATTCAACACCCGGTTGGGCATTGAATGAAGTTGTGTAAACTCCCTGCTGATTATTGGTTATGTTCTCAATGAAATTTCCATCGGCGAATACTGCTACATTCGCATCATCAACTACTCCCAACGGGATGCTATCGAACTTCCCTGCAAGGGAAACATGAATTTTAATGGGTTCCCCAGCAACAAAAAAGCTGTTAATGGTTGGAACGGCTTCAAATTCCGGAAAATCCCAATTAACCTTCTCGCGGCAAGAAAAGAATAGGGAAGAAATGAATAAACTAAATCCTAAGACAACTATTGAGTGCCACCTCATATGTAATTTGTTTAAAACTTAAATGTAATGCCAAAACGTAATTTCATTTTTTCACTAATTGATTCGTTGGGTATAATTATATGGTTAGTATAATTCCCAAGGCTATAATCAACATAAGCTCCAATATGCCTAGAAAAGTAGTATGCAGTCCCTATTCCCAAACCATACTCATTGTAATGATTTTTTTTTGAAAAGTCTCTAGGTGTACGTCCATACAATCCGCCATACTTTCCTGTTAAATATACGTTCAGTCGAGTTGGCGGATTAGTGAAAAATACTGGCAATACATTGAAATTTGCATTTACTCCATAGGAAGGGTAGTGATAAGTTGTAACATAGTCTCCCTTTGAGTAACCTATGTACATACCAATTTCAATGTATTTGTTGATAGCATAGCTTACTTCCCCACGAAAATTTGGAGTAGTTTCCTTATTGTTATTAGCATCAAATACTCCATTTAAGTATTTTGCGTAACCTAATTTGATATTCCAAATATTTTTTGGAGAATGCTCTTGGGCGTTAAT
>DAOSWM010000088.1:0-10302 GCA_035380045.1 Tenuifilaceae bacterium | reverse complement strand
AACGATTCGTAGTGCCGAATATTGGTTACGATAACCTCGTCTCCATCGGATTTTTTAACTTTACTGTAGGAAGCTAACTCTTCAACCAGCTTGTCGATATGCTGTGAATGCTTTGCGGAAATTGGAATCTGCTGAAATTCAGAAAACTCATCACTCAACACCTTTTCAAGTTGGGATACCCTTTCGTTGCCTGCCAAATCAATTTTGTTTAGCAGCAAAATCATTTTTTGCTCCTTTGTCAGCTTCCCCGCAAGGGTTCTAACTTCTTTTACACACTGCTCAACTTCATCGCGTGTATCCAGCATCATAAGAACAACGAGTGCTTCAGAAATTTTCGAGTAGGCTCGCTCAATACCCATCGATTCAACGGTATCGGTTGTATGCCGCAAACCGGCAGTATCGATAAACCGGAATGCTGTTCCATTTATAACCATTACATCCTCAATGGTATCGCGGGTTGTACCCGCAATGTCAGAAACAATGGCGCGTTCCTCGTTCAGTAAACGATTCAGCAAGGTGGATTTTCCAACGTTTGGTTTTCCGGCAATGGTAGCTGGAATCCCTTTTTTTATTACGTTACCAAGTTTAAAAGAATCGAGTAACCTTCCTAATTTGCTGTCGATTTCTTCAACAAGATTATTTAATTGCGTTCTATCGGCAAATTCAACGTCCTCCTCCCCAAAATCGAGCTCCAGCTCAATTAGCGAAATGAATGTAAGAAGTTTCTCCCGAAGAAGCTGAAGTTCGTTGGTAAACCCGCCACGCATCTGCTGCATGGCCACTCTCCTTCCCGACTCGCTGGTAGATGCAATCAAATCGGCAACCGCTTCAGCCTGCGATAAATCCATTTTTCCGTTCAGGAAAGCGCGAAGAGTAAATTCACCGGGCTTTGCCAGCTGCGCACCATTATTCACCAGAATCTCGAGTATTTGTTGCTGAATAACCGGTGAACCGTGGCACGAAATTTCAACCATATCGTCGCCAGTATATGAGTGCGGTGCACGAAAAAGGCTTACCAGAACCTTGTCAATTATATTCCCATTTTCTACAATGGAACCGTAATGTATGGTGTAGGCTTTCTGCTTACTCAGCAACTTTCCTTTCCTCTCAGGAACAAAAACTTTTTCGCAAATCTCAACGGATTCTGGTCCGCTTAAACGGATTACGGCAATGGCTCCCATTCCTGGGGCAGTTGCAATGGCTGCTATGGTTGAATCGGTTTGCATTTCGGTTTAAATATTTGCAAAACTAGCAAATAATAAAGAAATAATACTTTGAAAATTGCTCTTTCGGATTGTATTGTGTATTAAGCAGAAACCGATTGGCTGTATGTTGTGAACTGAGGGTCTCTTAAAAGTTCATTGTGTGACTCTGTGAGGGACACTGAGAAACTCTGTGAAATTTATAATTTATTGTATCACAGTGCATCACAGAGGAAACACAGAGTTCCACAGAGTAGTAAATCTAATCCTTTTTGACTTTTGAGACACCCTCGAGACGAATTCTCGTAAAATAGATGTATTTGCTAATCTGCTGGTTATTAGTGTTTAATGTAAATATTGTTAAACGAAGTTTAATTACCTTGATCTTTTAATAATTCGTTCGAAAAGTTCTTCTGTTGTTATAAATTTATTCCATCCTTTGTTTATTAACCCTTTTTGAAGATATTTGTCTCCACTCCATAATTTTCCTTTGATATGTTCTGTTAAAGCAATAAATTCTGAATCGTCAATATCAATGTCACGTGCTAAATATTCAGCATATTGATATGATTCTTTTGGGATTAATTTCAAATTTATAAAACGTATTTTATTCGTTATTAAAGTTGTTATTCTATCAAGTTCAAAGGTTGAATATCCGGATATTTTTTTAATCTTGTGTTTATGCTCTTCTATTTCTCTAGAAAGTTGTTCCGTTGAATAAAAGTTAGTCCTGTTTTTTGGTTGAAGTATAATTCTTGCAATTTTACTGTCAGTATTTAATATTGCACTAAATGCAATATTTGTATCAACAACTATTCTCATTAGTCAAGTTGTTGTTTTGACTTATCCCAACGTCCTTTCTTTATTTTTTTGACTAAATCATCAACATCCTTTTGTGATGCTTTTGATTTTCTAGACAATTCTTTGTACTCAAATAAGTCTGTTAAATCTTGAAGATCATCCAGATTCATTCCTCTTGGGAATCTAAAAATGATTTCATTTGGTGTTCTTTCTATTATCATATACGCTTTTTTACAAATATACGAAATTTGGTTCAAATTTGTTTTCTTCGTTTACTTTCGCCTAGCAAGCAGATATGTAATCTAAAGTATTTTTTCTAAACTCTCCTTCCCGCAGTTACAGAGCAAATCGAAAATGGAAAGGTTGGGAATAAATCCTCCCCTGTCGCTAAAAACCTGAAAGTAGGGTTTTGGGTTGAACTCTTCGTCTTCCGATGCATGCTGCAACTTGGGGTGAATGGTGTAACGAAAATCAGCCGTATCGGCTGGATACTCCTTTATAAACTTATCTGTCGGTTGAATATCTATCGGCAAACCAAGAATCTCAAGCACTGTGTGGAGAAGCCTTTCGTTAAATTCGTGAAGCAGCTCAATGTTCTGCTGCTGGTAAAACGGAGCGAATTCATCAACAATAAACTCGTAGTATGCCGAATTCTTATAGGCCGACTCCAAGGCACGCCAGTGCTCACGCTGCCATTTCACGGAGTAATCGATACGTACATCTGTAGTTTTTGTTCTGTTCCCGTTGGGACGAACAACCGGAATTACCAGTGGTAACTTTCCGTTCGCCGTATATATTTCGCAACGGTTACGGTAGGTTTGACGCGAGTATGTTTCAAACTTCTCAATGTGTATAGTTTTATATTTCAGCATTTTAGAAAAATACTGAACAGGCGGAAGGTAGGCCGTAGAGAGTATAACGCTGGTAAAATCCATTTCAAACTAAATAAGCTGCAAATATAGCCTCTTATTTTTGAGTTCGAAATCATTGCTTGCTGGCTAGCGTTTGGGTAACAACAATTTTCTACCTTTGCACACATGAGAGGAAGTATTTCCATACCTATTTCTGATGTAAATCGGTTTGGCGACCAGCTTTGCCGATGGATTCGCAAGGAAACTTACGGATTGGTTCTTCGGAGCAACCACTACTGCTACCAAAATTCGGTAACAGATAGCTTGCGCCGCTACGAGCTACTTGCCTGCACTGGAGCGGTTGAGGTTTTCTCTCCTACTCAATCACATTTCGAAACCCTCCGAAATGCAACAAGCAAAGGCGATTGGCTTTTCGGTTTCCTTGGTTACGATTTAAAGAACCAGGTTGAAAAGTTAAGTTCAAGCAACAACGATGGCCTCGGATTCCCCGATGTTTTTTTTGTTATTCCCGAAATAGTTTACGAGGTAAACAACGGAACCCTAACCATTCATTACCATAAGGCGAAGCACACCAAGCAAACTGCTGGCAGCATGTTCGACCGCATAATGGCTGCCCCAAAAGTTGAGATGAATCACGATTCGAACATCGAATTCCAGGGAAGGTACACTAAGAGTGAATATATTGAAACCGTTGGGGATGTGCTCAAGCACATTCACCGTGGCGATATTTATGAGATGAATCTTTGTCAGGAATTTTTTGTTAATAACTGTAGCGTAAATCCTTACGAAACATACATCAAACTTAACAGCATTTCCCCAATGCCATTTTCAGCATTCGGAAAGTTTTCAGAAAAGTTTCTGGTAAGTGCGAGCCCCGAACGATACCTGCAAAAAGATGGTGAAATAATTACCAGCCAGCCAATTAAAGGTACAGCACCAAGAGGCAAAAATACCGATGAAGACAAAAGGTTTGCCAACGATCTGTACAGTAACCAGAAGGAACGTTCAGAGAACGTAATGATTGTTGATCTCGTTAGGAACGATTTATCGCGCATAGCCCAACGCGCCAGCGTTTCGGTAAACGAACTGTTTGGCATTTACCAGTTTCCGCAGGTTCACCAAATGATTTCAACCATTTCGTGCAGGCAGAAACCCGAGCTTGATTTTGTTGATATTGTAAAGGCAACGTTCCCGATGGGCTCAATGACAGGTGCACCAAAAATACGGGCAATGCAGCTTATTGAGCAGTACGAGTGCTCCAAACGCGGGCTTTTTTCTGGTGCTGTTGGATACATTACACCAACAGGAAACTTCGATTTCAATGTGGTAATCCGCAGCATTCTTTATAATCGGATTAAGAAGTACCTGTCATGTACAGTTGGCGGAGCAATAACGGCCAACTCCATCCCTGAAAAGGAGTACGAGGAGTGCTTACTAAAATCGTTGGCTATTAGGCAAACCCTTGAAAACGTGTAGTATGAAACGAAAATTCAGACACTATATCGAAGATAATCAACTTTTCAGCCATAACTCAAAAGTACTATTGGCTGTTAGCGGAGGGGTTGATTCTATGGTTATGCTCAACCTTTTCCACCAATGCGGTTTAAAGTTCTCAATTGCGCACTGCAACTTCCACCTTCGAGGGGAAGAATCCGATGGTGATGAGGCGCTTGTAAGGGAAATGGCCAAAGAAATTAACGCCGAACTGTTCGTAACTCATTATAATACAAAGGAATACGCAAAGCAAAACAACCTTTCCATTCAGGTTGCAGCCCGAAACCTTCGGTACGACTGGTTTGCAGAACTTTGCGAAACCAAAGGTTTCGATGCAGTTGCAGTAGCCCATAACCAAAACGACGTTGCCGAAACTTTTCTCATAAATTTAGCCAGAGGAACCGGAGTTAAAGGGCTAACGGGCATAAAAACCAAAGGAAATGGTATCGTTCGCCCCCTACTTTTCGCAACCCGAAAAGAAATTGAAAAGTATGCAAAAGCCCATAAAATAAGCTATCGCAGCGATTCTTCCAACGCCGACAATAAGTACGCACGCAATAGAATTCGAAATTCGATAATCCCCGAATTCCAGAAGCTGAACATCGCATTTGTACAGAATGTAGTAAACACATCAAGTTTTGCCGCACAGGCATGGGAAGTGGCTTGCGAAGAGATTGATAATTTCCGAAAAAAAGTACGTACGCAAGCGACTAACGAAACGCACTACAGTATTGAAATGCTTAGAGACTACAAGCATAGGTTACTATTTTTGGCCGAAGAGTTTATCCCTTTTGGGTTCGATTCAACCATGATTCCCGAAATTGAAAAATCGCTGCACTCGCAACCCGGAAAAACATTCTATTCCGCTGATTATATTTTAGTTAGAGACAGAGACTTTTTAACATTAGCGCACATTTCAGAGAAAAGCAATCAGTACGCGCAGATTCAATCGAATACAAACCAGATAGTTTCTCCCATAAACCTATCAATTGATATTTTTGAAAAGAGCAAAAATTTTAAGGTGACTAAAAGCAACCATGAGTTCGTTTTTGATTACCATAAAATTGATTTTCCTGTAATTGTTCGTCCCTGGAAACATGGCGATTGGTTTGTACCATTCGGCATGAAAGGAAGGAAGAAGGTAAGCGATTTTCTGGTTGACCAGAAAGTACCAGTGCACAAAAAGAGTAACGTTTTCGTTTTAGAATCGGGAGGTTCCATAGTTTGCGTGCTTGGTTTCAGGATTAGCGATAAGTATAAAGTTACTCCCGATACACAGAGAATTTGGAAGGTTACCATTAACAATTAGCTTAATAAAAGCTAAAGAGTAATGATTTTTTCTACATTTTGTTATAACTTTATGCTGATTTTTTGGTTATAGTAATGTGGAATCAATTATTGTGAAACCATGAGAACTATAAGATTTTTTGCAGCAGGATTAACCCTTTTACTCTTTTCATCGTTGAGTTTCGGACAGCTTGTTCGGGATTTACCGCTACTTTACCAGCCAAATTACGTTTCCCAGCAGGACGATAGCACCGAGTTTCGTCCATGGCATCGTTTTACACCAGGCGAAACAAGCTACTCCTTTGAGGTTGGCGCAGGTTACTCTTCCCTTGGAAACAACATGGGTTTCTCAAATTCATACGTAAGCCCAATCGTTTCCTATTCTGCAACCGAAAACTTTCAGATAACCGTTGGAGGCCGCTTTTCGCGAACCAACTTCAACAATATGAATATGATTAACTTCAATGGAGGAAACGTTGAAGGGCAACTAAATAGTGGTGTTCCAACCGAAGCATTTGCCTACGGGCAATACATTATTAACGATAAACTTAGCGTTTACGGATACGGAGCCTTTGGGAAAAATCAAACCTACTTCTCGCCCTTTAACTCAGCTGGTTTCAGTACAGCCGATTACCAACAGTACTCCTTTGGAATGAACTACCGGCTAAACGAAAAGGTTAGCTTCGGTGCTTCCTTTGGTATTACCAATGGACCCGCATTTGGTTATTCGCAGTTTGGTTACGGGAACAGGAACTACTTCTCCCCTTTCTTTCCTTAGAAAATAGGTTTTGTAACGTTATTAAACACGAATCCCGAAGCAGCTGAATTGACTTCGGGATTATTTTTTTTTGTGGTTCTACCACGACTTTAATGGAAGATTCTTAAGGTATTTATGATATTATCGGTGCGCTGCACCTTATTTTTTACATCAGAAGAGTTTCTTTTACAAATATCACCGGTGCTACGCACCTATATTTTTTATTTATAACATTAGCTGCAGAGCACCTGCCTGAACGGCAGTCAGGGCGTAAATATTTGTAAAAAGTTAAAAAATGAAACAAAGTAAGGTGCAGCGCACCGATAATATTAAACTGCTAAGATTTCCTTAATATTGGAGCATACAATTCTATATAATGTAAATGTACAACCCATTAAACTCATGATATAACCTTTTTTATTGATGAGCGTTATTGAAGCTGTTTGAATGTTAGGCACTTATTGTTATATAATCCTGATAAGAACTTAACAACCCTCTCCTGTACAGGATGTATTTTGTCTCCAAACCTATCAGCCATTCGGCTACATATTTGTTCGGTTTTTTGCTCCCCGTTAATTTCCTGCCAAACAGCCGAGCCAATTTCATCGAGTTCAAGCGTTGAATACTTGGAGCGACTTTTGGGTATAATCCTGTTGGCAAGCTTTTCGTTGGAAATTTTTGGAATTTTTATAGTTACAATTCCTTTGCTGTCAGTATCGAAACTGTGCAGTCTAACCGGGATTAGCTCCAGCGCATTGGTTCGGAGTAGAATCTGTCGCTTTTTGAAAAAAATCAGCATAAAACTAACTATAAACCTCCTTTTTGGCAGCTTTCAGCGTATTTTTCAGAAGTGAAACAATGGTTAGCGGTCCAACGCCTCCGGGAACGGGAGTAATGTAGCTGCATTTAGGGGCAACCTCATCGAATTTTACATCGCCAAGGAGCTTCCAACCCGACTTGGTTTTATCGGACTTAACGCGGGTAATACCAACGTCGATAACCGTTGCACCATCTTTCACCATATCGGCAGTTACGTATTCCGCTTTTCCGAGGGCTACAATGAGAATGTCGGCAGTTCTGGAAATTTCCTTTATGTTTGGTGTTCGGCTATGGCAAACCGTAACAGTACAATCGCCAGGGTACGCTTTCTGTGAAAGCAAATTTGAAATTGGTCTTCCTACAATATTGCTTCTACCCAGCACAACACAGTGTTTTCCCGAGGTTTCAATTTTATACCTACGCAAAAGTTCCACTATTCCATCGGGAGTTGCCGAAATGTAGGACGGTAATCCAATTACCATTCTCCCAACGTTAACGGGGTGAAAACCGTCAACATCCTTTTTGGGGTCGATGGCCTCAATTACTTTCTGGTCGGAAATGTGCTTTGGAAGCGGCATTTGTACAATGAAACCATCAATTTCGGGGTTTTTGTTCAGCTTATCAACCTCGGCAAGAAGCTCATCCTCGGTAATTGAATCCTCGAAACGCAGCACTGTGCTATTGAAACCTACCTGAGCGCAGGCTTTCTCCTTATGGCCAACATACGTTTCACTAGCCCCATCGTGACCCACGATTATGGCTGCCAGGTAAGGAATTTTGCCTCCACTGTTTTTAATTGAAGCAACCTCCTCGGCTATTTCTGCCTTAACCTGATCGGCTATCATTTTACCATCGAGTAGTTCCATTGTTATTTATTTTTTGAGTAACAAATTCAATTTATTATTGTTCTCGTTTTTATTGCCAATTGCCAGCTAATAACTGAAAACTGAAAACAGAGAACTGAGAACTATCTTTTGGGCATATTTGCCATCATTCGGGCTAAGTTTTTGCCACCACCGCTGGATACCATCTTCATCATTTTCCGCATATCATCGAACTGCTTCACCAAACGGTTCACCTCCTGGATGGTTGTTCCGCTCCCATCGGCAATACGTTTACGGCGGCTGCCATTAAGCAACGATGGGGATTCCCTTTCGGCGGGTGTCATCGACTTAATAATGGCCTCAATTCCCTTAAATGCATCATCGTCGATATCGATATTCTTCATCATTTTCCCCATGCCAGGAATCATTCCTGCCAAATCCTTGAGGTTACCCATTTTCTTAACCTGTCCTATTTGAGCCAGAAAATCGTTGAAGTTGAACTGATCCTTCACAATTTTCTTCTGAAGTTTTCGGGCTTCCTCAATATCGTACTGTTCCTGGGCACGCTCAACCAGCGAAACCACATCGCCCATGCCAAGAATACGGTCGGCCATACGGTCGGGATGGAACACATCCAAAGCCTCCATCTTTTCGCCAGTACTTACAAACTTTATGGGTTTATCAACCACAGAACGAATTGACAATGCTGCACCGCCACGGGTATCGCCATCGAGCTTGGTGAGAACAACTCCGTTGAAGTTCAGCCTATCGTTGAACTCTTTGGCAGTGTTAACGGCATCCTGACCAGTCATGGAATCGACAACAAATAGAATTTCCTGTGGATTCACCTCCTTCTTAATGGCTGCCACCTCCTTCATCATCTGCTCGTCGATGGCCAAACGACCGGCGGTATCGATAATAACAACATCGTACCCTCTCAGCTTTGCGTGCTTAATCGCTTCGCGTGAAATTGAAATCGGATCCTTGCTATCCTCAACAGTGTAAACGGGAACGTTAATCTGTTCGCCCAGAACCTTCAGCTGGTCGATAGCTGCGGGTCGGTAAACGTCGCCAGCAACAAGAATTGTACTCTTGCCCTTCTTGGTTTTCAGCATGTTGGCTAACTTTCCCGAAAAGGTTGTTTTACCCGAACCCTGTAAACCAGCAATGAGAATTACGGTAGGATTTCCACTAAGATTCAGTTCTTCAGCCTTTCCTCCCATCAATTCTGCCAACTCATCATGAACAACCTTTACAATCAGTTGTCCAGGTTTTAGGGAGTTTAGAACATCCATACCAAGCGCCTTGCGCTTTACCTCATCGGTAAATGTTTTGGCAATTTTATAGTTTACGTCGGCATCGAGCAACGCTTTACGAACCTCCTTCAGCGTTTCGGCTACGTTAATTTCGCTAATCTTCCCTTCGCCCTTTATAAGTTTAAAGGACCGTTCCAGCTTTTCAGATAAATTTTCGAACATATTATTAAGAGTATATTTTTACGAACGGCAAAATTATGAAAAAAAGAGGTGTAATAAAACTCATATTCACCATTAGAAACAAAAAAACGGTACCTTTAAACGTTTTTTAAATTGAACTATGAACAAGCCCAAAACAAAACCCAAGGTAAAGTCAAAAAAAAGGAAAAAGTACGAGGAGATTGTGAACTCATCGAGTCACGGTATTGGAGTTCTCATTGCCGTTGCATGTACAGCTATTCTTGCCACTCGTGCAGCAATTCTTGGAAATGCATGGCACATTGTTACGTTTAGCATTTTTGGTGCCGGCATGATAAACCTTTACACAGCATCAACCCTTTTTCACGCTTCAGTGAACGTTAAAAAAAAGAGTAAGTTAAACAAGTTCGATCACTCATCGATTTACGTTCTGATTGCCGCTACCTACACGCCCATTTCACTTGTTGGACTTAAAGGGGCTTTTGGGTGGGTAATTTTTGGATTAATTTGGGCAATGGCTCTCTTCGGCATTGTTTATAAAATATGGTTCTACAGCGTAAAATTCCGAACATTATCAACCATTTTATACATTGCCATGGGCTGGTTGATTCTAATTGCAATCGTTCCAATTATTCAGAATCTTCCAAATATTTCTTTATGGTTTCTGCTAGCAGGTGGGCTAAGTTACTCCTTTGGAACGATTTTTTACATTAACCGTGACTGGCCTTACGGACATGGAATTTTCCACCTTTTTATTTTAGGTGGAAGCATTTGCCACTTTTTTGCCGTATT
>DAOSWM010000087.1:0-10309 GCA_035380045.1 Tenuifilaceae bacterium | reverse complement strand
GCAGGAATTTCACCGTTTGCAATTGGGTCCTTAGAAATTCCAAAGAAATTTCCTAAAATATAAGGTAACCACGACCCAACAACAGCACCAATTCCAATAAGCATTGTTTGGACAGAGAAACCCATTGTATGTTGCTCTTCGGGAAGTTTATCGGCAACTAATGCTCTGAATGGCTCCATCGAAATGTTAATCGATGCGTCCATTATCATTAGCAAACCTCCGCCAATAAACATTGGCGCAATGAAACTTGCGAGATGCGGGGCATTTGGCATAGCAATCAGAGCAATACTTGTAAGAATTGCACCAACTAAAAAGAATGGTCTTCTACGTCCTAATCTAGTCCATGTTCTATCGCTGTAATATCCAATTATTGGCTGAACAATCATTCCTGTAACAGGAGCAACTAACCAAAACCAGTTTAGGTGCTCAACGTTAGCACCAAAAGTTTGTAGAATTCTACTTGCATTGGCATTTTGTAGGGCAAAACCAAATTGGATACCCAGGAACCCGAAACTCATGTTCCATATCTGCCAAAATGATAAACGAGGTCGTTTGGTCATGACAGTATTATGTTTGTAAGTATAAGCAATGAAATAACTCTTCCAGAATTTGGAATGAGTTTGAAAAGATAAGAGCCGATCAAATATAATACAAAAAAAACAAATAGCAACCACATCAGTGGCCGAAATTTGTTGTGATTTAGGGTGATGAAATACTTAGATACTATTTCAAACGATTACGAAACCCAAAACTTTTTTTGATTTTTTTTATCTCACTTTGGAAGATTTTCGAATCACAAGCTGAGTTTGAAGAACCTCAGTTTTAAATTCGGAGGGTTTTTCCTGCTTAATTCTTTCGATAAGCATATTCATTGCCTTCTCGCCCATTGCAAAGCCAGGTTGCGAAACAGTTGTAAGCGGAGGATCAATCATTTCTGAAATGTAATCGTTTCCAAAACCAACCACAGAAACATCTTTGGGAACATTTATTCCATTCTCTTTTAGAATTTTAATTGCTCCTGCAGCAGTAAAATCATTAACCGTAAAGATTGCATCAAACTTAAGTCCGCTGTTTATTATTTTCTGTGTTTGCACTAACGCCTTACTAAAATCATCGCAGAAAATAACTAAACTCTCATCAATAACAACACCATTATTCTTGTGAGCCTGAATATAACCCTTTAGCCTATTGCGTGCAATAAGCCTGTTTTGTGGCCCAGAGAAATGGACAATTCTTCTGCGTCCTTCAACAATTAAATGCTCTGTTGCTTGGTATGCTCCATCATAATCATTAATAACAACTCTATCGGAGGGAAATTCTTCAATCATCCTATCGAAGAATACGATTGGAATTCCGTCGTTCTCAAGCAGCTTAAAATGATCGTAGTTCTCAGTTTCTTTCGAAAGCGAAACTAGTATTCCATCAATTATACTATTACGAAAAGTTTCGCAAACTTCAACTTCCTTTGCATAATTTTCGCCCGATTGGCTAAACATTACGCTATAACCGTGCTCCTTAGCAGCTTTTTCGATTCCGCTGATAACTGAAGAAAAAAAGTAGTGAACAATTTCAGGAATTACCACTCCAATAACATTACTTCGCTGGTTACGAAGACTTAACGCAATGGGGTTGGGTTTATAGCTGAGTTCTGCTGCAAGTTGATTAACCTGTTTCTTTGTTGCTACACTAATATCAGGATGATCTTTCAACGCACGTGAAACTGTAGATGGGCTTATTCCTAATATTTTGGCAATATCTTTTATGGTTACTTGGCTCGATTTCATTGAGATAACATTTCGAAAGTATGATATAACATCAAAGATAACCATTATTACAATACAGCGAACAACAATTATTTATAATTGTTAATATACTGGTATTAAAAAATGCTTTAACTTACTTTAAGAAATTCGTGAAAATTCTATAATAATTTCAAACGATTGCGCACTCGATTGCGATAACGATTGCATTGATTTTTAACCCATAAGCGATGTTTTTATATTTAAAAAAAGCTAAATTTTTCATATATTGTGATGATGTTTGAGAAGAAAAAGTAGCCAAACTTTTTTATTAAATAATATTAAAAAACAAACCAATAAAACTATGAAGCTGGAACATTCTTTTTTAAAGAAACTTTCCTTTTTTATTGCTTTAATCTTTATTTCCGAGTTTGTTATTTCACAAGAAATAATGATTACAGGAAAGATTACTGACATAAATGATGGTTCTCCATTGATTGGCGTATCGGTTGTAGTAAAAGGGACAACTGTTGGCACTTCGACTGATATTAACGGTTCTTACTCCATAAGAGCAAGTGCAAATTCAATCTTAGTTTTCTCATACATGGGTTACGAAACCATAGAACAAAAAGTAGGAGGGCAAACGGTTTTGAACATAGCAATGTTCGAAGCTCAATTGTCCCTCGAAGAGCTTATTGTAATTGGATATGGGACTCAGAAAAAGAGCGAAAAAACTGGAGCCGTTGCCCATATTAAAGCGGAAGAAATGAATCAGGGTGTGCTTACTGATGCTATTCAGGCACTCCAGAGCAAGGCATCAGGAGTTATGATAACGAAAAAAGGAGGAGACCCTAATTCAGGATTTTCAATTAAAATCAGGGGTGCGGCAAGTTTAGCTACTAGTACTAGCCCGTTATTTGTTGTTGATGGAGTTCCTGGTGTTGATCCTACTACCATTGCTCCAGAAGATATAGAATCTTTCAATATTCTTAAAGATGCTTCTGCTGCCGCAATTTATGGATCAAGAGGCGCCAACGGTGTAATAATCATTACAACAAAACGTGGTGATAGTATGAAAGGGAATCAAATTGATTTTAACTCATACATTTCTACCGATTTTGTAGCAAACAAGCTTGATCTCCTAACCGCAGATCAAATTCGTAATTATGTGTCAGATAACGCTTTAAGTTTTGTTGATGGTGGAGGAAGTGTTGACTGGCAGGATGAGATTTTTCGTCCTGGAACTTCACAAAGCCATAATTTTGGTTATTCGGGAGGTGATAAAGACGGCACGTACAGGGTTTCATTATCACATACAGATTTTAAAGGTGTTGTAATTGGAACAAATAAAACCAGAACATTGGGTCGTATCAATATTGATAAGAAGGCTTTTAATGACAAACTCACCCTTCAGTCTGGATTATCTGGTACGTTCGAAGAGAATAACTATATAGCATATGGTGGCTGGGGTTCCAATGACATACTTTTCCAAGCATACCAACGAAACCCAACTGATCCCTTAAATGATACAGATGGTAACTTATATGACACTCAACGAAACTTCAACTACTGGAATCCTGTTAAATTAGTTGATGATATTCAAAACGAAAGAAGCGCTAAGCGTTATACTGGATATATGAAAGCAGACCTTGAGGTATTTAAGGGTCTTACTGCAGGGGTCAATCTGGCTTATACACGCGATGATAGCGAGAGTTTTTATTTTGAACCTTCCACCATCAGGATGGGAACATCATCAGGTTACGGAAGAAGAAGCTACAGTAATTATGATTCGAAGGTTTTAGAATCTACCATTCGTTACAGCAATGTTTTTAATGAAATCCATAGCCTTGAGGCTATTGGAGGATACTCTTTTCAAGAAGATTTCTACACAGGATTTTCAGCTCAAGGTCAACAACCTTTTCTTGATTACATTACTTCCAACGATTTAGCAATGTTCCAAACTGTAAATCCTGGAGACATTGATTCTTATAAGTCTTCTGAAAGGTTAATTTCATTCTTCACTAGAGCTATGTATAACTATAACTCAAAGTATTTTTTAACTGCTTCACTTCGTAGGGACGGATCCTCAAGATTTGGTAAAAACAACGAGTGGGGTTGGTTTCCATCTGCTCAGGTTATGTGGAATATTACGAGTGAAGAGTTCATGGAAAGTATTGAATTCATGAATAGTCTTAAATTAAGGTTTAGCTATGGCATTACTGGGAGACTCCCGAGCAGCAACTATATGGGTATCAGATGGTATGAATCAGCTGGCACTGCTGTAAATCCAGAAACAGGAGAAAACACCATTTTGTTCCGTTTTGCACACGAGGCAAATCCTGACCTAAAATGGGAAGAGAATACAGAAATGAACGTTGGACTTGATTTTGGTTTTCTTAAAGATAGAATTTCTGGCTCAGTTGAATATTTTATTAAACAAAACACTGATCTCCTTGGAGAATATTCTGTTCCTGTTCCTCCTAATAGAGCAGACCGAATTTGGGCCAATGTTGGACAAATAGATGTAAAAGGATTTGAACTCTTCGTTCAAACATATCCAGTTACCATGAGTAATTTTGACTGGAAAACTTCACTCGTATTTTCTTCCTATGTTCAGACAACCAAAAAACTTTCCGATGAGGAAAATAACTGGAACTGGAGTCAACTTCAGGAGGGTTGGCTTTCGGGACCAGGTTTAGTTGGTGACCGCAACTGGACACAGACAGTTCAACCAGACTACCAAATTGGAACGTGGTATATGCCTGAATTTGCTGGGATTTCACAAGATGGAAAATTCCTATTCTACACAGAAGCAGGTGGAGTTACTCGCGATATCACTCAAGCCGAGCGAAGAGTTGTAGGAAATGCACAACCAGATTTTGAATTTGGCTGGTCAAACTACTTTACTTTCTTTAAAAACTGGGATTTGAGTTTTAATATAAGGGGTGTATATGGCTATGAAGTATTTAATACAACCCGACTAATTTTTGGTAACCCTATTTGGTTACCTAATATTAATGTGCTCCAATCCGCTCTTGATGAAAAGGAGAAAGGATTAAACGATAATCCCAAGCTAAGTAGTTATTATCTTGAGGATGCATCATTTATCAGACTCGATAACCTTTCGTTTGGTTACAACCTAAAAAATGTAGCTGGTATTAAAAATATTAGATTATACTTTGCTTCAAATAATCTATTTACTCTTACAAAATACACAGGGGTTGACCCTGAAATTTCATATGACGGTTTATCGTTTGGGCTCGATCAGTACAATGTTTACCCAAAAACCCGAACTTTTACTTTTGGTATAAATTTAACTTTATAATTCATAGAGATCATGAAAAGAATACTTTTAATAGTTACGGCTCTAACATTGTCAATGGTAGCTTGTACCGATCTCGATGATGTACTATACGATAGAGTTCCTGAGGATCAGTATACTCCTGATCCTGTTGTGCAAATGGTGCCTATCTACAAGCCAATGCAGAGAATGATTGATGACAATGGAAACTGGTGGTTTGCACAGGAGATCACTGGAGATGGTGTTGTTTGTCCAGTTCGTGGAGAACACTGGGACGATGGAGGGAAATGGCGTGTTCTGCACGATCATACATGGGACAATAACGTTGAAACGATTAACCGTATGTGGAGCGTTTTTTATGAAGGAGCCACTGAAGCAAATATTTTCATCGAAAAATTTACGGAGGAAGAGGGAGAAGAAGTAATTGATAATTCTTTAGCTAAAGCTAAAATAATGAGAGCATATTATTACTACCTTCTTATAGATAACTACGGAGATGTACCTTATGTTACTCAATATTTAAATGCCGACCCTGCTCCTTCAAAAACACCTCGTGCAACAATTTTCAATAGTATAGTTGAGGAAATTGAAGAAAATATTCCCAAACTTCCATATAGTACTGCAAAAACCGCTGTTACAAAAGGTATGGCTTTTACCCTTCTGGCAAAACTATACTTAAATCACGCTGTATATACAGGAACACTAAACCCTGATTATTGGGAAAAGGCAGAGATTGCATGTGATAGTGTAATTGCCCTTGAGCAATACAATCTTGAAACTGATGCCTTAGCACCATTCATTACCAATAACGATAATTCACCTGAGAATATTTTTGTTATTCCTTTTGATGAAGATACATACCAGGGATTCAGGCTTCATATGAGAACACTGCACTACAATAGTAATCTTACTTTTGATATGCTGGCCGGGCCATGGAATGGATTTGCTGTAATTGAATCGCATTATAATACTTACGAAGATGGAGATAGACGTAAGGAGGGCTTTTTGGTTGGGCAACAATATGACTCAAAAGGAAATAAAATATCCGATCAAGGTGCTGAGGGAGCTCCCTTAGTATTCACAACTTACATACCTCATTTAATTATGACTGCCGATAATTCAACTGTTGCAGAAATGAGAATGTCAGGCGCTCGTGTTATAAAATTTGAGGTAAAAAAAGGCGCTAAGGAGAATTTAAGTAACGATTTTCCGATATTCCGTTATGGTGATGTACTGCTAATGAAAGCTGAAGCAATGATCCGTCAAGGGAAAAATGGTGATGAATATGTAAATCAAATTCGTAATCGTGCCGGTCTTGAAGATTGGAGCAACGTAACTCTAGATATGCTTCTTGAGGAACGCGGAAGAGAAATGTTTTGGGAAGGACACCGTAGACAGGATATGATCAGATTCGGTAAATTTAATCAAGCTTGGTGGGAAAAACCAGCAACAGATCCCTCACGGAACGTATTCCCAATACCTCAATGGGCAATTGATGCAAACCCAAATTTAGGAAACTAATTCTAGTTTTTAAAAAATCAATAACTAACCCAATTTACTAACTAAAACTCAAAAATTATGAAAAGTTCGTTGAAAAGTTTATTGAAAGTATCATGGCTGATGCTTCTTGCCATTTTCATGATGGCTTCTTGCGAAGACGAGCCTGAAGAAAAACCTATTCCAGTTGAAGATGGAATATATGTTTCTGGAGATGCGACCGGTTTCAACTCTTTAGACATTAAACTATTAATGGCACCGGGTAGAGTTGAAGGCGAAGGATATGCCTCCCTTCTAAGAGAAGGAATGTACGAAAAATTTTTATTCCTTTCTGCTGGCTCTTTTAATATCTCTGAGGTTGCAGGAACAACTACAACCATATATGGCTGGAAAGCAGGCACAAATCAAACTGTAGACAGACTAGGAGAAGGAGACGAGCCTAACGGACCCTTCACTTTTGGTGAATTTGAAAATGGAGGTGCAGATTTTTCTATTGAAACAGCAGGTTTTTACCATATTATTTTTGATGTTTCAACCGGAACAATACATTACACCAAAATCAACCACTGGGGTTTAATTGGTGACGCTACAGACTCTGGCTGGTCTGCAGAATTTGAAATGACTCAGGAAAAGCTCGAGAAGGACTCTGCTCGCTGGCAAATAACTGACCTTACAATTCGCGCAACTGGAGGATTTAAGTTCCGTTACAATGATGGATGGAAAATTACCACAGAAAACGATTTTGTGATCTTCACAAACGTTGGTAAAGCAAATGATTCTGACGACTTTATGATGGGTGGAGGAACATTTCCATATCCCACTGCTGGCGAAGGTGCTTACACAATATCATTGAAATGGACTCTTGAATCGGGATTTACATTTACTACAACTAGAACTGGGGATGTTGAACCTCTTCCTGAGTACCCAGAAACACTTTACATGATTGGAAACGCATTGAATAATGCTGATAGTGATGGAGACGACACACCTGACGGTTGGCAGTGGAGTTTAACTGATGCTCCAATGGTTCCTGTTCATTCTCACCCATACTTATTCTGGAAAGTTATTTGGTTAGAGGCTGGTGGTGAATTCAAATTCTGCCCTGTTAAAGAATGGAATGGAGATTTTGGTAAATCTGGAGAAATGAGTGCCGATTCAATTTATGTAAAAGGAACTGAAAATATTCCTGCACCAACTATTACTGGTTACTATATGGTTGTAGTTGATTTTAAAGAAAATAAAATCTCAATTGAAGATCCTAAAATTCATTTAATAGGAGATTGTGTTGGTGGTGACTATAGTGCACCTGTAGCAGCAGGAAAATTCACTGTTGATAATACAGAAGGAATTCTCACATTAACAAAATCATTAGATGCTGGTGAATTAAGAATGCATGCATGGCATAAATGGTTTGGTTCAGCACAAACACCTCCTGCAGATTGGTGGCAAGAAGAGTTAATGATTTTAAATAACACTATCGAGTTTAGAGGAACGGGGGGAGATCAAGAAAGAGTAACTTTAACGGCTGGTAGTTACAAAATTGACCTAAATTTCAAAACAGGAGCAGGCTCAATTGCAGCTCAGTAAATAAAAAGGGCGCTTAAAGCGCCCTTTTTCAATTTCTAATTTTTATAAGCAATGAGAATATTATTTTGTTTAATCCTAGTTTTTTATTTAACTAAAGTACTCGGGCAAGTTACTGCATACCCTACCCTTCCCACAGCATCCGACGAGGTGGTTATTACTTTTGACGCAACTCAAGGTAGTGGCAACCTGGCCGGATATACTGGAGATGTTTACACCCATACAGGTGTAATTATCGAGGGTTCATCGGCATGGCAGTATGTAATTGGAAGTTGGGGAAACAATTCAACCCAACCTAAGCTAACCAGGATAGAAAACGATATATACTCCTTAACAATATCACCTTCGATTAGGGAATTCTACAAAGTTCCCGATGATAAAGTAATACAAAAGCTGTGTTTCGTATTTCGCACTAGCACAAGTTCTCTTAAAACCGAAGATTTATTCTACGAGGTTTACCTTGAGGAGTTAAACGTTGTTATTACTTCACCAAATAGCAACTATCCTATTTACTATTTGAATGAAGATATTTTGATAGAGGTTGATTCCAAAATGGCTACATCCCTTGAAGTTTATGTTGATGACGAGCTAATTGATTCTTCTGAAGGTGATCCAATTTCTACATCATTTACTGCAACTGAATACGGTAAGCATTGGATTAAAGCGATTGCCGACAATGAAACTGACGAGCCCGTTACAGATTCTGTGTTCTTCTTTATAATGGGAGATGTTCCGGTAGTTAGCCTACCAGCAGAAGTTGACGCGGGCGTAAATGTAACTGGAACCAACGAGGTTACACTAGTTTTAAATGATCCACCGGCGCTCAAAGAGTACGTTTTCGCCATTGGCGATTTTAACGAATGGGAAATTGCCGAGGAGTATTTAATGAATCGCACTCCTGACGGGACAAATTACTGGCTTACAATTGATGGCCTTGATCCTAATAAAGAATATATTTACCAATACTGGATTGATGGTAAGCTGAAAATTGCCGATCCGTATACTTCTCAAACAAGCGATCCTTGGTACGATAAATACATTAGCGATACAAATTATCCCGGTTTAATTCCCTACCCAGAAGGAAAAACATCAGGCGTAGCGTCAGTATTTAAAATTGATGAAGAAGAATATTCATGGCAAGCAACTAACTATGTGACTCCGAATAAAGACAATCTAGTAATTTACGAACTTCACGTTCGTGATTTTGTAGATAATGACGACATCAAATCTGTTCGTAAAAAGCTTGATTATTTACAAACTCTTGGAGTTTCCGCTATCGAACTTATGCCGATTAATGAATTTGAAGGGAACGACAGCTGGGGATATAACCCAAGTTTCTACTTTGCTCCCGATAAAGCTTACGGTACACCAAACGACTACAAACAATTTATTGATGAGTGCCATAGCCGAGGAATTGCAGTAATTGTCGACATGGTATTGAACCACTCGTACGGATTATCGCCTTTTGTACAAATTTACTTTGATGCAAGTGCAGGACAATGGGGACAACCAACTTCTGAAAATCCATGGTATAACGAAGTTTGCCCGCACGAACCATACTGCTGGGGTTACGACTTTAACCACCAAAGCGAATTTACTAAGAACCTAATCGATAAAGTTACCCATTTCTGGTTAACCGAGTTTAGAATTGACGGTTTTCGATTTGATTTCACGAAAGGCTTTACCAACTACCAAACTGCAAATCAAGGATCAAACTACGATGCAGCAAGGATTTCCATACTAAAACGTTTTGCCGATTATATATGGAGCATAAAATCTGATGCGTACGTGATTCTTGAGCATTTTGCTGAAAATTCCGAGGAAAAAGAGCTTGCTAACTACGGAATGATGCTCTGGGGAAATTTAAATTACAACTACAACGAAGCAACAATGGGTTGGCTTAGTAATTCTGATTTCTCTTGGATTTCTTACAAAAAACGCGGATGGAATAACCCGAATTTGGTAGGTTACATGGAAAGTCATGACGAGGAACGATTAATGTACAAAAACCTAACCTACGGGAATAGCAGTAACCCTGAGTATGACGTAAAAGATCTTGAAGTTGCCCTTGAAAGACAAAAACTTGCAGGAATGTTTTTCTTTACTATCCCAGGTCCTAAAATGATTTGGCAATTCGGAGAGCTGGGTTACGACTACTCCATAAACCATTGTCCAGACGGTACACTAA
>DAOSWM010000086.1:0-10396 GCA_035380045.1 Tenuifilaceae bacterium | reverse complement strand
TCCGGAACGTCAATTCCTAAAGTCCACATTGCCAAGCGAATTACGTTTCCAACTTCCCTAGAGATGGCAAGACGCTGGCTGCGAATTTCCTCATTCTCCTCCTTTATCATTGGAAAATCGTGGTAGAACTGATTGTACTCCTTGGCCAAATCGTAGGCGTAGTTCGCGATAAGCGCAGGGCTGTACTGTTCGCCGGCCTGGCTAACCACATTAGGAAATGCCGAAAGAATCTTCACCAGCTCGCGTTCCTTGGTGCCCATTGTGCTATAACGTGTATCGAACGGAACCTTTATACCGGCTTCCTGCGCTTTGCGCAGAACTGACTGGATACGAGCGTACGAGTACTGAATAAACGGGCCCGTATTGCCGTTAAAATCGATGGATTCCTTCGGGTTGAATGTCATATTCTTTTTTGGATCAACCTTCAGAATGAAGTATTTGAGAGCACCCAAACCAATCATTCTAACAACCTCTTCGGCCTCAGCCGAATTCATATCATCGAGCTTACCAAGTTCCTCGGACATTTCGCGGGCAGTTGTAACCATTTCATCAACCAGATCGTCGGCATCAACAACTTTCCCTTCGCGCGACTTCATTTTCCCTTCGGGAAGCTGAACCATACCGTACGAAAGGTGAAAAAGGTGATCGGCCCAGCTGTAGCCCAGCTTCTTCATAACAAGTTTCAGCACCTGAAAATGGTACTCCTGCTCGTTTCCCACCACGTACACGTGGTTTGTGAGGTGATGCTCGGAGAATCGTTGCTTCGCCGTTCCAATGTCCTGCGTAATGTAAACCGAAGTTCCATCGGCACGGAGCAGGAGTTTCTCGTCGAGCCCATCGTTGGTTAGGTTCACCCAAACCGAGCCATCGGGTCGCTTGTAAAATACGCCCTTTTCAAGCCCTTCGTTTACAATAGTTTTCCCCAGCAGGTAGGTTTCCGACTCGTAGTAAACCTTGTCGAACTCAATTCCCAAGCTTCTGTAGGTAACATCGAAACCCTCGTAAACCCAGCCATTCATTCTTTTCCACAGGGAGAAAACCTCCTCGTCCCTGCTCTCCCACTTGCGAAGCATCTCCTGAGCCTCGGCCATTAGCGGTGCGTTCTTCTTGGCCTCCTCCTCAGGTGTTCCGCTTGCAACCATGGTTTCAACCTGTTTCCTGTACTCCTGGTCGAACTTCACGTAGAAATCGCCTACCAGGTGATCGCCCTTCTCGCCCGTTGATTCGGGCGTTTGGCCATTCCCAAACTTCTGCCACGCAAGCATCGACTTGCAGATGTGGATTCCCCTGTCGTTCACAAGGTTTACTTTTATCACCTCATGTCCGTTTGCCTGAAGAATTCGGGAAACCGAGAAACCCAAAAGATTGTTACGGATGTGTCCCAAATGCAGCGGCTTATTTGTGTTTGGCGACGAGAACTCAATCATTATGGCTTCGTTGGTTGAGTTGGGTTTTGAGAAACCGTAGTCAACCGTTTGGGAAATCATGTACAACACGTTACACCAGAACACCTCGCTGAGGCTAAGGTTCAGAAACCCCTTAACCACGTTAAAGTTCTGGAACTCGGCATGGTTTTCCACCAGGTACTCGCCAATGGCGTTTGCCGTTTCCTCGGGTTTTTGCCTCGAGAGCTTCAGCAGGGGAAAAACCACGAGGGTAAAGTCGCCCTCGAACTCGCGTTTGGTAACCTGAATTTGCACCTGCGAACCGTCGGGTTTCACGCCGAAAACCTTCTCAATTGCTGAGGCTATGGTAATTTCAAGAAAATCCTGAATATTCATTGCATGCTTTTTAAGTTGCCGCAAAGATAGCAAACAATGGCTGAGAATTGAAAAGGAAGATGCTTTTGGTGGAAAAATGTTGATTTAGAAGTTGTGCTCAGAAATTAATAATGCCATACTTTTAGATAATCGAATAGCAATACTAAAAATGTTCATAAATTCAGAGAAAATATTAAACGGACAGATAAAAAATTGATATATGTAAATAGTTATATATTAACATATAAAGGTATATGTTTTAATTTAAACCCGTTCTAAATTGATAGGAATATCAAAAAAAAATCTTAGTATTTTCAGTGTTTTGCAAACGTTTTCGAAGCAGGATGTTAAAATTTGTTAAATTGTTTAAACAAAAATAATATTTTTGTCATAAAAATATTGATAGATATTGATATATAATGAATTATAGAAACGTAGTATTTGTAGGAGTTACCTGCTTTTTAATGATTTCCTTTTCAAATTTATATTCTCAAAAGAATAAAATTAAAACGGTAGAATACTTCAAAACCTGGTTTGAGGAAGAACAGATTGACAACATTAATAGTGAAATAAGAAGCCTCACATTTGATGAAATAGGTAATTTATACCAAGTTGTTGGGGAACATTTATCAGATTCAATTTTTGAAGCAAGATGGTTAGGATTGAGTATAGTAAACAGGGTTGTATCAGTAAATAGTAATGAAAGGATCGGAGGTTTATCGATTTCACTTTTACTGAAATTTATATGGGATTCCGACACCAGAATACAATACTCTGCGTCAGAATCATTAGTTTCCGTTCCTGATATATGTTTTACAGAAAGTCATAAAGATTCGATATTACTTTCACTTAATACATCAAAAAGTTCAGCATCTACAACAAATCTTATAAAGCTGTGCGGGAAACTTGAAATTTCTGAATCGATACCTTTACTCGAAGATATTTCTAACAATCCAGTAAATCCATTCATTAATAGATGGATTGCGCTGGCAGCGTTAACCCGCATGGGTGATGAAAAATCGGAGCAAAAAATGTTAGATTTTATTAAAAAAACTGGAATCTCGTTGGATGCAATCAATATGCTTTACCCTTATGTAACCTATTCGCGAAGCCGAAAAAATGTAGATTATTTAATATCAATAATAAAAAATGATAATTCTGAGTGCGAATCAACAAATCCGGATGTTACAACAAGAATTCCCTGTGCGTACCATCTGCTAAAAGTTGTAGGACCTGCGATTAAAGGATTCAACTGGGAGGGTCCAAACGGGCTTGAAATGTTAAAGCCTATTGATGCACTTGAAAAATCGAAGAAGTATTTGAATAGTATTAAAGATAATTGGGAGTTTGTTGGTGAGTAAAATTTCGGCATATATCATAATTCTGTTTATGATATTTTTCATTTTTAGTTTAAATAAGGGTTTTGGCCAGGATTTATCAACCATTGTGTGTCCCTTAAGTTCAAAAGTGAATTAACATAAGTTAAAAAGTGAAAAAAGTGTATAAATATAACAGGTCAATTATTAATAGCCAATATGTTGAAATAAAATTAATAGTGACGTTTTTTCTGCAATTGGAATTAATATGTATGAATAATACCATAAATTTCAATTAACATTAATCAGATTTTCAGTTAAACAATACATCCAAATAGTTATGAATAAGTTTTTGTTTTCAGTTTCTGCTTTTTTTTATTCGTGTGCTTAAGCAGCACAGAACAATGATTTTGGAAATGAACTAACAGATAACTATAATATATGAATAATCACTTAAATATAAATAAATATGAACTGTATTAAGTACCCTCTTTTTTTAGTACTCTTTCTTTATGCATTAACACTCAAAGCACAGCCCTTTGAAGAACTTTCAGGTACTTCGCTACCAAATGTTGATTTTAGCGCAACTGCATGGGGCGACTATGACAATGATGGCTATCTGGATTTTGTTATCACTGGAAATACGGGTTCTTCTTATATATCTAGAATATACAGGAATAATGGTGATAATACCTTTACTCATCAAACCCAAATTTCACTTGCCGGAGTTTACAGTAGCAGTGTTGCCTGGGGCGATTACAACAACGATGGGTATATTGATTTGCTTCTATGCGGTGAGGATAATTCAGGAGCAATTATTACTAATCTATATAAAAACAATGGAAATGGAAGTTTCACTTTACAGGCAAATACTGGAATACCAAATGTTGCAAGCGGAAGCATAGCATGGGGTGATTATAATAACGATGGGTATCTTGATGTGTTATATTCAGGTTACAATGGTTCCAGCAGAATCTATGGAATATATAAAAACAAAGGCGATGGTACATTTTCAAGGGTTACTCTAGTATATGGCGCTGCTTCAAGTTGCGCTATTTGGGGCGATTATAATAACGATGGCTTACTTGACTTTTCACTTTCAGGACTATCAACAACAAATATTATTTTTTCCAGCTTATATAAAAATAATGGCGACGATACTTTTACAAAAACTCTTTCATTTACAGGTTCAACAGATGGTAGTAATGCATGGGGTGATTACAATAACGATGGTTTTCTTGATCTTATCATAACAGGTTATAGTGGATCAGAAAGGTTTTCTAAAATCTACAAGAATAATGGAAATGGAACATTTGCGGAGCAAACAAGTATTTTACTCAGGGGCGTTTATCAAAGCAGTGTTGTATGGGGCGATTATGATAACGATGGGTACTTGGATATACTCCTTACAGGTGATACAGGAACAGAGAATGTTTCATTAGTTTACAAAAACAATGGCAATGGCACTTTTTCCGAACAAACAGGTATAGTTTTGCCAGGGATAAGTGGGGGATCAGTAGCCTGGGGAGATTTTGATAATGATAATGATTTAGATATTCTAATGTCTAGCATTAGCGGAAGTAAGATTTATAAGAACAACAACGTAAATCCCAATAGCAAACCAAATATTATCACTGGTTTAAACACATCTATTAATGAAAATCTGGTAACTTTTTGTTGGGATGATGCAACCGATCCTAACCAAACAGCAGGATTAAATTACAACCTATTTGTTTTCAATACTCAAAATGATAATCTTATTACCTCGCCACACGCATTTGATCCAACAAATGCTAAAAATGGAAAAAGACTTGTTGCTGAAATTGGTACAATTCAGGACACATCTAAAAAGTTAACCCTTCCAATTGGCGAATACAAATGGAGTGTACAGGCTATTGATGCATCGTTGGAAGGAGGAGAATTTGCTACTGAAGAGAACTTAATCGTTCCTGGAATGGAAATTTTTCCTACAGCCAAACAGACTTTACAAGTAAATCAGTATGGAACAACACTTAATACCCGCGAAGTACCTGTTGCTACATCAAGAGAGTGGAAGTTTTCAGAAAGCATTGATGGTCCATTTAACTCCTTCACTACCCCCCAAACATCAACAACTTACCAACCGAGATTTAGCGCACCCGGCACATACTATGTAAGGTGTGAATCAATTATTAACTCGGTTGTTTACGAAAGCGTTGTAGTTGAATTTGAAGTCCTGTATTTTGTTGAAATTGATATAACGAATATAGAAGGAGTGGAAAGAGGCGACATGGAATGGGGCGACTATGATCGTGATGGCTTTTTAGATCTTCTTGTTACTGGGTATACAGGTACAGAATGGTCAACTATGCTATACCGCAACAATGGGAATAGTAGTTTTACTGCTCAAACAAGTATTTATATGTATGGCGCCTACGAAGGAGATGTTTCATGGTTCGATTACAACAGCGATGGTTTTCTTGACATCTTGCTAATTGGGACAAGAACTTTTCTTTATGAAAACAATGGAAACGGCAACTTTACTGAATACGAGGTTGAATCTCTCCCTGAAGTTATAAAGGGGTGCACTAAAATATGTGACTTTGATGGTGATGGTATTTCAGACATTTTTATTACAGGTTTTAATTCCACGAATAACGAAAATGATTTGATTTCAAAACTTTACCAAAATAAAGGTAATGGAACATTTATAGAAAATACTGAATTAGCTATACCTGGCCTAATATACTCTAGTTTAGATTGGGGCGATTATAACAATGACGGTTTCGTAGATTTTATAATCTGCGGTGGAACAGAAAACACACCATTCTCAGGAAGCCCAATATCAAGGATTTATAAGAATAACGGTGATGGTACATTTTCTTATCAAAATGAAATCCCAATTGTAGGCGTTTTAAATGGAGATGTTAGCTGGGGCGATTATAATAACGATGGCCTTTTAGATATAGCTATCACTGGTAGTTCAGAGTCAAATTCAATAACAAAAGTTTATAAAAATAATGGAAACAACACCTTTTCAGATGTTACTAACGATTCTCTTTTAGGTGTCTATGATAGTAGCATTTCATGGGGAGATTTTAATAACGATGGGTTTCTTGACCTACTTGTTTCAGGTTGGTATAATGGATTAAAATCAGTGTTGTACAAAAATGATGGAAGCGGAAACTTTATCGAACAGTCAAAAATTAACCTATTTGGAGTATATATGGGTGAAAATTCTTGGGTTGATTACAACAACGATGGTAAACTTGATATTTTCATGATAGGTAGAAATTTTAACTTTAATGCAGCAAAATTATATCGCAATGATACTCCCAATTTTAATAGTCAACCTGAAAAGCTAACTAACCTAATTTCAACAGTTAACGAATCAGATGTTTCTTTTAGTTGGAGCCAGGCAAATGATAACAATCAGAGCGGAGGTCATAATTATAACCTATATGTTTATGATGTACTTAACGAGACTTATCAAGTCTCTCCTAACTCCTTCCGTCAAATAGAAAATTATAATGGCAAGCGATTGATTGTTGAAAAAGGGAATATCCAAAACACAACCTTCGATCTAAACAACTTGCCTGTTGGTAGTTATAAATGGAGCGTTCAGGCAATTGATGCGTCATTAATGGGTGGAAACTTTTCCGAAGAAAAAGAATTTATGGTTAATGGAGTTATCGTGAGTCCTTCAACCAAACAGATTTTGCACGCATATGAGAATGGAAGTATTTTGCATGCCACCGAAATACTTAATGGAACACAAAGAGAATGGAAGTATTCCACAAATATTGAGGGCCCTTTTGAATCGTTTTCATCACCAGAAACAGGCATCGAGTACATTCCTGTTTTTCATTACTCAGGAACATATTATGTAAGATGCGAGTCAATGATTGATTCTAAAATTTATTATAGTGATCCTGTTGAAATTGAAATACTTCAATTCAAGGAGCAAACCGATTTACTTTTATCCGGAGTTGCTATTGGAAATATTTCAAGTGCAGATTTCAATAATGATACATTTTTAGATATTATACTAACTGGTTACAATACAGATGATGAGCCAGTAACAAAGCTTTTATATAACAATGGTGATGGAACTTACGCTGAACAAACTAGTTGTGATTTTGCGCAATTAAAAGGAAGCAATCTGGCTTGCGGTGATTTCAATAATGATGGGTATGTAGATATTTTTATGATTGGTAATCAACAAATTGAATGGTCTTTTAACCCAACATTTAAAATATATAAAAACAACGGCAATGGTTCTTTTTCTGAAACTGACGGAAACATACCAATTTCTATAACAGAAGGAAGTATAGCTCTGGGAGACATCGATAATGATGGCCTGCTAGATTTGATATTAACAGGTTTACAATGGGATGAAGAATTGAATCATATATTCTCTACACAAATCTATAGAAATAATGGAGATGAAACTTTTTCGCTCGTAAATGAAACGAACTTTACCCCTATTTTCTCTGGCTGTGTTGACTTAGGTGACTTTAATAACGATGGATTCCTTGATCTTGCAATAGTTGGTTTAAATGAAAATTACGAACCAATTAGTCAATTATATAAAAACAATGGAGATAATTCTTTCACTGAACAAAGTGAAATATCAATTAAAGGAGTTGACGGATCAGCCGAATGGGGTGATTACAATAATGATGGTTTCCTCGATTTATTAATATCAGGGAATACAATTCCAAGCACAGTACCCGGTGACCCAGTTACACAAATTTATAAAAACAATGGCGATGGATCATTTACTTTACAAAATGATATATCTCTAACTGGAGTTTTTGATGGCGAAGCAAATTGGGGTGATTACAACAATGATGGATTTCTAGATATATTTTTGGTAGGTATTTCTGACTACTGGGAAGAAGTATCAAAGGTTTATAAAAATAACGGTAATGGTGGTTTTATTGAAACAGATATAATAAGCTTAGGTGAAATGCAGGGTACAAAACTTTCTTTAACCGATTCTGATAATGATGGAGATTTGGATATTATGTATCTAGGATATGAAGACATGCTAAATCCGTTAAAATTCTTTAGAAACGATAACCCACAAAGTAACCTTCCTAGCCCTCTTTCAAATCTTCAAGAAGTTGTTGAAGGGAATAATATTACTTTCTCGTGGGATATCCCTTCTGGCCAAAATCAAATTAATTGTTACAGTTATAACCTTTATCTTTATGATAATTATGACAATTCATATAAAACATCAGTATATTCATTTCCTTTCGATTCAACTCAAAATGGAAAACGATTAATATCACAAAAGGGGAAAATTCAAGGCGTTAGGAACAATAATAGCATTAGTTATACTCTTAATGGAGTGATAGATGCTTGCAAATCATATTCATGGAGCGTTCAGGCTATTGATGCAACTTATAGTGGTGGTCCGTTTGCACAGGAGGTTACATTTTCTACTGACAACTCAATTCCTGATTTAGTATCACCAATACCTGATACTGATAGTCTTGAGGTAGTATTTGGTGAATGTTCTGCTATTATTTCAGATTACCCCTCAGCAACAGATAACTGCGCTGGAGAAATCCTTGGAACAACTACCGATCCTCTGGAATATAATGAGCAAGGAACCTACACAATTACTTGGATTTTCGATGATGGAAATGGAAATGTATCATCTCAAATCCAAACCGTTATTATTGATGATGAAATTTTACCAATTCCTGACATTGATATCCTTCCAGATTTAGTAGGAGATTGTTCTTTATTGATATCTGAAATACCAATTGCTACAGATAATTGCACCGGAGAAGTTGCTGGAACGACAAATGATCCGCTTGAGTATTCAGAACAGGGAACCTACACTATTACTTGGAACTACGATGATGGAAATGGGAATGTTGCAACTCAAAACCAAACAGTAATTGTTTCTGATGAAGAACATCCTAGTATATCTTGTATAATCGATTCAACAATTAACTTATCTAGTGGTGAAAACAGCTATGTAATAAATGGATCTTTGTTTGATCCAGAAGTTTATGATAATTGCTCTATTGAAAGTATTTTAAATAATTTCAATAATAATGCAACTCTAGATGGTGCTGTTATTCCAATTGGTACTACCACTGTTACTTGGACTGCTGTTGATGTTGCAGGAAACACTTCAACTTGTACAACAGATTTAACTGTAAATGAGTACACAAGTATTGTAGATTTGTTGAATAGTGGAATAAGTGTTTACCCTAACCCTACCAAAAATGCTATAAACATTAATTTCGGTGATAATAAGGTTAGAAGAATTTCATTATTTGATATTTCCGGAAAACAAGTATTTGAAAAGAGTGAAGTACAAAATAATGAAACAATTTCTTTGGTTAACCAAGCAAATGGTATATATCTTCTTAAAATTGAAACAGCCGATAAATGCTTAAATATGAAAGTTGTAAAAGAATAATAATATATCCATTCAATTACCACCAACCTACCATCAGGCATATACATGGTAAGCATCATTGCTAGTGATGGTAGCAGAGTTGTGAGGAAGATGATTAAAAAATAGTAAATAATAACCCGTCCGACCGCTCAAAGCGGTCAGACGGGTATTATTATTTAAAAACGGCAATAGGAAAATATATAAAGTCAACAATGAAACTCTCGTTAAAAAAAATCAAAAAGTTTTTATCTGTACTTTTTATTTGTCAGCTGCTTTTTCTATTGCCAAACATCTTGCTTGCCCAAACCTACCCGGTGCAGGGAGAGATGGAACTAAATCAAATGGCTAAATATAGTAATGGAGAACAATGGGAATATATGCTGGAAGACATTAAATATGGGGACTTGTTTGCTTTGAAGGAAGAAGAAAATTATATCCAATATGCAATAGACAGACGAATAGCCAAATATATAATTGAAAAATGGAAAGATAGTCATATTCCAGAAGTTCAAGATCTTATTGCCGCTTTTAAAAGTGTAATGTAATAATTTTCATTTTCTCGGTTTGGCGAAGTTTTAACATCGTCTTTTCAAAACAGTAGTAAGTACAGCTAGGCGAAGTTTATAACTTCTCAAGCTAGGCTAAGTTTGAAGCATCGTCTTTGCAAAACAGTAGTAAGCACAGCCAAAGCTCGGCGAAGTTTGTAACTTCGTCAATACAAAACAATAGTTTGTAACAGCTAGGCGAAGTCTCCTGACCACAGCTCAGCGAAGTTTATAACTTCGTCTTAACAAAACAATAGTTTGTCACAGCTAGGCGAAGTCACCGCTAGGCGAAGTTTGTAACTTCGTCTTTCCAAAATAGTAGTATGCTATCAGCTAGGCGAAGTCACAGCACAGCTAGGAGCGCAACGC
>DAOSWM010000085.1:0-10619 GCA_035380045.1 Tenuifilaceae bacterium | reverse complement strand
GTTTGGAGCTTGAAATTTAATTAATTCGTTACCTTTGCATAAAATCGAAAAAAAATGATACGATACGTTGCTCCATCGTTACTATCTGCAGATTTCAACAATCTGGGTCGCGATATTGAAATGGTAAACCATAGCGAGGCCGACTGGTTTCACCTCGATATTATGGATGGCGTGTTTGTTCCAAACATTTCCTATGGATTTCCGGTTGTTGAGCATATTGCCAGATTGGCAAAAAAGCCGCTCGACGTTCACCTTATGATTGTCGATCCCGATAGGTACCTCGAAAAATTCAGGGATGCCGGAGCAAACATTCTTACCGTTCACTGGGAAGCGTGCACTCACCTTCACAGAACCCTCTCAGAAATTCGCAAACTTGGGATGAAGGCAGGAGTTTCGCTGAATCCGCACACTCCGGTTGAATTGCTAGATGACATTCTTCCTGAAGCTGATCTTGTGCTGATTATGAGCGTAAATCCCGGTTTTGGCGGGCAAAAGTTTATTGAGAACAGCCTTTCGAAAATTTCTCGCTTGCGCGAGATGATCGACCGGAAAGGATACAGCACGCTGATTGAGGTTGACGGTGGAGTTAGCACTTCGAACGCAGCAAAGCTATACGCTGCCGGAGCAAACGTACTTGTTGCGGGTAATGCTGTTTTCAAGGCAGAAAATCCGAGCGATGCAATTCGACTAATTAAAGGATAAAATGCACAAACATACCAAAGCAATTGTAAGGCAGCCGGGTAAAAATTTTGCCAACGGAATTTCCACCTCCGCTCTAGGAAAACCCTCTTACGAACTTGCGCTAAAACAGCACAATGCATACTGCGAAGCATTACAAAGCTGTGGACTGGAAGTAATCGTACTTCCTGCCGACGAGAAATTTCCTGATGGTTGTTTTGTTGAAGATACTGCGGTTGTTACTTCTGAAGTTGCCATAATTACCAAACCCGGCGATACCGCCCGAGTTGAGGAGGTTGACAGGATTGCAGAAGTTTTATCGAAGTATAAAAAAACAGAAACCATAAACCTGCCAGGAACCCTTGACGGCGGCGATATTATGCGCGTAGGCAACCATTTCTACATTGGCATGTCGAAAAGAACGAACGAGGAAGGTGCCACACAGCTGGCCAGCATACTTGCAAAATATGGATATACTTCATCACAAATTCCTGTAAAATCAGTGCTTCACCTGAAAACAGGAATAACTTGCCTTGGCAACAATAATTTTATATCGGTGGAAGAATTTGCCAATGTTTTTAAAGAATCAAACGTAATAAAACTCGACCCAGACGAGTTCTACTCTGCTAATTGCCTAAAAGTTAACGATTACCTTCTAATTCCCAAAGGTTTCCCAAAATCAAAAAAACAGATTGTTGAATTGGGATACAATGTTATTGAGATAGAGATGACTGAATTCCGCAAGATGGACGGCGGACTTACCTGCTTATCGTTGCTTTTCTAATATTTTGGCTCCATGCTCCGAATTTTAATTCTTGATAACTACGATTCGTTTACCTACAATTTGCTCCACTTCGTGGAGGAGTTTGACGGCGTTGAAGTTGATGTAATGAGGAATGATGAAATTGATATCGAAAAACTGGATGTTTACGATGGCATTATTCTTTCGCCCGGACCCGGATTACCGGTCGAATCGGGATTGTTGATTCCGGTTATTGAAAAGTACAAGGAATCGAAAAAAATTCTGGGAGTTTGCTTGGGACAACAAGCCATTGGGGAAGTATTTAGTGGCAATCTGGAAAATCTGGAAACGGTTTACCACGGCGTATCATCAACCATTGAAATTTGCGAGCCAAAGCATTATATTTTTGAAAATCTTCCAAATAAAATTGAAGTAGGACGATACCATTCATGGGTAGTTTCGAAGGAGAATTTTCCAGAGAATTTGCACATTGACGCCATTGATGCCGATGGAAGAATTATGGCCTTAAGCCATAGAAAGTTTGACATTTGCGCAGTTCAGTTCCACCCTGAGTCGATTCTTACACCCTTGGGGAAACAAATCATTTTCAACTGGCTAGGGAGTTTTTAGTTTGGTTTGATAACAAAAGACTCAATTTCATCGAAGGAAACTCGCTCCACTACAACCTCTCCTATTCCTTTCATAAATACAAAATCAATGGAATCGGCTGCTTTCTTCTTGTCCTTTTTTAGCGCATCCAAAATTCGTTGAGGGTTAACCTTTATACAAATTGGAAGATTTAGCTCGCGAAGCAAATTCATTAAGCGCATATAATCACGATTTGTGAGATAACCTTTTGAAACTGAATAACGCGCAGCAAATTCCAAACCAACGCTAACACTTTTCCCATGCGAAAATCCGGTAATCTTTTCAACCGCATGTCCCCAAGTGTGGCCAAGATTCAGCTTCTTACGTAACCCCTTCTCGGTTTCGTCGGCAGAAACAACTTCGGCCTTTACATTAACTGAATGGACAACCAGCTTCTGGGTAATAGTGTGGTTGAATGATTTTATTTCAGAAATACTCTCCCCAAGATACTCAAATATCGGCTCGTCGGCAATAAGCGTGTGCTTAATAATTTCGGTTAAGCCATTTGTGTACTCTGTTGCCGGCAACGTTTCGAGCATCGAAATATCACAAATTACAAATTTTGGCTGAGTAAAAGTTCCCACAATATTTTTGTAGCCATCGAAGTTAATGCCATTCTTTCCGCCAACGCTGGCATCGACCTGAGCAAGGAGTGATGTTGCCACAAAGCCAAAATCAACACCACGCATGTAGGTTGCAGCAACAAATCCGGCTAAATCGCAAACCACGCCACCACCAATTCCCAGAATGAACGAACTTCTGTCGGCTCTCGAACTTAGGAGCCACTGGTATAAATCGGTGGCTTGCTGCAAAGTTTTTGAGCCCTCACCGGGCTCAACTGCAAATGCAGGGAAATTTGGGAAACGCGATCCCTGAAAGGCCATCACATTACTATCGGTAATTATGAAAACGTTCTCCGCAGGAATGTATTTCCCAATATTTTCAATTGTTTCTCCAACGTAAATTGTTGATTCGGCTTTAGATCCTTTTACAATAATCTCCTCCATTATGCTAATGATTTTAGCATAAAGGTAGGATGAATTTTTACTCGTAGCGTAAAATTTCTGCCGGATTTACTCTTGACGACTTAATTGCCTGATACAAAACTGTAACTGCAGCAACAAACAAGGAGGCAAGCAGTGCTCCGGCAAAAATCCACCACGAAAAAGTTGCATGGTACACGTAATCGGCAAAAAGTTTTCTTAAAAAAATGTAGGATAACGGTAGGGCAATTAATCCTGAAATGAAAACCCACTTTGTGAAATTTCCCAACAGAATTAACAGAACCTGCCGAACCGTTGCACCATGAATTTTCCTTAGAACAAGCGATTTTCTTTGCTGCTCGGCAATAAAAGCTGCTAAGCTAAGAAGTCCCATGCAGGAAATAATAATTGCAAGAACTGCAAAGTAGGCGAACAGAGTTTGAGTTTGCTTTTCGGCGGAATACATCCTATCATAAACATCATTAAGGTTTGTTGACTCGAAAGGATATTCCGGATAAAACTTTTCAAAAACATCACTAACACCATTCATTGTTGTTTCGCTAAAAGGCGAATCGGATTTTACAACTATCATGTGCGCCATATCATGTCCGTACCATACAAATAGCGGGCTAATTTTATCAGAAATATGTGTTGTGTTGAAATTTTTTATTACTCCAATTACCTGTTTTTGTTGTCCCCAAACAGTAATTGTTTCGCCAATAATTGGAGATAATCCAGTTATTTTTGCCGCCTCCTCGTTCAAAACAATACATCCTGTATCAGCCGGGAATTGTGACGAGTAGAATCGACCTTCAGCCATTTCCATGCCCATAGTTTCAATCAAGTACTCATCGCTGCTGATAAACGTGAACAAGTATGATTGGGTTGTGTCAATTCCGCTCCACCTGATGCTACTGGTTGACGAGCCAATTCTGAATGGAAATTCAGAAACACTTGTTGCATACGATACACCGGGAACATTCCGAAGCTCACCAATAAAGCTTTTATAGTTGGGGTGCATTTCATTACGGAACGGAATAGAAAAAATATTTTCGCGCGACATGCCAATATCTTTCGTGCTGATATATTTCAGCTGGCGAAACATAAAAAAAGTAACCACAACCATAAAAATGGTAAGTGTAAACTGAATGATTACCATGGCTTTCCTAAAACCGGCATTCTTTGCTCCCGCACGCATAGTTCCCTTAAGAACTGATGCCGGTTGAAACGATGAGAGCACGAATGCAGGGTAAATTCCTGAGACAAATCCAACAGCAAGAACAACTACCAAAATCTTAATCCACAAATTAAAATCATTGAATGAAAGCTGTAGCTCCATCCCAATAATTTGGTTGAACAGCGGCAATACAAAATCGACAATCAGAATTGCCACTGCTAGCGAAGCTAAGGTAGTTAAAAACGATTCAATGAAATACTGAGTAATAAGCTGCTTACGGCTCGACCCAACAACCTTTCGAACACCAACTTCCTTCGCCCTGTTTGCCGATCGGGCAGTAATAAGATTGATAAAATTAATTGATGCAATTAGCAGCACAAACCCAGCAATGGACATCATCAATCCAACCAGGATTATTAAGCTGAAAGAATTTGGATCGGGACTGTACAAACGAACTTTTTCCAAAGGAAAGTAGTAAAAACTCGTTCTGCTTTCGGGATGCATTTCATGGTACTTTTGGTTAAACTTTTCTTCCAAATCATTAATCATTCCCAAATCGTTTATTCTGATGTAAGTTCTGTGTGAATTCCATCCCCACTCATTAAGCCCCGACCAACCAAAATCACTCATATTCTCAAATGGGACTAAGCACGTAAAGCCAATATTAGAATTCTTTGGGTAATCCTTAATAATAGCTGAAATTGTGAACTCAAGGGTACCATTAATTCTAACGCTCTCGCCAACCACATCGGTTTTGCCAAAAATTTTACTTGCAAACTCTTCGGTTAAAACTATGGAACGTAAATCGTTTAGGCATTCATCCTTGCTTCCTGCAACAAACTCAACCTTGAAAATATCAAAGAACGTGCTGTCGGTAAATCCAATCAAATCATCCCTGAATGCCTTTTCGCCAATGCCAATTACTCCGCTTGCATTGTTAAAACGAACGCTGGCTGTTACTTCCGGATAATTTTCTTTTAAGAATGGTGCCAACGGCCCCGGTGTTGAATATGTGTACAAATTGTATCCATTGGAGTACCTTTGAATTTCGTAAATCTGCAAAATATTTGAGGAATCATCGTGAAACTCATCGAAACTCGATTGATAGTTTGCCCAAAGAAGTATTAGGATGGTACACGCAAGGCCAAAGGCCAAACCCAAAATATTTACGATTGTGTAAAATTTTCCACGGGCCGAAACCCTAACGAATTGCTTTATCCAGCTGCGTAGCATAATTATATGTTTTTAAATTTGTGTTCGTAACAATAAACACTCTTTTTTCAAACTTCAGGCCAACACTTGTATAGAGCTTGTTTTCTGATTATTACAGCAATAACCAAACGTTCTTGATATCGCAATTTCTCTAAAAACTGTCCATCAGCCTACACTCAACTGTCCAAAAATGGACAGTTTTCGAACCTAGCCATTAATTCCATATATTAGCAAAATAAAAAGTTCAAAATGGTTTCGAAAGAAGGAAGAATACTGGTTGTTGATGACGATGATTATGTGAGGCTGAGCCTAAGAGTTCTGCTGGAAGATCAGTACCTGCAGGTTGACTGCATTGGAAATCCTGAGCAAATTCCACAGAAAACAGCCTCAACAAATTACGATATTGTTATTCTCGATATGAATTTTTCTCCCGGCGATACTTCCGGAAATGAAGGCATGAGGTGGCTGAACTGGATTAAAGAGAATTACTCCGAAGCCTCAGTAATAGTTATAACCGCATACGGAGATTTAAGTATTGCTATTGATGCCATCAAATCGGGGGCAGTTGACTTTTTGGTGAAACCGTGGGAAAACGAAAAAATGCTGGCAACAGTCAACTCAGCATTTATGCTTTCGAAAAGCAAAAAAGCGCTGGCATCGCTTAACCAACGACAAAAAGCATTCGGGAGAATTTCGGGTTCGCCTTTCGAAGAAATCATTGGCAAATCGGCTACAATCAGAAAAGTTTTCGAAACCATTTCCAAAGTTTCCCCAACCGATGCCAACGTACTTGTTCTTGGTGAAAACGGAACAGGTAAGGAGTTGGTTGCTAGAGCTATTCACCGATTATCGCCCAGAAAATCGGGAGTTTTTGTTTCGGTTGACGTTGGTGCGATTCCCGAAACGCTTTTCGAAAGCGAACTTTTCGGACACAAAAAAGGAGCCTTTACCGATGCATCGGAGGATAGAGCCGGACGGTTTGAGGCGGCATCGGGTGGAACACTTTTTCTGGATGAAATTGGGAACATTCCACTCACTTTGCAATCGCGCCTACTTTCTGCAATTCAAAACCGACAAGTTATCCGATTGGGAAGTAACAAGCCAATCGACGTGGATGTTCGCTTAGTTTGCGCAACCAACAGCAACCTTCAGCAGGAAGTTCAGGATGGACAATTCCGTCAGGATTTGCTCTACCGAATCAATACCGTTGAAATTATGCTTCCCCCGCTCAGGGAAAGAGCTGATGACATTCCCTTACTGGTTGTTTATTTTGTGCAGATGTTCTGCAGAAAGTATAATCGTCCGCTGCTAAAAATTCCTGATCATGTAATTCGCAAACTTCAGAAGTATCACTGGCCGGGAAACGTTCGCGAGCTAAAGCATGCCATTGAACGGGTTGTCATCCTTTCCGAAAGCGACGGGCTTCGCTCAGCCGATTTTCTTTTTTCCGAAGCAGGTAAGCCCGCCGGATTCCCATTGGACGATTATAACCTTGATAAGCTGGAGTACTGGGCAATTTCTGAATGTTTAAAAAAATATCACGGGAACGTTAGCAAAGCAGCAACAGAGTTAGGTTTAACGCGCGGAGCGCTTTACCGACGCATTGAAAAACACGGAATTTAACAAGCAGAAGGTATAAATGATCTCAACAAAACACCAGATCGGTTTTTTTTCCAGAGTAATTCTTCTGGCGCTTACTCTTGCACTGCTAATGTACTGGCTGTTTGTTGATGTTCACTATATACGTTGCATTTACCTTGCAATTTTTATCGCCTATTTAATCTGGAATATATACAGAAATATCAGTAGACAAAGCCGCGATTTTTACACATTCATAACTGCACTGGCAAATGAGGAATACTCAATTCAATTTTCAGAGAAGAACACAAGTAAGAACGTAAAAAAACTCTACCATCTATATAACACTACAGCCCGCAGATTTCAGCATGTTAAGGAACAGCGCGATATGCAGCACCTATTCCTCAAAGAAATCCTGAACCAGATAGATGTAGGAATCATTGCCCTTGACGATAGCAACAATATAGTATTGTTAAATAGAGCTTTCCAGAAAAATTTCCGCTGTCTGAAACCAAGAAACACCAATGAACTTCGAAACGATCTGGCTGAACTTCTGACGAGGATTGAACCAGGGGAACGAAAGATGTTTTTCCCGGTGGTTGAAGACGAGAAGCAAACCCTTGCAGTTCACTCAACCTCATTCGTTCTAAATAGCAAAAAGCTAACGCTGGTATACTTCCATAATATCAAAACCGAGATGGATGAGCAGGAGCTGGAGTCGTGGCAAAAACTTTTCAGCGTGTTAACTCACGAGATAATGAATTCGGTAACGCCCATCAGCTCGCTATCGTCAAGTCTCAACGAAAAGTTGAAGCGCGATTTACGGGAGAAAGGGTCTGCCGAAGAAAAAACCATAAACCTGCTATCCGAAGGGTTAGAAGCTGTTACCGACCGGTCGAAGGGACTTCTCTCTTTCACCGAGGCTTTCCGTAAACTTTCAAAAATTCCGCAACCAACTTTGGCTAGTGTTGATTTAGCATTGATGCTCGAACGCATCAAGGTACTTTTTACTGATGTTCTAGAAAGCACAAGTATTATTTTCACTTACCACATATCAGCAGAAACAGCAACAATATTTGTTGACCCCCAACAATTTGAGCAGCTATTTATAAACTTAGTTAAGAATGCAGCAGAGTCAATAGATTCGCAAAAAAAGGGTGAAATAAAGGTAGAAGCCACCCGAAACGTCGACGGGAAAACGCTAATTCAAATAGTTGATAACGGCAAAGGAATGTCGCCAGAAATTGTAGAAAAAGCGTTTATCCCATTCTTCACCACAAAGGATAAAGGAAGCGGGATTGGGCTTAGCCTGTGCCGTCAAATTGTTAGGATGCATGGAGGGACGATCGATATTAAGTCAAAACCTGGCGAAGGAACAAGTGTAATCATTAAAATGTAGTTTTTTAATCATTAGTGTCCGATTAATTTTATTAGCATAAAAAAAATTCTTCGATACACTTCGTTTCTCTCAGAATGACAGTTAATTAATTTTTATTTTATAGGGGAAGGGAGGGGTTGGTGGCGGCTTGGCCGCCACCAACCCCTCCCTTCCCCTAAGAACACACAACAAACTGTCATTCTGAGCGAAACGATGAACTTAGCGCAGCCTGCCTTTGTCGGCAGACAGGCGATATCACCGAAAGTAATCTTTTTTAAATTAGTCGGACACTAGTGTTTTTTAATAAAAAGTTTTTCTGGTTTTAAACTAACTTTAGCTTTACTCTGTCTGATTAATGGAGTGAAAATTATTTTTTTACATAATTTTGTTTTCCGAAAATAAAAAACAAGAAAAGACATGGAAATACTTACCACCCATGGTATTGAAAAGCAGTTTGCCAACCATAAAGCGTTGGACGATGTTAGCATTTCGGTACCCGAAGGAAGCATTTACGGTTTACTTGGTCCGAACGGAGCTGGAAAAACCACGCTCATCCGAATCATTAACCAAATAACAGGCCCCGACAAGGGAGAGGTAACCTACAAGGGGCGGCCCATGAAAGCCGACGATATTTACAGCATCGGATATCTTCCTGAGGAACGTGGCCTTTACAAAAAAATGAAGGTGGGCGAGCACGCCCTCTACCTTGCCCGACTGAAAGGGTTAAGCCGCAGCGAAGCTTTGAAAAGGCTAAAATTCTGGTTCGAGAAAATGGAGATTCAGGGTTGGTGGGACAAAAAAATTGAGGAACTCTCCAAGGGCATGGCCCAAAAAATTCAGTTTGTGGTTACGGTTATTCATGAGCCAAAGCTGCTTATATTCGACGAACCCTTCAGCGGATTCGACCCAATTAACGCAAACTTAATTAAGAACGAAATTCTCGAACTTAAAAAGAATGGCGCCACAATTCTCTTCTCAACCCACAACATGGGCAGCGTTGAGGAAATGTGCGACCACATAACGCTCATCAACAAATCGAAGAACATTCTTAGCGGGCCAATCGAAAAAATTAGGCAGGACTACGGCAGCAACGTATTTCAGTTTAAGCTCAAGGGTGATATTGAAAAGGTGAAAGAAAACCTAACTCCAAGCTACGAGCTGATTAGCCATACTCAGGATACCGACATTGTTTCGGCGCAAATAAAAGTTCATGAGTACTCAAACGACAATAAGCTCCTCAGCCTAATTATCCCATCGGCTGAAATACTTGGGTTTAGCCAAGTGGTTCCCAGCATGAACGATATTTTTATTCAGGTTGTGCAGGAGTACAACAAGGCCCATGGCCTTAAATAGTAGCAAACAACTCAAAACGAATTGCCATGAACAAGATATTTCTAGTAATTGAACGTGAATTTATGACCCGCGTGAGGAAAAAATCGTTCATTATTATGACCATCCTCACACCATTCCTGTTTGCCGCCATGTGGATAATTCCCATTGTAATAGCAACCATGGAGGACAAGAACGAACGTAACATTGCCGTTATTGACGACTCGGGACTTTTTAAAGACAAAATTTCCGAAACGGAATACCTGAAGTTCACCTACCTCGACGGGGTTAAGGTAAGCGACCTGCAAGGCGACTTCAAGGAATCGAACTACTACGCAGTGCTTTACATTGGCCCCATGGTGGCCAGCTCGCCCGATGGTGTTTTACTTTACTCCGACAAGCAGCCGTCGATGGATATAACTTCGCACATTGCCTCATCCATAAAATCGGAAATTGAAACCCAGAAGCTGCTCACCTACAACATTGAGAATTTGGATGAAATTCTGAATAGCATAAAAACCAACGTGCGGGTAAGAACCATTCAGTGGACCAAGGATGGCGAGGCCAAGGAAAGCTCATCGGAGCTGGCCTTCGGGGTTGCCTACATCCTAAGTTTCCTGGTATACATACTCATATTCCTGTTTGGAACCCAGGTAATGCGCGGAGTAATTGAGGAGAAAAGCAGCCGTATTGTTGAAGTAATCGTTTCATCGGTGAAACCATTCCAGCTAATGATGGGAAAAATTCTGGGAATCGCAGCCGTGAGCCTTTTCCAAATTGTTATATGGGTAATCCTAACCTTTGGGTTAGTAACCGTTGCCAGCTCGGTTCTTCTCGATTCACCATCGAAAATGGCTTCACAAACCGAATCGGTTTCAAGCATAATGGACCAAA
>DAOSWM010000084.1:8898-10643 GCA_035380045.1 Tenuifilaceae bacterium | reverse complement strand
AAAGTTCAAAAATCAATTCTGTGAAAATCCCTGCCTGAGCTGCCGCTACGGCAGGCGATAGGCAGGTCAGCGTTCTGCTTTTTCAAACGAACAACCCCGCAAACTCCGAATTTACTCGGAATAAGCGGGGCTTCGCTGTAAAACAAAAACTAACTAGAACTAAAAACCAAATTTAATCCCTTGGGCAAGGGGTAAATCTGTGCTGTAATTTATGGTGTTGGTTTGTCGGCGCATGTAAAGTTTCCACGAGTCGGAACCCGATTCGCGACCGCCGCCGGTATCCTTCTCGCCGCCGAATGCACCGCCAATTTCGGCACCCGAGGTGCCAATATTCACGTTGGCAATACCGCAATCCGAACCGCTCTCGGAAAGGAAACGCTCGGCCTCACGCAGGTTCAGGGTAAAAATTGCCGATGAAAGTCCCTGTGGAACATCGTTGTTAATTCGTATTGCCTCGTCGATAGATTTATACTTTATTAAGTAAAGGATTGGTGCAAAAGTTTCCTCCTGCACAATGGCGAAACTATTCTCGGCCTCAACCAATGCAGGAACCACGTAGTTGCCCGAATCGTACTTGCCGCCGCTCAAAACTTCTCCGCCGTATATAACCTTACCACCTTCCTTCTTGGCTTCCTCAATGGCGTAGGAGAAAAGTTTTACGGCAGAACTATCGATAAGCGGACCCACCAGCACCCCGTTTTCAAGGGGATTTCCAATATGTTCGCTAACGCTATGGTACGCTGTAAGCAGCTTGCTCTTAACCGTTTCGTAGATGCTCTCGTGAATAATCAACCTGCGGGTTGAAGTACAACGCTGTCCGGCTGTGCCTACTGCACCAAATACCACCGATTTTACAGCCATTTCAATATCGGCGCTCTCCGAAATAATTACAGCGTTATTTCCACCTAGCTCAAGGATTGAGCGTCCTAAACGTTCGCCAACAATTCCGCCAACACGACGGCCTACAGCCGTTGAACCGGTTACCGAGAATAGCGGTATTCTCCGGTCGGCAGCAAAGTTATCGCCCAGCACCGACGATTTTGCAACTATCAGGTTGAAAACGCCCTCGGGAACCTCGCACTTGCGCAAAACTTCCTTGATAATATGCTGCGTAGCAATTGCGGTAAGCGGTGTTTTTGAGCTGGGTTTCCATATAACCACGTCGCCGGCAATGGCAGCAATCATAGTATTCCACGCCCAAACAGCCACAGGAAAATTGAAAGAAGTTATCAACCCAACAATTCCAATTGGGTGGTACTGGTCGTACATTCTGTGCTCCTTGCGCTCGGAGTGCATGGTGAAACCATTCAGCAGGCGAGCCTGACCAACGGCAAAGTCGCAGATATCAATCATTTCCTGAACTTCCCCCAGTCCCTCCTGGTAAATTTTCCCCATCTCAAGGGTTACTAGGTAGGCCAAATCTTCCTTGTTTTCCCGAAGAGCCTCACCAATGAGCCTCACAACTTCGCCCCGCTTGGGAGCAGGAATATTCTTCCAAACCTCGAAAGCTTGTTGTGCCTTCGCCATTACGTACTCGTAGTCGTCAATGCTGGCATTGCGAATCTCTCCAATTAGGTTGTTATCAATGGGTGAGTACGATTTTGTGATATCGCCTTTGGGCTCAATCCACTCGGCTCCAGTGCTTACGCCACTGTTTACTCCGTTGATATTTAGTCGTTTTAAAACTTCTTTTAACATGTTGATTGATTGATTGATTGATTGATTGATTGATTGATTGATTGATT
>DAOSWM010000084.1:0-8798 GCA_035380045.1 Tenuifilaceae bacterium | reverse complement strand
TTTAACATGTTGATTGATTGATTGATTGATTGATTGATTGATTGATTGATTGATTATTCGTTCATGTATGGATACTTGTAATCGGTTGCCGGAACGAAAGTTTCCTTTATTGTCCGTGGACTAATCCAGCGAACCAGGTTGAACTCCCCTCCGGCCTTATCGTTGGTTCCCGACGCGCGTGATCCGCCAAAGGGTTGTAAACCAACAATGGCTCCGGTAGGTTTATCGTTGAAGTAGAGATTTCCGGCAGCGTAGCGAAGCCTATCGCAAATTTTGCCAATGGCAATGCGGTCTCTTCCAAAAATTGCTCCGGTTAATCCGTACGGCGAGGTTGTGTCGCAGAGATCGATTGCTTTGTCAACGTCTGCATCCTCGTAAACGTAAACGGTAAGAACCGGACCGAACAGCTCCTCCTCCATGGTTTTGAAGTGGGGATTTGTGGTTTCGATTATGGTTGGACGAATAAAGTAACCCTCCGACTTATCGTAGGTTCCTCCCGCAACTATTTCTGCATCAGCAGAATTTTTTGCCATATCGATGTAGCTGGTAATAAAATCGAAGGCCTTCTCGTCAATAACAGCATTCATAAAGTTTTGGGGATCGGCTACATCACCCATCCTAATGTCGTTGGCCATTTCAACCATCAACCTTTTAATTTCGGGCCAAAGCGATTTGGGAACGTACATACGCGACGATGCGGAACATTTTTGACCCTGAAACTCGAACGAGCCACGAATTGCATTCACAGCAGTGTCGAGCACATCGGCTGAAGGGTGAACGAAAATGAAATCCTTCCCTCCTGTTTCGCCCACCAGGCGAGGATACGACTTATAGTTTGGTAAATTCTCCGAAACTTTTCGCCATAGGAAGTTGAACGTATTGTTGGAACCGGTAAAATGAATCCCAGCCAAATCGGGCGACTTAAGCACTTCGTTACCAATCATTGAACCGCTACCCGGAACGAAGTTGATTACTCCCCCTGGCACACCCGCTTCCATGAAAATTTTCATGAGGTAATAGTTGGAAAGTAGCGCTGTGGTTGCAGGTTTCCAAACGGTGGTGTTCCCCATCATTACGGGAGCCATGTTCAGGTTCGAAGCAATGGCGGTGAAGTTGAAGGGGCTAACCGAGAAGACGAAACCCTCAAGCGCCCTGAATTCCATGCGGTTTAGCTGGTTGAAAGCCGATTTAGGTTGCAGCTGGTAAATTTTGCTGGCAAATGATGCGTTGTACCTCAGGAAATCAACGGTTTCGCAAACTGCATCAATTTCTGCCTGGTAAATATTCTTGCTCTGCCCCAGCATGGTTGCTGCATTCATTAGCGCCCTGTACTTGGTAGCAATTAAATCGGCAGCCTTCAGAAGTATGGATGCGCGAATAGTCCAGGTTAAGTTCGACCAGATTTTGTGCGCCTGCAGCGCAGCATCAATGGCCATTTGAACCTCCTTCTCAGTTGCCTGATGGTAGGTAGCCAGCACGTGCTTGTGGTTATGCGGCATGGTAACCTTGGCTACCTTCCCTGTACGAATTTCTTTCCCTCCAATAATCAGAGGAATTTCAATTTCGGTTGATTTTTGTCTCTCCAACTCCTTTTCAAGAGCAATTCTCTCCTTACTCCCTTTCAGGTAGTCGAGAACCCTTTCGTTTTCAGGAATGGGGAAATTGTAAACTGCGTTATTCATTGGAAAAATCCTTTAAAATGATTTCGTTATGTATTTTTTTGCATATCGTGTGCAAAACTAGAAATATTTATATATCTTCCAACTAATATTTATCATGTTTTTTAGCTTATTTGAGGAAGATGGAAAATGGAACGCAGGTTACGCAGATTGAACTGATCTTCACGGATTTATTAGTTAACGAAAGGGCTGAGTTCAGAAGTCTCAGTGAGCCAGCGCGCAAGCGACTTCGGAACTCTGGCAGGACTATTTTTTTCAGGCTTAATATCTGTGTCAATTCGTCAAATCCGTATTCTCCGTATTCTATAGTCCAACAAAAAACCCTCAGGATTTCTCCCGAGGGCTTTTTTCGCTCTAAACACCTAAAAATTATTCGTACTCGTTAAGGATATCTTTCACTCCATCAGGTGAAACGCGACCGTAAACCTTTTCACCAACCATTACTACGGGAGCCAATCCACATGCTCCAACGCAGCGTAGGCAGCTGATTGAGAACTTACCGTCGGGGGTTGTTTCACCCACATTAATTTTTAATATACGTTTGAACTCGTCAACCACTTTTTCAGCACCACGAACGTAGCAAGCTGTACCAGTACAAATGCTAATTGGGTGTTGTCCTTTTGGAATCATGGTAAAGAACGAGTAAAAAGTTACTACACCGTAAACTTTTGCTACCGGAATATTCAACTCCTGAGCAACAATTTCCTGAACCTCAGCTGGCAAGTAGCCAAAGTGAGTTTGTGCTTTGTGAAGCACGTTGATAAGTTCACCAGCACTGTTGTTGAAGGATTTGCAAATCTCCTTGAGCTTGGCAACATCCTCTTTTTTTAGCTCAACTTTAATGTGTGACATTCTCTAATCCTCCAATTTTTAAATGTAAATATCTTTTTGTCCTTTATCGAAGTAATGGGTGTGCAGCAAGTGATGTGCCTTCTCGCTCATTGGTTTACCCAGGAACTCTTCGTAAAGTTTAACAATATACGGATTCTCATGCGATTTACGGATTGGTTTTCCAACATCCTCCTTGTAGATAGCCTCGGTACGAGCCTTAAGGATTGAGGAATCGCCATGGTGCAGCGGTTGTCCACCACCACCGATACATCCGCCTGGGCAAGCCATAACCTCAATTGCATGGTAGTTTGCTTTTCCGCTGCGAACTTCTTCAAGAAGTTTACGAGCATTTCCAAGTCCGTGTGCAATTCCAATATTTATTGGTAATCCGTTGAAATCAACAGTTGCCGAACGAATTCCTTCCATTCCGCGTAGCTGTTCAAAATCGAGTTTCTCAAGTTTCTTTCCTGTATGAACCTCGTAGGCTGTACGTGTAGCAGCTTCGATTACACCGCCGGTTGCACCAAAAATAACGGCAGCACCCGTTGACTCTCCTAAAGGACGATCGAAATCCTGCTCAGGTAAATCAGCAAAGTTGATATTAAACTCCTTGATAAGGTGAGCAAGCTCGCGGGTTGATATTGAAAAGTCCACATCTGGATTTCCATCAACCTTAAACTCATCACGTTGTGCTTCGTACTTTTTAGCGATACAAGGCATTACAGAAACTACCACCAAATCCTCCCGCTTAATCCCCATCTTTCCGGCAAAGTACGATTTGGCGATTGCACCAAACATTTGCTGTGGCGATTTTGCTGATGAAGGAACATCGAGCATATCGTTAAAGTTGTGCTCGAAGAAGTTCACCCAACCCGGGCAGCAGCTTGTTAAAATTGGAAGTTTCACGCTCTTATCGCCATTCAAATGACGGGTTAAGCGGTCGAGTAGTTCTGTTCCCTCCTCCATAATGGTAAGGTCGGCTGCAAAATCGGTATCAAATACGTAGTCGAAACCAATTTCTCTAAGCGCTGTAACCATTTTACCGGTAACAATGGTTCCGGGCTTCATACCAAACTCCTCGCCTAATGCTACACGAATTGCGGGAGCAGTTTGTACGATAACCTTCTTGGTAGGATCGGCAAGCGCACGAATAACTTTCGGTGTATGGTCAACCTCGGTTAACGCACCGGTAGGACAAACTGCCACGCACTGTCCGCAGTATGTACAAGGTGATTTTTCGAGGTTCTGTTCGAATGCTGGAGCCACAACTGCCTGGAACCCACGGTTCACTGCGTTAAGTGCGCCAACGGTTTGAACAGTATTACACATCATTTCGCAGCGGCGACACATGATACACTTATCGAGGTCGCGAATTATTGATGGCGATGTATCAACACGGTATGTGCTCATTTCGGCATACTCCTCGCCAGGAATAGTTCTAACTCCAAGTTTAATAGCCATATCCTGCAGCTCGCAGTTTCCGCTCTTTGGACATGTTAGGCAATCCTTTGGGTGATCGCTCAGGATGAGTTCAAGAATGGTTCTACGAGCATTGATAACCCGCATTGTATGAGTTCGAACAACCATGCCTTCTGTGCAGTCAGTTGAGCACGAGGGTGCTAAATTTCTGCGTCCTTCTACCTCAACAACGCAAATACGACAACCTGCAGGTTTGTTCTCAATATTCAGATCTTTGAGTTCCATGTAGCAAAGCACGGGGATATCAATTCCCAGCTGCTTAGCCGCCTTGTAAATTGTTGTTCCCTTAGGAACCTCAACTACCTTATTATCTATGGTTAATTTTACTGTTTCCATTTATCGTACTCCCTATTATTGAATGTTGATGGCACCAAATTTACATTTCTCAATACAAGCACCACACTTGATACAAATTGAAGTATCGATAAAATGTGGCTGTTTACGTTCACCGCTAATTGCATTCACTGGGCAAACCCTTGCGCAAGCAGTACAACCAACGCAAGCCTCAGGGTCGATTACGTACTGCATGAGAGCCTTACACTGGCCAGCACGACATTTATGATCTTTAACGTGCTCTAGGTACTCTTCGTAGAAATTATCGAGTGTTGAGAGAACGGGGTTCGGAGAAGTTTGTCCCAATCCGCAAAGCGATGCATCCTTAATAACGCTGCTTAGGTTACGAAGCCTGTCGAGTTCCTCCATGGTTCCTTTGCCTTCGCAAATTCTCTCAAGTATTTCGTGTAACCTTTTATTGCCGATACGGCAAGGAGCACACTTCCCGCAGCTTTCCTCAACGGTGAATTCGAGGTAGAATTTTGCTACAGAAACCATGCAGTCATCCTCATCCATAACAATCATACCTCCTGAGCCCATCATGGAGCCCGCAGCAATTAGGTTATCGTAATCGATAGGAGTATCGAGGTGTTTCTCGGTTAAACATCCACCCGATGGGCCACCTGTTTGAACCGCTTTAAATTTTTTCCCATTCTTGATACCGCCTCCAATTTCGAAAATAACCTCACGTAGAGTAATCCCCATGGGAACCTCAATTAAACCAACGTTGTTGATTTTTCCAGCAAGGGCAAAAACTTTTGTTCCCTTTGATTTTTCGGTACCAATTGATGAGAACCAGCTGGCTCCCTTTAAAAAGATAACCGGAATGTTGGCAAACGTTTCAACGTTATTTACGTTTGAGGGTTTTCCAAGGTAACCGCTCTCAGCGGGGAATGGTGGTTTTACGGTAGGTTCGCCACGTTCTCCCTCCATTGAGTGGATGAGCGCTGTTTCCTCACCGCAAACGAAGGCTCCTGCTCCGTAACGTAGTTCGATGTCGAAATCGAATCCGCTACCTAAAATATCTTTACCAAGCAATCCGTACTCACGTGCCTGATTTAGAGCAATTTTTAAACGCTCGATAGCGAGCGGGTATTCTGCACGAATATAAACCAGACCCTTGGTTGCACCAATACAGAAACCATTAATTGTCATTGCCTCGATAACTGTATGGGGGTCACCTTCCAGAACAGAACGATCCATGAAAGCGCCGGGGTCACCTTCGTCGGCATTACAAACAACATACTTTTGATCGGCATGGTTTTTAGATGCAATCTCCCATTTAAGACCCGTTGGGAATCCTCCACCTCCACGACCGCGGAGCCCTGATTTTTTCATCTCCTCAATAGCTGCCTGTGCTCCCATCTCGAAAACTTTTCCTAACGCCTGGTAACCATCACGAGCAATGTACTCATCAATATTCTCTGGGTTAATCACACCGCAGTTTCGTAGTGCAATTCGAATTTGTTTTTGGTAGAATCCCATGTGCTTCGAATCGCTAACGTGTTCCTTGGTTTTTGGATCGGCATACAACAACCTGTTCACTTTACGCCCTTTAATAACGTGCTCAGAAACAATCTCTGCTGCATCGGAACCTTTCACTTGAGTGTAAAAAGTATTGTCGGGGAGCACCTTCACAATGGGTCCCTTTTCACAGAAACCGAAGCAGCCAGTCATAATCACCTGCACATCGTTCTCGAGGCCATGAGCTGCAAGCTCATTTCTTAGGCTCTCAACAATGGTATCGCTCTCCGAAGCGCGGCAACCAGTACCACCACAAACCAGCAGATGCGTTTTGTATTTTGCCATTACATTTTCCTCCTTTTTCGGTTATTTATTATCGATAGTGTTATAGTTCATCGGGATTATTCCGTCAACCAGCTCACTATTTTTTATGTACTTCTCAATAATCTCGTCTGCTTTCTGTTTGTCGACGTAACCAAAAACCACGGGTTCTTGGTTGGGCAGTTTAACCTCGATTGTAGGTTCGGCATAGCAGTATCCCATGCATCCGGTTTGTGTTACTACTGCATCAATACTTCGCTTCTCCAATTCATCGATTAGAAATTCCATTATAGCTTTTGCTCCCGATGCAATTCCACATGTTGCCATGGCCACTTTAATTTGGACACGGCTATCGGGATCTTCGCCTTTTTCTCGGATCTCAATCTTCGACTGAAGTTGTTCCTTCATCTTTTTTAGATCGGCCAACGATTTTACTTTATTCATAACGGGTTCCTTTGATTTATGTTAATTTATTAACAATCGGATTGTAATTTTTTTGTGGCAAAATTATTCAAATTGTAACAGCTTTGGGGCAAAACGATTATGTTTTATAACCTAGGTTTGTTATTTATAATTCGTCTAAATTTGATTGTATCAGTTCACGCATCAACCTTATAACATCAGGGGAATTCAAGGGAATTTCACCAAGTACTTCCTTTACTTCTTCTGAACTAAATATATAAAATTTACCGTTACGAGTATGTTGATATGTAAAATTAATTTGAGTATTTGCAGAGACAAGCAGAACTATCACGCCAGCAATATCGCCCATTGGTTGCCTGTCGATATGTTTCAACCCCAAAGTTGCAGTTACTTTTGTTCCCTTCCCTTGTGTTGACTCCACAAGCAGCGCTCCTCCCGTTTGCCGGCACGCATCGTTTAGCAAAGGAAGCCCCATGCCAACCCTACGGGTTGTTCGCGACGTTGTGAACGGATCGATTACTTTTTTTAAAACTTCCGGTGACATTCCCACTCCATTATCCTCAAGCACAATAGTTAACGTATTTTTCGCACCATCCTCATTTACTTTTATACCGATTTGTGTTGCGTTGGCAACAATTGAGTTCTGGGCTATATCGAGAATATGCAGCGACAATTCTTTCATGACACGACTACCCTCCTCCCTTGATTATTTCTCAGGGCCATTATAAACTCCTCGAATGATACTTCCTCCATAGAGTATTCTGAATAAACAGTTCCAACTTGTCCCGGGAAATGTGCATCGGAGTTTTTCACAATTGTTGGATTACTTAAATGCTTGTTGCGCAATAAAAACTCCTCCGGGTCAGTGCTCCTAAAAACTTCCAGCGCATCGAAGTGTAAATCGGGCGGGATAAAGCCCAGCTGACTGGTAAGGCTATACATTGGCCTATCGACATGAGCCGGAATAAACACCCCTTCCAGCCGATGCACTTCGTGTTCCAACTGGTTTACACTTATACGCAATGCTGAAAGCAACAAGGGCTCAATCTCCTGAATTATTTCATCATTCTCGTTCACAACCACCTGGTAACCAAACCTTGCAGGATCATTCTTAATTTCTGGCAAATTGATTTCAATAAACTGCTGAAAAGCAACTCGTTGCAACTCTGTGTTGAACAAGCAAAGGCAGTGAGTTTCCTCACGAGTAGTAACCTCTGCACCAAAAAAAACCTTTATCCCCAAGGGCTCAGCCAGCCTTCGAACCAGCGGCCCATGAAGAGTGCTATTATGATCAGTTATGGCAATGAAATCTAAGCCGCGAGCCTTTGCCTCTGCAACAATACTGCGAGGGCTCATATCCAAATCGCCGCAGGGCGAAAGAACTGAATGAATGTGAATATCGGCTCGAAAGGTTTTCATTCAACAACAGAACAGGATAATCAAAAATTGAGAAGCTGTTTTAAATTTTTGTTACAAATTTTTCACGGGCGAAATCCCATGGCAATTTGTGAAACAGATAATTCTTAACTTATAATAAATAGTTTCAAAAGCTATTCATTTAGCAGTTGATAAAGCTTCCCAGCCACATCGAATGTTGCCTCAGAAGTAACCAGCACTGGGATTCCCTCCTGATTACTTTGGGCTGCAGTGTCGGCCTCTGGTTCAATCCCTTTCACAAGAATAACTGCAGCAATTTCCTTGAGCGAAGCAATGGCCATCACATTTTTATGATTCTGTAAGGTAATCCAAACGCTTCCAGCGTCAGCATGACCCATCACATCGCTTAGCAAATCGGAAACGTAACCACCTCTTACTTCGTTGGTGAGCCCAGCTTCACCGCTGAAAACTTTCAAACTCAACGAATTCAAAATATCTTTTACTTGCATTTTAAACTGACAATTAATTTGTTTTTAATATTATCCCTACGTAAATCGTAGTAGAAATTTCAGCTCTCAATATTCAATTATTTTGTTCTAAAAAATCACATAAAATCAAAAATTGAATTACAATGAACACAAATAATTCAAACTTAGATAATCACCTCATTAATTCCTTTCCAGAGTTACGAAGTCGCCTCTCGCAGGCTTTATAAGACTTCGGAACTCATCCCCATTCAATCAATCTTCCGTTTTCCACCTTCACGCTTCAAACATCTTACATTTGACATTTGAAATCATACCTCACACATAATCTCCTTAACCTTGTTCTTTTATCCTTTAACCTTGTCCCTTTAACCTTGTCCCTTTAACCTTGTCCCTTTAACCTTGT
>DAOSWM010000083.1:0-10744 GCA_035380045.1 Tenuifilaceae bacterium | reverse complement strand
ACCGACCACCGACCACCGATTCAGCCATTTACCTCACCTGTGCTCCCAACTTTTCGTCGAAAACTCGAATCAGGTTATTCATCACCTTGTCGATTTGCTTATCCGTAAGGGTTTTATTCTCATCCTGAAGCACGAAGCTAATTGCATAGGATTTTTTGTTCTCGCCTAGTTTTGGCCCCTGGTAAACGTCGAACAGGTTTATTTGCTTAATAAGTTTCTTTTCTGTTTCAAGGGCAAGGCTTTTTAACTCATCGAAATTTACAGAAGTGTCTATTAGCAAGGCTAAATCTCTTCGAACCTCAGGATACTTTGAAATCTCAGTTAAGCTAACCTTCTGCTTACGTGCTACATCGAATAGTTTCTCCCACTTCAATTCAGCGTAAAAAACTTCATTCTTAATGTCGAGCAGCTCGCAAATTTTACCAGAAACAAGTCCCATAAACCCAACTTGATTTTTGTTAACGCTCAACGTTAAACCATACTCGAATAAATCAGAAGGAGCCTCTTTTGTTATTGAAATTTGCTCTGCAATTCCGAGCTTGTTAAACACAGCATACACCCACGTTTTAAGGCTAAAAAAGCTAACAGGTTTCGGCTTATCGTGCCAGTTCTCGGGTTTTTCGTCACCCGTTAACCACATCGAAAGCATCAGCTCTTCGCTATAGGCTTTAAGCGAATTCTCTTTATCGTGCTTATCTTTTTGGAAAGTGTAGCAGTTCCCGAATTCGTAGAATTTCAGGTCGGGATTTTTACGATTAATGTTATATGCAACTGACTCGAGCCCCCCAAAAAGCAGTGTTTGGCGCATGCCATTCAAATCGGAACTTAACGGGTTAAGTATTGGCACAGTTTTTCCCGAAGGGAAAGTTTCCAATTCATTGTAGTAGGCCATTCGGGTAAGCGAGTTGCACATGGTTTCGTTGAACCCGTTGGACGTAAGCAAGTCGGAAATGAGGCTTATTACCTTGTGCTTGCTGGGGCGCTCGGTATGGTTCAGGGAGCTACTTATGCTATCGTAAATTTCAATGTTGTTGTACCCGTAAATTCGAAGAATCTCTTCCACCACATCGGCTTCGCGGTTCACATCAACCCTGTAGGCTGGAATTTCGAGTTCGAGTATATCGTTGGTTTCTCCCGTTATAACTATGTCGAGACCAAGCAATATTTTCTTAATCGTTTCAATGGGTATTACTTTCCCTATAAGCCTGTTAACGTACTCTAGGCTAAGATTAACTTTGGCGTTCGCAATGGGTTTCGGGTAAACGTCAACTACCTCTGAGGAAATTTCTCCACCAGCAATCTCCTTTATTAGCATGGCTGCACGTTTTAATGCCCAAACGGTAATATTGGGGTCGGTTCCACGTTCAAACCTGAACGAAGCATCGGTGTTTAGCCCGTGACGTTTTGCGGTTTTGCGAACCCAAACGGGGTTGAAGCAAGCGCTCTCGAGGAAAATATTCTTCGTTTCGTTTGTAACTCCCGATTTGTTACCGCCAAATACGCCTGCAATACACATTCCTTCGGTGGTGCTGCAAATCATTAAATCCTCGTCGGATAATTTTCTTTCCTCCTCATCGAGCGTAACAAACGTTGTTTCTTTTGGTAGTGTTCTTACAACAACTTTACCGCCCTCAATCTTGTCAGCATCAAATGCATGCAATGGTTGGCCCACCTCGTGCAGAACAAAGTTTGTAATGTCAACCACATTGTTAATTGGATTCAAACCAATTGCCCTGAGCCTGTTTTGGAGCCACTCGGGTGAAGGTGCAACTCTTACATTGCTAATGGTTATTCCGCTATACCGTGGGCAAGCTTCGGTATTAAGAACCTCAACCGGAATGCTGAGTTTTTTATTGTCAATCTGAAAACCTTCAACCGAGGGCTTCACGGCGCTGATAGTTTTTGTTAAGCTTAGGAAAGCAGCCAAATCGCGGGCAACACCAAAGTGCGATGCAGCATCGATTCGGTTTGGAGTTAACCCAATTTCAAGTTGGTAGTCGTCTTTCAGCTGAAAGAATTCTGCAGCAGGCATGCCTACCTGAGCATTTTCGTTCAGAACCATAATTCCATCGTGCGAAGTTCCCAGTCCAAGCTCATCCTCAGCGCAAATCATCCCTTCGGAAACAGCTCCCCGAATCTTGGTTCTTTTAAGTGTTAACTCCTGTTCGTTGAAGTACAGGGTAGTTCCAATGGTTGCCACAGCAACCTTTTGCCCGGCTGCAACGTTGGGAGCCCCACACACAACATTCAATGGCTCACCGGCTCCCACATCAACGGTGGTAACGCTCAACTTATCCGCATCGGGATGCTTCTCGCAGGTTAAAACTTTTCCAACAACAACGCCATGCAAACCTCCCTTTACTGCTTCAATTTTTTCCAGCGACTCTACCTCGAGCCCTATCGAAGTTAATATCTGTGCAATTCCCTCTGGATCATTCTCAATATCAATGTATTCTTTTAACCAGCTGTACGAAATTTTCATTACTTCTGAACGATTTTTTAGTTAACTCGTTTATAAATATGTTAAAGCCTACAAATGTAGCAAAAATTGACATTCAGTTTTTTATATTATACCATAATGTTTAAATGATTTCAATAACTTTGCATCCAAACAAATTGTATCATGCCTAAAAAGAATACTGGAAGAAGACCCGTAATTCTTGTTACGAACGATGATGGGATTAGGGCAAAGGGGCTACACTCGCTGGTGGAAATGGTAAAACCCTTTGGAAGGGTTGTTGTTGTTGCCCCCGAGGAGGGGAACTCTGGCATGTCGCACGCAATAACCATCAAAAATCCACTCCGCATAAGGAAGCACAAACGCACCGACGACGTTGATTTCTACTCAGTGAACGGAACGCCTGTCGACTGTGTGAAACTCGCCATGAACCAGCTTTTCAAGTCACAACCCGACCTACTGGTTTCGGGAATTAATCACGGTTCCAACTCCTCAGTAAGCATCTTTTACTCTGGAACCATGGCTGCAGTGATTGAGGGGTGCCTTTATGGAATACCATCCATTGGATTCTCGCTGCTCGATTTCAATCCTGAAGCCGATTTTTCCGGAGCCATTGAACATGGAAAGCCTGTGGTTGAAATGGTGCTGGAGAATGGCCTCACAACCGGCTCGTGCCTAAACGTTAATTTCCCCGCAATCTCAAAGGATAGCATTAAAGGAATTAAAGTTTGCCGGCAGAACAAGGGAACCTGGCGCGAGGAGTTTGAAAAACGTATCGACCCGCGTGGTCACGAATACTTCTGGCTCACAGGATACTTTCAGAATGAGGAACCCAAAGCTACAGATACCGATGAACACGCCCTTTCGAATGGATACGTATCGGTAGTTCCAGTAAGTATTGACCTAACAAGCTACAACGAGGTTGTTCGTTTGAAATCGCTATTGCATTCAACAAAAAAAACCAAAAATGAAAAAGAAGTACGATAATATCTGGCTTGGTGTTGTTTTGTCGGCATTAACTCCGGTTATTACCATTTACCTAATCATTACGTTCGTATACCCGGTTGAACACCTACAAACCTACTACGAAAACATATGGATTCCAATTGTTGCTCCAAAGGTTATTAGCCTTGGAGTTGTACCGAACCTTGCCCTCTTTTTCCTTTTCATATACACCAACAGGTTAACCTCGGCAAAGGGTGTGCTTGCCACCACAATTGTTTATGCAGTTATAGTTTTTATCCTCAAACTTTCGCTATAAAGATAAATAATGAAGTACTACATTATTGCAGGCGAGGCTTCAGGCGATCTACACGCATCGAATCTAATGAAGGGTATTCTGGAGAATGACCCCGATGCTGAGTTCCGTTTCTTTGGTGGCGATTTAATGGCTAAAGTAGGTGGAACGCTGGTTAAGCACTACCGCGATATGGCTTTCATGGGTTTTGTTGAAGTACTGTTGAACCTAAAAACAATTAAAAGGAACATTTCGTTTTGTAAAAACGATATTCTTTCCTACAAACCAAATGTGGTAATTCTTGTCGATTACCCCGGTTTTAACTTGCGCATAGCAAAGTTTGCCAAACAGAGTGGTTTTAAAGTTTTCTACTACATTGCTCCAAAAGTTTGGGCATGGAAAGAGTCGCGGGTGGAAACGCTAAAGAAATATGTTGATAAACTTTTCGTTATTTTCCCCTTCGAAATCAACTACTTTAAGGAACATGGTATTGATGTTGTTTACGAGGGAAATCCGTTGAAGGACTCACTATATAAAACCGCCAAAAGCATTACACTTGATGAATTTACAAGCGAGAACAAACTTGAAAACAAACCAGTAATTGCTCTGGTTGCCGGAAGCCGAAAGCAGGAAATAAAGTACAACCTGCCAGCAATGCTAGAAATAACAAGTAAGTTTCCCGAGTACCAGTTCGTTATTGCAGGAGCACCTTCACTGCCTCTCGAAGTTTACAAGCCCTACCTTGAAGGAACCAACGTTAAAATTGTTTTTAACCAAACCCAGGCATTGCTGCAAGTTTCAACATTGGCTCTCGTAACTTCCGGAACAGCAACCCTCGAAGCGGCTCTATTGAATACCCCCGAAATTGTTTGCTACAAAGGAAATACCATTTCAATGCTCATAGCATGGATCGTAATAAAGGTGAAGTACATTTCGCTGGTAAATCTAATAATGGGCACAGAAGTTGTACGAGAGCTGAAGCAGTTCGATTTAACGAAAAAGAATCTGGTTAACCAGATGCAAAAACTGCTTCCCGGCTCGCCCCAACGTAATGAAATGCTGGGTAAGTTTGCTGAACTTACCCAAATTCTTGGCGAACCAGGTTCATCAAAGCGCGTTGCTAGGCACATGATTGAATTACTCAAACAGAGCTAACCTTTTTACTATGAAACACTTTTTTTTGGTATTTTTTACATTCATCTCAACCATCACGCTTGCTCAGAAACTGAATATAAGCCTTTTCAACGAGGAGAACCTCCAAACCCTCCTTATCACACCCGTTTCGGGAAGCTACCTGCTCATTTATGGAGACAATGAATACATTCTGTACCCAAACCAAATAATTTACATTTCCCGTTCCAACGACTCCATTAAGGTTCGCGATATGGCCACAAATCTGGGAACCTGGAAAAGGGTTTCGCTTGTTGGCCGAACTGGCAACGATGTTATTCGAATTAACCCTGTTTCCCCTTCAATCCCCGCTCGCATATACGACGATAACCTAGGCTTTTACGTTGATTTTAACCGCATGATGGTAATTAACCTAATCGACCAGGAAAAGTATGTTGCCGCAGTGGTTGAGGCAGAGTCGGGCCCATCGGCCCACATTGAGTTCTACAAAGCCCAGTCACTTTTAGTTCGCACATATGCGCTGGGACACATGGAGAAACATGCCGGCGAAGGGTTTAACCTGTGCGATGAAGTTCACTGCCAGGTTTACAAAGGGAAATCAACTAAAAACCCTGAAATTCTGAAGGCTGCAAACGAAACCAAGGGGCAGGTGGTTGTTGATACCTCGAAAACCTTGATTGTTGGTGCGTTTCACGCAAACTGCGGAGGCCAAACCGCCAACTCTGGCGATGTATGGATTACCCCGCAACCTTACCTAAGTTCAGTAGTTGACCCGTATTGCACCTCTCAGCGCAACGCAAAATGGGAGGTAAAAATCCCGCTGCAAGCCTGGCTCGATTTCCTCAAATCGAAAGGAGTACAAACCGAAGAGCTAACCCATAAACAAATTGAATTCCATCCAAAGGAGCGTGTGTACAAATATACCATTGGCAACGTTTCTATTCCCATGAAGGAAATACGAACCCATTTCAACCTTCGCTCTGCATTCTTCACAGTTGATGTGGTTTCAGATTTTGTTAAGCTGAAAGGACGAGGCTACGGCCACGGAGTTGGAATGTGCCAGGATGGTGCTATGCAAATGGCTAAAAGGGGAAAAACGTACGAGGAAATTTTGAAGTTCTACTTCAAAAATGTAGAAATAGTTAAGTTCTTGGAACTAAACAACTATTCGCACGAAGAAGAAATACTTTCTCAACCCGACAGCACTCAACCCGACGATTTTTTTTAGCAGTTATTCAACCTCTTTTTTCCCCAATTTCTCTCGAACTTCAAGGTTGCTTCGGTACAGGAAACCCGGCTCCGGATTCTCTTCAGGGGGCGTAACAGGTGTTGCAATGGTTTCCGGCTGTGAGTTCCGTACATCAACATTGGCATAGTAAAACCAGTATCCATCTTCAAAACGGAAACCATCGTGCGTAAAATCGGGACCGTAAAACTGGTAGTTTCCTGCCAAATCGGGGCGAGTGGGCGAAAGATGGTCGAAAACAATCATTCCAACTTCGTTGGAATAGTTCAAAACCATGGTAGCCCTTGCTGAGTATTCAAATATTACCCTTGAAATTATATGGTTTCTAATATTGAAAATGGGCGCACCAAATTTTGGTTCACCCGTTTCGGAGAACCAAAGCACATCAATTAACTTCTTTGCCGAGAACAGGTTGTTAAAATCGGCTCCAAGCAACGTATAGTAAACTTTCCCATTATTTTCAACCTGCTTAACATGGTAGTAGAGGGCTCCATGCCACTTATCTGGGTCATTAATCTCATTCTGGGCATCCACCATTGAATCCCTGCCATCAGTTAGCTCAAAAAGTAGAACGGAATCTTTTGCCATGTATTGAATAAATCCAAAATACTTGTGCTCTCCCCGAAGTTGTGGAATGTTCCATGTAAAAATCCTTACCTTTTCATCGTTCGACTTTAGCTTACCAATATTCTTAAGAGAATCAAAGGGGTAACCGAACGATTCGCTTCGGCTCAGAACCTGTGTAAAGTAATCTTTAAACAGGATATTTAAATCCAACTTCCTTTCAAAATTTTCCTCCTCAACAATTCTCCCAACCATTTTTTTTAACGAGTCCTCAGCGGCCAACAAGTCGTTAGTTCCCATGCTTTGAGCAAATAGTTGAAAAACTGAGAAATAACTAATAAAAAATAAAACTAAACCAAAACGCATGAACATATATAGATATTTAGATGTTATATTTGAAAATTAATTTCAAAAATAGTTATAGTTGCTATGAATTTTAACGGTTTTATTAAGAAAATATTTTCTGTACGTTTTTTGCTGGGACTTCTAATTGGCGGAGCCTTAGGCTACGCGTACTACCATTTTATTGGATGTAGGGGAGGTTCGTGTCCTATGTGGGCCGACCCAGTTCGCAGCACACTAATTGGAATGGCCTTTGGAGGCCTGCTCCTATTCGACACCCGCTCTAAAGAGAATCGAGAGCAGAAAGAATAGCCTCGCAGGCTAAATCTATCTCTTCCTCACTAATTACCAATGGCGGTGCAATACGTACTGCTGTGTTACAGAACAGGAACCAATCGGTTATTACTCCTTGCTGAAGACAGCTCTTAATGGTTTTTTCCACTAGTTCAAAGCTACCCAGCTCAAGGGCCATTATTAAGCCCGAAGAACGGAATTCCCTAACAGCAGGATGTTTTGCCAATTTTTCTTTGAATAAAACCTCCTTGTTTTGTACCTGCTGAACCAACGCCTCCTCTTGTAGAATATCCATAGCAGCAAGCGATGCAGCGCACGAAACCGGATGCCCACCGAAGGTTGTTATATGCCCCAGTATTGGATTCTTTGTGAGACAACTCATTATATCCTTCGATGAAATAAAAGCGCCAAGTGGCATTCCGCCTCCAAATGCTTTTGCCAGTAGCAATACATCGGGGACTACTTTGTATTTTTGAAATGCAAACATTTCGCCGGTTCTCCCCATGCCGGTTTGAATCTCGTCGAAGATTAGCAGTGCTCCAACTTCAGTACACCTTTTTCTTAGCGCATCCAGAAAACCGACTTTGGGAACACGAACTCCTGCCTCAGCTTGAACCGGTTCAACAATTACGCAAGCAGTTTTTTCGGTAATACTTTGAATTTCGTCAAAATCATTAAATTCAACATTATGAATATCAGGTAACAACGGACGAAACGCTCTCTTCTGCTCCTCGTTCCCCATAACACTTAGCGCACCGTGAGTACCTCCATGGTATGCATTTTTGAATGCAACTATTTGGCTACGGCCAGTATATCGCTTGGCAAGCTTAAGCGCACCTTCTACGGCTTCACTTCCAGAGTTTACGAAGTAACTATTCGATAGGTTTGAAGGTAATATTTCAGCCATCCGGCTGGCTAACCTTACCTGTGGGTATTGAATGTACTCGCCGTAAACCATCAGGTGCATGTAGCGTGCGGCTTGCTGTGAAATGGCATCAACAACCCTTGGGTGCGAATGTCCTACATTGCTAACCGATATTCCGGAAATTAAATCAATATATCGTTTCCCTTTCGCACCGAAAAGATAAACCCCCTCGGCTTTCTCAATTTCTAGCTGAAGGGGAGAGTCTGATGTTTGCGCTAAAAACCTAAGGAATAGGTCTTTGTTTTCAGTCATTAAAATATTTTTTACTTGTTCATAAGATTTATTTCTCGCAGTAACTTGTCGCGGTATGACTTTCCAATTGGGATACTCTTCTTTCCTTCCGAAGTTTTTACAATAATTGAGTTATCCTCAATGCTAAAAATGTGTTTTATGTTAACAATGAAGGAACGGTGAACCCTTTTAAACATGGAATCGGGAAGTTGAGTTTCAATCGACTTCATTGTAAAATGGATTGTGAACTTATCGTTCACGGTGTTTATTACAACATAGTTTTCAAGAGCTTCAACCCACAAAATGTCATTATACTTAATTTTTACCAGCGCATTACTTTTTTTGATAAAAATTTCCTTGTCGCCATCAACAACATTCTTGGATTTATTGAAATTCTCAGAAGCTTTGCTCACCGCCTTGAAGAAACGGGCATAGTTAATAGGTTTGAGCAGATAGTCGGTAACATCATAGTCGAACGCATCAACGGCATACTTCTCCTTCGAGGAAACAATTATGACCTGTGGAGGTAGAGCTAGCGTGTTTAGAAACTCAATCCCCGTCATTTCAGGCATTTCTATGTCGAGGAAAATGAGGTTTACTTCATTGCCCTCACCAACGAAATTTATAGCGTCGATGGCATTTGAAAATGAATTCGAGAGTATCAGGAAGTTAGTTTTACTAACGTAATCTTCAAGCAACCTTCTCGACATTTCATCATCGTCAACAATAATACACTTCATAGCAAAAAATTATACGCCGAAGTTAAGAAAAAAATGAATAGCCTTCAGATGAAAACCTATTTTTTTAGCCTTTCATTCTCGTTCAACGACTTAAGAAACCTTTTTTCAAGTGCATTTGCACTTTTTACACTCAGTTTTAGCCACTGATACATCAACTCGTCCTTTTCGCTTTCGGAAAGCGAAAAATCCTGGCCAAAAAGCCTCAGTTTATTAGTAAGATAGTGGATACAAACAGCAGCAGAAACTGATATGTTAAGACTTTCGGTTAGTCCAAGCATTGGAATATACATAAACTCATCGGCATTATCCATAACGGTTTGCGACAAGCCGGTTAGTTCGGTTCCAAACACAAGTGCAGCCTTTCCCTTTCCTAGTTCGAATTGGCTTAAAGTGCTATCATTTATATGAGGCGAAGTGGCAACAATACGATACCCTTCATTCTTTAAGTGTTGAATGGCATCGATTGTTGAAAATTCTGGAGCTTTGTATCGATTAATGGTAAGCCATTTCGAAGACCCCAACACAACCCTTGGATTCAGGTTGAACCTATTCTGGTTTTCAATGATATGTACATCTTGAATTCCAAAGCACTCACACGTTCTAAGAACAGCGCTGGCATTCTGCGACTGGAAAATATCCTCGAGAACAACCGTAAGGTATCGGGTTCGGTTGTTAAGGGCAGATTTTAGGGCTTCAAATCTCCTTTCAAGCAAAAATTGAGAAAGGTGTTCAACCAGCAAACGTTTAATACTTGGGCTTTGTTCAGAGGGAAGCATTATGTTGGAAGGCTTTAGAAGAATGGAGTTGGTACAAAAAATAAAGGGGATCCGAATTTAGGATCCCCTTTATTTAATAAATGCAATTTATTGAACTGATCCGTTTAGATCGCTTCCTGACTTGAACTTAACAACCTTTTTAGCTTTGATGGTGATAGGTTTTCCAGTTTGTGGGTTACGACCTGTTCTTGCGTTCCTCTTCGATACTGAGAAAGAACCAAAACCAACAAGAGCTACTCTGTCACCTTTTTTTAATGCACCAGAGGTAGTCTTAACGAATGCGTCAAGAGCTTTTTTAGCATCGGCCTTTGTTAATTTAGCTTCAGCAGCAATTGCATCAATTAATTGAGCTTTGTTCATAATACTTAATTTTTAGGGTTAGAAATAGTTAGTTGTCCTTAACTTGACAAATATAGCGTATTTATTAGGTTTTACAAGCAAATATAAAAAAATTGATGGTTTGTACGCTTTTTTTTAAAAAAAACTTAACTTTTTTATTAAACAACGCTAAATTATTGAAAAAAAACTAATAAAAACAAACAAAACACAAATAAAATTCATTTTTTTTTTAAGGTATTTGAAAAATTAAAAAAAGAATCTACCTTTGCGCCCGGAGAAATGGCAGAGTGGTCGAATGCGGCGGTCTTGAAAACCGTTGTACCTGCGAGGGTACCGGGGGTTCGAATCCCTCTTTCTCCGCCAAAATAATTAAGTCCCGCCGTAAGGCGGGATTTTTTTATTGCCCATACCCGAGCCAAACTCTGTTTGAGCGAGAGGTAAGGGCAATAAAAAAACGGTTG
>DAOSWM010000082.1:0-10822 GCA_035380045.1 Tenuifilaceae bacterium | reverse complement strand
GAATCCAGTATGCATCGTTTTGAAGAACTTTTTATAGTTCCCTGTCACCCTGAGCTTGTCGAATGGGTGACATACCGACAATATTATTCTGCTTGTCATGGTTCGACAGGCTTGCCTACGGGTTTGGTAGCGTTGTTATGCAGGCGAAGCCTGCAAAAAAATATTTGGACGGTGGCAAAGCCAACCGCCCAACTACTTTGAATTATTGTTTTTTTACAGCCTCGGCTGAACTGGGTGACGTATCAAAAAATATTTTGCAAGTCATGGTTCGACAAATTCAATGTGACAATAAATCTATTTCCTTTGATTCCGTACGATTGGCTACGCTGAGCCTGCTTGCAGACAGGCAAGCAAGCTCTCCACTAAACTGATTGGTTGCATCACGTGGAAAATATTTACCAAAAAGATACTTCATTACCATACAAGATGCCTTGTATGGTAGCGGTGGTAGTAGAGTGATGTGTTGAAATTGTACTTATTGACAAGAATTTAAGAAAGATGCAAAATCAATTATAAAATGTGCAATCATTACAGCGGAGATACTTCTGTACGTATAGTAATGATATGAAAATATAAACCCAATTAAAGTGGGAACAACAAGCCCAATTATGCTTTGATTTCCTATGTGTGCAAAACCGAAAAGTAAAGCAGTCAGGGTAATAACCATCCATTTGTTTTTTATCAAAATTTCAATGCGTGGCATCAGGTATCCCCTGTAGATAAACTCTTCAACAATACCTGCAGTGAGGCATCCGAAAACCAGAAGGATTTTATTTTTGCAATAGTAGCTCCCTACCGACTCAAGTACCTCCTGATTTTTTGGGATATTCAAAAAATCAAAAAGGATAGGAGTTACAACAGCTACAATAACTGCTCCCAAAAAAATTGCAACAGCAGAAATCACATAGAAGTACCATTTTTTTCTTGATTCTTTCCACAGTAGTAGCTTTGATTGTTCAACTTTTGTTGCAATTAAGAAAACTAGCGCTAGGTATAACCAAATCTTAAACTCGCTGATCCAAATTGTAGTAATGTTTTCTTCTAGTACTAGCAGGCCAAATATATTTGTGGTAATAAGAACGTCAATAAAGGCAACAGAACATAAACCTATAATTGTATGTTTTATAGTTTTATTCATAATGATATATTTTAGGTTATTCTAAAAACTGATAATAATCCTATGGCTCTGAATTAATGTGAATTATTGATATTAAAAAAATCTCCCTTAATTTTTTATCTCTAAACCAATTATAATAGCAAATTATCATTGATTATCAAATAACCAGATAAATGTACAAAAATTTACCAAAAGGAAAAAAGAGGTTTTTATTGGAGAACTTTTCAGTTGGCATTGTTCAATCTATTGTTTGCAATTAGTAGCGCTCAGTGTGATAATTCACTTTTGACATTTCGGTTGTTGGTTTCCTTACATCAAACTCACGTTATTTAAAAAATGACTTTCGGGTTCCTCTAGTGGCGTTGGCTCCCTTAATATTGCCGCCACCCCAAGTTAGTCCGGATTTACGTTCTCTGTATGGAGAATTATTCATGCTCCAACCTTTAATTTCTGACTTGTCGGCAGACATGGAATCATGCACGGAAGGTTTTTCGGAGTACGATTTTATTATGCTTTTTATCTTTTTGTTGTGATTGTATTTATCAATTGCTGCTGAAATTATAAACGTTGGAACTATCAATGCTAAACCAGAAATAAAAAACAGAGAATTATATTTGAAATTTATAATTGTTCCAATTAAACTAATCAGCAGTAGCAATCCTCCTAGTATTCCTGAAATGTAAAGAATGGTTTTCATGGATTTGGTTTTGGGTTAAATGTTAAGGTAAAAGTTGTGTCTGCCTGGTTAAGCGTTAACTCGTTTTTTTCAATATCCGAGCTATAAAGTACATCCTGCAAGCTTAAGGAATCGGCTAAAACTGCATACGACATCTTTAAATTTCCACCATAAAAATCTATCACACCCGAGCTATAAAGTGAATCGGCTTTCTTGTAAAGAACCAGCGTTTCCTTGCCATGTTGATAGTAATTCATGTAAAGGTAAAGTTTAGGATACTGAACATTTTCCTTTGCGTTTACTTCAAATTGAACTTTTAAAATATTTCCGTCGGGTAACGTTTTATGTGGCGTGTAAATAAAAACCATAAAGCTTGAGCAAACTATAATTAGCCTCAAAAAACTTTTTCCCTTCGCTTTTATCACATAAAGAAGCAGGAAACTCAGAATATTTATAAATATGATAACGGTGGCATACAGTGGAATGTAATGTATGGTAAATGGGAATATAAACGTGGAAAGGCCCAGGCAAGCCAAAACAATCTGCATTATTCCGATTGAATAGAATAATCGGTTACGTTTTTTGGGGAAAAGTTCGTTTTGGTAAATAATGCCGGCAACTGAAATAATTAGCCATGAGAAAAGCATCAATGGCATTACATGCTTCCCGCTGAAGCCAAAATCCAACCAAAGGAATCTTTTTAAACAACCAATAAAAAAGAGCACAAACCCAACTGTAGAAAGGGTTACCAATGATTTTTTAAACTTTAGGTTGCTATCGGAGTAAAAAAGTAAGCTGTAACGGAAAAGCAGAATGGAAATAAGGACAAAAGCAACCAGTCCAACCCAATCGGCTTGTCCCCAATGAAATATCCAGCTACCTAGATAAAACAGAAGACTTGCGTAAATTATAAATGAATTGATAAATCCACTGTAGTTGAATAAAATAGTAAAGTTCTTTTTTGTTTTTCGAATTTCTTTTCTCTCGAAAAGGTATGAGGACTGGTTGAGTGCGCTTTCGAACGAACTTCCACTCTCCATAAATTGTTCTATTCGGCAGCAAACATGGTCGAGCAGTTCCTCTGAAAAAGCAAATGATTTCAGACTTTGCTCCTTGATTTTATTGATAACAACATCAACTTGCGAATCGGTTAGTTTAAGCATGAATTAGTCCTCCATTATCAAGTAGTAGATTAAGGGTGTTAATGAACTCTTTAATTTCAAACACTTTGTTTTCTTTTTCCTTCACACCTTTTTCGGTGAGGATGTAGTATTTCCTAACCCTTTTTCCTATGTTTTCACTTTCTGAAAAAATTAAACCTTCCGATTCCAGCTTGTGCAGGATTGGGTACAGGCTGCCGAATGTGAGTTTAACTCTTCCATCCGATTTCTTCTCAATGGTTTGCATTATTTCGTAACCATACATTTTACTATGTATAGCCAGAAGTTGAAGGACAATAGTCCTTATTGTACCTTTAAATAGCTCTTTTGCAATCATACGGCAAATTTATATTTGTATCAGTTATATTGCAAATATATATATAGTAATCCGATATATGCAAGTTTTTTAAGTTTATTTTTTATTTATTTTAATAAGTTATTAGTAATCAATATTATCCTGAGTTGGTCGAAGGATGACGTTTGGGATTTCACACTTCGACTCTTCGAAAAGCTATGAGTGACAGAGTTGCAAACTGGGAATTGAGAATTGAGAACTGAGAACTGCCACTGCCAACTTCTTTTCCAGTTCGTTGATTGTTTTTAAAAGTTCACTGATTTGTTTCGCAGCTGAAAAACTAATTTATTTACTTTACTACCATAAAATCAATACCATAGGATTTGTGTTCTAGCTTTTCTCCAAAAAAAACGATGTAACATCCGAAGCGAAATGGAGGTCTTTATTTATAGAGATATTTCATTTAGCGATGTAGTGAAAATCTGCAATAGTATTTTCTAACTAAAAGATTTTTAAAGATGAAACGTAAAGGAAGAGAAAGTTCAAAGATTGTAAAACGATTTTCGGGAAGAAAAATACTTGTGCTGCTATTCGCAGCAACGCTTTTTCAGAATTCTGAAATAGTTGCCTGCTCGTCATTTAAACTGCAAAAGGGCGATAGTCTTGTTTACGGTCACAACCTTAACGAGGGTGATATGGGAGTTCCCGGGTTGATTTTTATTAATAAGCGTGGGATTTATAAAACCGGTCGCACATGGAGCGAAATTGTAACCAAGGATCGGTTAAACCCCTCAGGTTTCAGCTGGATTTCGCGCTACGGATCGGTAACGTTCAACAATTTTGGCCGCGATTTTCCCGATGGCGGAATGAACGAGCAGGGACTTTTCATCTGGGAGATGAATGAAACCATTGAGTATCCGATGAACGAAAATCTTCCCAAGCTAAACCAGATGAACTGGATGCAGTACATTCTCGACAACTGCTCATCAACTGCCGAAGCCATTGAGTGCGCCTACAAGTTTGAGATCGACGGCTGGGGCTGGCACTACTTTGTTGGCGACAAAAACGGCAATACCGCTGCAATTGCATTTATCAACGGCGAAGTTGTTGTCCATTCAGGGAATAAAATGCCGGTTCCTGGGTTGTTCAACACGCCGTACGACAGGGAGTTGGAGGTGCTAAAATTTTACAAAGGTTTTGGCGGCGACTACGAACCCTCGCTAAACGACCCGAAAGTTCCACGTTTTGTAAAAACTGCCGTTTTAGCAAGGGATTACCAGTCAACCCAAAATATTGCGGAATACGGGTTAAAAATGCTCGAAACGTTAAGAGTAAACGACGATCCTGAGTGGTCAATCCTGTTCGATGTGCGCAAGCAAAAAATCTACTTTAAAACCAGAGTAAACCCGGCGGTGAAAACTTTCGCCATGAACCAAATCGATTTCTCGAACCAAACTCCAACCATGATTGTGAATATGGATATTGAGAAGGGTGGAAATGTTTTTAGCCAGTTTGAACCATTCACAAACGAGAAGATGGAATCTTTCACAAAGAATTTCATTTTCCCGATTTTTCCCGCCGAATTCTTAACAAGAGGCGGAATTACGCTTGATGAGTACCTGCAGCGAACATCAACCCACACCGATTTGGCAAAAGTTGCCGAAAAGCAATTTTTTAGGGGAGTATGGAAGAATAATCCAAAAAATCCTGACGAGGAGATTAGCCTAACCGTAAAGTTTGAGTTGGATGGCGAGTCGGTTCGTGGAACCGTATCGCTTGGGAATAAATTTATTCCCATTGATCATTTGAGCGCAATTGGGAAAAAGATGGATTTCACCTTCAAAACACCAAAGGGAACGCTACTCGAGGTGAAAGCAAACTTTTCCGATGGCAAAATGGTTGCAGAAATTTTGGGAATTGAGGATAACTACGGAACTTTTGAACTGAGCAAGGAGAACTAAAATGAAATTTTGGTTGGAAATTCGAGTATAATGATGAGGGGTGTTTACTAAACTGAAATCAATCACCCTTTTTTGTTGATCATCATATTGAACGTTTCTTTGTATGTGTTGCTTACCGGAATCAGCTTATTCCCTATGCTGATGCGGTTTCGCTCAACGCTGTCGATTTTATTTAGCGCAACTATGTACGATTTGTGAACCCGAACAAAGTTTTCTTTCGGAAGAATTTCCTCAATATTTTTAAAACTTTGCAGAGTCATAATTTTTTCTTTGGTTGTGTTTATTCTCAGGTACTCATTCATTCCCTCGATGTAAAGAATTTCCTTAAAATCGATGCGTTGCATGCGGAACTCGGTTTTCACAAAAAAGTAGTCGCGTTTGTAAACCGTTTCACCTTCCGGAGATTTGCCGCTTTCGGCAAAGGAATCAAAAATTTTATCGAGCGATTTTATAAATCGCTCAAACGAAATCGGTTTCAAAAGGTAATCGGATACATTCAAATCAAAAGCTTCAATGGCGTACCTGTCGTATGCAGTTGTAAGAATAATTTTGGGTTTGTGCTGTAACGATTTCAGGAGTTGCAGCCCGGTGAAACCTTCCATCTCGATATCAAGAAAAATCAGATCAACATGATTTGATTTCAGAAAATTTATGGGCTCAATTGCGTTGTCGAAACTTTTAAGCAGATTGAGGAATGGCACGCGCGAAATGTACTCAACCATTTGCTCTATGGCGGGTTGCTCATCGTCAATTACAATGCAATTAATTTTCATGGAGACTAAGTATTAGTTTTACCCTGTAAATATTTTTGTCCGATTCTATCGTTAGCTGATGTTTGTGCGGAAACAGAAGTTCAAGCCTTCGCTTAATATTCTCAATTCCAAAACCACCGGGTTCGGTTTTCTCGGTTTCATTCTTCTCCCGAATTCCATTTATGCATTCGAACTGTAAAATCCTGTTTTCAATTTTCAGATTAATATCAATGCTCTTTCCTGCCGTTTTTTTACCGTGCTTGAATGCATTCTCGATAAACGGAATTAGCAGCATAGGCGGAATAAAAAGCACGTTCGAATCGCAAAAATGGTTAAAGTTTACCAGATTCGGATTTCCGAATCGAAGCTTTTGCAGCGACAGGTAATTCTCAATGTAATGAACTTCCTTCTCAATCAGCACTTTCTCCTCTTTTGCTTCGTAAAGCATGTAGCGCATCATATCCGAAAGTTTGATAATTGCGTACGATGTTTTCTCGGAGTTGGTTGTGGCAAAAGAGTTTATGGAATTTAGAATGTTAAACAAAAAGTGCGGATTTACCTGCGAACGCAGCAGCGCCAGCTCAATCTTAATATTTTGCTGCTCCAGTTCTTTCCGCTTTTCCCTGTTCTCAAACCAATCAATTGCAAACCTGAAAATTATTCCATAAAATGCGTAAAGCAAGCTGTGACCAATACTTGAGAAGTAGTAAAGTTTTAGCTGGCTGATATCGTCAACTCCAAGATTGTAGTAAACAAATGCCCACACAAAGCTGTAAGCGTGGACGTAAAGAATGATTATCAGGATAAAAAAGTAAACTCTTTCGCGCTTGAAAAGTCTTACAGCAAAGTAGAAATAGAAAATTGAGAATGTAACAATATCGAGCGGGTAAGTAATAGCAATGGGACTTAGAATTGCCGAAAACGAAGTATCAAGAATTTTATATATATTTCTGATAATGTGGATGATGAATTGAAAAATCCAAAATACAAACGGAGCCCATAGCCTTATCTGCCTAAATTTCATCGATACACTTTTTACAAATATAGCGTAACAATAATACTCAATTAATTCAAGAGTAAAATTTATAAGTGAAACGCATTTATTGATCAGTAAAATAGCAGAAATGTTCAGTGAATTTTGTTTTGGAATAATATCCCTGATTTTTGGAAGGATACTGAATACTTTTGGTTAAATTGAGTTTAGCAATTTTCTTTACCTTTTAAAGATAGATTTCATCAAACTTATATTGATTGTATGATCATAAAAAATTTGGTAATCGCTAAGAGATTTTTGCTAAGCAAGCTGGTTTTCACCCTGCTAAATATTCTTGGGTTGTCAATAGGGATTGCTGCTTCAGCGCTTATTTTCCAGTACATCAGCTACGAGAAAAGTTTTGATGGCTACCATCAAAATTCGCAGAATGTTTACCGCCTAACCTACGGACGAACAACCGAAAACGGCAGCAACGTTGAGTTTGCTTCGGCATGTCCGGTGATTGGCCCGCTGCTTAAGGATAATTTCCCGGAGATTAAGGAGATTGCCCGAATGGCGGTTCGCGAAGCAACTTTCGCCAACGGCGAAAAGAAATTTGTTGAGAAAAAGATTTACTACGCCGAGCAGGATATTTTCAAAATTCTAAACTTCAAAATCATTAACGGTTCCACCGAGAATGCGCTCAATCAGCCAAACAATATTGTAATCTGTAAAAGTATTGCTGAGAAGTATTTTGGCAATGAGGATCCGGTTGGAAAAAGTTTGAGGTTGAACAGGAAAGAGGATTACAAAATTGTTGCAGTTTTTGATGATGTTCCGCCAAACTCGCATCTCAAACCGCAAATTCTGATTTCGTTCCCAAATTTAGCAAAATGGCGTGGCGACGATTACTTGCAATCGTGGGGACATACCGGAGCGTTTACCTACCTAATTCTCGATCCATCGGCAAATCCACGTGAGCTGGAGCAAAAGTTTATTAAGTACACCGAATCGCAGATTGGTGAGCTGCTCACGCACTGGAATTTGGTAATGTACTTCAACCTGCAACCGGTTGAAAGCATTCACCTAAACTCACATCTTTTGCAGGAGCAGGAAGAGAATGGCGACGCTCGATCGGTGAATTTTATGTATATCATCGGGTTGTTTATTCTGGTTATTGCATGGGTAAACTACATAAATCTTACAACTTCACGCTCGATGGAGCGTGCACGCGAGGTTGGCGTTCGCAAAGTGGTTGGCGCTTTTCGCAAAAATCTGGTAAATCAATTTTACCTTGAATCGGCTCTTGTAAATTTTATTAGCCTGTTTTTTGCAGTTTTTATTATTGAATTGCTCTCCTCACCATTTTCTCAGCTAACCGGAATTCCGGTTTCATACAGCATTTGGGAGAAAAGTTGGTTTTACATTTTCCTTGCCGGAACGTACCTTTTTGGAACTTTTGTAACGGGAATGTATCCGGTTTTTGCGCTTTCATCGTTCAAACCAATTCAAATTCTAAAAGGCAGCTTCTCCCTAAACAAGGGAGTTTTCCTGCGAAGAGCCATTGTTGTTCTGCAACTTTCCATTTCGCTGGTTCTGATTGTTGGAACCTACACGGTGTTTAGTCAGCTTGAGTATTTGAAAAATCAGGATTTGGGCTTTTCCATCAATCAAACTTTGGTGATAAATGTTCCCAAGGCGGTTGATTCAACTTACGCTGCAAGTCAGAATACCTTTAAACAGGAAATTGCAAAACTTTCGGGAGTGAAGGGAGTTGCTTTCTCAACTGAGGTTCCGGGACGAAAAATTTGGTGGGATAACGGTGGAATTTTCAAGGTTGGGCTTCAGGTTTCTGATGGGAAAAACTACATGATTCTTGGCGTTGACGACAAGTTTATCGATTTGTACGACATGAAATTCGTGAAGGGAAGAAACTTTTCGCAGGATTTTCCTTCAGATAAAGAAGCCGTGATTGTGAATGAAACTGGAATGAAATGGTTGGAATTTCAGAATCCCGAGGAAGCGGTTGGTGCACAAATAAATTACTGGGATAATATTTACACAATTATCGGAGTTCTGAAGGATTACCATCACGAGTCGCCAAAAGCGGTTCCCGAACCGCAAATTTTCCGTTATCTCCCCGATATTCCAAGAGGTTGCTTCTCTGTGAAAATGCAGGAATCATCGATAACTGATAACTTAATTGCGATTGAAAAAATTTGGAGTAAGCTATTCGAGGGAAATCCATTCGAGTACTTTTTTCTCGATACGTACTACGACGAGCAGTTTAATCCCGATAAGAAATTTGGAAAAGTTTTCGGAGTTTTCTCATCGTTGGCAATTTTTATTACATGCCTCGGACTGTTCGGACTTTCACTCTACACAGCGCAGTTAAAAACTAAAGAAATTGGTGTTCGTAAAGTTTTTGGGGCAACTTCAACCAACATTGTAATTCACGTTTTTAAGGAATATTTACTGCTTATTTTTATTGCGCTGGTAATTGTAATTCCAATTCTTTTCTGGGGAATTATGCTCTGGCTAAATAATTTCCCGGTTCGCATGTCGATTACAATATGGTTGTTCGTAATTCCGGTTATTGTTGTGCTTGTTATTACAATGATTTCGGTTGCATCGCACACATACAAAGCATCCCGGTTAAATCCGGTTGATTCATTAAAATACGAGTAGTAGAATGTGGAATTTTATACAGATAACTTTCAGGAATTACTGGCGCAATAGGGTTTACACAGTAATTAATATTGTTGGTTTGGCGGTTGGACTTGCCTGCTTCACAGGAATTTTTGCCTACACACAAAACGAGTTGAATTACGATAAGCATCACTTGGATGCTGATAAAATTTATCGTGTTGAGCTGGTTGGAAATATGTCGGGAACGGAGTTTGAAGCGGCCGTAACCGGTGCTCCGGTTGGTGAAATACTTTTCAATGAATTGCCCGAAGTAACGCTTTTTACACATTTTATTTGCATTCCTCGTTCGGTTCTGTTCGATTACAAACAGAAAAAAATTTATCAGGATGGAATTGTTTACGCCGATACTTCATTCTTTAAAATGTTCAACTTTGATGTTGTTGGTGATAAAGATTTGGCTCTCAGGGAGCCATATTCGTTGGTGATGCTTGAGAGCGTTGCCCGCAAATATTTTGGTGATGAGAATCCGGTTGGTAAAATTATTAAGTGGGATAACAAAACCGATTACACGGTTCGGGCAGTGGTGAAGGAACCGCTAAAAAATTCTCACTTGGGTTTTCAGGTTTTGGTTAGCCGTTCCAGTTTGTTCAGCAATCCTCGGTACGAGGCGATTTACAACAATATGTTCGCATTTACCAACTTCAACTACGTAAAGTGCACGAACAAAAATTTGGCTGAGCTGAACCGTAAAATCGACGAAGTTTTCCAGCGTCACGCTGGAGAAAGTCTGGAGGAATCGGGGTCAATATTAAACATAAAGTTAAAACCAATTACCGATATTCACCTTAAATCAAATATCACCCACGAGATTAAGCAGAATGGAAATTTTACAACCGTTTTCATTTTTATTGTTGTGGCAATACTTATCGTAGTGATTTCATCAATAAACTACATAAATCTTTCCATTGCGGGTTCAACCAAGCGAAGGCTGGAGGTGGGAGTGAAGAAGGTTTTTGGCGCAAGCCGCCAATCATTATTCGTTAGCTTTTTGCTCGAATCCGTATTTCTGGTGATTATGAGTTTTATTCTCGGCGAAATAATTTTAGAAATTTTTTCTCCGCTGTTCGATTCAATTTCAAACCAACCATTTTCTGAAATAATTGATAGTAACACAAACTGGTTTTTGCTGGCGTTGCTAATTCCGGCAATTGGAATTGCAGCCGGTTGGTATCCGGCATT
>DAOSWM010000081.1:8715-10884 GCA_035380045.1 Tenuifilaceae bacterium | reverse complement strand
TAAATTCACCAAAGAAAAATTAAATTGTATTTGAAGGTAGTTGTAAAATCAAATTAAACATACAATAGAACATGCTATATTGATGAAATAATCCATCATTAAGTTAATGTATTGAGCGTAATGATGGAAAATACCAGCATAAATTATTTAAACAATTCTTTGAATAGTTTCAATTATTACGTACATTTGTTGGAAAATATCAGCATTAATCACCGAAACTAACTATAATGATGGACAAAGCCAACATAAAATGGGTGGCAATGAGCGATGGTGCAATAATTGCTTCCATAGGTGAATTTATAAAGCAAAAGCGATTGCAGGACGATGTAACACAGCTGCAATTAGCTAAAGATGCGGGGCTAAATCGTTCTACAATTGTACAAATCGAAAATGGAGAATCAATCACCTTAGCTTCGCTTATCCAAATATTAAGAGCGCTTGACCTATTGCATCTGTTAAATATATTCACCATTGAAAGTAGAATAAGCCCAATGGAATACGTTAAAATAAAGGAAAAGAAGCGTTTACGTGCACGTAAAAAAGATACTAAAACTGATGTAAATAACGATATAGGATGGTAGATTATGCTATTGTCAAAATATGGGATACGTTGGTAGGTGCTGTAGTCTGGGACAGTAAAAGAAGTCTGGCCGATTTTCAGTACGACAAAAAATTCCTTGAAAAGAAATGGGACATATCCCCAATAAAAATGCCTATAAGTAGTGGTGATCGTATTTACAGTTTCCCAGAACTTTTACCATCGAAAGAGAATACCGAAAACACTTTTAAAGGATTACCAGGTTTACTGGCCGATTCCTTACCTGATAAATACGGAAATTTACTAATTGATAAATGGCTGGCACAAAACGGTCGCGCTCCAGAGAGCATGAACCCGATAGAAAAGTTATGTTTTATTGGGACACGTGGAATGGGTGCTTTGGAGTTTGAACCAAGTCAGATAAAAGCCAGTAAAAATACCTTTTCCATTGAGATAAAAAGTTTGGTCGAAATTGCTCAAAAGATACTTTCGAATCGTGAGGGTTTTGAAGCCAAGTTAAAGCCAGATGAGCAGCAGGCCATGGAGCAGATTCTCAAAATAGGTACTTCTGCCGGAGGTGCGCGCCCAAAGGCTTTGATTGCTTTTAACGAAAATACAAAAGAAGTTCGATCGGGGCAAACAAAGGTTCCTATTGGATTTTCACATTGGTTGCTAAAACTCGATGGCGTGAGTGGAGTTCAGTTTGGAGATAGCCATGGCTGGGGAAGAATTGAATATGCCTATCATTTAATGGCAAAAGAATGCGGCATTGAAATGACAGATTGTGAATTACTTGAAGAAAATGGCAGAGCGCATTTTATGACCAAACGTTTCGATCGTGAAGGAAGTAACACAAAGCACCATATTCAAACTTTATGTGGAATAAATCACTTCGATTACAATAATCTATTTGCGTATGGATATGAGCAGGTATTTCAAACAATGCGTATTTTAAAACTTCCATACCCACAGGCCGAACAAATGTTCAGAAGAATGGTATTTAATGTTTTGGCAACAAATTGTGATGATCATACCAAAAACTTTTCATTTCGACTGAAAAAGGATGGTGCGTGGGAACTGGCTCCTGCGTACGATGTGTGTTACTCATTCGACCCAACAAACAAATGGGTTAACCAACAAACATTAAGCGTAAACGGGAAACATAAGGATATTAATAAGTATGATTTAATGGCTATTGCCAAGGCAAATAATGTTAAAAAGGGTGAGCAGATTATAGCCGATATCAATGAAGTTGTAAAGAACTGGAGTGATTTTGCATTGAAAGGAAAAGTAAATGAGATAAAGCGTAAAGAAATAAAATCAAACCTGCATGTGCTCAAGGATTAATTATTTAATTGTGTTAAATTGATTATGAAATTCACCGAAGAAGAGTAAATCAATGTCCGGATATATTGATACATGGGGCCGTGGCACTTTAAAAATATACAATTCTTGTAAAGAACATGGTCTTCCTGAACCTGATATTCTTGAAAAAGATGGTGGTTTTATGGTTGCCTTACATAAAACTGCAAAAGCTACTGATGAAGGTGGTGCAATAGGTGGTGCAATAGGTGGTGCAATAGGTGGTGCAATAGGTGGTCAAGTTGGTGGTCAAGTTGGTGGTCAAGTTG
>DAOSWM010000081.1:0-8615 GCA_035380045.1 Tenuifilaceae bacterium | reverse complement strand
GGTGGTCAAGTTGGTGGTCAAGTTGGTGGTCAAGTTGAAAGATTAACAGAAAGGCAAAAAGAAGTTTTTGAAATAATAATTGCTAATCCAAAAATATCAAGAAAGCAATTAGCAAAAGAACTTAGGATAAATGAATCTGCTGTTCAGAAACATATTAACGCATTAAAGAAGAAAAATTTTATTGAAAGAGATAGTGAAACTACTGGGCAGTGGACCATATTAGTTAAGATATGAAATTCACCGAAGAAAAATTAGAAAAGGCTTTTACCGAGTTGTTGGGACAAGAAGGGTTCCCCCACCACTTAGGAATTACTATTTCCCGCAAAATAGACGAGGTATTGATTGAGGAAGATTTACAAAACTTTCTATTAACTCAATATGCAAGCCATGGTATTACGGTAAATGAAGTCAAATCAATTATTCTTCAACTCAAATCGCTTCCGGCATCTGACCTTTACGAAAGCAATAAAACATTTTTGAAAATGCTTTCTGATGGTTTCATTCTTAAAAGAGAAGACCGCACCCAAAAAGACATTTACATTCAGCTTATAAACTTTGCAGGATTAAATTAGCGCCGCCAACCGTTGGCGGAAATTTTACACAATTGAATCAACAAGATTTAAAAATGAGAACACCAAGAGTTTTTGCTATTGAGAAAATGAATGAAATTTTCAGAGATATTCCTTATGGGATTGAGCATACAATGAAAGTTTTAAGTAATGCTGAGCTAATAATGGAATCTCTTGAAATTAACGATGAGTTAAAGGAGCTAATTTCATTAACAGCCATCCTTCACGATATTGGAGCCGTTGAAGCACAAAAGAAATATAATTCCATGGAGGGGAAGTATCAAGAAATTGAAGGACCTTTGATTGCCAGGGAAATACTATTGCAAATTGATTATCAGCAATCGAAAATTAATCGAATTTGTTATATAATTGGGAATCATCATTCTCCATCAAAAATTGATGGAATAGATTTTGAAATACAATGGGATGCCGATCTATTAGAGAACCTTGCCGCTGATGAAATATTAAACCATAGTGATAAATTAGTGGAGTATATTGAGAATAATTTCAAAACTGAAAAAGGGAAGGTGCTTGCTTATGAAAGATTCGTGAATAATAGTTAGCAAACGAATAGTCTTTTTCGGATAGCCTCTTCGCCGCGCACCGCCAACCGTTTGTAATGCATAAAATGAGACTGATAATACTAAATATATTCCTTTGCATAACCCTCAACTCCTGTGGGTTGACGAATGAAGGCTATTTGAATTACAGGAAGCCGCTGAAAGAAATTTTAGACAGTCTTAATGTGAATGATACCACGCTGAGTGTACTTGTCGATAAATCAGAGTACAAGTTATCAATCCTTTCAGGCACACAAATAATTAAGGAGTATCCAGTAGTTTTTGGAGGGAATCCTAAGGATGATAAGCTAATGCAGGGAGATGAGTGTACTCCGGAGGGGACATTCTACATTGTCTCTAAATATCCACACAGAACATGGTCGAAATTCATTTGGATTAATTACCCAACAGCCGATTCATGGAAAAAACACAACCAAGCAAAAAGGGAGGGAGCAATCCCTCAGAATGCAAAGATTGGTGGTGAAATTGGCATCCATGGAGTTCCCACAGGCTTAAACTACCTAATTGATGTGAAATATAACTGGACGCTGGGTTGTATCTCGTTGAAGAACAGTGATGTGAACGAGATATACCCGTACATAACAGGTACAACAAAAATTGTGATACAGAAGTAGCGCATACTAACCTGAGGTTTAATGTAACTTGAATGTATATTTGTTAGTACGATAATCGTTCCGCACCACGAATTCGGATTCATTTCCGAATCCATCGCAAAAACGCACAAATAACCGTTATAGGAAATGTGAAAAAATAGAACCTGGGAATAAATTAAGAAACTCTTAAAATTTTCGATTTTTTAGATTTCGAACGAAGTGAGAAATCAATTTTTTGATACAGCTTTACATGACATAATTAAAAAACAAAATTTAAACAGTTTCTAAGTCTATTTGCTTATTTTTAATTTCAATTAAACATAATAATTATGCTACCTAAAAAATACAAGAAAATGCTTATTGCCATTGATAAAATGAACGATAAGCGTCTTAAAAAACATCAATCCTGGAGTGATAAAGATTATTTTAAAGTTGCAAAAATATCCTTGAAATTTCAAGAAGCAATAAACGCTAATGACTTTGAAATTAGTGATATACAAATATTTACACAAGAAACGAATTTCTCCGGATATAGATTTGTTGATTTGTTATCATTTTTTAGTTTGGCAGAAAATAAAAATCTCCCCAAAATCCTGAACACTATTAGGAATATCTACATTTTAGTTTTCTATGTAGACCCGCCTTGTCTTATAAAGAACTTTTTACGTTCATATGATTTAATAAAATCATCACAAAATTATGGCTATGATTATAACTCTGTACAATCTATAAAAAAGATACATGATGAAATAATTAGTGAGTTAGGAGTTAAACTTATCCCTCATTTAATTTGGAATCTGGAATATCGGTTATATGCTGAAAACATTTTTAGTCCTTACGATATTGAAAACCTTTTAAATAAAATTGACTACGGCAACAAAACAGAAATTATTAAAACTGTTGATTTAGTTTTTAATGAAATTCTGCAACAATATCATTCAGGACTTAAGGATAAAAAATCTAAAGACACTGTCGCAGAAGACCATGAACGCATTAAACTATTGGTAGGTGTTAGCGAAAAAATTGATTATAAACTAAATCTGTCCGATTGGCCAGAGATAGCTGCTGAACGAATTGCACATGATAAAGAATTATTGGAAGAACAAAAATTACTAAAGGAAAAGGTTGAAGAGGAAATTGAACAAGAAAGGTTAAAAGCAAAGAAAGAGCGGGAGGCAAGGGAAGAAAAAGAAGCAATTGAAAAGCAGCAAAGCATTTTGAAAGAACAACAAAAGAAACATGAAAAGGAAATAATAAATAACTGGAAAGCATGCAGCTCTGTGTATGAACTTATTAAAGGGGGCTGGGTATCTGTTGTAAATAATAAGGCAACCATTCTTAAATCATTTGACAAGTTTCGGGAATTTCAAGAAGTCTCAGTATATAAATTAGAGGATTTATTTACTCCTAAAAAATATACCGATAAGGAAATTGATGATTTGATGAATGAATCATGGAATCAGTTTGGTTAGTTGATAATTATCGAGTATGAAACACTTGCTACAACAAGAAGCGTAGCCAAAGCAGGCTGATTGGGAAACTTCGGGACTTCATCGCCAGTAGGGTCAACTACGTTGAGCAACAAAATTGAAACTCGCTCTCCCGCACTCGCTAGGCCACCATGCGTTGTTTGTCAGAATTTAAAAGTTAAGCTAGTGCAAACTGAAACATAAGAAGATTGAAATGAAAGACTTGATAAGAGACATTAGGAAATCACTCGAAGAATTTGCGGATGACAAAAGAATTGAATTTGCTAAAAAGTCTTATCCAACTAGAATGCAGGTAATTGGAGTAATTGTTCCGAATTTAAAAATTGTAGTAAAAGAGTTAAGTAAACAGACAAAGTCTTTTGATAACCAAAAAAAGTTAGAGTTAATAAAGCTGCTTATTGATGAGGATGTTTTTGAACTACAACAAGTTGCATTTGAATACTTGCAGTCAGAGAAGAGTTTGTATAAATCCTTGACTGAGGAATTTGTTGAAAGCATTGAGAAAAATTTAGACAACTGGTTATCGGTTGACTACTTCGGAGCCATTGTGGTTGGATGTGCTTGGAGAGAAAATTTGATTACAACAGAAAAAGTTAAGAGCTACTTGAAGTCAAACGACTTTTGGATTAGACGAATTGCAGTAGTAGCAACAGTTTCTTTAAATCAAAAAGCCAGAGGTGGACGTGGTGATAGTAAAAGAACCCTGGAAATTTGTCGATTAGTGGTTGATGACCACCACGATATGATTGTTAAAGCCCTTTCGTGGGCTTTACGTGAGCTATCGAAAATTGACAAGGATTCTGTAATTGAATTCATTAATGAAAACAGGAACAGTTTGCACAAAAAAGTATTAAGAGAAGTGAATAGTAAGTTGGAAACGGGATTAAAAAACTAGGGAAATAAAACGAACACACAGCAACCGAAGTTGACATTGGGTTTTGAAAAATTTCTGTATTTTCGTATTGTTTGAACCCGATTTATCGGGGTTCTCCTAATTCAATAAAAAAAGTAATATTCATTAGTTTTAGAGCCTAAAGAAACCTTAAATAATTTTTAAGATGAAGAGTAGAAAATTTTTTTCAATATACCTGTTAGTGCTGGCAGGTGTTTTTTTTATTATTGCCTTCGGCTGCGAAACCGACGAAGAGGATGTTGTGCTGAGCGTACCTGAACTGCAAACAACAGCAGTTACCAGAATAACCTACACAACAGCGGTTAGTGGAGGGAAAATTATTTCCGATGGAGGAGCAGCCGTCACATCACGAGGCGTTTGCTGGAGCATAAGCGAGAATCCAACTATAGATGATAGCAAAACAACCGATGGTGCAGGCGAGGGAAGCTTCATTAGCAATATTAGCGGGTTATCTACCAATACCTACTATTTGCGCGCTTACGCCATTAATAGCGAAGGAGTTGGATACGGCCAGCAGCTGTGTTTTGTAATTCTCGATGAAACGAACAACACCTATACCGACTCCCGCGATGGAACGGTTTACCAAACCGTAACCATTGATACTGTTGTGTGGATGGCCGAGAACTTAAGGTTCCTGCCAAGTGTGGTTGGTCCTGAAACCGGGTCCGAAACAATTCCTTACTACTATGTTTACGATTATACTGGTACAAACCTTGATGATGCCAAAGCAACTACCACCTACCAGGACTATGGAGTTCTATATAACTGGAAGGCCGCTAAAGAATCATGCCCTGCAGGATGGCATGTTGCCCGCAATGATGAATGGACACAATTAATCGATTTTTTTGGAGGAGAAAGCGTTGCCGGAGGCAAGCTGAAAGAGAGCAGTTACAATTATTGGGGCTACCCGAATATCGGAGCAACAAACGAAAGTGGCTTTACTGCCCTCCCGGGGGGATGCCGCTATAGCGATGGGAAATTCTACAACTTTGGGTTCGTTGGTTTCTGGTGGACTGGTACAGAAAGCGTAAGCTTTGAAAACTCTGCTTGGCATTGTTATATGACACATGATCATATTAACGTGGGTAACGGAACCTACCATAAGGATGGAGGCTTTTCTGTTCGGTGCGTGAGGAACTAAGTTCTGTTTGCTGTTCGCTTCATTTTGATGAGATTGCTTTGCATCTTATGTTGAGGAAAATGTGGTTCAACCCACGATTATTGAAAGCAATTCAAATTAGGAGGTTTAACCAATGGGAGTAAAAAAAGTATGTTTTTTGTTAATGCTTGTGCTTCCCGTGTTTTCATTTGCTCAGGAGGTAACACGCAGCCAGTTGGTTGAGGATTTTAACCAGTTTGTTTCAGTAGTAAACAATTTCTACAGAGCCAAACCCCTTGTTGAGGAAAGAACGCATTCAAACATTTCGGAGCAGCTAGCTTCGCTAAAAATGACGTGCGATACCATTCAAACGAAGGAGCAGTTTGCCAATCTCATTCGAATGGCCTTAAATATTCTGAACGATAAGCATGCAGCTCTGGCAAACGGGAGTATGGTGAAAATGTACCTTTCGAAATTTCCTGCCGTGGCCGCTTTTGGAGGCGTTTCAATATCTGACACGTTGTGTGCTGACTATTTCTTCAACCTTTCAACCGTTCTTTTCCCAAAAATGAAAACGGGAATTCGCTCAAAATACATTGATGGACATTACTATAATGCAAGGGCATTTAGCTATAAGGGCATTTTCGTTGGGGTAGGAGAAGAAATCACAGCTATTAACCATTTGCCTGTAAAGGCATACGTTGAACAGCATAAACTTGAACTTTTTAACCTGGCCTGGGATGAAACGAATAGTCAGTGGTATTCCGAATTGTTCTGGATAAATAAGTCCGTAATCGAGAGTGAATCGTTTGAACTTACTTTTGGCAGTAAAAGTATTTCACTGAATTGTAACCAGAGGGTTGATTTTGCCCAAGAACCCAAACAATTTGTTGCAACGCCATTGGTTACATCTTTTGACAGCATATTGTACGTTCGAATGCCCATAATGTATAATGGCGAATGGTTTGCAAAGCAAGTATCAAGCAGCTACAAGAATGACATTTCAAAAATTATCATTGACATAAGGGGCAACAGGGGAGGAGAAGACAGCGCCTGGCGAGAAGTTATCGGCTCAATAATAGCTGAGCCAATAGCTGTTAAAACACACATTTCAATGAATGATAATGAAGCGGTGAAGAATATTCTGCCGCTTTATAATTTAGATGTACCTCAGGTTATTGTCACCGATACAATTTTTCCTTCTGATAGCAGCATCAATTATAAAGGTGATATTTTTATCCTTCAGGATGCAGACACATACTCCGCTGCCAGCAGCTTGGCTTCCGTTGCATTTCAGTACAAACACATAGTTACTGTTGGGTATCCATCACCTTATATCGGAGGAAGGGGATTAACACCGTTAATTTTTAAATTGCATCATTCCGGAATAGTATTTCGCATGCCATTTACGGTTGATTTATCGGGAGTGCCAGCTAATCCGTATATGAATAAAGTTGAGGTTGAATTACAGCAAAACATCAATGAGTATTTTGAAAGAACAACCATCGATCCTTATAGCATTGAGTATTTAACGAATAGTGACCCGTTGATTCGCTTCGTAAAAAATGCTGCAATCAACGCTGGGCGGCTATAGTATTTGGTTGAATGGTAGCAAGTTGAATTGCGTGTACTTTTTCATTAGAATTCAGATTCGTGGCTGAATCTCTGCTAACCTGAGGCTGTGCCTCAGAAATAGTAACAATTTTCAACTTTTCAACCTGTTTGGATAGGTTTTCTCAGGTATTTATTTGTGGCAGAGTGATTAAATAATTGGAATTTTCTCGGTATAAATGTATCTTTATCTAGCGGGACAAGGAACCTCAATCAGCATTATCCCTTGTTATAGTTCACAATAAATAAACCGATATGAAAAGAACAATTATTTCAGGCGTAGTACCATTGCTTCTACTCCTTACTGCATTGGTAATGCCTGTCGTACATTTGTCAAATAATGTGCTTGTAATAGTAGGTGGAGTTCTTACAATGATTTTGGGAACTTCCCTGTTTTTTATGTTAGACAATTTCAGAAAACATCCTACAGTAAAAAAGTTATACTTCATTATCGCCTTTTTTGCGGTATTTCTGTTTATTCCTGCTTTCTTTGTTTCCGTACAGGGTTTTTTCTTTATTCCAATTAAAATAACAACCATACTAGCTGCTATTACAGGTGGCTTTTTGCTGTTTTTCTTCGTAAACGAAATTATTAAAAAGCGATTAATGCTGAAAGAAATATCGTTTGGGCATTTTTTTATTGTTTTTACAGCCCTACTTGTTATTCCATTGCAGACGCAACAACCTGATTATTCCTTCAATCCAAAAATTTCAGAAGTTTCATATCCAAAAAACGAAGGTTCTGTAATATACATTGATGGTGGGCATAATAATATTCATACCTTGGATGACAGGTTGTATTCAACGGGCAATTTGTTGAAGCAAGATGGGTACAAAGTTGTTTCTTACAATGAAAAAGTAGAAATTGATAAGCTAAGAGAGTGTAAAATTTTTATAATAGTTAACGCTCTCAATGAAAAAAATGTATCAGGTTGGGACAGTCCGACATATCCGGCTTTTTCAGACCAAGAAATTTCTGAAATTAAGCAATGGGTAGCAGAAGGAGGCTCTTTGATGCTTGTTGCTGATCACATGCCATTCCCCGGTGCCGTGTATAATTTGGCAAAAGAGTTCGGTTTTGAATTTGAAAATGGTCATGCCGTAAAAAAAACAAATGGAGCAGACATGTTTTGTCGTCAATCAAATACACTTCACGAAAATATTATAACAAACGGAAAAAACGATAGTCAAAAAATAGACTCCATCATTACGTTTAGTGGTTCCGCCTTTAAAATACCCGATGATGCTGAACAAATTCTTGAATTTGACTCTTTATGGGTTACCTACAACCCCCAAGAAGCGTGGAATTATGACAATATTGAGCCTATTCCCATAAAGGGATTTTCACAGGGTGCGTTTAAAAGTTTTGGAAAAGGACGGGTTGCAGTTTTTGGAGAAGCAATGATGTTTACAGCCCAACTTGGATTAGGATTGAGTTTTGTAAAAATTGGCATGAACTCACCTCATTGCCCTAATAATTATAAATTATTGTTAAATACAATACGTTGGCTTGACACAAAATAATGAATGCCATCCCCTTGTTCCCAGTTGGGCCGAGGTTGTACCTCGGCCCAACTATTAAAACAGGCTGCGCCTGAAAGGTATTGCTATGCAAAGCCCGTTGGGCTTTATTCCCCACACGAAAAAGTTCCGTTAATTTCTCAAGCTAACGTAAGATGTGAGTATGAATTTGCCGAATTTACTATTTTATTGATATTGTGAACTTTAAGCTATAACATTTTTGACGTTAGTCAACATT
>DAOSWM010000080.1:0-10989 GCA_035380045.1 Tenuifilaceae bacterium | reverse complement strand
GTGCATTCGTGGCAATTGATGGAACGCGGACGACACAGATTTTACTGATTTTCGCAGATTTTTTATCACCACATTAGGCACAGAAGGCACAATAGAAAATGATTGGGTGATTGTGTGAATTTGTGAACTTTGATTTTGAGGGAACGCAGATAACGCAGATTATACAGATTTACACGGATTTTTGTTACCACAATACCTGCCTGCCACCAGACAGGCTGCCATCGGGCAAGGTTGGGTGATTGATTTGAAAGGTGTTTGCCAACTGTGAATTGCTAACTGCAAACTTTTTTAATTCGTGCGTTCGTAGCAGGTAACTATCCCAATGAAGACTCCTACTCCTTAACCCTATTCCTGTAGGTGAAAAGTTTGCTATCGCCAACCTGATCGTATGAGAATAGGCTACCCTTGAAGGTTGGTGCTTTTACACCATCGCCAAAAAATTGGTTTCCAACAAAAACACGAGCCTCGTCCCAGAAATTGCGTTTAACAAAGCTGTTAATCAGCATTGCTCCCCCCTCAATAATAACCGAACTAATTTCACGCTCATACAACTCCTTCAACAGCTGGCTTTCTAACCCTTTTGCGAAGTCAACAGTAAGGAGTTCCATGTTTGGAATAGACGCAAACAACGCTTTTCGGGCTGATGCGCTGGAGTTATTTCCAATAAATACGAGAGTTGGTATTGTTCCATCATAAACATTTGCGGTATCTGGAAGTCGAAGTTTCCTATCGAGAACTATTCGAAGAGGAGTTCGTCCAGTCCAATCACGAACGTTAAGGTGGGGATTATCCATTTCAACAGTATTTGTTCCAATCATAATTGCCTGCTCCTCACTGCGCCAACGGTGTACCAACATACGAGCCAGCTCGTTAGTAATCCAAACGGGGGCAATGGGATCGGTGGGTTTACGAAGGGTGTCGATGAATCCATCGAGGGTTTGCGCCCATTTAAGAATAATGTATGGCCTCTTTTTAATATGGTACGTAAAAAACCTTCGGTTTAATTCTTTTGCTTCCTTCTCGTTAACACCAAAAGTGATATCACACCCTGCTTTTTTCAAAAGTTCAATTCCTCGTCCCGAAACTCTTGGGTTCGGATCTTTTGTAGCAACCACAACGCGTTTTATCCCACTCTCGATGATTAAATCGGTACAAGGAGGTGTTTTACCAAAATGAGAGCATGGCTCCAGGGTAACGTACATAGTTGACTCCTTGAGCATAGATCTGTCTTTCAAAGAGTTTATCGCAACTCTTTCTGCATGTTCCTTCCCATACTCAACATGATAGCCCTCGCTAATAATTCTACCATTATGAACAATTACTGCCCCAACCATAGGATTTGGCGCTACGTAACCCATGCCATTCTTGGCTAAATCGAGGCAACGTTTCATATACATACTATCAATCTCAAACTGTTCCATAATATTTGTTTATTTTTGGTACGTACTTATTCATTGAACAAGCATACCTATTATAATATATGGATATTTACCGCAAACTTGTTAACGAACTTGAAACCATATACTCAAGAAACGAGTCGCAATCGTTAGCCCGTTTGATTATTGAAAAAGTTCTGGGTTTACAACCCCACCAAATTCTCATTAACCGAAGCATCAACCTCGAAAAGAATCAGGAAGAACAAATTTTGTATTACCTAGAACAGCTAAAGTTACAAAAGCCCATTCAATATTTGCTAGGCGAAGCCTACTTTTTTAATCTCAGCCTGAGTGTAACCCCCGATGTACTAATTCCTCGTCCCGAAACAGAAGAGCTGGTTAGCTGGGTTATTGAATCGGCTTCGAACTTTAAAAATGTAAAAATTCTCGATATTGGGACAGGAAGCGGATGTATTGCCCTTGCACTTGCAACGAACTTGGGCAACAGCACGATTTATGCAACCGATATTAGTGAAAAGGCGTTAACCGTTGCCCGAGAGAACTCAAAACTACTCGGTGCTGAGGTAACTTTTCTTCAGAACGATATTCTTAGCGATGTAAGTATTCCTGATTCTCCCTTTGATATAATTGTTAGCAATCCTCCCTACGTTATGGCAAGCGAAAAAAAGTTTATGAAGCCGAATGTTCTCGACAACGAACCAGAAACTGCGCTATTTGTCCCTAATAATGACCCATTGAAATACTACCGGAGTATCGCCGAAAAGGCTCAATCGTTGTTAACCCCAAACGGTCTGGTTTTCTGTGAAATAAACGAGGCCTACGGGGATGAAACCGCAATTCTTTTCAGCAGTTTTGGGTTCAACTCCGTAGAAGTACGAAAAGATATTCATGGGAAGGACAGGTTGCTTAAAGCTTCATGGTAATTTCACGTTATTAATTATGTTAAATAGATGGCGGGAATAGTTTCATTTATGGATAAAAAAAAATTTGACAATCAAAAAGCGTTACAAAAAGTTCAGGCAATTTGTAGCCGTCAGGAAAAATGCATTTTCGATATTTCAAAAAAATTGGTAGCATGGGGCGCAACCAAAAAAGAAACCGATGAAATTATTTCTCTCCTGCTAAAAGAAAACTTCATAGATGAAAAACGTTACGCCCGAATGTTCGCTTCCGAAAAAGTTCGTTTTAATAAGTGGGGGCCCAAAAAAGTTGAGCTGGCACTTCGGGTAAAAAAAATTAGCAAGGATGATATCATTTTTGCGCTGAACGAAATCAATGAACTTTTCAAACCTGAACAGCTTCATGAAATTCTATTAAAAAAGGTAAAAAGTATAAATGCTAAAAACGTTTTTGATTTCAAAAACAAGCTTGTTCGATTTGGAGTTTCCCGCGGATTTGAGTACGAGCAGGTTCTCCGTGAGGTTGAAAAAATTGTTTCAGCCACAAAATTCGAATTTCAATAGTTTTAAAATCAGTTTGCTAATCAATTTGGATTTTTCTACCTTTGTGCGCTAAAATTATTCACACTTTTTGTAGTAAAAAACTGACATCGAAACAATTAAAGTAACCTTCATACCAAAGCACATTAACAATGAACGTAATTCACGAGAATACCGATGCACTGAATGCAGTGCTTAAAGTGAGCGTAGAGCAAGCAGACTACGAGCTGAAAGTAGAGCAAAAACTAAAAGATTACCGTAAAAAGGCTGCCATAAAGGGTTTCCGTCCCGGGAAAGCACCCGCATCACTAATCAGTAAGCTTTACAAAGTTCCTGTAATGGTTGAGGAGGTGAATCAATTGGTATCGGAAAGCATTTCGAAATACATTACAGAAAGCAAAATAAACATACTTGGCGAGCCACTTCCTAGCGAAACTCAGGCGAAAATCGATTGGGATAACGACAAAAATTTCGAGTTTGCTTTCGACATGGGGCTGGCTCCGGAATTTGAAATCAAACTCTCCAAACGCGACAAGGTTCCCTTCCACACCATTAAGGTTGACAAGAAAATGCGCGACGGTTACATTGAGAACATTTTGAGCCGTTACGGCTCATACGTTGATTCAGATGTTGCTGCCGACAATGGATTGCTAAAGGTGATGCTAACTGAACTAACCGAAAACGAGGAGCCAAAGGAAGGTGGAATATCGGTTGAAAACGCATCGGTTGCGGTTAGCCTGGTTGCCGACAAGGATGAGCAGAAGAAAATGGTAGGCTCTAAGGTTGGAGATATCCTTACCATAAACGTTAACAAATCGTTCCCCAACGAAACAGACAGAGCAAGCCTGTTGAATATTAAAAAAGAGGAGCTGGCAAATATCAGCCCAATCTTCCAGGCAACTGTTACTGAAGTAAAGAAGTACCAAAACGCTGAACTGAATCAGGAACTTTTCGATAAGATATACGGAGAAGGAACAGTAAAAGATACTGAGGAATTCAACGCCAAACTTGACGAGGACATTAAAGCAAACCTGAAAGGCGAAAGCGAGCAGAAATTCTACATGGATATGCGCGAAAAGCTAGTTGAGAAATTCGCCATTGAACTTCCAAAGGAATTCCTTATTCGTTGGTTTGTTGCAGTTAACGAGGGTAAATTCACCCGCGAACAAGTTGAGACAGACTACCCTAACTTTGAGAACGATTTAAAATGGCAGCTAATTCGCGATAAAATTGCGCAGGAGCAGGACTATAAAGTTGAGGAGGATGAAATCCTGAACGTTGCCAAATCACACGTTTATAGCATGATGATGCAGTATGGCATGAGCCAGCTCCCCGACGATTTCATTGAGAACTACGCCAAAGATTTGGCCAAGAAGCCTGAGGAGCGACGCAAATTTGCCGAGCGAATACTTGAGAATAAAGTAGTGGGATGGGTTAAGGAAGCCATAAAGCTTGATGAGAAGGAAGTTTCAGCCGATGAGTTTAATAAGTTGATTAAGAAGTAGCATTCTTCATATCACTAAACCCGCAAAACTGCTTGAACATTCAGCAGTTTTGCGGGTTTCTTTTTTCACCCATTACATTTATGGCTATTTAACGTAATATAAACACAAAAAATATTATTTTTAACCCTGACAAACAAGATAATATAAACTGAAAATATAGTACACCATGGCAAAACAAATGTCGGAATTTGAAAAATATGCGCTGAAGCACCGCAACATCAGCAGCATGACCATGCATCGCTTCCAATCGATGCATAACAGCTACATTAACCCAATGATTATTGAGGAACGCCAGCTGAACATTGCCACCATGGACGTTTTTTCCCGTCTTATGATGGATAGAATCATTTTTCTGGGCGTTCCCATTAACGATGATGTTGCAAACATCATTCAGGCTCAGCTTCTTTTCCTCGAATCGAGCGACCCTTCGAAGGACATCCAAATTTACCTGAATACTCCCGGTGGCGGAGTTTATGCGGGGTTAGGAATCTACGATACCATGCAGTACATCAGCTCCGATGTGGCAACCATTTGTACTGGAATTGCAGCATCGATGGGAGCAGTTCTGCTATGCGCAGGCAAAGATGGGAAGCGCTCTGCCCTACCCCACTCAAGGGTGATGATTCACCAGCCAATGGGTGGAGCTGAGGGTCAAGCTTCAGACATTGAAATTACTACCCGTCAAATTCTTGGCCTACGTAAAGAGCTTTACGAAGTTGTTGCCAAGCATTCGGGCAATCCCTTCGAAAAAATCGAGAAAGATTCCGACCGTGATTACTGGATGACTGCTCAGGAAGCGAAGGATTACGGAATGATCGATCAGGTTCTGGTAAAAAGCGAGTAAAATTGATGAAACATGAAAAAGACCTGATAGGAAAACTATCAGGTCTTTTTCATATTAGGTAAACCCACTAGTTCTCGTACTTAATATCCTTCACCCGAAGCTGAAGCGAAGTTGCTCCGCGAAAAACATTCTCCGAGATGCTATAGCAAACGCTGAATGGCCTTCCGCTGTGAACATATCGGTAATGCTCAGCAAGCTGGAATGCAATTCCGTTAAACACTTTTGAGTTACTCTGTTGAATTAATGAGAGTTTAATATGCTCCTTCTCGTTCCCAACCAGCCTGCCCTCACCCGTATCGTAAACATTATCGGATGCAAAAACGGGCGCCATATTTCCAGGGCCAAAGGGTTGAAATTGTTGAAGAACGCGAAAAAACTTTTCGGTAATATCAGAAAAATCGATTTTTGCGTCAATATCAATCTGAGGGATCAGCATATCGGACGAAATATTTTTGCTAACATGCTCCTCGAAGCGTTCAATAAACACCGGTACGTTCTCAACTTTCATGGATAATCCGGCAGCGTACATATGACCTCCAAAGTTTTCAAGTAGATCGGAACATGATTCCACTGCCTGGTACAAATCGAAGCCAGGGACCGACCGAGCCGACCCAGTCGCCAATCCGTTCGATTCGGTTAGCACAACGGTTGGGCGGTAGTACGTTTCAATTAGCCGTGATGCGACTATACCAACTACTCCTTTATGCCAAGACGGATTGTACAAAACGGTAGTTTTTCGGTTTTGCATTTGTGGGTTAGATGCAATGGCACGAAGTGCTTCGTGGGTAATGGTTCGGTCAATATTTTTCCGGTCGTTGTTGCATGAGTTCACCAGCGAACCCATCTCGTAGGCAACCGAATCGTCCTCGGCGCAAAGCAGATCTACTGCTGACATCCCAGACTCCATCCTACCGGCAGCATTAATTCTGGGTCCAATACGAAAAACAATATCATCAATGGCAATCTGCTGCTTATCGATGCCTGCCATTTTTATTATAGTTTTTAATCCTCTCGAAGGATTCTGGTTAAGCGTTTGCAGTCCGAAGTATGTAAGAATCCTGTTCTCGTCAATCACAGGCACAATGTCGGAGGCAATGCTTACGGCCACTAAATCGAGGTAGGAGTATAGTTCATCAAGGTTTACCGCATTTTTCTGACAGTAACCCTGAAGAAGCTTAAACCCTACGCCAGCGCCTGAAAGTTCCTTGAATGGGTAATCGCAATCGAGCCGTTTGGGATCGAGCACAGCAACCGCCTCAGGAATTACCTCGCCAGGCAAATGATGGTCGCAAATAATAAAGTCAACCTTCTTATGCTTCGCATAATCAATCTTTTCAACGGCTTTGATTCCACAATCGAGTGCAATCACCAAGGAGAATCCATTCTCAGCAGCATAATCGATTCCCTTGTAGGAAATCCCATACCCTTCGGAGTAACGGTCGGGAATGTAGTACCCCATATTTGGGTAATGCCTTTTCAGGAATGAGTACACCAACGAGACGGCAGTGGTTCCATCCACATCGTAGTCGCCGTACACAAGAATCTTCTCCCCCGAACGAATTGCAACCTCTACCCTGTCAACTGCTCTTCCCATATCCTTCATCAGGAAAGGGTCGTAAAGGTGCTCAAGGCTTGGGCGAAAAAAACTGTGTGCCTGATCGTACGTAACAACTCCTCGCTGAACAAGGAGCGTAGCAAGAACACGATCGATTCCTAGCTCACTCATTAGATGTTCAACGGCTCCGGGGTCACCGGTTTCTTTATATGTCCATTTCTTTTTCATCGAACTAAAGTTTGAGGTTCAAATTCTTGCAAAAACTCTTGCCAGAATTTTAAAAATCCTCAATTGATTTTTGTTTCAAACCCAAAAACCGCTTCGAATTCCTTTTTGAGTTTACTTTTTACTTCCTCAAAATCAACCTCCCCGCCAAGCTCCTTCCTCATCGAAGTAACTCCCTTGTCAACAAATCCGCAGGGGTTAATATAGCTGAAGTAATCGAGATTTGTGTTAACGTTGAACGCCAAACCATGCATGGTTACAAAACGGCTTGCCCGTACTCCTATTGCACAAATTTTTCGTTCCTTGCCAGGAACTCCCACATCAAGCCAAACTCCGGTTGCGCCATCAAGTCGGGTTGCATTTATGCCGAACGGTTTCAACGTTCTAATAATCACCTCCTCAAGATTATGAATATAATCCTTGAGTGTTATTTTGAAAAGTTCGAGATCGATAATTGGGTAAGCAACTATTTGCCCAGGACCGTGATAGGTAATATCACCTCCGCGGTTAATGTGGTAGTAGGTTGCATCAATCCGCTTCAGCATCTCATCGCTGATGAGCAGATTGTTGTCTTGTCCACTTTTGCCAAGCGTGTAAACGTGCTTGTGCTCGCAGAAAAGCAAGTAGTTTACTTTTCCCGATCCATTTTCGGAATTTCTTCCTGCAAGTACTTTAGCAAATAGTTCTTCCTGGTAGTCCCAGGCTTGTTTATAGTCAATTAAGCCAAGGTCTTGGAACGTTACGGTTTGCATTTATATGTCGATATTTTTTTATCATAATTTGGGTGTTAGTGACAGCAATGCTGTCCATTAACTTTTTTTGATGCCTCCTCGGCATGGTACGACGAACGAACCAGCGGCCCACTCTCCACAAATTCAAATCCCTTCTCGAAGGCAACAGTTTTAAACTTCTCGAACTGCTCGGGAGTTACGTAGCTCTCCACGGCTAAATTTTCGTTTCGAGGACGAAGATATTGTCCAATAGTTATCGCCTTGCAACCAACAGCCAGCAAATCGTCCATCGACTGGAATACTTCCTGCTCAGTTTCTCCAAGCCCAACCATCATCCCCGACTTGGCAATAAATCCCTGCGAAGCAATATGCCCAACAGTTGCGAGGCTAACCCTGTACTTTGCACGTGATCGAACAGAAGGAGTAAGCCTTTCTACAGTTTCGATGTTGTGAGCAATAATATCGGGCTTTGCTTTAAGAACAATATCTATAAGGTTTTTGTTCCCGTCGAAGTCGGGAATTAGCACCTCAATTTTTGTATTTGGATTCTGTTTGCGAACTTCAATAATGCAGTCGTGCCAATGCTGAGCACCTCCATCGGGCAAATCATCGCGGGTAACCGAAGTAACTACGCAATATTTTAAGCCCATCAGTTTAATTGAATTTGCCAATTGATTTGGCTCTTCCGGATTTGGTGGCAATGGTTTTCCGGTAGCTGTTGCACAGAACTTGCACGAACGGGTGCAAATATCACCCAAAATCATAAATGTTGCAGTTCCGTTTCCCCAGCACTCAGCAATATTCGGGCACATTCCGCTTGAGCAGATTGTATGAAGCCCGTGCTCCCTTACAACCTTGTTTACACGGGAATATCCATCGCCCGAAGGCAACTTTATTTTCAGCCACGATGGCTTTCTTTGCTGGTCTTTCTCCCGGATATTCATTAACAGTTTCGCAAAAGTATAATTATGCAAAATAAGCAAAAAAAATTGGTTTTATTTTATTTAAATTCAGTTTTAAAAATGGCCGCTTGTTAACCACATTTAAACTAGTATTTTGAGTATATTTGCAGCCGTAAAAAATTAAGAACAATGTTTGAATTAAGTGAACAGGAACAGCTACGAAGAGCATCATTGGCAGAGATGCGCAAATTAGGGATTGATCCATATCCCGCTGCAGAATACCCGGTTACCCACAAAACTGCTGATATTATTGAAAGTTTCGAAGCAATGGCCGAGCAGAAAGCAAAGGTTTGCATTGCCGGAAGAATTATGACAAGAAGAATTATGGGGAATGCATCATTCTTCGAAATTCAGGATGAGAAGGAAAGAATTCAGGTTTACATTCGCCGCGACGATATTTGCCCCGGCGAGGATAAAACCTTGTACAATACAGTTTTCAAAAAACTGCTTGATATTGGAGATATTGTTGGAATAAAGGGTTACGTTTTCCAAACCCAGATGGGGGAGAAATCGGTTTACACAGAGGAGCTAACCGTTTTATCAAAATCAATTCGTCCGCTTCCAATTGTGAAGGAGAAGGACGGCCAGGTTTTTGATGCATTTACCGATCCGGAGCAACGCTACCGTCAACGTTACGTTGATTTAGTTGTAAACCCGCAGATTCGCGATGTTTTTATCAAGCGTAGCAAGATTATCAACACGATGCGCGAGTTTTTCAACTCAAAGGGTTACCTCGAAGTTGAAACTCCAATTCTTCAGCCAATTCCCGGAGGAGCAGCAGCTCGTCCGTTTATTACGCATCATAATGCGTTAGATATGCCGTTATACCTTCGGATTGCCAACGAACTTTACTTAAAAAGGCTTATAGTTGGCGGTTTTGATGGTGTTTACGAATTTGCAAAGGATTTCAGAAACGAAGGAATGGACCGCACGCACAATCCTGAGTTTACCGTAATGGAAATTTACGTTGCCTTTAAGGATTACTTCTGGATGATGGATTTTACCGAGGAGATGATTGAGCGCGTTGCCATTGCGCTACATGGAAAAACGAAAGTTCAGGTTGGCGACAAGGAGATTGATTTTAAGCGTCCGTTCCGCAGAATCACCATGATTGATGCGATTAAAGAGTACACAGGAGTTGACATTTCAGGGAAAAACGAGGATGAGCTTCGTAAAGTTTGCGCTGACCTTGAAGTAGAGATTGACGAAACCATGGGCAAAGGCAAACTTATCGATGCAATTTTTGGGGAGAAGTGCGAGGAGCATTTCATACAACCAACTTTTATTATGGATTACCCGATTGAGATGTCGCCGCTGTGTAAGCGTCATCGCAGCAATCCTGAACTTACCGAAAGGTTTGAGTTGATGGTAAACGGCAAGGAGCTGTGTAACGCATACAGTGAGCTGAACGATCCGATTGATCAGCTGGAACGTTTTCAGGATCAGCTGAAACTTAGCGAGAAGGGTGATGACGAGGCGATGTTTATCGATCAAGATTTTGTTCGCTCACTTGAGTACGGAATGCCAACCTGCTCGGGAATGGGAATGGGAATCGATCGCCTAACTATGTTTATGACCAACCAGCCATCCATTCAAGATGTTCTGTTCTTCCCACAGATGAAGCCTGAGCCAAAATCGAGAAAAGATTCTGCAGATGTTTTTGCAAAAGCAGGAGTTCCTTCGGAATGGGTTCCGGTACTTGAAAAAATGGGACACGTAACAGTTGCCTCACTAAAAAGTATGAAAGCCGGAAAACTTTTCAACGATCTTTGCGGATTTAACAAGAAGAACAAGTTAGGATTGGCAAATCCTACGATGGAAGAGGTTGCAAAGTGGGTTGAGTAAATTTCATTAAAAACACAGGCTAATGAATCCAACTCACCAAATTGAACTATCAGTTCGCGATTACGAATGCGATTTGCAAGGAATTGTGAATAACGCTGTTTATTTGCATTACCTTGAGCATGCAAGGCACACTTTCCTGCTCGAACGCAACATCGATTTTGCTAAGCTTCACAACGAGGGAATCGATTTAATTGTAAACCGGATTGAGATTGATTACAAACTTTCGCTTACCAGCGGAGACCGGTTTATCATAAAATCTTCAATGCGAAAGGAAGGACACCTGCGTGTAATTTTCGATCAGGAAATTAGGCGAGTTATTGATGATAAACTGGTTGTAAAAGCTAAGGTTATTGGTGTTGGTTTACGAAATGGCCGTCCGATAAGAGTTACAGATATTGAAGGATTTGAGGGAGTGAAAGAAGGATAAACTCTATGTCAAATGTATGATGTCAAATGTATGATGTCAAATGTATGATGTCAAATGTA
>DAOSWM010000079.1:0-11411 GCA_035380045.1 Tenuifilaceae bacterium | reverse complement strand
GATCACTGATTACTGATTACTGATTACCGCTCACTTCCCACTTTCACTACGAAACCATCTCCAAAACCTTTTCCTGTGAAATAAGGCTGAGAGGATTTGTGCTTCCAACAAACTTGTCGGCAAGAATTGCCTTCCGTTCCTGAAGGTCAAGAATTTTTTCTTCTATTGTTTCGGCTGAAATAAACCTGTAAACAAACACTTTCTTGTCCTGTCCAATTCTGTGCGCACGCGCAATTGCCTGATTTTCTGTTGCGGGATTCCACCACGGATCCAGAACAAAAATGTAGTCGGCAGCCGTTAGGTTTAGCCCAACGCCTCCGGCTTTTATAGAAATTAGGAATACTTTTACTTTAGGATTTGTTTGAAAATCGGAAACAACTTCTTTACGGTTTACGGTCGATCCGGTTAGCTTTTGGTAGCCTATTTTGCTTTCGGCAAGGAATTCCTCAACAATATTCAGATGCTTTACAAACGATGAGAAGATAAGAATTTTGTGCCCTTCGGCCACGATACTTTCCACGCTACGAGCAATTTCCTGAAATTTTCCCGATTCTGCTTTTGATTCCGCATCAATCATCCGAGGATGGTTTGCCAGCTGTCTCAACCGCGTGAGCGCTCGTAGAATCAGAATTGTTGATTTATTGTAACCTAAGCTACTTATACTTTGAATAATATGATTTCGGATTGCCGATTTCTCCTCCTCGTATAATTTCCTTTGCTCATCGGTTAGGTCGCAGTATAGGACCTGCTCAGTTAAATCGGGTAAATCAGGAGCAACCTGTTCCTTTGTTCGTCTCAGGATAAATGGTTCCACCAAATTTTTCAGCTTTGCAATTTTCCCCTCATCGTTTTCCTTCTCAATGGGATTGATGTACTCGTCGGTGAAAAACTTCAGCGAACCGAGCATTCCCCTGTTTAGCAAATTAAGCTGCGACCACAAGTCCGACAGTGAATTCTCAATTGGAGTTCCGCTTAGCGAAACGAAATGGTTTGCGTCAATCTGCAGAGCAGCTTTGTATCCTTTGCTGTCGGAATTTTTCAGAGTTTGGCTCTCATCGAAAACAACGTAGTTAAACTTGAACTTTTTCAGAAGTTCAATATCGTTTCGCATTACCCCGTATGTTGTGAAAACCAAATCGAAAGCGTTGAAGATTCCTGCGTTTTTTGCCCGATGCGTTCCGGTAAATTGGTAGAACGATAATGTGGGAGCAAACCTCTGCAATTCGCGTTGCCAGTTGAATAGGAGTGATGTTGGAACAATAATTAGCGATGTTTTTGCGTCGGTTGAATTTTCAGAAATATTTTTTTGCTTCGCAAAAAGGAGCATTGCAAGGGTTTGCAGCGTTTTTCCAAGTCCCATGTCGTCGGCCAGGCAACCGTTCAGCTTATTCTCGTGCAGAATTTGCATCCATCGTAAACCCTGAATTTGGTAATTTCGCAGCTGCGCATTCAGCTTTTCAGGAATAATGGTTTCGCTGGTTTCAGAAATGCTTCTGAACCGGTTGCTTAAAGTTTCTGCATCAGCGCACTGGGGAGAAACCAGTTCAATAATTTTAAAGTGATGATTTTTTAGCCTTACATGGCTGTCCGATTCTTGCCCCAGCGCTAGCAAATCCTTATAATTTGTAAACCATTCGGTTGGCAGAATAAAAATTTCACCGTTGGGAAGCGTAAACTCACGGATTCCTTTCAGAATATTCTTTTTGAAGTAGATAAACGGAACTTCAAAATCCTTCAACTTCACAGTTCCGTAAATATCAAACCAGTCCTGCGATGTTTGGGCTTGAAAATCAAGGTTAAAGCCGTTTAGGTAGAAATTGCTGCTTCCGGGAATTTGCTCAACCGTAAAACCAGAATTCTCAATAGTGCTTTTGTTTTCGTTAATCCAGTGTATTAGTGCGTATAACCTTAAGTTGGTATCAACATTTCCAAGTTTTTGAGGGAAAAAATCCCATTCTTTCGTAATAGCTAACCCCATTTTTTCGCATCGCGAAATCATCTCCTTTTCCCACTCCCGATTTCGTTGGAATTTTGTAAAAACAAATGTTCCATTTTCCTCATCCAGAACAACTTCGTTTTGAAAAGACGAACTACTTAGGTACCATTTTTTCCCGTAGTAAAATTTAGCCACTAACCCTAAATTTCCCGAAAGAGTTGGCTCCAGCGAGAAAACTGCTTGTGGTTCAATTTTACTTTCTCTTATTTCAAATCCTTCGTTCTCAACGATATTATCGCGCACTGCATTTTTAACGAAGGTTTCGAAGTACTTTTTTTCGGTTTGCTTCGGGATTGAAATATGCGATTTTTGGAAGAATGGGCTCAACTTTTTGGCATCGATTCCCTCAAACCGAAGAACTTTTTTGTTTAGCCTAACAACGCATGGGTTATTGCATATTACCTCGCTATTACTTGTTTTCAGGTTGATTTTTTCTCCCTCGCAGGTTGCCAGAAGCGTGTATTTTAGTTCCTCGGGAGTTCGCGTAAATTTAAATATTGGCTGCGCATTTTCATTGTACAATTTTAGCAGCTGATCGTGGTAGATGTTGTTGAACTTCTTGTCCTTCAGGAAAGTAGGAATTCCCTCGCTAATCAGGATGTCAAAAATCTTCGATAATCGTTGGTCAACGTATGTGAATAGGTAGTTGTATAACGTTTGGTTTTTGGCTACTTCGTTGAAGAATGAAACGATTGTTCCTTTCCCTTTGCCAATTACCTTAAACAGTTGGATTTCGCTAATCTGATCAATAAGCTTAAGCAGTTTTTCGCCGCTGGTAGGAAGTGCTGATTCCCATTTTTTATAGTTATGCACAGAAATATTATCGCACGCTCCGTATATTCCGGCCTTTTCGTTGAAGAGTTGAAGAATATGAGCATTGAATGTATTTCCCAGAACCCTATGCTGTAGCAGCGTAACTGCGAAGAATTTTCCGTTAAAAAGTTTTGAGTCCATGTATCGTTCAAAAATAACTGGCAATATTAGCGAACTTTTTTGTTAGTAAGGGTATGAAATTTTGAAAAGGGGGAAAGACGTTGGAATCGTCCGCCTGAATTCTGACGGACATTCCAAGGTCGAAGGAGAAAAAACTTATAAGACTGATCTCGTTACACTTTATCAACCTGAGAGATCGGACGTCTTGGTTACATTTTCCAATATTCAAAACATTCACCCCTTTTGGTTGTTTTAATACATTACTATTACTATCTTTGCATGTTTTTTCAAAAAATGGTAGCTATGATTAATATTACTCTACCCGACGGCAGCGTTCGGGAATTCAGCAAGGGCGTTACTGGTATGGATATTGCCAGAAACATTTCGGAAAGGCTCGCTAAAGAGGTTCTTTCCATAACCGTTAATGGTGAGGTTTGGGATCTTACACGCCCCATAACTACCGATTCAGCCATCAAACTCCACAAGTGGGACGACGAGCAGGGAAAACACGCTTTCTGGCATTCATCGGCACATCTTATGGCCGAAGCGCTTGAAAGTCTTTACCCTGGAATAAAATTGGGAATTGGACCAAGCATTGAGAATGGATTCTACTACGACATTGATTTTGACGGTCACTCAATTTCCGATTCCGATCTCCCAAAAATTGAGGAGAAGATGATGGAGTTTGTGCGTGAAAAGCAGGAAATTACTCGTCGTGAAGTTTCGAAAGAGGAGGCGCTAAAAACTTACACTCAAAAAGGTGACCCGTATAAGGTTGAGCTGATAAGCGACCTTGAGGATGGAACCATTTCGTTTTACTCGCAGGGCACTTTCACCGATTTATGCCGTGGCCCACACTTGCCCGATACCAGCTATATAAAAGCAATTAAATTACTTAGCATTGCCGGTGCATACTGGCGTGGTAACGAGAAGAACAAGCAGCTAACCCGTATTTACGGAATTTCATTCCCAAAGAAATCTCAGCTCGACGAGTACCTGGTAATGCTTGAGGAAGCAAAAAAGCGCGATCATCGTAAAATTGGGAAGGAGCTGGAACTATTCACTTTCTCACAGAAAGTTGGACAGGGATTACCATTGTGGTTACCAAAAGGAGCACAGCTGCGTGAGCGTTTGGAGCAATTCCTGAAGCGCGTGCAGCGCATGTACGGTTACGAGCAGGTAATCACGCCGCATATCGGTCAGAAGGAACTCTACGTAACCTCGGGTCACTACGCTAAGTACGGAAAAGATTCATTCCAGCCAATTCACACTCCTGCGGAGGATGAGGAGTTCCTGCTTAAACCAATGAACTGCCCTCACCACTGCGAGATTTACAAATGGAAACCACGTTCGTATAAAGATTTACCTGTTCGCATGGCTGAATTCGGAACCGTTTACCGTTACGAGCAAAGCGGTGAACTTCACGGTTTAACAAGGGTTCGTGGATTTACACAGGACGATGCCCATATTTTCTGCCGTCCCGATCAGTTGAAGGAAGAGTTTGTTAAGGTTATTGATATTGTTCTCTATATTTTCAAAACTTTAAATTTCAACGACTACACAGCGCAAATTTCGCTTCGCGATCCTAACGACACCGAGAAGTACATTGGTAGCGATGAGAACTGGCAGAAGGCCGAGCAAGCCATTATCGAAGCATCAGCTGAGAGGGGCCTGGAAACAGTAACCGAAGTTGGTGAAGCCGCTTTTTACGGTCCCAAGCTCGACTTCATGGTGAAGGATGCCATTGGCCGTAAGTGGCAGCTGGGAACCATTCAGGTTGACTACAACCTGCCTGAACGTTTTGACCTTGAGTATATTGGTGCTGACGACAAGAAGCATCGTCCTATAATGATTCACCGCGCGCCTTTTGGCTCCATGGAACGTTTCGTTGCAGTCCTTATCGAGCATACAAGTGGGAAATTTCCACTCTGGCTAGCTCCCGATCAGGCTGTAATTCTGCCAGTTAGTGAAAAATACAACGAATACGCAAAAAAAGTTTTTAGTTTGCTAAATAATTACGATATTCGCACCCTGATTGACGACAGAAACGAGAAGGTAGGTAAGAAGATAAGGGACAATGAGTTGAAGCGAATTCCTTACCTCCTAGTTGTTGGTGAAAAAGAGGCCGAAGCCAATCTTGTATCTGTTCGTGTGCAGGGAGAAGGTGACAAAGGACAGATGACTATCGAGGAATTTGCCAATTTGTTGAACATCGAAATTAAGAAACAGCTAGAAGCGAATATACAGATTACTAACTAAATAAAGGAGGGTACCAGCATCGCATCACCGGTGTTACGTAAAAGAAACGAACAGGACAGCAAATACCTTATAAACGAACAAATTCGTGTAAGGGTAGTTCGTGTAGTTGGCGATAATTTAGATAATGCGGGCGTAATGTCTATAGAGGAAGCCCGAAAACTTGCCGATGAATTAGAACTCGATTTGGTTCTTATCTCTGATAAGGCCGATCCCCCGGTTTGCCGGGTTATCGATTACCAAAAGTTCCTGTATCAACAGAAAAAGAAACAGAAAGAGATTCGTGCTAACGCACAAAAAGTTGTTGTAAAGGAAATTAGGTTCGGACCTAATACCGACGAGCACGACTACAACTTTAAACTCAAACACGCAGAAAAGTTCCTGGCTGATGGAGCCAAAGTGAAAGCCTTCGTGTTTTTCAAAGGAAGAACGATTCTGTTTAAAGAGAAAGGCGAGATTTTACTGCTTCGTTTTGCTCAGGATCTTGAGGAGGTTGGGAAAGTTGAACAGCTGCCAAAACTCGAAGGAAAAAGGATGATTATGTTTCTGGCACCCAAAACAGTAAAGAAGAAGAACTAATTTTTAACCAAATATATACGCATAATGCCAAAAGTAAAAACTAATTCCGGCGCAAAAAAACGTTTCGTTTTAACCGGATCAGGGAAGATTAAGCGGAAGCATGCCTACAAGAGCCACATTCTTACCAAAAAAACAACCAAGCAGAAGAGGAACTTAACTCATGCAGGTTTGGTAAGCAAAGCAGACACAAACAACATTAAACAACTGTTGGGTCTGAAGTAGTTTTGAATCCGTTTACTTGTTGAAGTTATTTGATTTATTAACCAAGAGTGAATTAGCTGAAAGTGTTCGTGAGGACGAAACGCTAACCATTCGAAAAACAAAAAATTTATGCCACGTTCAGTGAATGCAGTTGCTTCAAGGGCACGCAGAAAAAAAATCCTGAAGCAAACAAAAGGAAATTTCCTTGCGCGTAGAAATGTTTACACGGTAGCAAAAAATACCCTTGAAAAGGGGTTAACCTACGCATACCGCGACCGCAAGAAGAAGAAAGGCGAATTCCGTTCGCTATGGATTCAGCGTATTAACGCTGCAGTTCGTCCTTACGGAATGTCCTACTCAGAGTTTATGGGCAAAGTTAACGCCAAAGGCGTTGCGCTCAACCGCAAAGTATTGGCCGATTTGGCCATGAATCATCCTGAGGCTTTCAAGTCAATAGTTGATTCAGTAAAATAGATTTGTATTACTTGATATAGGAAGGGAGGTTTTGCCTCCCTTTTTTTTATTTTAATGAAATGATATGGGGTAATCAAAAATTAACTTTTTTGAATAGGTTGGATTAGTTTTTAAAATATTTCCTGAAATAGTTAGGATTATTAGTATTGTTAACAAATTTTTAAGATATTTAGACAGAAGTATACACGCAAATTCGTATTGAAAATGATAGTGTTAATAATAAAATTATTTAAGCGAATCATTTTACTTTTATTTCCGTTACTCTTCTTTATTAGTAGTTACGTTTCTGCACAAAATCAAACTATAGATAGTCTTTCCGCGTTACTCCAAAAGCATGTTATCCAGGATACACTAAGGGTGAACCTTTTAAATGATATAGCCGAGAATTTCAGCGCAATTCAAAATGAGAGGCTTTTACATTATGCTACCCAGGCCGATTCGCTTTCTGACGTTATTGGTTTCAGTAAGGGGAAAGTAAAAAGTTTGAATTTAATTGGCTTATTCTACTGGCTTGTATCAGATTACCAAAAAGCATTAGAAATTCATGAAAAAGCCTTATCCATAGCTGAAAGCACACTTGATGAGCATGGAAAGTCGGAATGTTTCTATTATATCGGGAATGTTTACCGTGAAAAATCCGACTTCTCAAAAGCATTGCATTACTATCAGAAATCGAATGAAATAAAAGGAAGAATTGGCGATTTAGCAGGTATGGCCAACATCTATAATTGCTTTGGTATGGTTTTCCGCATTCAGGGCGACTATGCAAGAGCCCTGGAGTATTCGCAGAAAGCATTAATTATTAAGGAAGAAGTTGGTGATAGGACAGGATTATCGACAATATACAACAACATAGGAAATGTTTACTACTACCAAAACAACTACCCCAAAGCTCTTGAATTTTACCATAAATCTCTTGAAATAGCAGAGGAAAAAGGCAATAAGACTGGTATTGTAACTTGCTATAATAATATTGGAATCGTTTACTTTTATCAGAACGATTACCTTAAAGCGTTGGATTACTTCGAGCGTTCACTGGTTATTCAGAAGGAAATTGAAGATAAAACTGGCTACGCCATTAGCTATATAAATATTGGAGAAATTTTTACAAAGCAGAAGGAGTATGATCGAGCATGGGAGCATTATACCAAGGGATTGACACTGAGTATAGAGATAGGTATTAAATCGGTTGAGGGTTGGAGCTACTGGGGGCTTAGTCAAATAAGCATGCATCAGCATAAATATCGGGAAGCTTATGAAAATAGCAAAAAAGCCTACGTAGTAGGCAATGAGATAGGCGAAATTGAGCTGATACAAAGAAGTTCGAAAATACTTTCAACAAGTAGTGCCGCTTTAGGCTTATACAAAGAAGCGTATGATTTCCAGCTTGTTTATAAGGAAATGAGCGATAGTATAATTAACGATGCAAACACAAGAAGGTTGATAGGGCTTGAGTACGAGTACAAGTACGAAAAAGCAAAGGTTGAACAGGAAAAAAGAGAGGCAGAACAACGTGTTAAGTACCAAAGACAACGATACCTTACCCTAACTTTTGTAATAAGTTTTGGCTTAATGTTGATGCTTGCAATTGTGATTTTTAGAAACTATAAGCAGAAGAAAAAGGACATTCAAACAATAACGGAACAAAAAACCGAAATTGAACTTAAAAACACTGCTTTAGAGCAAAATAAAGAGGAAATTAAAGCGCAAAATATTAGTTTACAACAGGCAAATGCAGAGCTTAACGCAAGCAATGAAAAGATAAATACCCAAAAGAAACTGCTCGAAGAACAGGCAATCAAGCTTAGACAGCTTGATGAGATAAAGTCTCGTTTCTTCACCAATATTTCTCATGAGTTTCGAACGCCACTTACCCTTATTCTTGGACCCACCGAGCAGCTTCTGGCACAAACAAACGATTCAAAAGTTAAATCGTCGTTGAAGTTAGTTCAACATAACGCCAAGAACCTTTTGGGTTTAATTAACCAGCTCCTCGATATTTCGAGGATTGAAAAGGGGATGGTTAAGATGAAGCTCACTGAGGGCGATATAGTAAAAGAGTTATTCTTTATAACCAATGTATTCGATTCGCAAGCAGCTAGCAAGGGGGTGAAACTTCAGTTTTCATCTGAATTTGAAACCTATCATGGGTATTTCGATAAAGAAAAGCTAGAGCGTATACTTTACAATTTGCTTTCGAATGCGATAAAAAACACATCGCAGGGAAGCGTAAAGGTTTCACTTGAAAAGTCGCTAACGTTGAGTTACATACGCATTGTTGTTGCAGATACTGGTAAAGGTATAGAAAAAGAGAAGTTGCCCTTCATTTTCGACAGGTTTTACATGGCTGATAGTACCGATAAAATTGGTTCGGGCATTGGTTTGGCTTTTATCAATGAACTTGTGAAAGTGTACAGGGGAAACATTAATGTTACCTCTGAACTTGGTGAGGGTACTACATTTTACGTTGAATTACCATGCTCGAAAGAAGCTTTTACCGACGATGAGTATGAAATTCTTGAACCGTTTGAAGTTGAAAGTAAAAGTATTGAACTTCCCCCAGAAATTGCTCGCATTGATTCGGAATCTACCTTGGATGAAAAGTCGAAACAAGCACAAAAAACCATCCTGATTGTTGAGGATCACGAAGAGCTAAGAAAATTTATTGCAGAAAATCTGTGTGAAAACTTTAGGGTGCTGGAAGCCGAAAATGGGAAAAAGGGAATTGACCTAGCCTTTAGCAACATGCCCGATTTAGTTGTTACCGATGTGATGATGCCCGAAGTTAGTGGCATAGAACTAACGAAAACGCTCAAAAACAGCAACGAAACAAGCCATATTCCTATAATCATTCTAACAGCAAAAGCATCAGAGGAGAATCGAATTGAGGGTCTCGAAACTGAAGCCGACGATTACTTAACAAAACCATTTAGTATTAAGGAGTTAAGCGTGAGGATTCAGAATCTTTTACGGATTAGACAAAAGTTACGCGAGAAATATATTCGTTCCATAGAAGTCAACCCCTCAGAAATTACAACCAACAGCGTTGATGAGCAGTTTGTTTCAAGAATTCTTAAGGTGGTTGAGGAGAATATGGCCGACCCGGATTTTTCGGTTGAAACGCTCTGCGATTTGGCTGGTGTTAGCAGGGCTACTCTTCATAAGAAGCTCAAATCGTTGGTGGAACAATCGGCAACCGAGTTTATAAATACTATTCGTGTTAAACGTGCAGCGCAGCTTATCAAGCAGAAGGCAGGAAACATATCCGAGGTTGCCTACGATGTTGGCTTCAACAACCTATCGTACTTCACGAAAGTTTTCAAAAAGTACATTGGAGTTGCCCCCTCTGAGATGATGGAATAGCTAAACGGGTTATTCATCAGATTTTCCTTTGAAGTAATCCAACCTCTTTTATTCAGAATGTCTCGTTTTTGAACCTGTAAGGTTCAGATGTATAGTATCTTGACTCGTGGTGAACATAAGTGCTAAAAACGGAAACATAAGTGCTAAAGCCTACGGATAATTGCCCTCATCTTTGCATCAAATCGCAAACCTAAACTTAAATTTTAAAGTCATGAAAACAAAAATCTTTTCGATGCTTATTGTAAGCGCAATGTTCGTATTTGGAACCCCAATGATTTCAAACGCACAGTTAGGTAAATTAAAGGATATGAAGAAGAAGGTAGAGAAAAATATCCCTAGTAAAGAGGAGGAGAAGCCTTCACAGAATGCAAATTCAAATCAGCAAACTAATAGTCAGGCTGCTACTCAGCCAGAAGTGAAGCCAGAAGGAAAAACTATTTATGTTTCTCCTACAGGTAGTAATAAGAATGCAGGAACCAGCAAGGATGCCCCGCTAAAGAATATCGATAAAGCCATTAGCATGGCAGAGGATTACGATAAAATTTACATTGCAGAAGGCGTTTACTCAGGAACATTTAACGTTGGTTTCTTTGAGATTAAAAAGCCTATGGAGATATACGGTAGTTATAATGCTGATTTTAGCAAGCGTAACCCAGTGGAAACTCCAACCATTATCAGAACCAAGCCCAAAGCAGCTTCGGGAAAGCAGATGCTAATTTACATTTACGAAACCCACGATGTTGTTATTGATGGAATTATGGTTGACATGGGTGAACAGAACAACTACAACGATAAAGTTCCCGAGGGTATTGAAACTGGCTACCTCACGCTAACTAACACCGGAGGAACTGAGCAACGCGCTGCAATTCGTATTGTAGGGAATAATGTAACTGTTCGCAATTGTACTTTCGCAAACATCAGCTACTGTGGTGTTTCTGTTGCACAGAGGATGAGCATGCCAGGTAGAATTCACATTGATAACAACGTGTTTGTGAACTGTGCGCATACCGGAATCGATGCCAGTGTGCTAACCGGTCCCGGCGATCGCCATGAAATTGAAATTTCAAATAACACCTTTGCGTTCACCTACGGAACAACATTCCTGAACGACAACCTAGGAAACGCAATTTGGATGAAGCAGAAGGCCGATTACAATGTACATCACAATATTTTCTCGTACGCTTCCGATGCTGCAATCCGTTACCTCGATACCAAAGATCCATCGTTGAAGCTCGATTACAACCTGTTTATGAATAACCGTAAGAACGATATTCACACAAGCATTGCTAACAATCGTGTTTTCATTTCGGTTGAAGAGTTTGAGGATGTGGATTTTGTATCAAGTTTAGAAGGCAACAAGCGAATGACTCAGGTGCTCCCGCTCAACAAAGCTTACACTGCAGAGTTTATAAATATGGCTGCAGAGGTTTCAATGGAGTACGATCCTAACACCGATTGGAATCAGGTTCGTTCGATTCTTGGATTACCACAGCAGGCTAGCGGAAAAGCAACCATTTCATTCTTCGCTAACCGCTACCCATGGAAAGAAAGTTTAAATCTTTTTGGTGCTGTTTCCGAGTTTGGTGCACAAATGCCAAAAGTTAACTAG
>DAOSWM010000078.1:0-11671 GCA_035380045.1 Tenuifilaceae bacterium | reverse complement strand
ACACGGATAAAGCAGATTGGCGCTGAATATTCATTAATCACAACAGACAAAGGAGGAAGACGGTAATTCAGTGCATGAGTGATTGTGGGGAAGCCCCCCTTTAGGGGTCTGGGGTGGCGAGGGGGAAAGATGCAAGAAGACCGAAGAGGGAAGATCGAAGATGGAAGTATTGGGAAAAAAGACTTTCCAATTTACCTGCCCAAGGCAGGCGTCCGCTCATGCTTTTGCGAACACGGAAACGTTATATGGATTAACATGGGAATAGTTCTTCAATCCTAAGCGGAAAACTTATGCCTGAATGTAAGGAAAACCAATAATAAACCAAGAACCTGTCTTCATTTACCAGATTCTTGGTTATTATTTTTGCTACTCGCCATAAGTATTGGGAACATGGTACTGAGGGCCTGTTTCGGGAATTTTAAATACGTTAACCTCAACAGTAACAGCAAGTGGTTGGCTAGAACAACCTGTAGTGCTGTTTGTTACATAAATTTCGAATTCATAAACTCTAACCACATCAGGTAATTCCCATATTAAATTTCCTGTGTTGTAGGTAAAAGGGTTTCCTGCGGGAACAGTAGATTGGTTGTATGTTGTAGCCAAAATCCCATCCTTAAATATTTCAATTTCATAATTGGCGCCAGTATTCCCATAACCAGCAAGAAGATCTGAATTTTCGCCATCGCAAATAATTCCAGAACCATCAAGAGCTAAAGAAGCGGTTGGAATAGGGTTGATAGTGACAATTCGTTCATCAATTTCAACAGATCCTCCATCGCTTTGATTAACTTTTATTGATCCAGCAGCTGAGGATCCCCAAATTACAGTAACAGAACTTGTGTTGTTTATTCCATCCTTAAATGTTCCGCCTACAACTTCCCACAGGAATGTATGACCTCCAGGATCAGGGGAACTATAGGTTTGTTCTGAACCTGCACAAATTTCGAAATCACCAGATATAACTGGCCAGTTTCGAATTTCAACGTCGAGACGCTCAGTGTGTGAGCATGACGTAACTGTATTGCTAACAGTTACTTCAACCCAGTCATTACCTGTAATGTTACCCCAATCAATGGTAACACTTCTTCCAATGGAAGAACCATTAATAGTGCCCAAAGTTGGTTCTGCCCAAACATAAGATTCATTAGGAACTTCTTGAACAGAATAAACTTCCTGAGAGTTAATCATAACCCTGTCGGCACCAGAAACAATGGGGTTTGGAGTTTCTTTTACAGTTAAGGTTGCAGTGCCTGAGAGAATAACGCCAGCAACACCATTATCGTCGTAAACAGACTGTAAACTTATTACATAATCACCAGAACCACTGATTGAGTATAAGTCATCGTACTCGAACTGTATGTTATATGGACTGGTTCCAACGTCTGGTATTATTACACTATTAGTGCCATTAATTAAATATGTAAATTCCCAAGGTCCATCGCCAGTAAACTGAACTGTTACAGGTAGGATAGTACCATCGTTACACATTTCTGCATCGGTTCCAGTAATTTGAGCTGTTGAAGTTTGATCGAGACCTATTGTGAGCAATTCTACTCCGTTAAAGGTGGTGGGAGATGTTGTTTGAATAGTTCCAGAAGCAACACCACCGTCGGTAACCCTATTGCCTACTGATGTCCAAAAACTAGGATAAGCGGCAATATCCCATTGTGCAACACGCAACTTTTGTCTAGCAGAAGTAGTTGCGGGAATAATATCGCTATCTCCATCCCAGCGAAGCTGAATGTTGGCGGTTCTTGCAGCATCGGGTGTAACGCTCCAGTACTCGTTATTGCTGATAAGTTGAAGAGGGGGGGTGAGAAGATCCCTATTACTTGGTGATGAATTGTGGTACTGCACGGTCCAGTAAGTGGCTGCTGATGTGTTGAAAATTCTAGTTCGTCCGTATCTGCCACTATTCCCAACTGGAAAATAGAACGAAGAACCACCACTAATGTTTTTTCTCAACGGCCCATCGACAAAGGAGGTTGAACTACCACCAACCACAGCATTGGTTGAGGACCAGGTTAGCGTGAGAACATTTGCGCTTGTAGTGTTGATAATTCCATTTGTAAGGTACAAATAGTTGGTGACGGAAACAGGACTAGCAAGGGTAACCCCACCCCCAGAACGATCAATTTTAAGTTTATAAAAGGTTTCCCCACCTGTTGCACTAATGGTTGAAGAAGTACCATTGAAGGTAACCAATCCCCTACCAGCAAGGAAACCTCCAGAAACATTACTTGTCCAGTTGCCAGCAACTGTAATGCTTCTATTATAGTTGGTATTATCGAGGTAACCTTCAAGAATGGTAAGGTTACCAAGAATGGTAAGATCGATTGCCGGAATGCTTTTCGTGGAAGCTGACCCAGAGAACTGTATATTTGGGTATGTAGTTATTGATGAAGGTAGCGTACCGGTTCCTTCATAATCAACTACACTGGTAGAAGTATTCATAAACTCATCGAAGTAACCGCCAGGGAAAATAAAAGAACCTGCAGCAGTGGCAGTAATTCTAATAGTTCCACCTCCAGTTACGTGGCCAAGATTGTGTTGGCGTGTTGTACCTACTGCAAGAGTAGCAAGTTCAGAAATATCAACCGAGTAGGCATAAGCTTCGTCGGAATCAAGAGTTACAACATGGTTACTTTCGATGAAAACAGGATTTCCGTTAGGAGAGCAGTTGCAGGTTGCTCCACCTGAAGTGTAGGACCAGGTTGTTCCATCGCCCCAGTTTCCGGTTGAGATGCTATAAAGAGGTGGTTTTGTAATAAAGTTTGCATCAAGTCCTGCGGTATATTCTCCATCTATATAATTTACCCCGGTAAGCGTTATGGTATTTGCTGCTTCGCTAACAGAGCCCGATATTCCATTTTCGGGGATCCATTGGTAATTGTAGTATCGGCCACCAACATAGCCAGCATCGCTAGGAAGGGCATCGCCATCGGAGTATGTGTAAGTATGGGTTACGGTTGGCGAAGCGCCAAAACCTTCGGAAGTAACATTCCAGTAGTACTGTAGCTCATCATTGAGCGGATTTTGGGTTGCAGGATGGTACCTATCAATAGGCTTCACGGTGACTGACCCTGCAGAACCCCCTGTATTAGTAACATTAACGGTTACTGGAGTGTACTTACCAGCAACTCCAATGGGGAAGATGAAACTTGATGCAGCATTATATTCAACAGTAATACCTTTATCAGAAAGAACACCGTTTGTTTGAATTAATGTATTGTCATTAAAAGTAGCTCCTATGTCTCCTGTAAAGTTTGTTGTGTTCTTAAACGTTAAGGAGTTGCTACCCATGTTAAGAACCGCTCCGGTTACAAAACGATACCTTCGGTCGATATTAAGGGATACATTACTAATTACCGTTTTTGATTTGTTAATTCTGAAGACATCTATTGTATTTCCATTAGTACCATAAATATTTTGGGATATACTCGAACTAAAGATTAAATGATTACCAACACCCGAAGACAAAATGCTAGAGAATAAGAAAAGATCCCCATTTAAGAAAATATCTCCGCTTGTTAAAACTAAATTACCTTGGTTCAAATATAAATTCTCATTAATTACCAAATTTCTTGTACCTTCTTTTGATAGGATTCCTGAAGTTTTAGATATTTCAATATTTGCAAAATTGAGATTACTTGAACCATTGCAAATTATTTGTTGGAGTGTTTCAGATCCTTCAAAAACTGTAGTTTGATCGGAAGTAACAGTAATGTATGTGTTTGTAGAAGATGCGCTAGAATAATTGATCAAATTTATTTTAATTCCAACATCCAAACCAGAAGTATTAAAACTCGAACCAACTCCTCCAGATGTGCCAATTTGGAGCGATCCTTCGAAAGTTGCAGGGAAACTTCTCAGCCTCGCTGTTTTGGCATTGGTTGTTCCATCAACGGTTAAATTGTAAACAGGATTACCCAAGTAAATATCGAATGTTGATGTTGGCGTTACTGCGTTTCCAATAGTTATTGTTCCTCCTGTTAAATCATAATTACTTGAGTTTAGATATAAATCGCCAAAGGTGGTTCCACCAGAACGAATCAGGTTTATATCGCCTCCACTGGTAATAAAGAAACTTCCTGCGTTTAAAACCTCCAGCAGAGCACGGGTTGCCAATCGTTGCCTACCAAATATATTTACAGTTCCACCACTTTGTGTATAGCCCAGTGCTCCCGCAGTTGAAGTTCCAGAGCGACGAATTTGGCCATTAACATTAAGCGTTCCTCCGCTAACCTCCACTTCTGGTTTTCCTCCACCAGCAATCTCTATGTCGTTATTGTAGTTGTTATCTGGCCCTTGCCCAACATTCAAAGTTCCTCCGCTAACCTCAATTTTCCCAGCCAGAATAATATCGGCATTGTTGTTATCGGTTCCAACGGTTATGTTGCCACCGGCAACAGCTAAACGTCCTGTTTCGGGGATATTAAATGCATTGACACCCGAAATGGTTGACGTTGGACCATTAAAGCGAATGGTTCCGTTTTGTATTGCCAGCGAGTTAGCTAGTGCTGTGTTAATTGAAAAGTTGCTGGATGTTACATTCAGCACAGAATCCTGGTTGATTCCCTTATCAACATACAGCCTGTAAAAGCTTGTTGTTGCCCCTGCCCCTGAGATAGTTTGAGAATTTGGACTTAAAAAATAGGCATCGGCCCAGTTGCCGGGGTAAAAATTGAGCGTACCATTATTAATTAAGTCACCGTAAAAAATAGCCTGATGGCCTGTTCCGTTATTTACATTAAAGATTGCACCAGTTTCAATGGTACAGCTTCCATGTACAGTAAGTATCTGACTTTGGTTATTGTTGAACCTAAACAGAGCATTCTCTTCAACTATTAGATTTCCATACACAGTTGTTGTGTAGCTTGTTGCATCCGATGGGTTAAGGTTTGTCCAGTTAGCACCCCGAATAATTAAATCACCATAAATTACTTGGTCAGTATTTCCTGATCGCAAATTACTTAAAGCAGAGTTAATTATTAGGTTGTTATAGTTTGGAATATTTGCTGGTAACAAAAAGTTTGTACCTGTAGAATAGTACTCTACAGTTCCTCCGCCTTCGTATAAAAAGTCGCCAAAATCGCCATTTGGAAAAACAGCAGGGTTAACTGCCGATGAAATTCTTAAGGTTCCATTGCCGCTAACTTTGCCATTTTGAAGTGCTCCAAAGTTATGGCCTGTTGTAGTTCCAAGGTTGAGAACACCTTCGGAAAGAATTTGAAGGGAACCTGAAAGCGCACCACCAGCAGAAGTTGTTACCGTGTGTCCATTACGAATTACAACCGGATCGAAACCTGCAGGAATACGACCAGCAGGAGTATTGCTAATAGTATCGGTAACCCAAGTATTTGGATCTTCCCAGTTGCCTGTTTGTGCACTAAAAAGGCCTACTACAACCCCAAATGCATCGGGTTCGCCAGCAGTAAAGTCTCCATCGGGCTGGGTTATATCATCAAAAAGAATTTCATTGATTGCAATAGAAACCTTTTCGGCAGGATAAGAACTCCACAAAATGGGGTTATAGCGTCCGGGTAAATAGTCGGGCTCGTTACCGTTAATATCTCCATCGGTATAATAAAATCGTTGTTGCAACGAACCCGATGCAATTCCAGCAAAGTCGCTCGATTGTACTCTCCAGTAAAAAGATAGTGCATTGGTGCTTGTTAGGTGTGGGTGTGCGTTATCTACAGGACGAACGCTAAGGTAGCCCCATTGGCTAGGGGCAGATGTAAATTGAATTCGAGCAGGAGTGTACTTTGCACCAACTCCAAGAGGAAGATTTCTTATATCGGTAGTATTGAAATGCACTCTCAAACCACCATCAGACTGGTTTCCATCAGTCTGTATCATTCTGGTTGAGCTGAAATTGGTGTTTGTTGTTCCTGTTAGCGCATCGTAAATACGGCTGTTCTCAGAAAGGGTAACACGTTTACTTCCAATGCTAAAAATAGCAGCGGTATTGGCAAGCCTAAGGTTGCCACTTACTGAAATATTTGCGTTAAGGGTTGAACTACCCGAAGCCTTGTTTAGACGAAGATTGCCAAAAATACCGTTGCCATTGCCATCAATGGTTTGCGCTCCTGCACCATTGAGTGTAATGCTTCCAACAGCCTGGCTAATATGCGATCCGCTGTTTGTAACATTACCAGCAACGCTTATTGTATAACCCATATCGCGTAGAATGGTTCCGCTTTCAATGTTAAGTTCATTTCGAACTGTTAAATCATTATCGATGGCTGTAATTGATGCGTTTTCAACAGACATATTGTAAAGTCCACTGGAAATGTTCCCATTGTTATTAAATGCCTGTCCGGCAGAACCGTTAAAAATGGTGCTGTTAGTTCCGGGTATGTAGGTTGCTCCCGCTTCAATGGTAAAATCTCCACCAATGGTAACATTCTGGTTCGCTGCATCGAAACGGGCAGGGTTGGAGATGGTGAAATCGTTGATAACTACCAATGGTTGTATACCAATTGCCGGAGTTACAACGTCATATCCTGCGTAAGCTGATAAATATGATCTTCGAACATTAATATTGCTAGAAATGTTTAAGTTCCATATTTTACCAGTAACTAGTAATTTAGCATCTCTTGAATCTGGAACAGTGATATTAATATTACCACCTGATACTTGCACGTTATTTGAATTCATACCAAGAATTAGACTAAAATACTCACCAGCACCCCCAGCAACAGTAGAATTTAAAATATTTATGTCTCCTCCACTCATAATAAAAACATTCTCAGGAAAAGCCATCATAAAGGAAGCATTGAAGTTTGCACCATTTGCTCTAGTTGTTTCAATATCTCGTCTAATATCTACTGAACCTCCAGACTGTATATAAGTGCCCCTGTGTACACCAGCCATCCACGCCGATCGGATAATGGAGGTAGATAAACTTCCTCCGCTTATTTCAACAACGCCATTTGTTGCCAATATGATTCCTCGATGCGAATTATCGAAAAGAGAACCACTGCTTATTGACAGCTTTCCATATACGAAGAATAAATCACCCCTGTAAATAGTCCCAGTAATATTGGTTGTAGTGAGTTCGGCTCCATCAATCCATAGATGAGCGGATTCAGGAATATTATACTGGCCGCTATTTACTGGAACAGAACTATAATCCTCAGTACGAGCATGAATAAATTGAGGGATAATGACATTTGAACCTAGTTTCAAGGTTCCGTTTCTAAGATTTAATGAACTGTTGGAATTTTCAAAGGTATGCCCATAAAGTTTAAAAAAATCGCCCGATGCCTGCACATCAACCATATAGGTTTGGTCGGTTCCTTTGTCTACAACTAACCAGTAGGGTTCAATTGGACCGTTGGCAGTAATAGTTTGATCTTTGGTGGGGTTAACGCACTGTAAATTAGCTTTCCCTGCTGTAATTGCAGTATTGTAGCTTGGTGTGGCAAGGTTGTGAAGAATGAATGTACCTCCCGAGTTTACCGTTAAATCACCGTGCAAGTTTACAATATGAGCACCCTGGGTATGCACGGAGAATTTCCCCGAGGACTCAACGTTAATATCACCATAGTTTGTAAGTGTGCGAGCTGTGGTATTGTTGCCAATCCTAAAATCGCCACTTTGAACCGTAAGGTTACCATTAATTGTAGTATTATTGCCCACAGAGGCAACCCTCGAGGTATTCGAGAAATTTATTACTAAATTATTGAAAGTATTTCTGTTAAAGGTAAAGTTAGCGGCAGGATTTCCATAAAATTCAATTGTTCCACCCGTGTTTGAAACAAAATTACTCATATTCCCTGAAGGCAACGAAGCACTGCTCAACTTTAAGCGACCAGCTCCCTGTAAATTAAGAAAATTATGACCTGTTACTCCCTGCAAATCAAGAATTGATCCATCTTGAATATCAACAATATCTACCGTTTTTGCACCACTTGTTACTTTAACAGTACGTCCGTTAAGGATTATAGCTTTATCGCCAACGCCTGGAACTAAATTGCTTGGATTGTTGTAGAGCGTACCCGATGGATCGAGGGTCCAGGTTGAAAAATCCTCCCAATTTCCATTCTGGTAACTATAATAGGTGTTTGTGGGTGTACAAGAAATATTAGCAACCCAACCCGCAGCCACAGTGGCTGCATTTGAATAGAACAAAAAAGTTAAAGAAGTACCCGAAGACACAATTGTTCCGGGGCTACCATTATCGTTATTAAATTGCCCTAAAACTGGAGTTAAGAAGTCGGCCCCATCGTAAATGCGAAGATAGTCGGTGTTGTTTACATTAAAAGTTGTAAACTGTGCTTTAATGTTTCTTCCATCGTTCGATTGATAGGTTACTGCGTAGGTTTCATTGTTGCTATAATTTGCACCTGCTCCTCCAGTATCGGTAAAAGTTGCAGAGCATGTAACAGTGGGTGTTGGTACTGTAGCATAAGTAATGGTCGTAATCCATGTATTATTAACAATAAAAGAATAATAGTCGTTACAACCAGGAACTGCATCGCCCCATGTACGGGTTATTCCTATGGTTATTGGTACTTGCCCATTTTCATAAACGCCATTAGCAATATCGTTATTTGCTACAGGTAGGGTCAGGTTGCAATCTCCGCCACTAGATAAATTACATTGAAACCACTCGTAGCTGGCATTATTCCCGCTAATTCGTGTGTAAACTTCATTTCTCCATTGTCCATTTCTAGCATTATAACGCCATTGAGAGGCAGTTTGAGTAACAGCTGCTCCGGCAGGTATTGTAACAATTTTTGTAACCTCGTTTACTTCTGTCCAGCGGCACGAACCAATATTGCCGGCAGAATAGGTGTTTGTTATAGTGGGATCAATTGTAACTGGATAAATTCTGCTTTCGTCAAGAAGCCATTCCAAAGGTACTACTGTGTTCAAAATAAGGACATTGTCTTTGAGTTTGTATTGATAAAAACCTAAAAGATTTGGTTGTGCATCTTTTTTTCTTACGTTATCATTAAAAATTTCTATTGGCTCAGCATTATCACAATTTGAAGAGTATTCTTGGGATGAAACAGGTTTTAAGTTATCAAAATAAATAGGTTTTTCAATAATTCCTAGCAACGAGTTTTTTTTGTCAACTATTAATAGTTCACCTTGCCAGCCATATTCAGTTTCAACTCCATTGCCTTTTATAACGCTAACATCCTTGGGTAATTCAATCTGTTCTTCAAAATGCAACGCACCTTCTTTAGTTTGAAAATCAGGTCTTTTCTCAATAATATAATCGGTTTTTACCTGCCAATAGTTAATTGTTTGGCGACGAGATATGTTTTCCCAAATATTGGCAGCTAAAACCTGATTTTTAATTATACTAGGTAGAATGAATTTTGCTTTAGGCATTTCCTTAACCTGTTGTCCACCGTTATCAACAATTTTTAATGAAACCTTGTTGCCAAAACTAATTCCCTTGCCAGTTACTGCGCAAAGCTGCATTTGTGTTGCTCCCGTTCCTGTGTCGATACTAATTGGCAAATCGGTTTCGCTTAATGATAACACATTTTGGTTTGAGCGGTGTTTTGAAAGGTTATTGCCAATGGTAAGCCATTGTCCATCCTTTTGAAAGTGTAGAAGTCCGTATGCTTGCTGGGTAGTAAATGTGCCATCGAGGTTTTTGAATGTTCTCGAGTTAGCAGTACGCATCCCCATAATCTCCTCGCTTTGGGGTGAGTCTTCGAGGCGGATTTTGCCGTACTCGGGGTGTTGGCGGTCTTCGGGGCGATTTTCTAAAATAAGATTTTGATTATTTACGTTTTCGATCAATCTTTTATTGATAGATGACCCCCTATAAACGGAAGAGTTGTTTATAGTTTGTGTTGAATCTCTTTTGCTAATATTATCAGCTTTACTGACAACATCCAAGGTTTCTTTTTCAATAACCATATCGGGATGCTGTGCATTAATTAAGAAATTTGTTTTCAGTAGAATACTGATTACAAGAAATGTAATGAGAGTAAATTTTTTTCTTGTCATGGCTTCAAATAATATTACTTATAGAAACATTAACTAAAAATACATTGAATATGTAACCTACTAAGGTAATAGTAATAAATATGTGAATAAAATAATATTGACAAAGCAGCCATTTCTACTTACGAAAAGGGATAATGGTTACATTAAAATTTCCATGATTATTGTGAATTGTATATAAAAAAATATTGGCGAACCACCTTTGTTAATCCTCATGAATTTGTAAGTTCAATATTTTCAATAAAATCAATCAAATGAAGAGTCACACAAGAATTGAATATATCAATCATATTGTATATTACAAAAAATTTGGTTTGGTTATTCTTTAACCGTTAAAAAAAGTTAACGAATTCTGAAGCTTTTACATCAAAAGTATGTATTGTACTCATTGCAATATAAATACTTTACGACCGAAAATAGAAAAATTGTATTAACTTTATTCACTAAATGCCCGTTTTCGGGCTATTAGTTTAAAACAGCATAAACTTATTATGTTTATACTGTTGAAAATTACATAAATAAATCAATTGGTGCAAAAATTGTAAATAATTAAGGTGCACTTTGTGTAATTTCATTTCCAAACAGAAAATTTTATCGATATGATAACAACTATACTCCACCCTAGAAAAGCGTTAAAGTTAGCTGCCGTTGCAACGGTATTCCTTTGCCTGCCAATTTTTGCGCAGGCGCAAACCGGCCCCGCTGGTATTGGGAGTAGCAGCGATAATGTGCTGTGGCTACGTGCCGATCAGGGAACTTCAACAACCACAAATGGGGATCCGGTTAGTAGCTGGAACGATATTAGCGGAAATGCAAACCACTCGGCACAGGGAAACGGTGGCTTTCAGCCTATTTACATACTGTCTGGAATAAATGGGTTACCAAGTATTCGCTTCGATGGAAGCGATGATTACCTTACAGTTCCCGATGCCGACAACCTCGATAACACAAACGGTCTATCCGTTTTTGTGGTGGCCAAACCAGATGCAGTTGATGATCGCGCAAGAGGTCTCGTTTCTAAAAGGAATAACTCAAGTAGCGCAAGAGCGTATTCGCTTTTTCTTGGCGACAACGCTTTATCTAACATATATTTTGATGCAGGAAGTAATAGAATTAACGGAACGATTCCCTATACAGATGATCCTCAAATTTTCTCAGCTGTTTACGATGGAACGCTCAGCGCAGATCAGTCAAAAATATTCTATAATGGTGCTTTTTACGAAGAGGGAACCGGTCCTGTTAGCATTGGTAACATGACATCGGATTTACACATTGGAATTTTAAATCCTGGCTACGCCCAAGGTTTCCGTGGCGATATTTCGGAGGTTATTGTTTACCGCGATAACCTGAATTTAGCTCAGAGGCTAATTGTTGAAACCTACCTCGATAACCGATACAACATTGGCATTACGACAACTTCATACTCATCAACAACCCATACGCAGGATTTTACCGGTATTGGCCACTCTGGTGGCGATAAGTACAGTGATACACAGAGCCTTGGTTCTGGTATTCTGCTTTCCGAACGGAACGGTTCGCTCGACGAAGCCAACGAGTTTGTTTTTACCGGTCACGATGGAACAGTTCACGCCTTTAACGATGTTGATCTCCCCGACCTAACCCCAGTAACCATTGATGAAAGGTGGGCAAGAATTTATTATATCGAGAGAATACAGGGAGGAACCGTTGATGC
>DAOSWM010000077.1:0-11675 GCA_035380045.1 Tenuifilaceae bacterium | reverse complement strand
AATCTTTTTTATGCTAATAAAATTAATCGGACACTGCTGATTGAAAATAAAAAAAGCTGGGAAAGAACCCAGCTTTTTTACTATTCATATAATTTCAACTACTTTTTTTGCTCCATTCTTCGAGAAGCATAGCTAATTTTCAGCGCGCTCGCTTTGCGAAGTTCCTGCTTAACATCAGTTACGATACCCATCCTGGTCTCTTCGTGAATCTTAAGTGAAGTTGTAAGGAATGCTCTATCGGCTTCACTAAGCGCTTCCCTCTCAGAGGAAATGAAGTCACGTATGTCAACCAAAGTTTTGAAGCTATCATTAAGCTGAATACGAGAATCTGTACCAAAAACTTTCTGGTACTGAGTGGCAGGAGGACCAATGTATATGTACGAAACTAATGATTTTTTTTCAAGTTTTACTACCTCAGTAGCTTCGGGGAGTTTTATCCTAACAAAAAGTTCGGTTTCCCTGAGTGTTGTACTTACCATGAAGAAGAACAACAGCATGAATACGATATCGGGAAGCGAAGCAGTAGATATAGCAGGCATACCTTTTTTGCCTTTTCGTTCAAATTTTGCCATTACTTTTTCCCTCCTACACTTTTAGGCTCAGCCTCAGAAATACGCTGTGGAATTACTTTCTGTACAGCCTTCTGCTGATCTTCAGGAAGATCATTGTATGACTTCCCAAATTTTCCACGAGCAACTTGTTCACGCAACTCGTTAACTGCAGCCACCAATTCATTCTGAACTAGCATATACATTCTATAAGATGTACCACGGTCGTTCTGTAATGAGATAACGCCCTTCCCAACCTCTACGTTTCCAAAGTACTCCACTTCAACGGTTTGCTTTTCCGGTAAATCTGTGTCGTTTTGGGGGTTCATAATGAACTCCTTGGTTTTCTCCCGAAGCATTCCAATGTCCATGGGCTGATCCTCAACCAGCAGGCGGTCACTCTTATTGATGAGCACCGTAAAAATGTTTCGTTGCTTAACATCCTGCTGTGTATCTTGGTTTTTATCCTCTGGCATTGGTGGTAACATCCTTGCTAGCCCAGTGTCCACATTCATGGTAGTGGTAACCAGGAAGAAGATTAGAAGCAAGAACGCAATGTCGGCCAGGGAGCCTCCATTTATTTCTGGTGTTGTTCTAGCCATTGTATTATTATTATTATTATGAACGGCAACATGAATTGCCGACACTCAACTAACGATGAAAAATGCTCCTAATACCTGTGAAGAGCAAGCCAAGTACAGCCACTCCAAAGAGAACGTAGGTAGCAATAATTCCTGTATCGGTAAAGGCCAACACGTTGGGGTTAGAGAAATTTGGGTGATTTGTGGCAGTAATAATTGGAGTGGTATCGGATAACAAGTAACCAACTAAAACTGCTACTCCCAAACCTACAAGCCCAAACAAAGCCTTCACTGCATTCTTGGGGTATAGGACAAAGTATATTACTGGGAAAATAACTGCAAAGAACGCAGCTATACCTAACAGTATATATGCCCATATAATATAAGCGTTCTCATCAACTATGCCTGCGAAAAAGAGCAATGCAATTAAAGTTGATGTTCCCATCAGCACCCAAGACAATATTTTTACTATGTTACTAATTAGGCTGTTGGACATGGTTAACTATTTTTTAAGGTTATATTTCATAAGAATGTCGATAAGGCTTATGGAAGCATCTTCCATGGTGTTTACAAGCTTATCAATTTTTGAAACCAGATAGTTGTAGAAAATCTGTAGTATAATCGCAACGATTAGACCAAACACAGTAGTGATAAGAGCCACCTTAATACCAGCAGCTACAAGCGATGGGGAGATATCACCAGCAACTTCGATAGCATTGAAAGCGTCAATCATACCAATTACTGTACCCATGAAACCAAGCATTGGTGCCAGCGAAATGAATAGGGCAATCCATGTAAGCCCACTCTCAAGTTGACCCATTTGTACTGAACCATAGGTAACAACTGATTTTTCAACCACATCGATACCTTCATCAGCGCGAGATAAGCCTTGATAGAAAATGCTTGCAACTGGACCGCGAGTGTTGCGGCAAACCTCCTTGGCAGCTTCAATTCCACCCGACTCAAGTGCCTCTTCAATAGCTTTTAAAAGCTTATCGGTGTTGGTGGTTGCAAGGTTTAGGTAAATAATTCTTTCGATAGAAAGCGCCAAACCTAGTACGAGGGCTAAAAGAACGATACCCATAAATTCAGGACCACCATCGATAAAGGTTTTCTTAATGATTTTGTGTGTGCCTAGCTCTTCCTCAACTGCAGCAGCAGGAGCTGTTTCGGTAGCTTCTTCAACGGCAACGGCAGCGGTATCTGCTTCAACCATCGCTGTATCAGGTGTTTCTGCGGTTTCGTCCTGAGCAGAAATGTAAGTTGATGCTCCAAACATCAGCATGCCTGTAACTGCAAAAAGTGCAAATAGTTTTTTCATGGTAAAGTTGTCTTTAATTATTACTAGTTAGGATTTAGTGAATACAAAAATATTTTAATTATTTTAAAAATGCAAGCGGAGAGAGTGGGATTCGAACCCACGATACCCTTTTGAGGTATACACACTTTCCAGGCGTGCGCCTTCGACCACTCGGCCATCTCTCCAGTACGTTCAACCAAACAACAGGCTGCCAAATTTAGGGGCGCAAAATACTAAAAAATATTCAAATATCGCTTTTTTATACCGTAATTTCTCCGCTAATCGATTTTTCAAGTTGGTGTACCATTTCTTCGAAGGAGTATCCCTTTCCTAGTAGGAACATCAACTTCACTACTGCTGCCTCGAATGTAATATCCTTACCACTGATCACTCCCGCTTTCTTAAGCAGCAAACCATTGTCGTACTTCTCCATGTCAACGCTTCCGGCTTGACATTGGGTTACATTTAATATGATTACGCCTTTATTTATTGCTTTTTTAATTCGCTTTAAGAACCATTGCTGGCTTAGGGCATTCCCCGACCCGTAGGTTTCAAGAATGATTGCTTTCAAATCTGGACAATTCATCACTGCATCAACTGCGGAGGGAGATATTCCTGGAAAAAGTTTTAGCACAGCAACGCTATTGTCGATATACGGGTGAACTCTCAGCTGCTGCTTTTGGGTAAAGTAATGGATAAATGCGAAGTTGTACTTAATACTTATTCCTGCTTGTGCAAGCGGCGGATAATTGTACGAGCCGAAAGCGTTGAAGTGTTCGGCATTGTGCTTTGTGGTTCGGTTTCCTCGAAAGAGCTGGTTCTCAAAGAAAATGGTTACCTCTGGAACCAGCGGTTGACCGTTGCTGCTGGCAGCAGCAATTTCGATGGCGCTGATTAGGTTCTCCTTCCCATCGGTTCGAAGCATCCCGATTGGCAGCTGTGATCCGGTAAAAACTACGGGTTTATCTAAATTCTCAAGCATAAAGCTGAGCGCTGAGGCCGAGAACGACATGGTATCGGTTCCGTGAAGTACCACAAAACCGTTGTATTTTGCGTAATTTTCTTCAATAATTAACGCCAGCTTAATCCAGAATTCGGGAGAAATATCGGATGAATCGACCAGCGGGTTGAACGAGATGGTATCGAGATTGAAGCCAAACTTTCGTAACTCGGGAACCTCATCGGTAATTTGCTCGAAGTTGAATGGAGCAAGAGCACCCGTTTCGGGATTCTGCTTCATTCCAATGGTTCCACCGGTGTAAATAATTAGTATGGACGTGTTTGCTAATTCCATGAATCTATATTGTTAAATCAAACAACGACAATGCGTTACGGGTTGTAATACTAGCCACCTCCTCAACAGGAATGTTTAGAACAATGGCAATTTTTTGTGCAATGAATGTAATGTAAGCGCTCTCGTTGCGCTTCCCTCGAAACGGAACAGGTGCAAGGTATGGCGAGTCGGTTTCGAGAACAATTCTGTTTATGTCCATTTCGCCGAGTATCTTATCAATTCCTCCATTCTTAAAGGTAACAACCCCGCCAATTCCTACCATGAATGTTTTGTACTCTACAATACGTTTGTAATGTTGAATACTGCCTGAGTAACTATGAAAAACTCCTCGAAGCGATGTATCAATTTCGGAATCGACAATTTCGAGAATCTCATCGAACGAATTTCTTGAGTGAATAACAACCGGCAGGTTAAGCTTCTTCGCCAGCTTAAGTTGGTGCCGGAAGGCGACTTTTTGCTCCTCAAAGTATGTTTTATCCCAGTACAAATCAATCCCTATCTCACCAACACCGTAATACTTTCTTTCCGAGAATTCTCTTTCAACAGTTGCCAACTCCTTCTCAAAGCTGCTATTTACCGAGGTTGGATGTAAGCCCATTAACGGGAAACAGTAACCAGGAAACTCATTGGCTACCGCCAACATTTGTTCTATGGATGTGCTGTCGATATTTGGCATCACCATGTACTTAATGCCCGCTTCGCGAGCACGGTCAATAGACTCGAAACGATCGTGGTTGAACTCGCCGGAGTACATATGTGTGTGTGTATCAACAAAAAACATTGAATCAGGTATTTTTGCAAACTTTTGACAAACTTAGTAAATGTTTGGGAGCTTACTAGATGAATTTATACATTGAACGGAAAATACCCAAAAAAATTGGGCGTTACCGGCCTATTTTACACTTGAAAGGGTGAATACTTTCCCCGGTTTACACTTTACCACCCCCGAGAATTCGAGATTAAGAAGTATTGAGGATACCTTTGCCACCGGCATTCTGGTTTTCATACAAATAACATCAATAACCTCTGAACCATTCTCGCGTAGCACATCAACAATAGTTTTCTCATCGTCGGATAGGCTGTGAAAAAGTGTTGGCTGCACCACTCTAGGGTTCGCTGTAGGTAACTCCCAGCCAAGCTGAAACTCAATGTCGGAAGCCGATTCGATAAGCGCAGCCTTGTTCTGCTTAATAAGCATATTGCACCCTCTTGAGTATTTTTGGGTTACCTGTCCCGGGAGGGCAAAAACTTCGCGGTTATAGGAAATGGCGATGTCGGCCGTAATGAGTGAACCTCCTTCCTCAGCGCTTTCGATAATAATTGTTGCATCGGAAAGGCCTGCAATGATTCTGTTACGCTTAATGAAGTTCTTTGGATCGATGGTTGACTCCGAAGGGAAATCGGTTACCAACGCCCCATGGGCGTTAATTTCACGGGCTACGGAGCGGTGAGATTGGGGGTAAATTGTGTTTAAACCGTGCCCTAAAGCAGCAACGGTTAACAAACCGTTCTTCAGAGCGGCTCTGTGTGCGCAAACATCGACCCCATATGCTAAACCGCTAACTACTATCGGTTTGTGTCCTCTGGCGCTCAAGTCGGCAATTAACGTTTCACAAACATCCCGCCCATAATCGGTGATATTCCTTGTCCCAACTATGCTGATAATTTTTTGCTGGTTTAAATCAATATCGGGAACTCCCTTCAGAAAAAGAACGATGGGGCAATCCTCACACTGTTTTAGTCGATTGGGGTAATCGGAATCAAGGTAGAAGTATGTTCTTATGTTATGCTTAACGATGAACTCAACCTCACGTTCGGCTCTGTCGAGTACTTTCTGGTTAACTATTTCGTTTGCCAGAACTTTGCCAATTCCCGGGATTTTCGTTAGCGCTCGTGGGGTTTGCATAAACACGGCTTCAACTCCTCCGCAGTATGCAATAAGTTTCTTTGCATTAACACTTCCAATTTTTGGAATCATGTCAATGGCAATCTGGTATTTTAGGAGCTCTTTGTCCACTTCCCAGCTATTATTATTTTGAATGGGAAGCCAAGGATTTCAGCAACTTCTGCTTCTGAGAGTCTGTGAGGCTTTTTATGCTGAAGGGAGGATACTGCGCTACGGTTTCACCCATTTTTTGGTAAACAAAAATCTCCTCTCGCAGGTTATACAGCGACTTATGGAGACGAAACTTAACGAACTGTCTTTCTGGGATTTCGTATGAATTTTTTTTAGAATTGAACGGATTAAGCAAGTAGAACCGAATTACAACTCGCGATTCCTCATCGCAAAAATACAAGTATGATGATTTTACAACTATATGGTAAACATAAAACAATAGGTAGAGCCCAAGCAAAATGAACGAAAGAATTTGCCTGGGTACACCGGTAAGTTCATGGAGGAAGTCGCCCAGATTAGTTGCGTAAAAAAGGGCAATTGGAATTGCAATAAGCAGAGCGAAAATTCGCTTCTTCATTTGAATGCGAATTACTGCATCGGAGTTTTCAATAGTCATTTCTTCTGTTCCGTTTTTCGTAAACTTTTCCTTCGTTTAAGCTCCTTACGAATTAATGAAAGTTCCCTGCCTGTTTGCCCTTTAACCGATGTATTCTCCTGAGCACGACGAATTAAATAAGGCAGAACCTCGTTTACCGGACCGTAAGGAATATACTTTGCAACATTATACTCGCTGGCAGCTAAGTTAAAGGAAATATTGTCGCTCATGCCAAAAAGTTGGGAGAAAAATATGCGTTTGTCTGTTGGCTTAACCTGATTCCTTTCCATGAGCATTGTTGCGTAAGCAACGCTATCCTCGTTGTGGGTACCACAAAACAACGAAATTGTATCGATGTTGGCAATACAATACTTCACCGCCTCGTTGAAGTCCCTGTCGGTATCTGCTTTGGTTTCATGAATTGGAGAAATGTACCCTTGCTCGTCGGCACGGTGCCGTTCCTTCTCCATGTAGGCTCCACGAACCAACTTCATTCCTATAAGGTAGCCACTCTCAATGGCTCTCTTGTGAGCCATTATTAGGTAGTTCATCCTATCGGTTCGGTACATCTGAAGCGTATTGAAAACAATGGGTTCAGTTCTATTGTACCTTTGCATCATTTGCTCCACAACATTGTCAATAGCAGCCTGATACCAGGAATCCTCTGCATCTATAAGAATTGAAGTTTGTGAATTGCTAGCAGCCTCGCATAGCGTTTCGACCCGACGAATAAAGCTGTCGTATTTTTTTTGCTCGTCAGAAGTCAGCTCTTGTTTGCAACTCACCTTTTCAAGAACCATTGTATCGGCAATACCGGATGGTTTAAAAACGGCGAACGGAATATCAGGGTTCTGAGAGGCGTGTAAAATTGATTCGTGTATTTCTAGCATAGCATTCTCTCTCTCTTCCTCTGTGTTTTTGCCTTCAACAGAATAATCGAGGATTGACTTCACTCCGGATTGACTCAACTTGTTAACTGCCGCAGCACACTCAGGCAGGGTTTCACCTCCTACAAACTGACGAAAAATTGTGGGCTTAATGGCCCACGAAATCGGGATATGAAGGGACGTGGCAATTTTTAGCAGAAATTCACCAACCTTAACCATTAATGGCCACGAAATGGATGAGAAAAGCAAGCGAGCCCTCCTTAAATCGGCATTGGAATTGACGGCAAAAGCCACTTGTGTATTGTCAAAAGTTACCATTAATTCATTTATTAATTAGATATAAAATGTATTCTCGTTTTTTTTGAGCAGTACACTATATAACAGTAAACGCCCACTTTGGTTTTTAAAAAAGTAGGCGTTTGAATATTCGGGTGAACTCAACTAAACTGTTTGTTCAAAATTAAACCCAACCTTCTTCATATCCTCCCAGTAACATGGATACGACTTCGCTGTAACCTTCGGATTTTCAATTGTAAGGTCGGGAACCAGCAACGACAATGGAGCGAGAGCCATAACGATTCGATGATCGTTAAAGGAGTTCAGAGCCGGCGCTTTCTTGCCAAATCCCTTTGCAGTGCCATTAAAAATCATGGTTTCAAATTCTCCCATTTTTTCGAAGGTAACTTTAGCTCCCAAAAGGGCCATTTGGGTTTGAATAGCCATGAGCCTATCGGAGTCCTTATGCCTTAACGATTCAACACCCGAAAAGCGGAATGGAATCCCCAAGGCCACACAGGTAACAGCAACGGTTGGTACAATATCGGGATTATTGGAGAAGTCGTACTCTAAATTTTTGATTTTTGGCTTCGCTTTCTTTAAAACTAAACCATCAGCAGTAACTTCGGTATTTACTCCAAGTTGTGTAAATATATCCTTAACAATGGCATCGCCCTGTATGCTTTCGGAGTTAAGTCCCTTAACCATTATTTCAGCCTTCTTTGCAAGTGCAACCATTTGGAACCAATAGCTGGCCGAGGTCCAATCGCCCTCAACCGACATCTCAGAGCCATCGTTCAGCTCGTACTCGGTTAGCACCTCGTCACGCTCCCAGGTTGAGTTAACGCCCAGGTAGCTGAAAAGACGAATGGTTTGAAATATAAACGGCGATTTTATTATGCTATCCTTAAGTTCAATTAAATCATCTTTGGGCAACGACTGCGCAAAAAGCAAGGACGTATTTATAAACTCGCTGCTAATTGATGCGTCAACACGAGTGATATTTCCCTTAAATCCTTTCCCAATTATTTTAAGAGGGGGAAACCCGCTGCGCTCAAGGTACTTGATGTTGAAACCCTGCTCCTGCAGGATTTTGATAACATCGCCAACTGGCCGCTTGTACATCTCGTCTGACCCAGTAATAATCCACTCGCCTCCAAAAAATGAGAAGAAAGCACGAAGAAACCTTATTGCCTTCAGGGGCTCGCCCTTGTCGAGGGGAACTTTCCCTTTTCGAACCGATTTGTCGATAATCCGTTTGGCATCCTTATCCGACATGGCTTTAATTTCAGACTTTGAACTTTTAATTGCTTTTATCACCAGCGACCGATTGCTGATGCTTCTGCATGGAGCCAAAGTAACCTCACCGGATAATGATTTATCCTTTTTATTAATAGTATAAGTAAGCATATTTTAAAATTTTGTGTAGTCCCAACAACACCCAAAGGTATTAATAAATAGGTTGAAGTAGGACAAAAAAATGGCTGTTTTTTTCATTAATTAAATGTATATTCTTGATATTCTGATTATTACATGGGCTTTAAAGTTACATTTTATATTAACAGTAAAATGGACTAGGGGTAAGTTTATAGTTAGTTGTCATTTTAATGAATGAGAAAGATAAACTTGCAAGGTATGTGCCGTTTAGGTATCTTTAGCATCAAACTAAATGGTGCTTGGAACCCACTGAAAAAGATATTCTGGTTGGATTGCGAAACGGCGACGAGAAGGTTTTCGAAGAAATTTTCAGAACCTACTACGAACGTTTGTGCAACTATGCCAACACATTTTTGAATGATATCGACGAGGCAGAAGAGATGGTTCAAAGCGCATTTTTAACTGTTTGGGAGAAACGAGATCAGATCGAAATTCATACTTCGATGAAATCGTACCTGTACCGATCGGTTTACAATGGATGCCTGAACAGGATTAAGCACAACAAGGTACGCAGCGAGTACGGCAGCCATTACAAATCGCAAGCCAACCTTTATAGCGGCGACGCTTCGGAAAGAGTCGTTGAGAACGAGCTGGAAAATTTGATGAAAGATGCCATTGAATTGCTGCCGCAACAATGCAGAATGGTTTTCAAACTCAGTCGATACGAAAATTTAACCTACAAGGAAATTGCCGAACAGCTGGGAATTTCTGTAAAAACCGTGGAAAACCACATGATTAAAGCGTTGAAAACGCTGAGAGAAAATTTGAAAGAATATTTGCCATTAATAATATGGCTGTTAATGCTTCGAAATTAGAAAGAGTTGAGCAGAGAGAACCTAAATATCGACCAAATTATTGTCCGTTTCCTGGCCAACGAGGCGTCAGATCAGGAAGTGGAGTTGCTCAACAGTTGGATGGACCAATCGGAGGAGAATAGAAAGTATTTTGGAGATATTCAGTTTATTAATAGCAAAACTATTTCCTCTCACCGCATTATCAGGGTTGATGTTGACAATGCGTGGAGCAAGGTTCAATCGCAGATGAAGAAATCTGAAAGCAAAAAGGAGGAACCAAAGGGGAAAATAATCAGCTTTAATATTCCAACCCTTGCTAAAGTTGCTGCAGTAATTTTAATTGCCACCGGAGTTTCGTTTGCACTTTTCAGATATCTGTTTACTCCTGTTATTGAATCAACCCAAGTTATTGCGCTGGCAAGCAACGATAGTATTGTTAGCAAACAGCTGGAGGATAGCTCAACAGTTTTCCTAAACCGGAATAGTAAAATCACCTACTCAAAGGCATACGGACGAAAAAAGAGGGAAGTGAAACTCGAAGGTGAAGCATTTTTTGATGTTAAGCATGTTGATGAAAAACCGTTTATTGTTGAGGCTGAAGGAACTTTCATTGAGGATATCGGGACATCGTTCAATATAAAAGCATTTGATAGCGATACAGTTGTAGAAGTTTTTGTTAAAACCGGAGAGGTAATGTTCTTTACCAAGGAGAACGAAGGAATTTCGTTGAAGGAAGGCGAAACCGGAATTTACAGTAAAAACTCACGCACATTCAAAAAGAAATCTCAGGAGGAAGGAAATACAATTTCGTATGTAAACAGAATTTTCGTTTTTCAGAATACCCGACTTTCAGAAGCAATCCAGCAACTCAGCAATGTTTATGGAGTTGATATTGCTCTGCAGAATGACTCGCTGAGGGATTGCACCATAACTGTGACATTTGAGAACGAAGAGATTAATATTGTACTGAGTATTATTGCAGAAACGCTGAATCTGCAGCTCCGCGAAGCGGATAATAAATTTATTATTGAGGGCGATTCGTGCTCCAACACCGATCAGCAATGAGAAGATTCGCTTTGATACTCTTTCTTTCATTGTTTTGCTTTTGCATAAAAGCAGAGGAAAACAGCATTCCAATTCTGGAGCGACAGGTTACAATTTCCGTTTCCAACGAAACAGTACAGTACATTCTAACCGAAATTTCGCATCAAGCCGGATTCGTTTTTTCGTACAGTCCCGAAGTTGTTAATTCATCAACAAAAACTAGTTTAAAAGTTGAAAATCAATCGGTACGATTTGTTCTTAATTTACTTTTTGAGGAAAACATAAAATATAAGGTAAGAGGAAAATACGTAATTCTTCAAAAAAACACCCTCGCACAGCAAAATGATTCTAAGAAAGAGGTTGTAGTTGAAGGATATCTTTACGACTCCCAAACCGGTGAGAAGCTAACCGAGGCAACAGTTTACAGCAAAGAGCAGAAAGTTGCAGCAACAACCGATGAGTACGGATACTTTCGGCTTGAAATTCCAAAGGATGAGAATGCTTCAGACTTGAAAGTTAGTAAGTTTGGTTATTCCGATACGCTAATCGCACCCATTGCAAGCAAATCGAACTTTGTAAACATTGAGCTGAAAACGAATGAAATTCCTGACCAAATACCAATTCTGGTTTCGCCAAAGGAAGAACAACGGGAGGAAGAATTTGAAGATATTAAACTCCCCGAATGGTTAGTTAATGATGATCTGCTTGCGAATGCTCGCAATATTTCAGATACAATTTTTAGCAAAACCCAATTTTCAGCCGCTCCTTACCTCAGCACAAACCGATTCCTTTCAGGAAATACAGTAAATGATTTCTCATTCAACATGACTGTTGGTTACGTTCAGGGTGTGAAAAAGTTTGAGGTTGCCGGAATTTCGAACATTGTTCGCGAGGATGCGGGGCTTTGTCAACTAGCCGGAATATCGAATACAGTTGGAGGAATTACCAACGGAGTTCAGGCAGCCGGTATCATCAACACCACAAAAGTTCTGAATGGAATTCAGGCTGCCGGAATTGTAAAT
>DAOSWM010000076.1:0-11764 GCA_035380045.1 Tenuifilaceae bacterium | reverse complement strand
CAGACCGCTCCAAGCAGTCAGACGGGTTGGGTTGTATGGTTTTGTCACACTGAGCTTGTCGAAGTGTAAATTTTCAACAAGTCATCCTTCGAACTACCTGTCGGTAGACAGGCGGGTTCAGGATGACAATACAGTAAACTCCTACAACTACTATTTCATCCATTCATCAATGAATGCAGATTTAAAAATTGTACCCCACCGAGAGTTTGAATGCAAAGTTTTCCTTCCAGTCACTGCTTGAATTAGGGCCGTAACGGTAGAAAACTCCTACGCCCGGAGCGGAGAAAGTTGACGACAGCAGAATATTCATAACCATTCCCGATTCAAAGAATCCTTTCGACAGAGTTTTGGGCGATGGATTGGCAAAAAGATGTTCAGGTTTTTTTGTGTATTCGCCAATGGCCATATTTTGAACCAGGTAATATTTAAGTTTCCACTTTTCACTTCCGGTTTTTATTAGGTTATTGCCCAAATCGTGGCGGATAAACAGGCACGCGTACCTGTCGGCAACAAACTCGTAAAGATTCATTGTTCCAAATGTATTGTCGGCATCGAGGTAGTACTTATCGAGGTTTCCCGGGGCGAAGTATAGCAGGGAAGGGGCAACATCGCCATCGACCATTGCTGCTGAAACTGTAAATGTAGTTTTACCAATTGTTTTAAAAGGAATGTTGTGGGTTGCTTTCAGCTCGTACTTGCTGTATGTGAAATCGCCATCTAGGGCGCTAATTCCACGATAGTAGTTTAACCAAATTACCGGAAAACTTGAGTTTAGGGGGATTAATCCGCGGGGAGTCTCCATAAATTTCTCCTTCCAAACAAACTTAACCTCAACGCCAACTTCGGTTGTGTTGAAGTGTGAAATTGTGTCGAGAGTGTTAGCTATGAAGTAATTTCCTGAAGCAAGATCGAACTGATTTTTTTGGCCGATGACCTTAAACGTAAAATCTTTAAATGCTCTAAAGTTTAGTAATGCTTGATACTGCTCCTGGTAATCCATTTGGTAGATATTTACATCGCGGAGCTTTTCAGTATTTGTTAGCCCAAAAGGCTTCTCGAATTTGGTAGTTCCGGGTTCACGCACATCAAGTTGGTATCGGCCCTCAATGGAAACCTGTTGCCTTTTGCTGAGGTTAATTCTTCCAAATCCTCCGTATTTACTTTTTTCGTCTTTAAAACCGTATGCTAAGTATCCGCCAACTGTGAAAATTTCTGAAACTTTACGATTGGTTTCTAATCCAAGTCCGGTTCTAATTCCTTCGAACTGGTTGTAGCGCAGCAGCTGGTTTAAGTCCAAACTCAACATTTTAACAGGAATTTTTCCTGTCATTAGTGTCTCAATTAGCTGAACTCGTTTATCGAGATTCGCAACTTTCCCAATGCTGTCAATAACTTTGTAAGTTCTCAATTCTTGCTGTGTAAGACTGTCGTTTCGGTATTGTTGCCAGAAAATTTCAGGTTGCTCCGATGCGTGGGGGTCGAAGGTAAGCTCAATATGGCTAAAATCTCTTGGTTTTAGGTTGGTTCCAAGTTCAATATCTTTAATGTACGACTTGCCAACGCCAACCATCTCGAGCTTAATTTCCTTTCCTGTTTTTTTATCCTTCGCGTTAGCATTCAGCATGTTGTAGATAATATCCGTGTTGAGCTCAACCGGAAACCATTGTTTGTTTTCAATAAACTCATACCGTTGCTGAATTTTTACGTTGAAAATTGGTGAAAGTCCCTCAGTTGGTTCAGCAATTACGCTTTGCACTGCGTAACCATTCGAGTTAATGTTCATTACACCCTTCAATCCATCAAAATTGCTATTTCGCAGCGGACGGAACGAAACTACAAACAGCGTATCATTTTGCTGGGTAAATAGTGTATCCTCAAGTATGAAAAGATACCGTTTCTTGCTGTTCTTACTAATTGGGTTCAGAAAATTTTTCCCGGCCAGCGTAATTAGTTCAGGGTAGAATGAGAATGACTGGAACTGGGTGGCAAGAAATACGAAGAAAGGATCTTTTAATCCCGAAACTCTCGATGCCAGAACCTTCTCGTTGGTCCTGTCGGGGTAAAGATAATCTCGTTGCGTAACCGATTCCATCATGAACATATGCTGCTTTTTTTTCATCTGGTCGAGCTTAATGGCCAGCGAATCGATATTCGGAACGCTATCGTTTTTGAAAAGCGAATCGGGTTTTGGCTGCTTAAAAGTGAAGAACATCTTGTTGTAGCTTACGTAGCTGAAACCCGACAGCTGCTCGGGATTATTCTTTTCACGATTTTCGTATACTGCTTCTATAATTCGGTGAGCCGGATTTACTCCTGGAGTCACAACAACTTCATCCAGATTGTATGATACGGGCTCAAGCCCAATTATCATCGATTTTTTATAGTTATCAGGATTGACGGTAACAGTTCTTGGCTCGTAGCCTACATAGCTTAGCTTAAGCCATTCAATCCTTTGCTGTGTTGATATTTCAAAAGTTCCTTCAAGACTGGTTGTTAAACCTTGTCCCTTCTCGTTAAAAATAAGGTTAACAAAAGGAAGAGCCTTGCCGGTTTGGCTGTCGATAACCTTTCCCCGCAGCGTATGCTGCGAAAAAGCATCGAAGGTTGAAGTAAAAAGCAGTATTGTAGTAAGGAATCGTAACATGTTTCTAAACCAACTTTTCAAAAACCATACAAATGTAATACGATTTCTCTGCTTAAACCCTCGGCAAACTTTCATATCAAAATAACTTTACTATTTTAGCCACCAACAAAAACGAATAAAATAGAATTGTATTATGAGTAACGAGTTGAAGAAGAAGGGGATTGCTTCGTTCCCACGAAATTTTTGGACTGTTATAACCATGGAGTTCTTCGAGCGTGGCTCGTACTACGGGGTTATGTCAATCCTGTCGGTGTACCTTGTGCTCGATATTTCTCAGGGCGGACTCGGTTTTTCCAAGGAAAGCGTGGGGGTAATAAAAAGTGTTATTACGCCAATGCTCTACTTCCTGCCAATTCTTAGCGGTGCCATTGCCGACCAGTTTGGCTACAAAAAAACGCTAATATTCTCGTTTATCGTAATGTCGGTTGGTTACTTCTTCACCAGCTTCAGCACCAGCTACTACTTCGTTTTTGCCAGCTTGCTGCTTATGGTTACGGGTGCTGGGTTCTTCAAACCCATAATTTCGGGAACCATTGCCCGCAGCACCGATGAAAGTAACTCAACACTTGGCTTCGGAATTTTTTACTGGACAATTAACCTCGGCGCATTCATATTTCCGTTGCTGCTAATTCCTTACCTCAAGCAAATTGGCTGGAACTACATTTTCATTATGGCGGCCGTTGGAACTGGCTGGCTGCTGATTTTAGCCCTGTTCGTTTACCGCGAGCCTGAACGCCCGGCCGTTCAGAAAAAGATAGGCGAGGTACTTAAAGGTGCAGTAATGGTACTGAAGGATTACCGTTTCGTAATAATGATTGCAATATACTCCTGTTTCTGGATTCTATACTTCCAAATGTTCGACACAGTACTTTGGTATTTAACCGAGTACATGGATATGACTCCGGTAAACAACGTTGTAAACTCCTTCCTCGGGCTTTTCGCTGAGAATCCCAGCTGGAAGTTCGAAGCCGAACACGTTACTGTAATCAACGCTGGAACAATTATTCTGCTTCAGCTAATTATTTCAACCATAGTTAAGAACACAAAGGCTCTCCCTACAATGGTTACAGGTATAGCTTTGGGCACAATTGGTATGGGAATCCTGGCCATTTCCACCCACGCGTGGGTTTTTATTGCGGGAATAACCATCTTCTCAATTGGCGAAATGACAGCCCATCCAAAGTTTATTTCCTATGTTGGCCTAATTGCTCCACCCGATAAAAAAGCACTTTACCTTGGGTATTCATTCCTGTACGGAGTAATTGGCAGCGGAGTAGGAGGCGTACTTGGCGCATTCACCTACGTGAGGTTTGTTACCGAAATGGGTCGCCCAGGCATACTCTGGCTCATGTTCAGCGGAATAGGAATACTAACAATTATTGGTTTGCTGCTTTACAATAAGTATTTGGCGCCAAGCAAAAAGGTTTAGTTTGCTGTTGCCGGGTTTATTTCTGCAAAATATATTGTATCGCACGAAAACTTTTTCCACCTTTGTTTTCCAATTCAAAAAGCAGAAACATGGCCCTAATTAAATCAATATCAGGAATAAGAGGAACTATTGGTGGAACCCACCACGATGGGTTGAATCCATTAAATATTGCGCTTTTTACAAGCGCCTACGCCCATTGGCTCAAGGAGCGAAACAATAACATGCTTTGCAAGGTAGTTGTTGGGCGCGATGCCCGCATTTCCGGCGAAATGGTAAACCAAATTATTGTTGGAACTCTGCTTGGCTGTGGGGTTGATGTTGTGGAACTTGGGCTGGCAACCACGCCAACCGTTGAAATGGCTGTTACCCACGAAGCTGCACAGGGTGGAATTATTATCACGGCAAGCCACAATCCTCGTCAGTGGAATGCGCTGAAATTGCTCAACGAGCGTGGCGAATTCCTTTCCGATGCCGATGGGAAACAGATTCTGAAATTTGCCGAGAATGATACATTTTCATACCCAGAGGTTGATTATTTAGGAACCATTTTAAGCGAGTATGATTTTACCGATCTTCATATCGATAAAATTTTAGAACTTAAACTTGTTGATAAGGAGGCTATTGAAAAAGCAAACTTCCGGGTTGCCATCGACTGCGTGAATTCAGTTGGTGGAGTTGCCATTCCTCGATTATTACAGGCGTTAGGAGTTAACGATATTGTTGAGCTTTACACCGAACCAACCGGGGAGTTCCCGCATAATCCTGAACCATTGCCCGAGCACTTAACTGAAATATCTTCAACTGTAGTTGAAAAAAAGGCCGATGTTGGTTTCGTTGTCGATCCCGATGTTGACAGGCTTGCAATTATTAACGAGGACGGAACCATGTTTGGCGAGGAGTACACACTTGTTGCAGTTGCCGATTATATTCTATGCAACACTCCCGGAAACACAGTTTCAAATCTCAGCAGCACAGCAGCACTTCGTGATGTTACACAAAAACATGGCGGAAAGTATTCTGCATCAGCAGTTGGCGAGGTGAACGTTGTTGCCAAAATGAAGGAAACAAACGCAGTTATTGGTGGCGAAGGGAATGGTGGTGTTATTTACCCCGCACTTCACTACGGTCGCGATGCGCTGGTTGGAATTGCTCTTTTCCTTACCCATTTGGCAAAAAGTGGCAAAAAGTGCTCTGAGTTGAGAGCATCGTACCCAAACTATTTTATCTCAAAAAATAAGATTGAACTTAAAGCAGGAGTAAATCCCGATACTGTTCTTGAAAAGTTGAAGGAAAAACACTCTGCTCAGCAGGTAAATACAGTGGATGGATTACGAATCGATTTTGAGGGTGAGTGGGTGCACATGCGAAAATCGAACACCGAGCCCATTATCAGAATCTACGCCGAGAGTAGCTCCGCCGAGAAGGCCACATTACTGGCAACTAAAATGATTGGAGAAATAGAGGAGCTCCTGTAGTATTTCCAAATTTATTTCTTGTCTTTTTAAACTCATAGCTGGGTTTACAGTCATATTAGTGCAATTTATTAAGACCATTATAGTTATTTAAGCATGAAAAATAAAAGGGTTATCATTATTGTTTCTTTGGCTGCAGTAGTAGTGCTGCTTGTGCTAATATTCGGTTCGTCGAGCCAACAGAAGGTTGCCCCTCAAACCGTTAAGGTTGAGCAGGGACCTTTCGAAGTGGTTGTGAATGTTACCGGTGAACTTCAGGCAAAGAACAAGGAGGATATTATGGCGCCGGCTGAGCTGCGCCAAAGCAGAAGTTTCAGGTTCTCAGAAATAAAAATTCAGGATTTGGTTGCCGAAGGTACAATTGTTGACTCCGGTCAGTACGTTGCTACGCTCGACAGAAGTGCACTTAGCAACAGGTTAAAGGAGATAGAGGATGAACTGGAGAAAAGTCAGCAGCAGTACCTAAAAACCCAGCTCGATACAACGCTCCTTCTACGTGGGTTGCGCGATGAGCTCATTAACCTGAAGTTTGAGCTGGAAGAACGACAAATCGTTCTCGACCAGTCGAAGTACGAACCACCAGCCACACAGCGTCAGGCGCAGATAAACCTCGAAAGGGCACAACGCGCCTACGAACAGGCTCAGAATAACTATACTATAAAGAAAGACCAATCGGTTGCCTCCATGCGCGAGGTGGCCATTAATCTTTCACGTCAGGAACGTGAAAGGCAGGATATGCTCGATGTTCTTAGCAAGTTCGTTATAAAGGCACCCAAACCCGGAATGGTAATTTACCACCGTGAGTGGAGCGGACAGAAGCGGAAAGTGGGCTCCAGCGTTAGCCCTTGGGATTTAACGGTTGCCATTCTTCCCGACCTCTCGATTATGATTTCAAAAACCTACGTGAATGAAATCGACGTGAGTAAGGTGAAGGTCAATCAACCCGTAAGAACTGGCGTGGATGCTTTCCCCGAGAAAAAGTACACGGGTGTAGTTACCGAAGTGGCCAATATTGGCGAGCAACTCCCAAATACCGATGCAAAAGTTTTTGAGGTTACCATCAAGGTGAACGAGTACGATCCAATCCTTCGCCCTTCCATGACAACCAGCAACCAAATTGTTACCCAATCGTTCGATAACGTGCTATACTTGCCGCTTGAGGCAATACATGCCAACGACAGCTTAAGTTTTGTTTACCTAACCAAAGGAAAGAAGCAAATTATTATTACCTCAGAGCAGAACGAAAACTTCATTATAGTTGAGAAAGGCCTTAAGTTCGGCGATGAGGTTTACCTTAGTACACCCGAGAACGCCGAAAAATTTTCCTATACCGGCGAAGAGCTAATCCCCGAAATCAAGCAGCGTGAGGCTGAACGAAAGCGAAAGGAGGAGGAGAAAAAGGCTGCCGACGCAAAGCAGAATAGCATGCGGAAGAATGGCGGAAGCTTTCAGCTAACCCCCGAGCAGCTCGAAAAAATAAAAACCTCGGGGGTAAAGGTTGAGGTTCAACAAAAACCTGCGGCCGAAGCAAGCACCGATACCACCAAGCGAGCGCGGAAAAAGAGGGGAGACAGGCCTGCTAAACCTCAGGAAAAACAGTAGCAATAAGCAAAATTTAGCATGTATAAACGGTATATACACGATGTTGTTATCGCCATTGAGTCAATTCTGGCCAATAAGTTAAAGTCCATACTTACGGCGTTGGGCATTATATTTGGCGTTGCTGCGGTAATTAGCATGCTTGCCATTGGAAACGGAGCCCAGAAGGAGATTCTCGACCAGATTAAGATGGTGGGCGTAAACAACATTGTTATCAATCCAATTTTTGAGGAAACCGACGAAACCTCCGAGAATGGTGAAAACGGCGAATCTCAGAAACGTAAATTCTCTCCGGGATTAACGCTGCTCGATGTGGAAGCCATCAGCGAGATAGTTCCTTCCGTGCAGCGGATTAGCCCCGAAATTAGTCTGAACTCCTTTGTGCAGTTCGAGGCCCTTCGGATGCCTGCGAAAATTATGGGAGTTTCAACCGACTACTTCGAACTCTTCACTCTTCCCTTGGAAGAGGGTGCTTTTTTTACTGAAAATCAGGCAGAACACGGTATTCCCGTTTGCATAATTGGGGCGAACATAAAAAATAAATTCTTCAGCACCGTTAATCCCATTGGACAGTACCTAAAGTTCGGCGATGTTTGGCTGCAGGTAATTGGGGTTCTGCAAAAAACCGATGTTACTATAACCGGTTTCGAGAGCGCCGGGGTAAATGTGTACAACGACAATGTTTACATTCCGGTGAAAACCATGCTGATGCGATACAAGAACCGTGCGTTGGTGAATTCCCGCAAAATTGAATCGGGAACCATTCGCTTTGGACGAGGTTTCATAAGTTTTGGAGGCTCCACGGAATCGCAGGCTCCTCAAAACTACCATCAGCTCGACCGAATTATTGTGCAGGTTAAGGAAACAGAGCAAATTAACAGCACAACCGATATTTTAAGCAGAATGCTTATCCGTCGCCATGCCGATGTGAAGGATTTTGAGATTACGGTTCCCGAGCTGCTTCTTAAGCAGCAACAGCGAACCAAGGATATTTTCAACATTGTGCTGGGTGCCATTGCCAGCATCTCACTTGTTGTGGGAGGCATTGGAATTATGAATATCATGTTCGCTTCGGTTATGGAACGCATAAAGGAAATTGGAACCCGACTGGCTATTGGTGCAAAAAAAGCCGATATTATTGCTCAGTTTCTCTCAGAAGCGGTTCTTATAAGCGTTACGGGCGGTTTTATAGGAGTAATCCTTGGCGTAATTCTTTCCATGCTTATTACACATTTTGCAGGAATTCTTACAATAGTTTCACCCATTTCAGTGGTTATTGCGTTTGGTGTTTCGGCAGCGGTAGGTGTAATTTTTGGTCTCTCACCAGCTAAGCGTGCCGCTGAGAAGGACCCGATTGAATCGTTAAGGTACGAGTAGGAAATTATGTCAAAAGTATGATGGCAAATGACAAATGTGTTAAGTTATTTGAAACATATAAAAACATTTAACTTTTGACATCTGACATCTGACATCTGACATCTGACATCTGACATCTGACATTGTAAAAATATTAAAGAACTTTCAAGGTATGTTTAAACGGATTCAATATATTCTCTTTTTCTTGATTTTTTCGTCAAGCCCAGTTTTTGCACAACTTCCGGTTAACACCTTAACCCTTGACGAGGTGCTTGAAATGGCCCGCGATTATTCGCCTCAGGCAATGCTTGCCAAACATCAGTTTAGGGCAGCGTACTGGGAGCATCGAACCTTCGAGGCCGAGTACTTACCAAGCCTTTCGCTCAACGGGACTCTCCCTAGCTTTCGGCGAGTTATTACTCAAGAGTACGTTGATGGAACCTACAAATACGTTGAGGCGAACACAAATACTCTATCGCTGGGACTAACAATGAACCAGAATATTGGCCTTACCGGAGGACGGGTTTTTGTTCAGTCGAACCTCGAACGGGTCGATATTTTTGGTGAGAACAGCAGCTCAAACTATAAGTCCGATCCGGTGATGATTGGCTTCGAACAGCCAATATTCGGTTTCAACCAGCTAAAATGGAAAAAGAAGATTGAACCACTGAAGTATCTCGAAGCCAAACGTTCGTACCTCGAGGCCATGGAGTTTATTTCAGGCGAGGCGGTTCGGCTTTTCTTCGACCTTATTCTGGCTCAGCAGAACGTGAAAACCGCACAGCTGAACTACAACAATACCGACACCCTCTTTCAGATTGCCCGCGGACGGTACAACATCGGAACCATTGCCGAAAACGAGCTGTTACAAATGGAACTTAGCTTCCTGAACGCAGGAAGCTCCGTGAACGAAGCAGAAATAGACCTTCAACTTAAAAAGTTTCGATTAAAATCGTTCCTGGGTCTCAATGACCAGTATGACCTTGAGCTGGTGGTACCTACCGATTTTCCCAAAATAGAGCTGAAATTCGACGATGTTTTGGAGCATGCACGCTCCAATAATCCACAAATGCTGCAGTACCAGCGAAACCTGATTGAGGCTGATAGAGATGTTGCTCAGGCAAAGGCAAATAGAGGTTTTAGCGCCAGCTTATACGCAACGTATGGGCTAACGCAGCAGGCTCCCGAATTGTTGGACACATATAAGGATCCTTTGGATCAGCAGGGTCTAAGAGTTGGCTTGGCCGTTCCTATTCTCGATTGGGGCTTGGGCAAGGGTCGGGTAAAAATGGCCGAATCGAGCCGTGAGGTGGTGCGAACCAACATTGAACAGTCAATCGTTGATTTTGAGCAGGATGTTTTTCTAAAAGTTATGCAGTTTAACCTTCAGGACGACCAGCTTTTACTCGCGGCTAAGGCCGATACCATAGCCCAAAGCCGGTTTCATGTTACAAAGCAACGCTTCCTTATTGGGAAAATCGATGTGCTTGAGCTGAATATCGCCCAAACCGAGCGCGATAATGCACGCGATAAGTACATATCTGCCATGCGTAACTACTGGCAGTTCTATTTCAACATGCGCAGGCTAACCCTTTTCGATTACGTGGACGATAAACCTCTTGATGTTGATTTTGAGGCGCTTATTGATTAGTCCTTTAGTTTCTACTGGGAATACACGTGTAATTCTTAATGAGAAGGAAGGTTTCTTTTCATATTCTGTTTTAAAACATTCCTTTTAACTTGTTTTTGTGCAAGTTCTTTAGCAGTTTTGAAGACTTTTTTACCCTGTTCGAACACAAAAACGCATATCAATATGAAGGATTCAGAAATTATCATGAACCCTAACGAGTTGGTTCAGTATCTTAGAAAACCCGCTACTGAGTTTACAAAGGACGACATTATTCGGTTTTGCGAGGAGAATGAGATTGAGATGGTTAACTTTAGGTATATTGCCGAAGATGGAAGGCTCAAAACCCTAAACTTTATCATCACCTCAAAGGAGCACCTCGATACAATCCTGTCGCAGGGCGAACGAGTTGACGGAAGCAGCCTTTTCTCGTTTATTGAGGCCGGAAGTAGCGATTTGTACGTTGTTCCACGCTACCAAACAGCTTTTTTAAATCCTTTTACCGAGGTTCCTACCCTTGATATTTTATGCTCGTTCTACAATAACGAAGGTAAACCGCTTGAGAGCGACCCGGGTTACGTGCTTCGTAAGGCAAGCGAGGAGTTTACCCGCCAAACTGGCTACAAGTTTAAGGCTCTGGGCGAACTTGAATACTACGTAATTGGCGAGAAGGATGAACTTTTCCCAAGTGTCGATCAGAAGGGTTACCATTCGAGCGCACCTTTCGCCAAGTATGGCGAAATTCGTACCGAAGCATTGCGGTTACTTGCCAAAACCGGTGCAAAAATAAAGTACGGTCACGCGGAAGTTGGTTGCTTCTCCGACGATGAGTTCTACTACGAACAGCACGAGATAGAGTTTCTTCCAACTCCGGTTGTGCAGGCAGCCGAGCAAATGGTTTTGGCCAAGTGGATTGTTCGCATGCTTTGCAATCAGTACGGATTGGTAGCTAGCTTTGCACCAAAAATTACTGTAGGTAAAGCAGGTAGCGGAATGCACTTCCACATGATGGTGGAGAAGGATGGGAAGAACATTACCGCAAACGCGGATGGAAAGCTAAGCGATGTTTCCAGAAAAATGATTGCGGGAATTCTGCAGTCGGCCGATGCGCTTACTGCCTTTGGTAATACCATACCAACTTCATACCTGCGACTGGTTCCTCATCAGGAAGCTCCCACAAACATCTGCTGGGGCGACAGGAACCGTTCCGTTGTGGTACGTGTACCACTCGGTTGGACTGGTGCAAACAACATGATTCACGATGCTAATCCAACTTGCAATCCCGAAAAAAACAAGAGTGAAAGCAAGCAAACCTTTGAGTTCAGGGTTCCTGATGGTTCAGCAGATATTTACCTTACTCTGGCCGGACTGGTGGTTACCTCGCTGAAGGGCTTAATGACTGACGACTCGTTGGCTGTAGCCGAGAAACTTTATGTTGATGTAAATATTTTTAAACCAGAGTTTAAGGAGAAATTGGCAAGCCTAAAGCAGCTGCCCATGTCGTGCTTCGAATCGGCTGAGGTTCTTGAAGCCAAAAGGGGAGTTTTTGAGGAGAGCAACGTTTTCCCCAAAGGTCTTATCGATAACCGAGTGAAGAAACTGAAAGCGTTTGAGGATAAGGGTTTGAGCGAGAAACT
>DAOSWM010000075.1:0-12495 GCA_035380045.1 Tenuifilaceae bacterium | reverse complement strand
AGCTTGATGGAAGAAGAATTAAAATTATTGACACCCATAAACTCGAGAGAATTAGTAATTTAGGTTAGTTTAATAATTCCCTATGCCCTTTTAAAGAACTGTATTATTTCTGCCAACGACCGTGCCCTGTCGTTAAGTTGCTCTGCATTTGCAGCCACCTCTTCAGAAAGCGTAGCATTCTGCTGGGTTATGTCGTTCAGCTGCTGTACCGAAGTATTTATTTGTTCCGAACCCGACCGCTGCTCATAGCTGGCAGAGGATATTTCGCGTATTAGGTCAGTAGTTTTCAGAATTTCAGCTAGGTTGCTATTCATTAAATCTTTGGCTTTCCCAGAAATATCTGAACCTCGTGATGAAACATCAATAATTTCGTTTGCTGCTTCACGGCTACGTTCAGCGAGTCTTCTAACCTCGGCTGCAACTACCGCAAAACCTTTCCCATGCTCCCCCGCACGAGCTGCCTCAACAGCAGCATTTAATGCCAATAGGTTGGTTTGAAAAGCAATGTCGTTAATAATTGTAATCTTCTGGGCAATCTCGTTCATTGAATCAAGTGCAATGTTTGTCGATTCAACTCCTTCCTTCATACTAGAAGAAGCCGAAACAGCAATTTTCTCGGTTGTACCAGCGTTGTCGGCATTCTGCTGTATGCTGCTGGCAATTTCTTCCATGGAACTCGATATTTCCTCGAGCGAAGCAGCCTGCTCCGAGGTAACTTCGGCTAACTTTGTTGAACTTACACTCAACTGTTGCCCAGCACTTTCTAACTCCAATGACGACTGTGAAATGTTCTCGATAACCTGATTTAGCTTCACCGAAAGATTCTCAATTGCAACAGAAAGCTGCCCCAACTCATCGCTCCTCATGCTATACAACTTATTGGCAATTACCGTTAAGTCGCCTTCACTTAGCCGCTTAATATTTGAAATTGATTCGAGCAGGGGATTAAGAATTTTTTTAGCCACATGCCTGAATATAAAAATAACTACAACTATTCCGATTGGAAGGGTAATATACGGCGGAAACGTTTCGGGGTAAACCCATTTTAAATTAGCTAACGCAGAGTATAAGGATAAGGTGAATATCCAGTAGGCAGTAATAGAATAAAGTATCGATTTCTTAAAAAAGTAACGTATGGTAATCAAACCTATTGGGAGTCCCAATAATAGAATTCCTAAAATTTCTAATAATCCTTTTGACATGGCTTTGTGTTTTAAAGATTTTCAGGGCAATTTAACAACTTAAACGAACTTTTTTGTTGTATAATAAATCTATAAACGGCTTGTACTGCAATAAAAGCCGTTGTATGTTCAGTGATAGAACAACATTATATTATATTTCAAACTCTTACGTTATATAACAACAATATGAATGATTTTGATCACCTATTGTAAAACATAGTATTTTCTAAAATAGTTTTGATTAACTATACCAAACATCAAAAAAATTACTTACTTTATACAACAGCAAACCATAAACCCAAACCAATGAAAAAATCACTTATAATGAGCAGAATAATAATTCTGCTTGCCATTTTATTCCTGTTTTCGTGCAAAAGCAAAAAAGAAGAAAGCAAGGAAGAACCAACCATTACATTCCCAGAAGAAATTGCTAAGGAAGTTAGCTTCGTGAGCAACGGAGATGTACATTTCGACGAGATTATTCAGGTTGTCTTCAACAATCCGGTAATTGATGAGAACGAAGTGAATAGCTCTCCACAAGGGGATGTTTTCGATTTCTCCCCTTCAATTAAAGGTACAGCCATTTGGGTAAGCCGCAGCGTACTAGAGTTCCGCCCAAAGGAACCGCTTCCCACCCGAACTCAAATTGATGGCAAGCTCTACCTTCAGAAGCTCTCCGACGATTTCAAGGAGAAGCAGCTGGACGATTTGATTTTTAAGCTTAACGTTTTGGGTAGAGATATTGTTAGCTTCAACGGAAATATCGACCTGAAGGACCGAAACGACCCCATTAAACTTTACTATAGCGGCACGGTGAACTTCTCGGAAAAAACCGAGCTTGAAATGCTTGAGAAAGCTGCAAGAGTAAAGGGTTCGCAAAACGTTTCGCTATCGTGGAGCATGATTGACGATAGCCACTTCAAGTTCACATCAAGCGAAATAATCCGCACCGACAGCAAGCAGGATTTTACCATTTCAATCGACAAGAAACCACTTGACCTGGAGTACAGCTTCTCGCAGAACTTCACGGTAGCCCCCCTGAAGAAAATGGTGGCCAACGAGTTTCGGGGCGATGAGTCGGGGCGCAGCCCACGAATCAGGATTAACTTCTCCGATGAACTCGACATGGATCAGGATATTGACGGCTTGATAAGCGTTTCACCATCGGTAAAATTCGAGCTTAAAAAGCTCGGTAAATCGGTTACACTCGATGGCAACTTTAAGTTCGGTGAAAGCTACAAGGTTACTGTTGAAAAGGGACTGCGAAGTCGATGGGGAACCAAAACCGATGAACAAACTACCGAAACGGTTAAATTTTCAGACATTGAGCCACAAATCGAGTTCGCATCCGACGGAATAATTTTACCCTCATCAAACAAAAAGAAGATTCAATTCTACACAACCAATCTTAAGCGCGTTCACCTGCAGGTGAAAAAGGTTTACAGCAATAAAATTGGGCAGTTCATTCAGTCGCAGCAGCTAACAAGCAGCAAAACCCGAAACAAAGATTTTAGGGACAACTTCTCAGGTGCTGTTGGAGTTATTATTAAGAACCAAACCATTGAACTTGGTAAGGAGAAGAACGAATGGCTGCTCAACGAGTTCGATCTATCCGACCTTTTCAGCAGCTACGATGACGGGCTGTTCCTGTTACGCATTAACTTCACGCCCGAGGATGTTAGCATTCCAATCAACGGCGAAGTTCTTAACTACATTTACGATAAGGGACAAGTTTACAAGCCCGTTTTCCTGAGTAACCTGGGAGTAACAGCCAAGGTTGCCGAAAACGAAACCAAAGTTTTTGTAACCGATATTATTACCGGGCAACCAATTTCAGGAGTTGAAGTTTCGCTGCTCGACTGGGATGGCGATGTTCGCCATTCGGCTTCAACCAATAGCCAGGGATTAGCCAATTTTAACGGCGATTACTACTACTCCTATATTCTTGCCGAGTACAAGAATCAGTTTACTGCACTGAATAAAAACGAAATGCGCTGGAGCAACTCGGGTTTCGATATTGGTGGTGTAAGCGAAAACAGAAGGGGAACCAAGGGTTTCATTTACACTGAACGGGGCGTTTACCGCCCTGGCGATTCGATAAATGTTGGGTTTATGGTGAAGAATTCAAACAATACATTTCCCACAAACCATACCGTAAGCATTACCGTTAACGATCCTCAGTACAACACCATATACGAAAACACAGCAACAAAAGGGGTTGATGGTTTCTACGTTTTCATCTTCAGTACCGAGGAAACAGCCCCCACGGGTAACTACAATATTCGAATAAACGCTGGAGGTTCATGGTTTTACAAGGACCTAAAAGTTGAAACCGTTGTTGCCGAGCAGCTCCGAGTTACAGTAAAACCTCTGAAAAAGCAAATTACTTGGAGCGATAAGAGCCTCGATTTCGAGTTGAACTCCATTTACCTTTTCGGAGCACCCGCAGCCAACCTGAAAGCCGAGGTTGATGTTGAGGTTCACCCTGTAAACATGTCCTTCCCAAAGTACAAGGATTTCACCTTTACCCGTGCTGATATTGAGTTTAAAACCTTCACACAAAGCATTCTAAAACGAGAACTCGATGCCGAAGGCAACCTAAGCGGCAGCTGGATTTTCCCCTCAATGGGAACTGTTCCTTCCGCACTAAAGCTTAAAGTAATTGCAAAGGTTCTTGAAAAAGGTGGCCAGCCCAACGAGGGCTGGAACGTGGTTGACATGCACGTTTATCCCAACTACGTTGGAATTAAAGACCCAAGCGGATACGGTTACTTTAAAACCGGTCAGGAAGTGAAATTCCCTGTGGTGCTTCTCGACCCCAGCGGGAAAAAGCAAACCGGCAAGCAGCTGCAGTACCGCATTTACCGCAACGATAAAATGTGGTGGTACCAGTACGATAGCCGCAGAAGCTACCAGCTAAAGTACAAGGAGGACAGCCAAACCTACCTTGAATACAGCGGTACTGTGAGCATCCTGAAAGAATCAACATTCGTAAACTTTACTCCCCCCGATAACGGCCACTACCTAATTGAAGTTAGCGATGGCAGCGGCCACTGTGCTTCCATGTTCTTCAGCGCATACAAATGGGGAAGCATTCCGGGTAGCGATTTGAACGAAGGAACGCTGGCCCTAAAATCCGATAAGGAAAAGTACTCTTCGTCGGAAACCGCAAAAATACTATTGCCCAATCCAAAACAGGGAAACATACTGGTTACCGTTGAGAAGGGAAACGAAATTCTAAAGTGGTTCTGGGTTGACCCTAGCAGCAGTAACAATGATGAGCTGGTTATTGATGTTCCGCTAAGCAGGAATATGCTTCCCAACGTGTACGTTACCGTTTCGGTAATTCAACCGCACGACCAAACCACCAACGACCGACCCATTCGAATGTTTGGCATAATGCCAATTATGGTTGAGGATTCCGATACGCGTATCGAGTTTAATATTGAGTCGGCTGAGAATTTGGCACCCAACCAGGAGTTTGAAATTACAGTGAATACAGTAAGCAACCGGAAAGCACAATTCACCATTGCAGTGGTTGATGAAGGGTTGCTGAGCCTAACCCAGTTCAGGACGCCTCGCCCATGGAACGAATTCTACAAGAAAATCGGATTATTCATTCAAACCTACGATGTGTTTGCACACGTTATAAGCGCAAACAAGGGCGATATTTTCCAAACATTCTCCATTGGCGGTGCCGATGAGATGGACTACCGCGAGTCGCAGCTCGACCCGGTTGCCGGGAAGAAACGGTTCAAACCGGTTAGCATGTTCAAAGGCCCGCTGTTTACCGACGACCGTGGCAAAGCCACCGTTAAGTTCCAAATGCCAAACTACAACGGAGCCGTTCGGGTTATGGTGGTTGGAACCGATAAGGGCAGCTTCGGCAACGCCGAAAAAACAGTTCCGGTTCGTTCCGAAATAATTATGCAACCCAGCATTCCGAGGGTGCTTAACCCTGGCGATGAGTTCATTCTACCAGTTGCCCTTTTCCGAATGAACCCCGACATTTCAACTGCAAAGTTTGAGCTGAAAACCGAGGGCCCACTGGAGGTAGTTGGCAACCCAGTTATTGATGTTACCTTCGCGCAGAACGATGAGGCCGACATTCAGTACAAGATTCGGGTGAAGGAAGCCATAGGACAAGCAAAAATTCTTCTCACCGGAAGCTCCGGAAACATTGATGTTTTCAGCGAAACCGACATTAAAGTTGTACCAACCTCGGCACGTATTTACAACAAGAAAACCGAAAAAGTTCCCAAGGGGCAAAGCGTAACCATAAACGTTCCAAAAGTTGGAATTGATGGCACGAATAACGCCATCCTCGACGTTAACATTTTCCCCAACATGGATTTTGAGCACAGGCTTAAGTGGTTGATTATGTACCCGTACGGCTGTATTGAGCAAACGACCTCGGCAATATTCCCTCAGCTTTACCTGAAAAAAATGGGGTACTTTAGGGATGACGAGGTGAAGGAAATTGATCGAAACATAAACGAAGGAATTAACCGCTTACAGCAGTTCCAAGTTAGCAATGGAGGATTTGCCTACTGGCCGGGGAATACAACCGAATGCGAGTGGGGAACCAACTACGCATCGCACTTCCTTATTGAAGCCAAAAAATTGGGTTACGCAGTTCCCGATTACCTTTACAGCAACGCTGTAAACAGGCTGAAGAACGCTGCCAGAAATCATGTGGGAGAACTTACCACCCGCGTTAACCGAGCCTTCATTCTGGCTTTGGCAAACCAGCAGCAAATGGGCGAAATGAACCTCCTGATGGAAAACGAACTGAACAAAATGACCAGCACCGAGAAATGGATGCTTGCCACCGCTTACCACTTGGCTGGCGCCGAAAATGTTCGTGACCAAATAATTGCAACCGCAGGAACCGAAACCAAAGAGTATGAACCATTCTCCTACAACTACGGCTCGAAGTACAGGGATGACGCAATTATTCTTTACTGTGCTGTGCTGATGAATAAAATGGAAACTGCTGAAATTGCTGCAAAATCGGTTGCCGAAATGCTATCAAGCCGCAACTACCTAAGCACACAAAGCGCAGGCTACATGCTTCTTGCGCTTGGGAAATACTTCGGCATTACCGGAATATCGGCCTCCCAGGGAGAAATAATTACCGGAACGGTAACGCTTGCTAACGGGACAAAAATCGAATTTAACGAGGAGGGTCGGGTTAAAATTCCTATCAAAGAGAACTTTGGAAAGAACATTGAGGTTACCCTTTCAAACTCAAGCAAAGTGGAGCAGGTATTCGCAACGCTATCGTACAATGGAGTTCCGCTGAAGGATGAGAGCAAAGCCTTTGAGAAGAACCTCAACCTAACGGTTAGCTGGTTCGATGTGAACGGCAATACCATAAATCCGCAGTCGCTGAAGCAGGGAACCACCATTTACGGGAAATTTAGCGCCAAGAACACAAGCCCAATAAGCAACGTTACAGAGCTGGCGCTAATGCAAATTATCCCCTCGGGTTGGCAAATTGAAAATATCAGGATTAATAACGAGATGCTGCCAAACTGGACCCAAGGCTGGAACCTAAATAAGGAGAACTACCTCGACATTCGCGACGACCGTGTAATGTGGTTCTTCGACCTGCGCGATAGTAAAACCCTCGACTTTGTGGTGAAAATTAACTGCGTAAATGCGGGTGAATTCTGGCTTCCCGGAACGCTGCTCGAAGCCATGTACAGTAACGATTACAAAGCAACTACCGAAGGCAAAAAGGTTTATGTTGAACCGTTTAAGTAGAATAAAAGTTTGGCAATGGGCAATAGTTTTTCTGTTGTCCATTGCCTTCCTTTACTTCGCAATTCCACCCCAAAAACCAATATTCAACAACGACTACAGCGCAGTTGTCCGTGCCAGCAACGGTACGTTGCTTAATGCGTACATAAACAGTAACGAGCAGTGGCACTTTCCCCCCGATACTGCAAGCATTCCTGAAAAGTTAATAATTGCTGTTACAACTTTTGAGGATGAGAATTTCTACAAACACCATGGGGTGAGCATAACCGCTATACTTCGTGCTGCTTACCAGAATATTAGTGAAGGTAAAATTGTAAGCGGGGCCAGCACAATTCCCATGCAGCTTGCCCGAATGAGCAATCCTAAAAAGCGAACTTACATTAACAAGCTGAGAGAGATTCTGTTTGCAGTAAAAATTGACCTGCACTACTCGAAGGAAGATATTCTTGAACTTTACCTAAACCATGCTCCCTACGGTGGAAATGTTATTGGCTACCGAACCGCCTCGCTGAAGTTTTTTGGGAAGGAAGCCCATGAACTTACCTGGAGCGAGGCAGCAACGCTAGCGGTTCTACCTAACGCCCCCGGACTAATTTATCCCCAAAAAACCTCGGAGGAACTAAGAAAGAAGCGCGACAATCTGCTCGACAAACTGTTTGAAAAAGGATACATCACCGAGCAAACCCATATGCTGGCTCCGTTGGAGCCAATTCCCGATGAGTTTCTGGTGTTCGAATCGCACGCTCCACACCTTTCCCGAAGGCTGAAAAGCAGCTACACGAATCAAAGAATATTCAACACAACCATCGACCTGAATATTCAGAAACAGTGCAACCGCATTGCCAAACGATACGCTCAAATTTACAAATCGTACGGCATTCATAACTTGGCAATTCTGGTTGCAAAAACGGAAACCGGGGAGGTTGCAGCGTACGTTGGCTCACCAAACTTTTTCGATGACAAACACAACGGACAGGTTGACGGTGTAATGGCACCCCGCTCGAGCGGCTCCATTCTGAAACCCTTCCTGTACGCGCTTAGCATTGACGAGGGGCTGATAATTCCCCAAAGCCTAATACGCGATTTACCAACCTACTTCGAGGGTTTCTCACCAAAAAATGCCAGCCGCGAGTACCAGGGAGTAGCCACCGCAAAGGATGCGCTGGTGCAGTCGTTGAATATTCCTGCCGTTCGACTACTAAACGCCTATGGCGTTTTTCAGTTCTACAGTTTTCTGAAAACAGCCGGAGTGTCCACGCTTTTCCGAACAGCCGACGATTACGGTTTACCACTGATTATTGGTGGAGCCGAAGTAAACCCATGGGAAATGGTAATGCTATTCCGCGGATTGGCCAACGAGGGTATTTTCAGCAAAAATGTTGTTTTAAAGAATGAAGAGAAAAAGAGTACAGCGCAGCTAGTTAGCGCAGGAAGCTGCTACCTTACTCTGGAAATGCTGAAGGATTTAAAGCGTCCCGGGAGCGAGTACTACTGGGAACGTTTCAGCGGGTCGCAGCCGTTTGCCTGGAAAACAGGCACCAGCTACGGGCACAAGGATGCTTGGGCAGTTGGCGTAAACCCAGAATTTACCATAGCCGTTTGGGTTGGAAACTTCGATGGCGAAAGCAATAAGAATTTGAGCGGAGCTACCTCTGCCGGACCAATCCTATTCGACATACTGCAGGCGCTGCCTGCAAAGAATCCGAAGCAGTGGTTCGAGAAGAACGATATCGATTTCAAGAAAGTGAAAATTTGTAAACTATCGGGATTCAGGGCAACGGAAGCTTGTACTGACGTTGAGGAGGCTGAAGTTCCCTACGGAATGAAACCGTTGCAGTCCTGCGACTACCACCAATTCCGCTACTTCTCAACCGACGGCAAGTACCAAACCTGCTCGCGCTGCTGGCACGAGGTTGGTGGTGTAAAAAAAGCGGTTACCATTTACCCGCCCGATATTGCCTACTACCTGCGTGAAAAGGGACAATATATTGAGAAATTGGCAAGCCACTACCCAAACTGCTCGGCCTACAAGGCCGATAACTCGCTTAAAATTATTTACCCCAACCTTGATGCGAAGCTGTTCCTTCCCCGCGATTTCGATGGTAAAACCCAGCCGGTAGTATGCAAGGTTGGCCACACCGGAACCGGACAGATTGTTTACTGGTACCTCAACGATGAGTTTTTGGGTTCAACTACCAGCGACCATAAAATGGCCATTATTTTCAACGAGGGCTGGAACACCCTGAAGGTTATTGACGAGAACGGTGCCGAGGATTCGCAACGGGTTTTTGCTACTAGAAAAATGTAGACTCCTCTATTATTTCGTTTAAGAGGGTGTCTCAATAGTTAAAAAGGATTAGATTTACTACTCTGTGAAACTCTGTGATTCCTCTGTGATACAATAAATTATTAGTTTCACAGAGTTTCTCAGTGTCCTTCACAGAGTCACACAATGAACTTTTGATACACCCTCTTAATATTTGAATTTCTCTATTTCAAAATTTATCGATTAATCCTTAACACATCTTACCGAAAGGCCCATATACTCATTTTCAAAGTAACCGTAAATATTATTACTATCGTAATACAAACTAAAAACTATACCATCCATTAGCCACCAGTTACCCTCTTCTCCAATAAAATTATAACCGTCATCTCTGCTTCCACCCGGAAGCCCTGTAAAACCACTGCTGTTATCAGCACCGGTATTGGGGTCTAACCAATGACTGGTTCCCTCCTCCTTCATCTTCCCTCCCACAGGGTCATCTTCTCCTAAATAACTGGTAAGTATAAGCCAGTCACTATACGTAGGAACATGCCAACCTGTAGGGCATATGTTTTTAGCGTCAACCACAGCATAGTAGTTATACAACGCTCCATAAGTAGCTTTGTATGAAGCCTCATCATTGTTATACCAACAGAATGCGCCTTCAGTTTCTGCAATCCACTCAGCATCATCGGTAACGTTTGGGATTGCAGTACCATCGCTATACTTTGTTGTTTTCAGGTTCTCCTTAAACCATGTTTGGTTACCAATTTGTACTAAGTTGTATGTGTTATTATCAATATCCATAACCGTTGTTACTGCTGGCGCTGTTTTAAATGAAACCTCGTTACCATAGGCAGTTCCCACAGAATTTGTTGCAAAAGCTCTAACAAAGTAAGAAGTTTCAGCAGCAAGTCCTTCAATTTCAGCTGTAAACTCACCTAAACCTCCTCCGCTTTCAATAACATTATCGCTAATAGTAGGTTCGGGATTTGTACTCCAGCATACTCCCCGCACAGTAACCTCTGCAGCACCCTCTTCATAAACATCTCCATTGGCGGTTGCTGTTGTTTGAGTAATATTAAGCACAGGACCCGTGTTAACTTTTGGTAAAGGATTTGCAATAGTGGTGAAGGATATCATATTACCAAGTGCCGTACCCTGAGCATTTGTTGCGAAAGAACGTACGTAGTAAGTTGTTAGCTCTGTAAGCCCATAAATCATAATGCTTATCTCGCCATTTTCTGTTGTTGAATAATTAACCTGTGTGCCAGCAGCAGGGTCGCTAAATGGGTACTCGCTAAAAATAACACCAGATTGTGTAATTGAAGAGCTACCTTCATCAGAAATGAAGTATACAACAACGCAGGAGTCCGATGCCAAATCTTGTTCAGGCACATCAAGTGTTTGCACAAAGGGAGTAGATGCTGAAGGCGTCGCATTTAACTCCATCCACTCACTACCGTTAAAAAATTTAATGGAATTAGAACTCTCATCGTAAAAAATATCGCCAACCTCTGGATTACCGGGAGCAACCTGTTGGGGTTTTAAGTTAAGAATTTCATTAACCTTAATGCTCCCATTTACCTCAACTTTAGCATTATCAAATTCTCCGTAGATTAACGGCGATTCTGTTTCTGAGTTGGAAATGAATAGTTTATTTGAACCTATTTCGCTGTAACCAGCTTTTCGACCAATAAAAACATTACCGTCCCCATTTTTATTATTATAACCAGCCATTTCACCAAGAAAAACATTACTGCTACCCGAACTTTTCTTTTCTCCAGCACTTCTCCCAATAAACACATTGGCCTCTCCAATATTATTACTCAAACCAGATCTATCACCAATATACACATTATAATTCCCTTCAGAATTAGCCCATCCACTTCCCTGTCCAATAAAAATATTTCTAATTCCTAACGTATTATGTGCTCCTGCAACTACTCCAATAAAAGTATTTAGATTTCCTTCAGTATTAGAAAAACCCGCATCGGTTCCGAGAAAAATATTTCTAAGGCCTGTCGTATTACTGTAACCTGCTGCAGAACCCAAAAAAATATTATTTCGTCCATCTAAATTTGACACACCCGCTTCAGTACCAATAAAAACATTTTCCACTCCTATTGTATTACTTTTACCTGTAGAATCGCCAATAAATACATTGCTATAACCTGTTGTGTTTTCATAACCCGAGTAGTTACCCATAAACACGTTAAAATTACCTTCTGTATTATTCATCCCAGCTTTATATCCTAAAAACAATCCATTTCTGCCAGCGGTATTTAATTTACCTGCCTCGTAACCAATAAATGAGTTGAACTGCCCCGTAGTTATTGAACTACCTGCATTATGACCAATAAAATAGTTTTCGGGGGTAAGAAACATAAAGCTACTCCCGGTTTTACTCTGGGTAAGTCCACCAACAGCGAATCCTCCCTTACTACCGCTCTTGGCCTGATTTGTATTGATATAAACCCTTGTGCTATCAGCCGTTACCCGCAGCAGGTCAACCGGGGTTCCCTTGCTCTGCGTGAGACCTCCCACGGCGAAACCGCCCTTTGATCCACTTTTCCCCACGGTGCTGGCAGTGTCGATGTAGATGCGAACGCTGTCGGGCGTTACCCGGAAGTACTCGTCGCCAGCCTTGCTCTGCGTAAGGCCGCCCACGGCGAAGCCGCCCTTGCTGCCGGCCTTGGCCACGTCGCTATCGACGTACATGCGCACGCCGCTCTCGTACACCGCGAAAATAATCTGGTTGCTGCTGTTACGAACCACGAACAGCGGGGCGTCGGGATCCTCAACCGGCTCGCCCACCTGGATGCTCTGGCCGATAATCGCACCGCTAGCCATGATGTTTCCTATCACGTGCAGCTTCTCCTCGGGGGCTGTGGTTCCGATTCCAACATCCTCGCCTGAGGAGGTGTATATATTTGAGGTGGCAACCCAGTCGGTGCCAGTGTGGGTGATCGATTGCCCTGCGGTTCCAGGCGTTAGAACGCCGTTCTCCCCGTCGGTGCCATCCTGCGCCAGCAGCTGCCACTCGGTGCCATCGAACACGTAAGATTTTCCGTCAGTAGAGTTGTAGTACGCCTGGTTCACCGTAGGCGCATCGGGTGCTGCTGCGAAAGTCCCTAACCATTCGATGGATACTCCATCGCTACCTTGTTCCCCGTTTTCCCCCTGCAGCGATGCCAGAAACTCCGCTTCGGTTCCGGTGTTGCCCTGGGAGAGCCAAACCTCGTAAGCGGATTGGCCATCGATTCCGGGTTCGCCCTGAGG
>DAOSWM010000074.1:10263-12496 GCA_035380045.1 Tenuifilaceae bacterium | reverse complement strand
ATAAGAAACATTAAAAACGTCAAGAAAATAGTATTCTGATTTAATGTTGCGGAATAGAAAAATAAAATGAAGACCCTTTCCCTTCAATGCTTTCAGCCCAGATTTTCCCTCCGTTTATTTCAATAAATTCTTTACAAATAGCAAGACCTAGCCCTGTGCCCTTTTCTTTGTTTGTGCCGAGGGATGAAACAGTTTGATCGATTGTGAACAGTTTTTTGAGCTTTTCGTAATTAATTCCAATTCCATTATCATTTATTGATAGCATAATTGATGGTTTTTCAAGAATGCTGTTGTTTTGATTGGGTGTTTCAGTTGTATATATTTCGATTTCACCATTTTCATGGGTAAATTTAATGGCATTCGAAATAAGATTTCTGATAACCGTGTTCAGCATATCCATATCAGCAAAAGCAATATTTAAACTGTTACTAACAAATTTTATGCTGATGTTTTTTTCAGAACATTTTAATTTAAATAGTTCAATGTTGCTCCTAACAAGATCGTTAAGTTGAAAACTCTGTGGATTAAACTTGATTTTGCCCGTTTGGGTTTGTGACCATGTGAGTAAATTATCAAGAAGGGCGTATGTTTGGTTGATACTTTGATGAAGCAAATCCATTTGCAGCTGGAGTTCCTCATTATCAGACTGTTTTATTTGATCATCAATAATTTTTGAAAGTCCAACCATGCCGGTTATTGGACTTTTTAGATCATGTGCAAGAATTGAGAAAAACTTATCCTTTGTTGAGTTTAGCTCCTGAAGGCGAATTTTTTGCTCTTCAATCTCGTTTCTATGAGCGAGGATTTCTTCCTTCTTTTCAATAATTTCTTCTTTCTGTCTTTCTAATGTTTGATTGTTTTTTTTCTTAATAAGAAAACCTCTGTATAGTATTAGTGCAATAATTATTAGAGCAATAGTAATAAGGAGAAGAACATTTTTGAACTGTTTTTGCTTGTTTATTATTAGTTGATTTTCAATATCTTTTTTCTCTTGAATCAGCCGTTGGATATTCCTTTCCTTTTCGAAAGCTGCTTCCAAATCGATGCGGGTAAGTAGCTGTGCGGTTTCGTTCCGCTTTAGGCTGTCGCTCATTTGCATGTATAGTTTATGAGCATCGTAAGCTTTCTGGTAAAGCCCCAAGTTAGCATAAATATTACTGAGTTCTTTGGCTGTTGACTCAATTTCGTATACAATACCTATCTCGTTAGCAATTTCAAGAGATTTCTCCAGGTACTCCTTGGCCTGCATCAAATCACCAGTAGATTTATAGTAAAGACCAATTGATTCGTAAGAGTTTTTTATCCCTTGTCTTTCGTTAATATCAAGCCTTATCTTTAATCCTGTTTTAAGATAGTGAATTGCAGAATCTTTTTGTTGTAGGTTTAGGAATAGCGTGCCCAGATTGTTGTAGTATCGGCTTAGCGGACGTAGATCATTTGTTCTCTCAACCATTTTTATTGCTCTTCGGTAGTAATCGAGCGCCTCTTCTTCTCTGTTTAAATCGATTAGCGTAACGGCAATATTATTTAAGCTTGTTGAAATCCCGTCGTTGTAGTCAATTTTTTCACAAAAGGCTAAGTTTTCAATATGAATTTCCAGCGAACGGTTATTGAGCCCTTGGTAGCTGTAAAGAATTGCAATATTGTTGTTGGCTTTTGCCATGCCTACGCTATCGGAAAGGCTTTTGTATAGGTTGTAACTTTTTAGAAAAAAATCGAGCGCTTCTGAATATTGTACTCCGTAAAACAGACTTAGACCTTTAATACGTAAAGCTTCGGCTTCGCCTTTTAGGTAGCTGTATTGCTTGCTTAGTGATAGAGCAGAATCGGCAAGATTTTTTGCTTTTAAATGATTTGAACTTCCAATATTGTATGCGTCATGTATTAGACTATCGATTTTTGAGTTGATTGTTTGAGTATACAGAGAATTGCTTCTCAGAGTAAAAATAATGAGAAAGAAAAAGAATGGCCAATATTTAGATTTTATAATCAAATTTTTTTAGGATAAAAATAATGTTTTCTCTAAACGTAATAAAATAGATAATTAGTTATAAACTAAAATTTGCTGAAGGGTTACTACTAAAAATCTGAATTCTCTTATGTTTCAATAAAAATGTAAGTTAAGGAGTCGGGGGTTTTTGTAACCAAGGTCGTCGAATTGCTCGTATGCGCAGAGCTTAGCAGGGAAATTGACGATGTATAGCAAATGGCTAAAGTGGGTAGCAAGAGGGAG
>DAOSWM010000074.1:0-10163 GCA_035380045.1 Tenuifilaceae bacterium | reverse complement strand
ATCAGCAACCAAAACTGGCGTTTTGAGCAGGGTAACAACGGTTTAATGTTTGTCCTGAATCAGAAAGGTGTTTTTGCCTTTGATGGTAACACATGGGATAACCTGAATGTTCCTGGGCGGCCCATAACCATAAAATTCTTTGGGGAAAACTTGTTTTTCTGTTCCGACAGGGGCGTTGGCAGGTTCGTAAAGCAGCCAACCGGCCAGTACACGGCTGAAATTATTTTAGAGGCAAAGAATTCGGACTATTTCTACAAGCTGGCTACTTTAAACGAAAAACTTTTCGTTGTTTCTCCCCAGCTAATTTGTGGCATTGCTGAAGAGGAACAGGTTAAAGTCGATACTTTTTACCACGAAACCTACCGCGAGGTTTTTATATCCGATATTTTTCCCGTAAACGGGGAGCTGTACCACGTAAAAAACCGCTCGCTGGTTTACCGTCCGAAACCCGATGGTGGTTTCGAAATGGTTGACGGGTTGCCGTTGGGCGAGGATTTCGTTTTTTCAACAATTCACCAGGATGGAGTTATCCTTGGATCAACAGCAAGTATGGTTTACCAATTTAATGGTAAAAATCTTTCAAAAATTCAGCTGAAAGATCAGGAATATTTGTCGGCAAGTCAGCTAAACGGAGGAATTTCAGTTGATTCCACAATATTAGCTCTTTCAACACTTAATGGAGGTTGCGTGATTGTGAACCTTCGCGAAGGGAATACACTTACAACGCTTAATCTTTCGCAGGGTTTGCCCGATGATGAGGTTTACGCCTTAGGAAAAGATCACGATGGTGGGCTCTGGATTTCCCATGCCATGGGAATAACACGAGCCGATATGCGAATTCCCGTAAGCTCATTTAACTACTATCCGGGTTTAAAGGGAAATATTTTCTCAGCCATTGAGCAAAACGGTAAATTGTACGTTGGATGCAGCGATGGGCTTTACATTCTGTCGGAGTTTAGGGATTATAAGGCAGTTGAGGTAACAATTGGGCGAAAGAAGTTCCCTCAAAAAAAGGAAACCCCCAAAGTTATTGAGAAGGAAGAGAAGCAGGAGCCAACCATTGAGAAAAAAAAGAGTAACTTTTTATCACGGCTATTTGCCCGAAAATCCTCATCGGAACCCGATGATGAGATGGTTAAAAGGAGTGGAGAAGAGAAACAGGTAGCTGCTCAGGAGGCTACAAGGGTTAGCCCGGTTAAGAAAAAAATATACCAGCTGCAATCGGTAAGCCACAGCTTTAAAAAAATTACAGGAATTGAAAGCAAGGTAAAACAGCAAATTGTTTTTGGCGACAGGTTGATTGTGGCAACAAGCTCTGGGGTGTTTGAGGTGGCTGATGAAAAAGTAGCACCAATTCTTTCGGGTGTTTACTCGTTTTATATTCAGCAAGCATTCCATAATGAGAATGTTTTTTTCCTTACTTGCGACAGGGGAATTTATTCAGTTCAGAAATCGGGCGCTTCGTGGAAAAAGCAGCTGGTTTTTGAGGGCGACAATCAGCATTTCACAAGCATTGTTGATGTTAGTAACGATATGTTAATTGCAACCAGTGAGTTTGGGGTAGTGCTTCTAAAAAAGGAGGGTAGCATATTCAAGGTTACAGGTATCAATTCTGAAGATATCACCTTGGAGTCTCCAATTGTAAGGATGGCAAACGGGGCTGTTTACGTCTTTACTCCCAGTAAAGTCTACCGGTTCAATTCAGAAAACGAGAAGCTAGAAGTTGACCCAGCCTTTCATGTTCAACCGAATTACTCAATTGTTTTTTCGCAGAAAGATTACTCGTGGATAAAGGAAGGAATTGATTGGAATCTTTTAGCATCCACCGAAAATGTTAGTATAGCAGAATCCCCATACATTAATCTTTTTGAGAATCCCACTTCATTTTATATTTCATCATCAACCATATACGTTGTTGATGATTACTCAAAAGTTTACCGGGTTTCACTACCGAAAGCAGGAGTTGAAGAAAGGCAACCGAGCATATTTCTGAAGGAGGTAGTTGGGAGCGAGGGAAATATTCTTTTACCCGATGCAATTAAGTTGAATTACTCGGAAAATTCACTTAAAATTCGAATAAGCGCTCCGTACTACCTGCAGGAGGGAGCAATTAGCTACCAGTACAGCATTAGCGGATTGTCCGCTGGTTGGTCGGAGTGGGAAGCGGTTCAAACTATCGATTTTCCCTACCTGCCGGCAGGGAAGTATTCAATTCGGGTTAGGGCTCGCGATGTGCTGGGAAACGTCAGCGATATTTTGGAAATCCCCTACGAAGTAACACCTCCCTTCTGGAGAAGGCCCCTTTTTATTGTTGCATGTGCAATTCTTCTCATTGTTTTGTTGGTTATTGTTGTTGTTTTAAGAGAACGAAAACTCAAGTGCGAAAAGAGGGTTCTTGAGGAGAAAGTCCGTGAACGAACTCAAATTATTGAAGAGCAAAACATTACGCTTACACTACAGCGCGACGATTTGGAACGTTACAATAAAGAAATCACTCAACAGAAGGAGGAAATTACAGCCCAGCGCGATGAGATAGAAGCGCAACGCGATCAGATATTCAAGCAGAACGAGGAGATTACCAACAGCATTGTGTATGCCCGAAGAATACAGTCGGCAATTATGCCTTCGGCAGATGTTGTGGGCAGCTTGCTTAAAAGTTGTTTTATCATGTTCCGGCCTCGCGATATTGTGAGTGGCGATTTCTACTGGATGTCGAAAATTGGCGATAAAACAATTGTTGTGGCAGCCGACTGTACCGGACATGGAGTCCCCGGAGCATTTATGAGCATGATGGGCGTTTCGTTCCTGAACGATATTGTTGGGGTTGAGGGAGTAACCAGCTCCGAGATTATTCTAAACATGCTTCGCGAAAAAATTAAAGCTACGCTTTGGCAAACTGGTAAAGAGGGGGAAACCCGCGACGGGATGGATATTGCAATATGCGTTTTTGAGAAAGATTTCCGAACAGTACACTACTCAGGAGCCTACAATCCGTTATACCTAGTTCGCAAGGGGGAATTAATTGAGTACAAAGCCGATAAGATGCCTGTTGGGATTCATGTAAAAGAAAAAGAATCATTTACAATCAATACGGTTTCGCTTGAAAAGGGTGATAATCTTTATATTTTCTCCGATGGATACGTTTCGCAGTTTGGTGGCGACGATGGGAAAAAGTTCATGGCAAAGCCATTCAAGGAACTGCTGGTAAGTATCAACGGAAAATCCATGGAGGAGCAGAAGCACATGATCGAGCAGAGTTTGGATAAATGGCAGGGCCACCACGACCAGGTTGATGATGTGCTGGTAATTGGGATTGAAATTGTTTAGGTGTTTTACTGATTTGCCAACTTCCAAACACCCAAAAATAACATTCGCGAAGCGTCCTCCATAATTTCAGGGCAAATAGTTGTTTCGGGCCTGTCGTTTGGATGATGGTAATTAACGGGTTTTACCCAATTTATTGTTCCTACACCAACCGATTTGTAGCCAGCTTTCAGGAAAACAGCCCCATCACTTCTGGGTCGGGTTCGGGGCATGCGAGCCTGCGAAGTGCTAAAATCTCGGTGGATAAAATCGCTGTTCGCATCCTTGAATGCCTGAAGTATTTCAGGGTAACTCTCGCCACCCCAAAGTGCTAGTCCGGTTCCGTTGCCAACCATGTCGAGGTTAATAAAGCAAACCGTTTTTCCCTTCGGGAAAGTTGGGTTCTCAACAAAGTAATTGCTACCAATAAGCCCGCATTCCTCCGCTCCAATAAATATGAAAGCAACGGAACGTTTCGGTTTTTCGGGTAGGCTGGCAAGCGCTCTTGCAACTTCCAATACGTTTGCAACTCCAGTTGCATTATCGAGTGCACCGGGAAGAAGAACACCAGGATTCCCCTGTCCATCCAAATGTGCACCTATAATTATTACTTCCTCTTTAAGTTTTGGGTCGCTTCCTTCAATAACTCCAATAATATTGGCAGTTTTTGTGTTAGGAAAATGTTTTGTGCTGGTTGAAATCCGAACCGATTTTTTTAGCGGAACGGAAGCTGGTTTCATCGTTTTTTTGATTTGCGAAAGCAGCGAATCGTAAACCAATTCGGTTCCAAAAAACAAATCATTTAATGCTTCAGTTCCTATGTGAGCGTAAATCATTCCTTTCTGGAATGGAATGCTGGGATTTGCCGTTGTTCCTATGTACAGAACTCCTGCAACTTCATGCTTCAAAGCATTTTGAAATTTATACTGGTGAAGACTATACGGAACCCATTTCTCTACATCGGGACTGTTTGAATCGACTGGCGATTCGGAACGGAAGATTACAATCTTCCCTTTTACATCAATGCCTTCGTAATCGTCGTAGCCAAATTCGGGGGCAGAAATTCCGTATCCCACAAATACTACTTCTGCTGTAACCTCACCCGAATCGGAGTTACTTGCTGGGAAAAATTGATCAGGAATTGTGTACGATTTCTTTAATGTATCACCGTTTTCAACTAATATCAACTCAACTTCACCTTGTGAAAAAACTTTTGTGTATGGACGAGGAAACTCCTGATAGAAGTTTCCATTTGCACCTGCAGGCTTAACTCCCCAATCGGTCAGGTTTTTAATAACCCAGGTAGCAATACTGTCGTAACCGGGTGAACCGGCTCCTCTTCCATGGTATTTTGGAAGACACATCTCCTTTACATGATCGGTTAGCGTGTTGCTTGATATGGTGTATGCAGCGGAAATAACTTCTTGTGGGTAATCCTGCCCAATTGCGATAATTGGAAGTAGAAATAGTATATATACGAAGGTTATTATGCGCATAGTTTTTTTATTACTATTGACTTATGGAGTTGATGTGGGTTTAATTGAGCCCTGGGTGATAACAATTTCTATATTCTTTAGCATAAAACCAATGGGGGTAATCAATAATTATTTGGCTAAATTTGCAAAGCATATCTTTTGAGTAAATATAATAAATTGACTCACCAAAAAAAAGTATTCAAATGAGCCAACTTGAGAATCATTTTATGCCATTTCGGGAAAAAACTATTGGGAACAAGCTGTTTTTTAGTACGCCCTATGGAAGTAAAAAAATGATATACGCCGATTGGGTTGCCAGTGGCAGGTTATATAGACCTATCGAAGAGCAAATTGCCAGTGTTTTTGGTCCGTATGTTGCGAACACGCATACCGAAACCTGTGAAGCAGGAACGTTAATGACCAAATCGTATCATTATGCTCATAGCATTATAAAGAAACATGTAAATGCAGGAGCCAGTGATGTAATTATTACCGCTGGGTTTGGCATGACAACCGTGGTGAATAAAATGATTAGAATCTTGGGGTTGAAGAATTGTGGAATGATACAGAAAACCGATTGTATCCAGAAAACGGAGCGCCCCGTTGTTTTCATCAGTCACATGGAGCACCATTCAAACCACACAAGCTGGTTCGAAGCAAACGTTGATGTGGTTGTTCTACAACCAAATAGTGAACTTTTAGTCGATTTGGACGAACTTCGTGCGCAGCTCGAAAAGTACAAGGACAGAACCTTTAAAATTGGTTCATTCACTGCCTGTTCCAACGTAACCGGAATTGAGACGCCCTACCACGAAATGGCAAAAATTATGCACGAGTACGGAGGTGTTTGCTTTGTCGATTTCGCCGCTTCGGCTCCTTACGTTGATGTTGACATGCATCCTGCTGACGATGAAATGAAAAAGTTGGATGCAATTTTCTTTAGCCCTCACAAGTTTTTGGGTGGCCCCGGCAGCTCGGGTGTTCTAGTTTTTGACAGGAGTTTATATAAAAGCACAATCCCCGACAACCCAGGAGGAGGAACCGTTGACTGGACCAACCCTTGGGGGGAGTATAAGTACATTGACGACATTGAAATTCGGGAGGATGGAGGAACTCCAGGATTTTTACAGACAATAAGAACGGCTCTTGCTATTGAAGTTAAAAACCAGATGGGGACCGATTTGATTCGTATGCGTGAGCATGAGCTGGTTGAAAAAGCGTTTCGTGAATTCCGAAAAATTAAGGGTGTAAAAATCCTAGCCGATAATGTAGAGGATCGTTTGGGTGTTTTATCGTTCTATATCGAAAACGTTCACTTCAACCTGGTGGTTAAATTGCTGAATGATCGATTCGGAATTCAGGTTCGTGGAGGTTGTGCCTGTGCAGGCACATATGGGCATTTCCTGCTGAACGTGAGCCACGAAAAATCGAAGAAGATTACCGATTTGATAAATCATGGCGACCTCTCCGAAAAACCCGGTTGGGTTCGTGCTTCGCTACATCCAACCATGACCGACTGGGAGCTGGATATGCTAATTGAAGGTGTTCGGGAAATTTCCGAAAACCATGTGGAATGGAGCAAGGATTACATATACGACAAGCACACCAACGAATTTAAGCACAAGCAGGAAATGAAGGATAAAACCGATTTGGTTAAACCCTGGTTCAGGTTGGAGTAGGAAATTGAATGAATGATTAGTTGATTGACTGATTGGATGAAAAAAGTTCAACTAAACAATAATCATTGGCCTAACAGCCACAGCTACAACCACTGCAGCCCGAGTTACTGTTACAGCCTTCGCCTTCGTTCATAATATCCTCACGTAGCACAAGCGATAAACCTTCCCTGTTCCATTGCAACATTCCACCATCGAGATTGGTGGCATTGGTGTAACCCTGATAGTTTAGCAGGTTTACAACTTTTACGCTACGAACGCCATTGTTACATGCAATTATTAGCGGTCTGTCCTTTGGCAGCTCCTCAAACCGGTCGGCAATGGCTGTTAATGGCATATGAAAGCATTCAACATCGCTATCGAAATGCATTATTTCAAGTTCCTCCGATTCCCGAACATCAACCAGAAGGGCGTTTTCGTTTGCTAAAGCATCAGCAGCCCCCATTGGCTCAATATGGGTTACACCCTGAAGGGTAAATGTTTGTTGGCTTGGTGTTTCGGTCGTTTTCATCGTAAAAAAATTGAAATTGAAGACACACAAAAGTATATAACTTTTTTACATGCCTATACTTTAATAAGATATTTTAAAACAGTTAATTGCCAGAAGTTAGTGCTGTGGTTTCTTTCCAAAAACGAAATGAAATAATCTATTCACAGCATTTAATATTCGATTTAAGCAGCTCCTGGTAATCACTAAGAATATTGTTTACCCAGCAATTATCGTTTCCGGCACTTTCTCGTTCGGTAAGTGCAATTATGCTGGCAATTTCTTCCATGGATGCTCCTGCCAACGTTGCGCCAACAAAATGTTTTTTAACGCATGGTGCCGATCGACCTTTAATCGCTAACGCAAGGCAAATAAACTGGTACGTTTTCTCGTCGATAAAACGCTTTTCAGTGTACATCCTATCGATCTCTTCGAATTTTTTAGCAAATTCAGGAAAGAACTGTTCTACAAAGCCCATAATAGTATGTTTTAGAAGTTTAAATTGTGCCGTAAATTAAACCACTTATAGTTGCCATAACAACAACCAGCAAAACGTAAGTTATAGTTTTTTTTGTTCCCAAAACCCCGCGAATTACCAGCATGTTTGGGAGCGAAAGTGATGGACCGGCCAAAAGAAGAGCTAGTGCAGGACCTTTCCCCATTCCTGATGAGATTAGCCCTTGAATAATGGGAACTTCTGTAAGCGTTGCAAAATACATGAAAGCTCCTACAATTGACGCAAAGAAATTTGAGAATATTGAGTTTCCTCCTACTAAATTTGAAATCCAGCTACTTGGAATAACTCCCGGAATACTTGTTGAGTCATGAGTTGATCCTAAAAGAAATCCGGCAATAATAACACCTAATGCCAATAGTGGCATAATTTGCTTGGCAAAATCCCAGCTTGCAATTGTCCATTCGCGATTATCGTCATCATCTTTGAGGGTGATTATACTAATTCCGGTAATTGCAACTAGCATAGGAATCAGCGGACTTAATTTGCCACCAATAAAACTAAATGCAAGGATTCCTGAAATTCCTGTTGCAAGAGCAACAGAAACTACTTTCCACCATTTTATTTTTAGGATTTTAATTAACGAGTAGGCTAATCCTAAGCCGAAAATACTGGTTATGTACCATTTATTGCTCCAGATGAAGAACCACAAACTATTGGTGTCGTTGCTGCTAGGTTTTCCCCAGTTTGCAAAAACAAGAATCAAAACAAGAATAAAGAAATGGAAGGATGTTTGCCACAATGGGCGTTTTTCAGGAGGAAGCTGAATGTTCATCTGATCTTCTGCTTTTACCTTTTCCTCCTTGCGGTATATAATCGACATTACGCTTCCAATCACAATCGAAAAAGTTACTGCTCCAATTATTCGGGCAACACCCATTTCAAAACCAAGAATACGAGCCGTAAGAATTATTGCAAGAATATTAATTGCCGGACCGGAGTATAGAAATGCAATCGCCGGGCCGAGTCCCGCTCCTCTTTTGTGAATACTCGAAAACAGTGGAAGTATTGTGCAGCTGCAAACAGCCAGAATTGTACCGGAAACTGCGGCTACCGAGTAAGCTAACCACTTCTTGGCGTTTGCGCCAAAATATTTTAGTACGGCTCCCTGACTAACAAATACAGAGATTACTCCTGCAATAAAAAATGCCGGAAGCAGGCAGAGTACAACATGCTCCTGCGCGTACCATTTAGCAAGATCGAGTGCGGCAAAAACTGCTGTTTTAAATGATGTGCTACTTATTGGCATGAAGAATGCCAGCACAAAGAAGAAAATTATCCAGAAAAGAATTTTTAACTCTTTTTTTGTTTCCATTTTATAAGAAAGTTATTGATATGTAGTATATTCCAACTCCAATAAAAACAAGTGCAACAATCCTACGAAACCATTTTTCAAAAACTTTAATTCGATTGTAGAATGACCCAATGCTGGTAATGCTAAATGCTAAAATCCAGGAAATTATTATTACGGGTAACCCAGTTGCAAATGCAAAGATTATAGGAAGGAAATATCCTGTTTTTGCAGAAACGGAAAGCGGAATAAGTCCTCCAAAGTAAAGCACTCCGCTGTACGGACAAAATGCCAGCGCGAAAGCGATTCCCAAAAGCAAAGTGCCCCATTTGTCACCTCCAGTGGCCTTATTCTCAGCTTTTCTCGAAATTTTTTCTGAAAATGAAAAGTTCAGCGGGATAAGATTAAGCATAAACACTCCTATCACAATTAGTAAGGGCCCAATAAACATTTCGCCGTAAATACTTACAAATTTTTGTACCCGGTAAATACTTGCTCCCTGTTTAAGAATTGTGATAAGAATTATTCCAAGAACGGTATAACTTACCGCTCGTCCCAGTGTGTAAAGTAATCCGTTAATAAAAACCAACCTCCTTTTTTCAATATCCTTGCTAATAAATCCAATGGCCGAAATGTTTGTTGCCAAAGGGCAAGGGCTAATTGCAGTCATTAGCCCCAGGGCAAATGCACTAATAGTAGGGAATTGAGAAGTATCGATAAGATTTTGGAGGAAATCCATTTCAACTATTTCTCAAGGTAGTTATTGATTTCAGCAACCAACTTTTCTTTCAATTTTTCAGGATCTCTTAATGCGTTTGCAAAAGCATCATCGGTAAGATTTGTAAAATCGCTTGGAGATGTAACTAGTAAGCTGCTGCTTGCAACTTCGTACTTTTCAGCGATAGCTGCATTGGCGCTATCCGAATAATCCAGCTCAACAAATTTTACATCATCATTACCTGGATATTGGTCCTGAATTGCTTGCTCGGTAACTTTTTGGATTGCCAAACAGGTTTTGCAACGTTGTTTCCCATGAAAATAGTAAACAGTAACCTTTGCGGTTTGTGTAATCTCAGCGGTTTGAGTTTCAGCATTTTTTTTCTCGGCAGGATTGCTGCAATTTAGCATGCTAACTGCTAAAAATGAGATTGATAGTAAGTAAAAAAGTTTTTTCATTTTAGCTGTTTTTAGAGATTATTTCTTTTAGTTCATCCATAGTTGGGATTCTTCCCGATAGCACTACTTTTTCATCAATAACCAAGGCGGGAGTTCGCATAACTCCATAGTTCATTATTTTAACTATGTCTTCAACTTTTGAAACATTGGCGTTTACGCCAAGTTCTTCAACTGCTTTAAGGGTGACTTGTTCAAGTGTTTTGCACTTAGGGCAGCCAGTTCCCAGAACCTTAATTTCCAT
>DAOSWM010000073.1:0-12797 GCA_035380045.1 Tenuifilaceae bacterium | reverse complement strand
GAGGTTGAGGTTGAGGTTGAGGTTGAGGTTGAGGTTGAGGTTGAGGTTGAGGTTATGTTGTTTTATAAATTATTATAATCAGCTAGGTCTTTGCCTCGCAAATCCTCAAGAATACAGGACGGAACCAGTTTGCCGTTATAAATCATCCGGTCGGGGCAACCGTTACACAAATCCCATTTCCCCGAACGTTTCTCGGGGCCACGAATAATCAGAAGGGTTTGGAAAAAAAGTTTATTCTTTTCAATTTCCTTATTTGTCTTTCGATATTTCAGGTAATTAAACACAATTTTTCGCACCGATTTCCGAAGAACAAATTGGGCCAAACTTGAAACTTGTATGGAATTTATCCTGCTGATAAAAAGGTGACGACCACTTTTTCTCCTGTATCGTTTGTGTGCAAACGCATAGAATGAGGGAGAGAAATACCCGAAAATTTTTCCCGGCAATCCAACCCGTTGGGCAAACAACCAGGCAAACTCGTTTGAGTTTCCTGTGGCTGGTAGGTACGCAGCAGGCACGTACTCGTAGCCCTTCCGAATGTTATCAATAAGGTTCTGAACTGTAATATCGGTATTTAGCTCTTTAGAGCAACTCTCGGTCCAACAAATATTCCTATACAGCGTGAAAACCATCAGGTTAACAACATCGATATTTTTCTCAAGGAACTCCATTACGGTGAATAACTCGCCGTTGCAGTCGGCTGAAATGGGTTGAATGAACCCCAGCCTGAGCGTTGGGAAATTCCGTACAATTTCAACGTACTTTTCGCGGAGTTTAATGTGCGATTCATCCCTCTTCAAATCGGGGCGCGACTGAAACCTGTCGGTATGCACCACCACCTGCGTTAAACCGGCAGCAGCCAGCTTCTCTGCCATTTCGGCATCAAGAAGTACGCCATTGGTATAGAGCATCGTACGTAGGTTCTTGCCCACGGCGTATTCAATAAGCTCAATAATTTGAGGGTACATCAACGGTTCTCCACCGGCAATGGAAATGGTATGAACGTTTCGTTTGGTTTTAAACCAATCGATTTGCGACTTAAGCTCGGCCAGCCCGAGATGCTTTGGTCTATGCTCCGGCCTGTCAATCCCCCGGTAGCAACCCGGACACGCTATGTTACAGAGAGTGGTTGGCTCTATCCACCCGTTAGGGTTATCGAGTTCAGTCCACGGCAAACGGTAGCAATCACTAATTTTCATACTATGTATTTCTCTTCCATTGTCCATATCTTATCCTTAAAATCTCACTACAGTAAAAAGTTGTATTGAATTGCAATTCTCAGAAATAAAGTTTTGCTAATTGAATAAGTTTCAAAACCACTGCTATTATCCTGATATTTCTTCATGAATCCTCCTGCTTGAAGATTAATTTTAATTTTCCGAATCAAGTAGCTTCCGCCAAGTAAAGGTTCAACGTAGAACTTTGATTCGATTTGAGAATCCTCCTCATATCCAGGGCCACTAATTTCGTACCATTTATAATCACCAAAGTTTACAAATGTTGCTCTTAATGCAAGAGATAGCTCAAAATGCTGAAGTATTTTTGATGCTGAAACTTGGAAAAATGTTCTACTATAATTGTATTCTGTTCTTTCATCAAAAAGTCCGTCTATTGTTGCATATGATAATCTATCGTACTTTGAGTAACCAAAGCCAAGCTGTGCTTCTAATATATTTACAAAGCTGCTAGGCCAAGTCTTAAAATACTCTGCACCAAATGTAGTGCAAAGGTTATTGTAATCGTAATGAAAAGAACGATCAAAAAAATTACCTGAACTATTACGCTTAAAGGAAAATGGATTATAAGTTACAGATCCAAAAACTGCTATTCTAGAACTAATTGAGTATGACAGATTTGCATCAACACCACCCTTATCAATTGAAAACGAATAACCGGTTGATAAATGAAGTTGATTTTTACTATCATGAACAGGAATTACAAACGGTCTCGGATTATACAACTCATCTTGTGCAAAAGAATACACCTGAGAAAAAAGGAAGAAACTTATTACAACCAATCTTGTTTTCATTTTTTCATCTTTAAAGTTGTTATACCTGCAAATTAACTATCTACTGAACGAAATGGTACTCTATTCCTTTAACAAAACGGAATGGTAACCAATGACAAGGATATTTGAATGAAAATTTTTATTTGTTATGAAGCTTAATAACACAAATAAGCTAATAAAAGATGGTTGCAAAACCCACTTTTCAATAACATTTTATTATTCAAAGATGCCATTTATTTCATTAATTTTCATAGCAAGTAAAACAAAACAGCATTTGTAAACATATATAAAAAACCATAAGTTGTTTATGATTCAACTAACTAATGAGTTAGAAATTAAAAGGGAGAAAACTAACTCCTTTTTTTAAAGAGATTATTAAACGACTCAACCAGTTCGTCCGATATCCATCCCCACCTAACTATTATTAGTATTACAAGAACAACAACCGTTCCCAGCAAAAGCATTTCGGTGGGTGTGAGGGCTTTAAATCTATCCAGAAACTTTTTCATTAGCTGAAAGCTAAACATTCATTTCAAAACCCAGCATTTTCCCTTTTTTCATTACCAGCTCATCGTCGAAGTAAACGTCGGGTTCCTTAACCAGCCCATCGAGATGGCTGCTAACAGAAATTTTACCTCCCATGGTAATATTATTGCCAAAGGCAATATGAATGGTACCAAGCACCTTCTCGTCCTCAAGTATCATTCCAATCAGCTTCGCTTTATAGTTGGTTCCGATACCGAACTCGGCAACGGCACGCGCTTCACGACCCGATTTTTCAAATAGTTCCACCAGCTTTTTAGCCTCTTCACCACCTGTAACAGTTTCGGCGTAACCGTTTACAATATCAATAGTTATTGGTGTTTCGCAAAGTCCAACGCTGGCCATTGAGCCATCAACCACAACTCGTCCGTTGGTTTTATCTTCCCAAGGTGCTAAAAAAACTTCGCCTGAAGGAAGGTTTCCTCCTTCACCTTTTTCCCTAAGCACACCACGACTCGGAATAATCATTCTGCTCTCAACCGGCATAGTTACATCGGTTCCCTTCTCGGTAACAACCCGAATGGTTTTTACGCCCTCAAGCTTCTTGGCGATATAGTTGGTTAGGCCAACAATTTTTTCGTAATCGGCGTTTAAGCAGCGTACCATTGTATCGACAGTGATTCCCGGCATGGTTCCAACCCGAACCCCTACCTTCGATGCTTCGCGGCGCGCGTTGGTATGCGTAAGCGATTTTGCGGTTGGGCAAACTACCACATCAACCATTTTCATTAGTTCAGCAATGGCCGTGGGTGGTTCCTGCCCATTTATTTCCCTCGATTTCATTTCAACAACCATCGACTCGTTGCACAGCTCTTTCCCTGCCTTGTGTAGGGCTGAGCCAATTTCCCTTCGGGTTTCATCGGTTATTATTAAAAGTGTTTCATTCATTTTAAGACCCATACAATCCCTTAGGGCAATCAGTGAAGCATCATATAATTCTTTTTCTGAAAAATTCATTGCAATATTTTTTGATTATAAATTCGGAAGCGAAAATACCTAATATATTATGAAAAAGGAAAATATTTGGCTATTTGGTTATGCCAAAGCGGTATGAGATGAAGAATGAGCCGAATAGTTGGCTATTCGGGGCAACTGCCATTATCTCAATTTTTTTCAGGTAAGCCTGGAGCATAACGCCAACTTCAAGGCGATTCAGGAAATCGTTGCTTCTCCCATAATCGAAGCTGAAAGCCGACTGCAGGAAGAGGCCCGGCACCAGCTTCGTATCAGCAATTCCCTTAAAAAATGAGGCCTTGCTGTAGATGTTATCCGGTGTATGCGTTTCTGGGTCGAAAAGTTCATCGTGCAGCTCGAACGAGTAGGGAGTAAGTGGGTAAATAATTTGGTAGTAAATTGGCTTTTGAAAGCCAACAATTGCGCCCGCCGATGAAACTAGTGATATGCCAATGCTTCCGATCTCCGATTTTTCAACCAGCCTCCTATCTAATCCGTAACCCATACGAATACCCAGAAATGAATTAATTTTCCCGTAAACGTACGATTTTGAAACCGAATACGATCGGTTTGTTATTCTATCTTCCTTGGGATGAATGATGTTAAAAACATCAGCATGGTAAGAAATTCTTGTTCTATAGTTTTTGTACTTCAAAAAACCATAGCCCAAACTGTATCCGTTTGTGTGTATTTGAACCGGGAATGTATGGTAGTTGTTAAAAACTACTAGCCTAACCGAATCAATCTGTCCTTGAGCAACAACTGTTTTAAATGGGGAAACAAGTAGGAGCAACGCAAGAGTAAGGGCAAAAAAAAACTTCTCCATTACCAAGCGGCAACAGGAGAAATTTGTTAAATAAAAAATGTACTGAATAACCTTAGCTGTTTTGCTGAGTTTGTTGTACATTGGTTTTAGCGTAAGCTGGACATGCTACTTTTTTTGTTGCGCATGAACCCATTATAGCAACTACTCCTAGGAGAAGAAGGAATACAACAAACTTTCTCTTCGATGATTTCATAATGCAAAATTTTGTAAAACAACTTTAAAATTAAGCCAAAAAACTATTTGTTACCTAAACTACCAACTGGTATATCCCTATAAACTGGACACGGAACACTGCTGTGGCAGGATGTAAATATAACAACAAAAAGGATAACTATCAAAAATAATACCTTTTCTCTAAAAAAAATCTTTCTCATTTTACTCTGAAAAATCATGTGTACACTTCAAATTAAACTATAAATACTTAAAAAAGTTCGAACAATTTGACCAACTGTAAAAAAGGTTAGATTAACAATTCAAAGGTACAATACATGAAGTCCAAAAATCCAATTTTTATTGGATATTTAGCTTATAGTTGATCAATATCATTCTTCCCAACCTAATTTTTCATCCTAAAAAAATCTGCTATTGCCAGTGATAGGTCTGGGAATGAGAATTCGAATCCCGATTCAACTAACCTTTTGGCTTCAACATTCTGTCCTGAAAGAAGCAACTCCTTTCCCATACTACCATAAATAAGTTTAACTACAAACGAAGGGATGCTCATGAAGGCGAGCCTGTGAAGTTGTATTCCCATGTTTTTTACAAAGGCCTTTTGAGTAGTAGGTTTTGGAGCAACAAGGTTGAAAACACCTGAAAGATTAGGGTTACATAGCAAATAAAGTATCGCATTTACCTCGTCGTGAATATGAATCCACGAAACCATCTGTTTCCCACTTCCAAACCAAGCACCCAAATTCATTTTTATTGGGAGTATCATTTTTTTAAGCATTCCTCCCCTTGTGGAAAGTACAATGCCCGTTCTGATAATTACAAGACGAATTTGTTCGGGGACCTCGTTGTATGCCACCTTCTCCCAATCGGCCGTTAACCTGGAAAGGAATGAGGTTCCTGCTTCTGATTCCTCTGTGAAAATGGCTGAACTTGAATTTGGATAATAGCCAATAGCCGATGCTTGAATAAAAACCGTAGGTTTTGGATTTGCGAAGCCACATGCCTTCGCCAACGAACGGGTTGTTCCCAACCTGCTACGAACTAACTGAGTACGCCGTTTTTTTGTCCAACGTTTTTGGGCTATCCCTTCCCCGGCCAGGTTAACAACAGCATAACTTTTTTCAACTTCCCGTACTAGAGACGTAGAAAAATCTCCGGTCCACTCAAGGCAACCCACCCCCTGAGGGAAGGTTGCAATAACTTTGTCGGGGTTTCGGGTAAGCACTAAAACCTTGTAGCCTATTGAAACAAGAGATTTAACCAACTCTGTTCCAATTAAGCCGGTTGCACCTGCAACAAGAATCTGCTTGTCTGTTTTGGAATCCATCCGTTGTAATATACAAAATATTTGCAGCTTAGTCAACCCCGCCGATACGAACCGTAACTTTCTCTGCTATTTGAAGCGCAGTTGTTAGGGTTGAAATATCGGGGAACAGCTCGCCGGTTTTACCAGAATAGTGGCTATGGCCAATTGGCTTAAGTTCAATTGTCTGACCAGCGCTTGATGTATCTACTTCTCCCATGTATACCAGTGCTGGCTGGCAGCTGGTTTTGTACTCCTCGTCATCGGGGTAAAGGTTGTTGTGCCAGTAGTTGTTCCAGTCCCAGGTTTGGTTAATCTCCATCATTAACCTGAACTTTTTCAATTCGGGCTTTACGAAGGAGTTCACCACGAAGCTGGTTTTGGGCGTTGCTCCTGTAATGGCATCGGGCAAGGGATCCTGTGGGGTTGGAAGAAAAAGCCCGTCGGGGGCTTTGAATCCACGTTTATGCCCCCAGTATGGCAGTGCAGCAGAACGACGGCGTTCGCCGGGAGCCCACTTCCCCTTATCGTTCACCCCAAACTTAAAAACTCCGGTTGCAATTGACTGCGACGCGTAAATCGTTTCAATGTAGTTTCCTTGCTCGTCCTCAATCCAAAATACAATTAGCGGATAGTAAAACTCTTCTCCCTTGGTAAAATCGATGCGAATGGGAGTTCCCTCAATGTAGGGATATGTTTTTAGTGTTGTTACGGTTTCCTGCTCAGTGTTCTTGGGAGGCTTAACGCATGACGAAATGAGTAAAGCAAGCAAGGGTAATATTATGAAGTATCTTTTCATGGCTGGTATTATTATCGGTAAATTAAATTTTTTCGTTCATTAAAATTCTACAATTATTCCAACGGTTGGAAGAATGGTTCCACCTCCGGTGCCAGAAATGGTTTCGAGCACATACCTTCCATTCTCAACTAATCGGTTTCCATTTTCATCAACGCTCACAATTATATTATCGGGCTGGTCGCCGGCAAAACCGTAAAGGTTCTGAATATCGACATAGAAGTTAAGGGTCGTTTTCTTAAGGTAGAACATCTTGTCAACCCGAACGTCGAGCTGGTGGTAAGGTTCCAAACGCAAAGTATTAAACCTCGAATAGTCCAAATATCCTCTTCCCTGTGCATCCCAAGCCGAAATAATCGAGGAGGTTTCCAAATCCCACGGAGTGTATGGCGAGCCACCAACAAAACGCCACTTGAAACCAAAATCCCAACCCTTGTTGAATTCGCGGGTAGCGGTTAACGTAAGTATGTGCCTATTATCCCAGGCTGTTGGAACCCAGTCGCCCGTAAGGGTTGGGATTGAGTTCTCTGAATCGCTCCAAACCAGCGTGTAGGCAAGAATGGTATTGAAACCAAGCAAATCCTTTGAGCGGTAAAGCAGCTCCAACCCGTAAGCTCTTCCCGTTGATGTTGAAGTTACAGCCTCGTCGCCAAAGGTTCCAAAATCTGCACCCTTGCTAGCCAAGGAGATTGAATCGTTGAGTGAGAAAGGGTAGTTTGAATACCACTTATAGAATCCCTCAAGCGTTATCCTACTCTTCTGGTTCGGCAACCACTCGAAACCGCCAACAACATGGTCGGCACGAATGTATTTCAAATTGTTCTCCTTGTTCACCAGCGTTCCGTCAGCCAGGGCAAAACCTAGCATGGTGTATGGAGGCTGCTGGTAGTATCGGCCAACATTGAAGTTCAGCGAAAAATCGTTGCTAAGCGAGTAGGCTCCCGATAAACGCGGACTAACTTGGTTTAGCATATTGGCCATGCTCGATGAGTAGCTGTTGGCATCGGCTCGTAACCCTAACGAAAGGGTTAGCTTGTCGTTGTAGAAACTTTGACTTGCCTGGCCAAAAACGCTCCACTTGAAAAGGTGCAGCTTCGTATCGTAATCGATTGGAACGAGCTGCCCATTAGTAAAGAATGAGCGGTAAGTTTGGTTTGTGTAGCGAGCATGCTCGAAACCTGCCCCCACATTTAGCTTAACTCCGTTGTCGAGCTTCCTATCGTGCTCGTAGCGAAGCTTATTCTCAGATTCCTGTGAAATGTAATCGAGAATTTTCTGCTGGCTCTCATCGTTATCGGGATACTTGAACTGCCTATTGTTCAACATATTCCTACTAAGAACCCAGGTATCGTAGCCCTTGTCGCGAAAGTGCTTATAAACAATTCCGTTGGTATAGTTCCACTGAGTGTTAACCGGAACGTAGCTGAGAATGTAACGCTGGTCGGGCGTTGGGTTTTCCAATCCCGTGTTAAGCGAAAATTCATCGATGGCACCAATGCCGATAACCGTAATTTCATTCCTCTCGTCGATGCGGGTTCTGGTTTTAAACTGAAAATCGTTGTAGGTAGGAAGGAAAGGCAGGCCAATGGCGCTAAATAGGAACTGAAGGTACGACCGACGTGCTGAGAAGATAAATGTGGTATTATCGCCCAGCGGGCCATCGAGGGTAAGAGCCAGGTCGCTTGCACCAACGGCGCCCTTGAACTTCATTCGTTCGCTGTTACCATCAATTTGCCTGAAATCTAAAACGGAACTAAGGGCATTACCCTTTGATGCGGGAAAAGCACCTGAGAAAAAATTCGCTTCGCGAATGAAATCGGCGTTGATAATACCCACAGGACCTCCCGATGCTCCTTGCGTAGCAAAGTGGTTAAGGTTGGGGATTTCTACGCCATCGAGGTAGAAACGATTCTCACCGGGACCACCGCCACGAACAATCACATCGTTGCGATAGGCTGGAGTTGAGGCAACCCCAGGCAGCGACTGGATTACTCTGCTAATATCGCGATTCCCTCCAGGATTCTTTTCAATTTCATCAATTCCAATACGTTGAAGTGAAACAGGGCTCTCCTCGCTTTTACGAAAAGGGCTGGCGGTAACAACAACCCCCTCGAGCTCAACCGAAGCCTCTTCCAAAGGTATTTCAATAAAGGCTGTCCTGGCGTTGGTTACCATTATTGCTTCTGAAACGTAGGGTTCAAAACCAACGGCCGAAACCCGAAGCTCAATATAACCAGGGGCTAAGCCTGCAAACTTAAAGTTCCCGTCGAAATCGGACGATGAGCCAATGCTAGTTCCCCAAACAACAATGTTGGCGAAGGGAACCGGCTCGTTGTTCTTGCTGTTGAAAATACGCCCTTCAATGGTTCCAGTATTCTGTGGAAAAACCTGAACGACTAACAACATTAAAAATATTACTGATAAAAGGTTTTTTAGTTTCATTGGTTCCTTATTTGTTTTAAAGATATAACTAATTTTAAAAATACTCAATTTGCTATGAGTAACATAACTATGTAACTTTTGTTTAACTTTTTGTATTTTTTTTTAGTCTAATAATTCAACCAACAAGTAAACATCTATAAATGTGGAATATACCAAATAAAGATGAATTTTAGCTAGTAATTATTTTGAAATAGGACATTCAAAGCATTACCTTTGCAGCATATCACTTTTAGGGGTGCCTTAATACAACAGGCTGAGATTACACCCTTTGAACCTGATCCGGGTAGTGCCGGCGAAGGGAAAAGAGTTCGGCAATCAACCTTAACGTATTAATTCCCCTTTTTACGGTTCAATGTTTCTTGTTGCGTTCCGATGCAGCAAACTCATTAAAATTTACTAACCCTAAAAAGGAATTTTGAATGAAAAAATTACTAATTGCTTTATGTTTTTGGGGAGTTTTCGCTCCCTCGTTTGCAGATACAAGCGAATCAATGGGAGGTATTACGATTAGCGGAAAGGTAACGGATAGCGATGGTGCCGAGCTAGTTGGTGCAACCATAACCGTTGAAAACACACTTCAGGGAACATCCACCACCCTGAATGGAGAATACATGCTAAAAATAACCAGCAAGGGAACCTATAACCTAGCAGCATCGTTTGTAGGTTATAAGCGTGAGGTAATTGAAGTAAGTGTTGATGGAGATAAACAGGTTAACTTCACGCTAACTCCCGAGACCATAATGGGTGAAGCGGTAATTGTTAGCGCAACGCGTGTTTCAGAGCGAATGCCAATAGCACACTCATCTGTTAACTCAAAGGAAATCAGGGAACGAAACTCAGGGTTTGACGTACCTTACCTTCTGGAAATGATTCCCTCGGTAGTTGCTGTATCGGAAGGTGGAACTGGGGTTGGAAACACAGCTTTCAGAATTCGAGGAACCGACATGACCCGCATTAACGTTACGGTTAACGGAATTCCGCTGAACGATTCCGAATCGCAGGGGGTTTGGTGGGTAAACATGCCCGATTTCACAAGTTCTGTCGACAACATTCAGGTGCAGCGGGGCGTTGGTACCTCAACCAACGGAGCTGGTGCATTTGGTGCAACCGTAAACTTCCAAACCGTTACATTAGAGCCCGAACCCTTCGCCTATGGCGAAATTATGGGTGGCTCATTCAACACATTCCGCACAACCATAAAAGCCGGAACCGGTTTGGTGAACGACCAGTTCAGCTTCGAGGGGCGCTACTCAAGGGTTGCTTCCGACGGTTACATTGAGCGTGGAATGTCCGATCACCAGTCGCTTTTCTTTACCGGTGCCTGGCACACAGCAAAAAGCATCGTGCGTTTAAACCTGATTCATGGCGACCAGCACACAGGAATTACCTGGGAGGGAACGCCAGGCTACATGCTCGACGAAAACCCACGCTATAACCCAGCCGGGTACATGTTTACCGATGAGTTTGGCGTTGAACAATTCTACCGAAACGAAACCGACAACTACACCCAAACTCACTACCAGCTGGTTTACAGCCACCATCTTTCAAAATACCTGTCGATGAACGTTGCTGGACACTGGACCGTTGGTAAAGGTTACTACGAGCAGTACAAACGAAACCGCGAGTTGGAAGACTACGGAATAAATCCAATTACTATTGGGGAAGAAACGGTAACTCATACAAACATGATTCGGCAAAAGCTTATGGATAACGATTTCTATGGCGGCACCTACTCGCTGGTTTATAGGAAAAACAGCATTTCAACAACCCTTGGCGGAGGTTGGAACAAGTACGATGGCGACCATTACGGTAAAGTTCTTTGGACTGAAGTGAATGCAGGGATTCCAAAAGATTTTGAATGGTACCGAAACAACGGGACAAAAACCGACTTCAACATCTTCACCAAAGCTAACTGGCAGGTGGCCGAAAAGCTGAACCTTTTTGGTGATGTGCAGTACCGAAGAATCGAATACATCCTGAGTGGTTTTGATGACGATCTGGCATCGCTCGACCAATCGCATTCGTGGGATTTTTTAAATCCAAAAGCAGGATTAATGTATAAAATAACCCCTTCGCACGATGTTTACTTCTCGTTTGGAATGGCTCATCGCGAGCCAACCCGTGCCGATATAAAGGACGCCATGAAGTACGGTTCCAACAACACGCCAACTCCCGAAAAGCTAATGGACTACGAGCTGGGCTACAACCACAAATCCCAAAATTACGCCTTTGGGCTTAATTTCTACTACATGGACTACCGCGACCAGCTAGTACTAACCGGTAAGCTAAGCGATGTTGGCTACCCTCTTATGACAAACGTTCCCAAAAGCTACCGTGCTGGCATTGAAGCTACACTAGGAATAAAACCATCGAGCTGGCTTCGGTGGGATGGGAACCTTACCCTTAGCAGAAACATTATTAAGGATTTCGTGGAGTACATTGACTTGTACGACAGCGATCAGACATGGGAATTCATTGGACAACAGGAGAATAAATTAGGAGATACCGAAATTTCCTTCTCCCCTTCAGCAATTCTGTCGAGCATATTAAGGTTTCAACCCTTAAAAAACTTTGGCCTATCCTTCACCACAAAATACGTTGATTCACAGTACTTCGACAACACCAGCAGCAAGGAAAGAATGCTTGATGCGTATTTGGTAAACAACCTAAAAATTGACTACAAGCTGAGCCTGAAGGGCACAAAGGGACTAAACCTTGAACTAATGGTTAACAACATTTTCAACGAAGATTACCTCGCAACAGCTTGGGTTTACCGCGCAGCATTCGCCGATGGTAGCCCAGAGTACCGCGAGGATGGATTCTTCCCGCAAGCGGGAATTAATTTGATGACAAGAATTGTGGTTGAGTTTTAGTAAAGTCGGAAGACGGAAGTTGGGAGACAAAAGAATTTGGGTGATCAGTGATCGGTGGTCAGTGATCAGTGGTTAGTAACCAGTCACTTCCGTCTCCGGTCTTAATTAAACGTAAAAAACATGCTCCACTGGATTCAAAATAACTACGTAGAAATTCTGGGTGCGGTAACCGGCCTAATTTACCTTTACCTGGAAATAAAGCAAAAAGTTTGGCTTTGGCCTTTTGGGCTTGCTACCTCAGCTTTATACATCTACATTTTTTTCGCCGCCAAATTCTACGCCGATATGGGCCTGCAGTTCTACTACCTTTTCATTAGTATCTACGGTTGGTGGCACTGGCTTTACGGAGGCAAAAAACGGCAAGCTAACTCACTACCAGTAACTCGTATTAACCGAAAAACAACGCTAGTTCTTATTCCTGTTACTACTGCAATTTTTTTTACTATTTACTTCATTCTAAAAAACTACACCGACTCACCGGTTCCAATTGGCGATGCTTTCACCACCGCACTCAGCATTACGGCAACCTGGATGCTGGCAAGGAAAATTATTGAAATGTGGTGGCTCTGGATTGTTGTGAACGCAGTTTCGCTTGGACTTTACATTTTCAAGGGCCTCTACCCTACCTCAGTGCTATTCTTTTTTTACTTTAGCATGAGCATTGTTGGGTATATTGAGTGGAGAAAGAGTATTAGCAGTGAAAACAGGTGATCGGTGGTCGGTGATTGGTGATTGGTGGTCGGTTACTTCGACATGAGGGCGCAGTGTGACAAAATTGGGAATTACAAATTGGAAATTTAACCATATTAAATCGTACCTTTCCCTGCCAAATTTGGGTAAGTAACCTAAATGTTTTAAATAATTTAATTCAAAAATGAAAA
>DAOSWM010000072.1:0-12897 GCA_035380045.1 Tenuifilaceae bacterium | reverse complement strand
TAACGGAGTTGGGGCCTACTCGGCCTTCTCTTTCCATTCCCCGGGGAAAAATCCATAGATCTGCGGGGATTTCACTGGCCCAGTCCATTGACCTGGCTGTTATGATAATTCCTCCGGGACCCTGGTAGACTACGCGGGTACATGCATTTGATATTCCTGTGGGAAGGAGTTGCAGTAATAAGAATAACGTCAATATTTTTTTCATAAGGGCAAGTTATGAATTTTTATATATTTGTTGAAATAAACATTAACTGATTATTATGAAAAGAATCGCAATTTTTTGTTTTTTAAGCATCTATTCCCTGGCCGCTTTGGCACAGAATGCCGATAAGATTTTAGGCATATGGTGGAATGAGGAAAAAACAACCAAGATCGAAGTAAAATTGGTAGATGGAAAATACAACGGGACTATTATTTATATGATTCCCGAAAAGTATGAGAACGGAGAAGAACCAAAAGACGACAACAATCCCGACACCGCATTGCAAAGCCGTTCGCTAATAGGGTTGACCATTCTGGAAGGATTTGTTTACAATGACAAAAAGGATGAATGGAAAGACGGGACTATTTACGATCCTGCTTCCGGTAAAACATATGATTGTTTTGCCCGGCTGGAAAATGACGATCTGTTAAAATTACGGGGATTTGTAGCAGGTATGAGGTTTTTAGGAAAGACCTCGGAGTGGTACAGGGTGGAGTAGTTTAGAATATGTAAACTTAACGCGAATATTTGGTTGCAAATACTTTTGCAGCCTTTTTCTGTTTTCTCAGGAATATACAGGGGAACTTACGATCCTGTTACCCAGGTAAAGGGCAATGAATGAGAGAAGGACTGTTAACAGCACATAGAACATGGCCAACAAAAAATTGCCGTTTTTCAACAATACGATATTATCGTGAGAGAACGCTGAAAAAGTAGTAAATCCCCCGCAAAGGCCCATGGTCAGAAAAAGAATTACCTGGTTATCGGTAAATTGTCCCCTGTCTGCCAGCCCATAGAAAAGACCCAGGGCAAAACATCCTATGATATTGACCAGAAATGTTTTAATGGGAAATGAAAATTGTTTTCCGGTTTGGTCTATTGCAACAAACAGGATATAACGGATCACGCCACCCAGTCCGCTTCCCAGTCCGACAAAAAGTATGTTTTTGAGCATAGCTGATGATATTGTAAAAAGAAAGTAGGAGTCATCAGCTTCAAAGAGCATTTAGGGCTAACTCCATAGCCGATGCAAAAGTAGTGGTTTTTTCTTTCTCTGAATGCGAAAAAGTAAGAACGTTTATGAAACTGATTGCATACGAAGATTTTTTGATTGGATTAATCTCGATAATTCCGCCTTCGAGCGCTTGTATTCGATAATAATGAATGCTTTGTAGTTGTTTGTTTCAATGCTTATTTCATGTCTAAACCTTCGTCTAAATCCTCATCTAAAATCATTATTACCAATCCTGTGAAAATCTTTTCCATCTACTCTAACATCTTGATTATCTATAGTATTAACACTGTCTCGATTTAAATCCCCATCTTTTTCATTTGCTCTATTACGTCTAAAATCATGTCTAATGTTGTCTAAGCTAAATACCAATATTTTCCTTTTAGACGAATCTGGTTATCTTTCCTCAGTGCCTGTAATAGATTCTTTACTTTATCTTTCTTTTGTTTCTCTACTAGAACCTCCGAAAGTTTCGGTATGATGAGGTTCTCTATTTCACTTCTATTTCCTTTCTTGAACTTCTTTAGGTAAGATGTAATCATATCTTTGTAATGAGCATCATCAAAAGCCCTGTTTCTTATATAGGCAGCTTTATCATCAATTGTGGTTGCAACCTGTGCTGCAATAAAATAATTCGGTTTCCGCCCTTCAATCAGTTTTCGTTGTTTTAGCATTTTGATTGCCTCATCAGTAACAGGTAATTTTTTCTGGATACGGTCTAATAGAGCTACATTTGATAGCGGCAAATCTTTATTCTCTATTAATAGTTTGGAATAATTCTCGTCGATAGAATGTCCATAAATCTTCAGTACTACCTTTTGTGGTTCCGATAATTCATAATCGGGAAGGGGAAAGTACCTGTTTTTCTGTTTCGGTCATAGCGTTGGATATTAGATTGCTTGTTTCACTAGACTCATAATGTATTCTATATTTTCGGTATTTGTAATTAATAACTCGTAATCACCATTGCCCCAGTGTCCGGTTTCAGATACATCGCGGGTAATTTTCTTGGGGTCGTCGAGATTGCCTTTTTTCAGGTTAATCCACATTTTTAGCCCTTTTCGCTGGATAGTTATGTCTGCAATGTTGCTGTTCTTTTTGAAGGCTATGTAATCTTTACGGGCTTGTATTTCAATATTATCTGCAAGATTCAAAATGGCATCTTTGTATGCTTCATACAGTTCCATTATTTCTTCGGATTTGTTGGCCAGGTGGTCTTCTTCAGAATATACTTTGATTTCCCTGGTTATTTTCCTGATAGCTTCATCTTTTTCAGTTAGCGGTTGAATGCTGGTTGCTGAGGCCGATTTCTTAATGGGATTAATAGCAATGATTCCTCCTTCATATTGTTTAACTTCGTACAGTTCGATAGCAATGTCTTTGAAATTGGTCGCTAGTTTCTGATTCTCGGTAAAGCTGGTAGAAACAAAAATCACACGGGTTTGCGACCAGTCCACATCTTTACGCTGGATGCTATCTTTGCAGGATTCGTTGTATTCGACAATGAAGTCGGCTTTATTCTCCAACATTAAATTGAGGTAAGTAAAGCCCTGGTCAACTACGCTATTGCTCTTTGAGCGTTTGTACTCGATAATGATGAAGGCTTTGTTTACCGGGTCTAAAGCCAGGGTATCGATGCGCTTATTCTTGATAGAAAACTCTGACTTAACCAACTGTAACCCGAGTAATTCTGAAAGTTGGGATTCAAACAAGTTCTGAATGTCCTTTTCAAGTTTAAACGGGACTTCTTTTAATAATGTGATGCTGCTTTTGGTTTTTGTGTATAGTTTCATAGTAAAGTTTATTCATTTACATCACTCAATATTTTTTTGTAAATCTCCTCTGAAAGAACATGATAAGCTGCTTTTTGAAAATCAATATCTTCCATGTATCGGGAAACAATCTCATCATTTTCCGACATTCTCTGAATCATCAGGTTTTCAATTATTTTTCGGATTCCCAGTTGAAATTTATCCAGCGTATTTGCTTCCGCTGTCTGGACAATCTTAGTGTCTTTTATTGCTTTCTCCTTTATTTGCTCAAAAAACAAGCGGTCTTCTTCCGAAAAGTCGGTGCCAAACTTCGTGTTCAATACCTCAATAATTTCGGATAGCGGTTTTTTCTCATCCTCAGATTTTCCTGTTCCGGATTCGGTAATCCCTTTTACTCCATAAGGTTCGCCTTCCTCCAAAACGATTGAACCCGAAGTAACTCTCTCTATGCGGTAATACTGGAGACTGACGTCATCTTCCGGTTTTACTATTTCATAATCCCGTTCGCGAGGTAAGTGTGGAATAAGGAAACGACTAAAACTGTAAAGCATTTCCATTTCGGAATCGCAGTAAGGAATAATCTGACTTAAAAAAGCATAGGCATTAACGAAGGATGTTATTTTGTCCCTGAATAATTTGGCCTTTTCTTCTTCCAGTGATTTATAACGGTCAACAGCAGGTTGAACATGTTTTTGCATTCTGGCATGGTCGGTTGGATTTTGCTTATTTAAATCCTTGTAAAACACCTGTGCAAATGCTTCCACCTCTGACCAGAAATAAACCTGCATTGCATTCAATTCATGTTTGATGGTTTCCAACAATTGCGGGTCAGTAGATTCCTGCAATGAAGTTTGGTCGTAATAGGGTTTGAAAGCCTTGTAAATATCTTCTGCACTGTTAACAAAGTCCAGTACAAAAGGTGTTTCTTTTCCGGGACTAATCCGGTTTAAACGGGAGAGTGTTTGTACTGCCTGAACACCATCCAGACGCTTGTCCACATACATGGTATGCAGAAGTGGCTGGTCAAATCCTGTCTGGTATTTATTGGCAACCAATAATATCTGATAATCAGGTGTGTCAAACTTCTCCGGGAGTTGACTTTCGCTAATGGGTTTACCTGTTATCACATCCGTATTCATGGATGGCTCTGTGTATTCAACACCGGATTCAGGGTCTGATACTTTGCCGCTGAATGCCACCATTGGACGAATATCAGTGTATTTTTTCTTCTCGATGTAGCGTTGAAAGGCTATCATATAACGCACTGCATGCAAGCGGGAACTGGTTACCAACATGGCTTTTGCTTTACCATTAATTCGTTTTTTAACCAGGTTCCTAAAATGCTCCACCATGATTTCGGTTCGTTGCTCAACGTTGACCGGATGGAGGCTCATGAATTTCCCCAAAGCTTTTGTAGCTTTCTTTTTTGGCATTTCCGGGTCTTCTTCAACCGCTTTTACTAATTTATAAAAGGTGTCGTAAGTTGTGTAATTTTCCAAAACATTCAGAATAAAACCTTCCTGAATAGCTTGCCGCATAGAGTACACGTGAAACGGTTCATCGTTTCGGCCAAACAGTTGAAGTGTTTTGCCTTTTGGCGTGGCTGTGAAAGCGAAAAAGCTGATGTTTTTCTGTTTTCCGCGTGATTCCATTACCTGATTTAAACGGTCTTCCCAGTCTGATTCACCTTCGTCGGAACCTAAATCAGTTCCTGCACCTAAAATCTCCTTTAATTCCCTTGCGGTTTCTCCGGTTTGACTTGAATGTGCCTCATCAACAATTATCGCGTAGTTTCTTGCTGAAATTAGTTCTTGCCAACTTTGAGCCTGTTTTACTGATTCTTCATCCGGTTTATCCAGATTATTGGCTCCGGCAACATGCAATAGTCCGCGCAATACAAATGGGAATTTTTGCAGTGTGGTAATTACAATTTTGGTTCCGTCAACCAAAGCTTCGGCCAACTGTTTTGAGTCCTGGTCGATGGCTTTTACAACGCCCTGCGCATGTTCAATCTGGTAAATGGCATCCTGCAACTGGCGGTCTAACACTTTCCTGTCGGTTATTACCACTACGCAATCGAATATTTTTTCATCGGCATTGGTGTGCAAGCTTGCCAAACGGTGGGAGAGCCAGCTAATACTGTTTGTTTTTCCACTCCCTGCCGAATGCTGAATCAGGTAATTATTGCCTGTTCGTTCTTCTCTGCTGGTTGCAATCAATTTCCGAACAGCATCCAATTGATGGTAGCGGGGAAAAATGAGCGTTTCTTTTGTGTATTTCTGTTTTACTCCTTTTTCGTCGAGCGTGGTTTCCTCTTTGGTTTCCAGAAACATAAAGTGGCCGATTATTTCAAGGAAAGAATCACGCTGTAACACTTCTTCCCAAAAGTAGCCGGTTCGGTGTCCTGATTTGTGTTGCGGGTTTCCGGCTCCACATTTTATTTCTCCGGGATGGCTTCCCCTGTTAAAAGGTAAAAAGAACGTTTTGTCACCCCGTAAATGTGTTGTCATGTGAATTTCGTCAGGGTCAGCGGCAAAGTGGACCACGGCGGCTGTTTTAAACCGGAACAGTGGCATACGCCAATCCCTGTCTTTACGGTACTGGACCACTGCATTTTTCCAGCTTTGCCCTGTTGCAGGATTTTTTAACTCACAAGTAGCCACCGGCAGGCCGTTAATTGAGAATACCAAATCGACGGTATCGTTATTTACTGTATGGCATAAAACCTGACGGGTGACGGTCAACTGGTTCTTTTCGTAAAGCTTGATTATTTCAGCATTTAATGCATTTGCAGGTTTGAAATAAGCCATGCTAAAAGTTTTGCCGAAAAAGCGGAATCCGTGTCTTAACACATGCAATGTACCTTTTGTATTTCGCTCTTTAATCAGCGTGCCGATAATTTTATTATCCAACTCATCGCCGTGTAGTTTTTGCATTCTTTTATAAAGCTCGGCCTGAGTATCTTTTAAAAAAGAAATTATTCTTTCGGGAAACAGAGCGTGTTTTTTATCCCATTCTTTGTTGGTGCCTTGTTGCCAACCTCCTCTAAACATCAGGCTTTCTTCGATGTATGTTTCAAATGCTTTTTCGGTATAATTTTGGCTGCCCATTTGTTAAAACAGTTAATAACTATTGCAATTTCAATTTTTAGTCCTATATTTGTTGCGCTCATCTTTCCTTAATTAGGAAGAAGGAGTTTCGGAGGACGATACATCAGGATATGTACCGTCCTCTGCGTTGTTATAATAATTCGTCTAGTTTATTCATTACTTTCTTTTTCATTTTCTTCACCCCATAGCACCGGTTCAGGTAATAAGCCGACAGTAAATAGTAGTCCATACCGCTGCGATGTGGTTCCAGTACTATTACATATTTTTGAGTCAAATCATAAATGTAAGTCCTGTATTTCTTTTTGCCGTTAATACGCTCTTCTGTACTGAAAATTTCGATATTCTTTTTCAGGTTTTCATCGATGTGATATTTTACCCAGTGTAAACGTTGGGAACGATGAATTTCAAAAATTCTACGTTTGAACAATTTTCCATTTTCATTTTCCTCCTCCATTTCTTCGGTCGTGAGGTGGCGAAATAAAAGTTGCATGGCCGGTTCTTCACCTTTTATGGGGCGAATCACTTTTCCTTTAAATCTGAAATTTTGGTTATTCTCAATATCGCGTTCAAAAACCCATTTTAACAAACGATTTCTGTCCGGCTCCATGAGATGTCCGATTTCTAATAACTCAGGATATTTTTTTAGCAGATTGAATGGCATACCGGCTTATTTTAATTCGATGAAGAACAGGTTAAATTTTTCGGCACCAAGCGGCGTTGAACAGTTGAGTGGACGGTTGGCGTGTGCCTGTATTTTATTGATTAATTTATGCTTTGCAATCACTTTTCCTTCATCTCGAAGGTGATAGTTGATGGCACCCATTAATACGTCGGTCATTTGCAAAAGGGCGCTTTCGTGAGAGTGAATGAACTGCAAATTTCGAACATTCCCGTAATTCACATTCAGGATTTGCCTGAGCTTTCTGATTTTTTCGTAGCTGCAGGTGTCTTTTATGTCGAGGTACACGTTGTAGGTATGCTCCATATTTATTTTGTGGTGCAACAACTGATAATACATCCGGTAATAAAAATCGTTGTAGGTGAAGCCCAAGCGCTCATTGTCAATCCTTGATTTGTCAACAATAACTGCCCGGAAATTTAAATCGGTTGCAAAGAAATAATCGATTAAGTCGGCGTAAAAGGTGTAGTTTGATTCCGATAGTTTTGACCATTTAATCTCCCCTTTATACCTATGTTCCTGTTTTAACCGAAGTATATTCTGAGCATGTAGTTTAACCTGATTCCATGCAGCACTAACGTAACCAATAACCATAAAAGGGAAATGGTCGTTTTCGAGGTGTGTGCTTTCATCACAATAGAAATTAAATGTCTTTTTCTGCATGGTAATTCATTTAATAGGTTTACTTTTGTTTTGTCATACTTGGTCAAGCTTCTTCTCCTCGGAGAACGTAACCAAGTTCAAGAAATTGAAAACATGCTTTAACCGGCAGGTTTTTTTATGCTCCTTCGGTTTCAAATTGTTTATACTTTAACCATTTTGCCATACCGTCTAAATCGGGAAACAATTGTTTGTCGAATACCCCGTATTGCTCCAATTGCTTACAAATTTTCCGATGGTTGTTGTTATCGTGTTTTATTATTATTTCAATATAATCTGCTTCTTCAATTGGTTTTAGAGGCTGGTGGCAAGCCAGCAGAACCCCGTCTTGTGCACGAATGCGCGGTGAAACATGGGCAGGGTCGTAAATAATGTTTTGGGTAATGTCGAAAGGAGATTCTACATCCTTTTTTACTAAGGTTGTTGTTTCAGTAGCAGGAATGCCCAAATCATAATCAACCGATTCATCGTGTGCTTCGTCGGCTGTTTCGTCTAAATCAAAATCTCCGTAGGGGTCTAAATCATCGATGTGTTTTTCGGTGGTTAAGTCGCCAATAGGTTCAATTTCCTTATGTTTGTTTTCGCTGTTGCGGATAATTTCGCTGTATTTAACCACATTTTTGGTTAGCACATACACGGCACTATCGGTATCTTTTTTTGCATTGCGCGATGCAAAATAGAGGGCAACCAGCGGATTGGTTGTCCAGTCCATAAAGCGGGTAGGCAAGCCGTGATGTTGAGCCAGTGCCAGGTATTCCCAATCGTTGCGGGGGAGGTGGTTAACCTGCCCCATTACGTGGTTGGCAAAGGTGTCGAGAATGCGGCACTCAAAATCATAGAACTGTGATAAGTTTTTTCTTTCGAGGTGATTGTATCTACCTATAGATGGCTTTAACTCGTAGCCATCGGTAATTTGTTTTGTTTGTCCCCGGTAGTAGGGATGTTCAATTTTTAACTCGTCGCGAATGACGGTTAAATAATCTTCAAATGATTTGATGGTAAATTCTGCGCTCATGCTTGTTCAGGTACTTTTATTTTTCCGGTGACTGCTGCCGAAATCAGGGCAGTTTTGTATTCCTGGAGTTTTGAGACGAACATTTCTGTTTTTTGAACTGTAATATCTATTTTTTCAATTCTTCTGTCTATTGATGAAACAATTTCTAATTGCGTATTTAAATCAGGATAAGCAATTTTAAGATTTTGAAGTACTCCCATTCCAATGTTCGGTTGAGTCCCGAAGCTCCAAAAAAGTGATATTTGTTTTTGAAAAGAATCAGCAGAAAGAGCATAGAACACGAATTTTGGACTAAATTCTTTTTTTACCCTAACTGCAGCTAACGGAGACCAAATGTTAAATTCAATTTCAGTATCAACAAATGCAATCTTTCCTGTTGTCGAGCCTGATTTTACGACATAAATGTCATTTAACTTCGGTTTATATTTTAATGAAAAAAGTTTATGGTCTTCTTCACTAATAAAGCCTCTTTTTTTATTAAAATTTATTCCACCATATTCGATTGCTTCAGCCGATATAAAAGGTATGCCTTCATCAATAAAATCAGGTGTTGTATGAGGACCATCTGTAATTGGCGTTGATACAATAAATTTTATCGGAGATGCATTCCAATTTTCTGGTATTTTTCCTATCCACTCAATGCCGCTATCTTTCATAGGAACATCCGGATTTAGTCCTTTGGTAACTGCATGAGAAATAACAGCAATCCGCTTTTCTTTCAGGGTTTCAATGAGTTGTTGCTTTTTAGCAATTAGCGCATCTAAACGGGTGGTTTCCTTGTCTAAAAAATTGGCGATGGATTGTTGTTCTTCTTTCGTAGGGATAAGACATGGAAAATTTTCAAATTGTTCTTGACTAATCATTGGAACCGCTGTAGAATTTCCAATGAGTTGAACCCATTTTCTTATCAGTGGGCTTTGTAGAAAGAAAGTTAGATATATGGGATTTAGTTTAATATCTTTTAGCAAAATCAAACTTGGATTTATAGTAACCTTGCCATAATCTTTGTCAACATACGCCACTTTCCCAATTGACCCCCTTTGGCCAAAAATAATGTCACCTTTTCTAACTTTAATTTCAGGGCTTTCTTCATATTTTTCCCAACTCAAATAAACAGGAGAACTTAAATCTATTTTATCATTCTTGTCAATGTGACCAGCACCTAAAGTAATTGCACCTTCTCCTGGACCAACCAAATCATCAGCATTATACCCCCGGAAACCAATTCTTCCGAATATCTTGGATATGTATTTAATTCTTTTTATATCCCAATTTGCTGGGATTGTTTCAAGCCAATTTAATCCGCTGTCTTTATAGCTTTCATAATGAGGATATTTCATTATTGCACCTCCTCATCTTTAGTTACGTCACCAAGCAAATCTAAAATATTCCGTTCCAGCCCTTTTAATTCGGCATCAATTACGTCCAGTTCGCGTGGAGGCTCATACACATAGAAATGTCTGTTGAGAGGTATTTCGTAGCCAATTTTGGTTTTGGAGTCATCTACCCAGGCATCGGGTACATGGGGTAAAACTTCACGCTCAAAGTATTCTTCAATGCTTTCTTTGAGGGGCACCATTTCGGTGTCGCGCAATTGTGGGTCAGGTTCCGGGTTGCCTTTTTTATCGCGGCAAATTTCGGCGGTTTCGTCTCGTTCACCCAGGGCTTCCAGTATAGCTTTCAATTCAGCCGCGGTTAATTTGGCTCCTTTAGCTCGGTCAATCTCACGTAAGTCAATTAAAAAAGTTTTCCGGTTTTTGTATCGATTGTAGTTGTGTGCTTTGCCCAAATCACGCAGTAAAGTTCGTATTTCTTCCTGACGTTTTTCTCCCGCTTCAATTTCGCGGATGCGTGCATTTTCGTCTTTCTTTTTGCTGCTGGCCAAGTTCTGGAAAGCTGTTACTGCATCCAGTAACTCAATCCGTTCATCGGAAGCCTGGAAGTTCAAACGAAGCGGACGTTCAACAGTAATTTTGTTGTAGCCAAAATCTTCGTTGTCGAAAACCTTGCTTACCACAATTTCTTTTTCAACGAAATCGCCGTTGTTGTTTTCTTTAATTTTCAGGACTTTGGTTTCGTCGTGTGTAAAGTTGCCGTAAATGCTTGTAATGTCGGCAATCTGGTTGGGGCGGCCTTCTTCGCCATCTCCAATCTGTTTACGTTTATTACCCAAACTTTTACGCATAGGTATCCAGAAATTTCGTGCATCGATTAACTGGATTTTGCCTTTGCGGTCTTTTACCTTTTTATTGGTAACCACCCAAATGTAAGTTGAAATACCGGTATTGTAGAAGAGTTGGTCGGGTAAGGCAACAATGGCTTCGAGCCAGTCGTTTTCGATAATCCATTGCCTGATATTGGATTCACCGCCTCCGGCATCGCCGGTAAAGAGGGGCGAACCATTAAATACAATACCAATGCGGCTTCCACCTTCTTCGAGGGTTTCCATTTTGTCAATCATGTGCTGCAGAAAAAGCAGTGCACCATCATTCACACGTGGTAATCCAGCACCAAACCTGCCAGTATAGCCCAGCGTATCAGCTTCGCGTTTTATGTATTTTTCCTGTTGTTTCCACGAAACGCCAAAGGGAGGATTGGCCAACATGTAATCGAACCTTTCCTCATGGTAGGCATCCTTGGTAAATGTGTCGCCCAGTTTTATTTTTTCCTCATCGTGTCCTTTAATCAACATATCGGAACGGCAAATTGCCCAGGCTTCGTCGTTCCAGTCCTGACCATACAAGTGCGGTTGCGAATCTTCGTTGAGTTTTCTTAGGTAATCTTCCGCTTCTGATAACATACCGCCTGTGCCACAAGCCGGGTCGTAAATCTTTTTAACCTTGAAACTTTCGGCGATGTCTTCTTCGGGCGAAAGCAGCAGGTCAACCATCAGTTTAATGACTTCGCGCGGGGTAAAATGTTCCCCGGCTTCCTCGTTTGATTGTTCAGCCCCAATTCGGATAAGCTCTTCGAAAATGTAGCCCATTTGCAGGTTATCAATCCGGCTTGGCGAAAGGTCAATTTTATCGTGCCCAAACTTTTTGATTACCTGGTACAGGATGTTTTTTTCTGCCATTTTCCGAATTTCATCTTCAAACTCAAAGCGGTCGAAAATGTCACGAACATTGGAAGAGAAGTTATTGATGTAACTATTCAGGTTGGGCGCAATCTGGTTAGCATCATCCAGTAAGGTAGAAAAATCAAGCTTTGAGAGGTTGTAAAATTTAACTCCTGTAACCTGTTCCATTTTGGCTTTGATAATGCTTTCAGGTTTGCCCTTTAGCTTGCTGTATTCTTCCAGCGCCTTTTGTTTCGTTGGTGCCAGAATACAATCGAACCTGCGTAAAACGGTAAGAGGCAAAATAACTTTACGGTACTCGTTGCGTTTGTATGGTCCTCTTAACAGGTTACAAATATCCCATATAAAATTCGCCATCTGGCGGTGTGTTTCTGATGTCATATAAAGTTTTTAAATATTTTGTTCTACAATTCTTAGTACGTCTTTGGCTAAATCTTCATAATTAATCAGTTCATAAATCTGACCGGCCAGCCAGAGCAACAGCAGTTCGTTTTCATTGACCTAATAATGTTTGGCCAGTTTAAAGACTTGCTTTCTTTTTGCCCGGCGTTCACCGCGTTCTATTTTACTGTACATAGGAGCATCAAATTCCAGTTCAGCAGCTAGTTGGCGTTGAAACAGTCATTTTTCTTCCCGTACTTCCTGTAATTCCTTTATTCGTTTTCCCAAAAACATATTGATGATATTAGTAACTTGTCAAAGATTGGCTAATTTAATAAAGAAAAGCTAAACATAAACAAGAAAAAACAGGAGAGTTTGCAACAGCGGATAGGGGAAGTGTAGGAAATTCTCAGTTTACTGGTAAGAAAACGCTATCAGGTCCTGTGGTCGCTAAGAGGTTTCCCATTCTCTTCTAGGAGATCCTTGATCACCTGTGACCGGTTAGGCTGTAAAATCCAGAAAGGAGTGGTTTCGGGTTTGTAATATTTGCCTTTGGAAAGCTTGGCAATCTTACATATAGTCACCATCCGGTTTAGTACTTTATTGACCGCTTCTTTTTGTTTCACCTCTGCTAGAAAATCAGTATAGGTGAACACATATCCTTTTGAAACCTATCTATTGTAAATAGTATGTAATCAACTATTTTCATATTATATTATCCGGAGCAAAGACTATATATTTATCCAGTTTTTATGCAAATAAACAAGACATTTTGTCTTTCTTTTTCGCTCAAAACATACAAAAAAAGATGTTAGTATGCACCCTCTATACAACCGGTTATCTCCAACTAAATTGCCTCTCAACTGTGTTGTTCGGCCTACTCAAGAGGGATTGCCTCACAACTGCGTTGTTCGGCCTTCCCTCTTGGGCCGAATACAGCCCAAGAAAAAAAGGCTGCGGGGAGCGCGTTCGCTCCCCTTTGCTTTT